>NZ_JBAUUO010000173.1:0-50838 GCF_049582745.1 Occallatibacter sp.
GGGGAAACAGAAGCGTCTGGTTGACCGTGTCAGGTATGAAGTTCTGGCCCATGGCTCGAACATAAAACAGAACCGGCTCCCTACGCTATAGGCTCCGTCACGAATCTATGCCCGACACACACCTAGAACAGGTTCCAGAGCGACTGGTTGTAGACCTCGTGGTGGAATTGCACTTCAGGCGCCTTGACGAACGTGCCCAGGTCGCGGGCGCAGCGATTGGCAGCGGCCTGCTTCAGATCCGCAAACCGGCCCTGCACGTCTGAACCAAGGATCTCGGCGATCCACTTAGACCCCTTGAAATCGTCGATGGCTGCCTGGATATGATCGGGCAGGTAGCGCTCGGCCTGGCGCAGGTTTTCAATCTTGGCGGTCGAGCCGTCCACGCCCGTCTTGAAGATCGAATAGAGAGCGAGGTAGGGATTCGCATCCGGCGCGACTGAGCGCACTTCCACGCGCATTGAGCGGGAGTTTCCGATCGGTACACGCACCATCGAACCGCGATCGGTGGCAGACGCCTTGATCTGGTTCGGCGCTTCAAAGTGCGGGTCGAGACGACGGTAGGCATTCACACTGGGATTAAGGATCAGGCAAATGTCCAGCGCGTGCGTCAGGATGCGATCAATAAATTCCCAGCCGAAGGTGGAGAGCATCTCCTGGCCCTTCGGGTCCCACATCAGGTTGACCTTGTCTTTCGAGACGGAGACGTTGGTGTGCATGCCGCTGCCGTTGACACCGACGACCGGCTTGGGAAGAAAGCATGCGGTGTAGCCCATGTTGTTCGCGATCTGGCGGCAGAGCAACTTGTAGAGCTGAATCTGATCTGCGGCCGCGACAACTTCGCCGTAGCCGTAGTTGATTTCAAACTGGCTGGGCGCAACCTCCGGGTGATCCTTCTCGTTCTGGAAGCCCATGGCGCGCTGCACTTCAGCAGCTGTGTCGATGAATTGACGCAGCGGATCGAGGGGCAACACATGATAATAGCCGCCGGTGTTGATGAAATCGAATTTGAGCGTCTCGTGGTATCTACGTTCCGCGTCTTTGCCGGCAAAAAGAAAGCCTTCAATCTCGTTGGCAGCGTTGAGCGTGTAGCCCTTCTCTTTGTAAAGCCGGTCGGAGTAGCTCTTCAGCACACCGCGGAGGTCGCCGGAATAAGGCGTGCCGTCCTTGTCGATGACCGTGCCGAAAACCAGCACCTTGCCGTTGCCGAACACGTCGGCGGGCACCCAGTAGAAGGCGCTCCAGTCGATGCCCAGGCGCAGGTCGCTTTCTTTCTGCGCGGTAAAGCCGCGAATCGAGGAGCCGTCGAAGGTCAGATTCTCATGGGCGCCCAGCAGAAACTTCTTGTCATAGTCCAGCAGGTGCAGACGGCCTTCGAGGTCTGAGAACAATACCGTCACTGCTTTGATGTGCTTTTCGTCCGTCAGGTACTTGATCCGCTTATCGCGAACCTCCTCGAGCGGCAACCGGCTGATGCGGTCTGCCTTGGCTTGCAGGTTCAGTTCTTCAAGCTCCTCGTACGAGAGGGCAAGAAAATTCCGATAGTCCGATGACATAGCTCTCCTTCCAACTGACACGTGTGCTGTTGGGCATTCAGTGATAAGTCTAAGGTTCCCCGTATAAGGAATCCGTGAAGATTGCCGCGTGGAGTTGCCTACCGGTGCCGTGCAACAAGCACCATCAATAACAGGATAACAACTGGAATCAGGGCGAGAGCACTATAGTAAAGGACCTGGCGCGTCGTGTGCGATTTCCGCTTGTTCCAGTCTCGAAATTCAGCGCGGTCTTCGACGCCGACTCCGTCCAAATGCTGCAGATCATGTGCAAATTCCTTGGCACGCGGATATCGGTTCTGCGGGTCGCGTTCGAGCGCCCGATACAGCACCTCCTGCAATTGCGGCGAGATCGACGGATCGGCCACAGAAGGGGGCAGCGGATGGTTTAGCATCCGGTCGTTCATGATCTCGATCGGAGACGATCCCGAAAAAGGCAGCCTGCCCGTAAGCATCTCGTACAGGATGACGCCCATGGCATAGATGTCCGAGCGCCCGTCGCCCCGCTTGCCCTTCACCTGCTCGGGCGAGATATAGTCCGCGGTCCCCAGTGTGGCAGTGAAGTTCGCGTAGGTAAGGCGTCGAGCCCCCGCATCTCCGGCTATTCCAAAATCGATCAGCTTGATGTTGTCGTTCGGGTCGACCATGATGTTCTCCGGTTTCAGGTCCCGGTGAACAACGCCCTGCTCGTGAATGTATTCGAGCGCTTCAAGCACTTCGACGGCGATGCGGACGGCGCGGTCTTGCGGCATGCGGCCCTCGCCGAGGATAGTGCGCAGCAGCCTGCCGTCGCACCACTCCATCACCATGTAAATGCGCGACCGTTTCTCTCCGCCGTAGACCCGCATCACCATGGGGTGGTGGAGCTTTTCGCCAATGTCCGCTTCGCGCTTGAATCGATCGAAGAGGATCGGATCGGCTTCCATGTCCGGGTGCGGAATCTTCAGGGCGACCACACGATTATCGCGCGTATCCACAGCACGAAAAATCGAAGCCATGCCGCTCCGCGCCACCGGCGCTTCAATGCGGTATGCGTCGATTTGCGAGCCGGCTTCTATGGTGTCGAGTATGCCCATCGGGCGGCGTTCTCCAATGCATGCGTTTCTTCTACTCTAGCGGGATTTAGCGGCGTATCTCTAAGGATTTCGTAGCTTTGACGAAGGGATTTACGAGGGCAGCCGGTAGGGACGGCCACGGTACATGCCGACCTGTTCGACCGAACGGATGCGAACAACCTGCGCGGAGGTGTTGTCGTTGCCGTCGATCTCGACAGCGCGCGCAACCAATTCCTGCGCGATCTCATCGATCGGCTTGTTTTGCGACACGATGGAGGCGATTGTCGCTTCGGGCATCTCATCGTGTAGGCCGTCGGAGCAGAGCACCAGCACGTCGCCGGGCATAACAGTCAGCGCCGAGGTGTCGGGCGAGACAAACATCTCGGGTCCGAGTGAGCGGATCAGCACGTGGCGCGAATCGGATGTCGCGACCTCGGCGGCTGAAATCACACCCATCTTTCGTTGCTCGTTGACCCACGTATGATCCTGCGTGATCTGCTTTGCGACGCCCTTGCGCACCAGGTAGCAGCGCGAGTCGCCCACGTGCGATACAATCGCCTGATCGTGGCGCAGGGCGCATGCCACGGCCGTCGTCGCCATCTTCTTTCCCCTGAATTCCTGGGCCAGCGTTCGGTCGTGGACAGCGGCATTCGCATGCTGCACCAGGCGTGGCAGCAGGCTGATCAACATGGCGCCGCCTTGCGCCTTTTCGAATTCCTGTACAAGAACCGAGACCGCCGTGGATGAAGCGATTTCGCCCAGGTCCATTCCCCCCACCCCATCGGCTACGACAAAAAGATAACCGTGAGAACGGGCCTGGTGGCGGGAACTTGGAATAAAAGATCCCATCGCATCTTCGTTGTTCGTGCGTACTTTGCCGGGATCGCTTGCCTGACCAAACACGATATCCAACATGGACCGGTCGCCTCAATTGGGGGTCCCCACGAACGGGTCCTTTGTTCGTGGGGTGATCTTACGCATCTTGCGCAATGGGGGATTCTTTAGTTCAGAAGTTCAAGTCCTACAGAAACGACCGGGTGGTTTCCCATCTGCGGCCTTCTGAATCGAGCCGAGAAGAATATCCACCCAGTGTCTGCATTTCGTTGATGAACGACGGCTCCCTGCCTACGTGGTGACGTTCTTGGTTTCCAGCAGGACAGCCTTACCTTTTGCCTTAGACGATCGAAGGAAATAGACCGCTCCGTAGAGGCCCCAGACACCCGCGATGCCAAGTGCTGTGAGCGGTTCCATTTTCGTACCGAGGTTAAAGAACGGCCCGGCCACGTAGAAGCCCATGCATACCAGGTTGGCTATCAGGCCGAATCCCGGAATCAGAGTGTGTTTCAGGAAGCTATGGTCGGGCCGCTTGTGAAACGCCACGATGCACAGGAAGCAGCTCAACGCATAGAGAATGAACGTGCCGAAGTTCGAGGTCAACGTAATCGCCAGCAGCGAGTTTGGCAATGCTGCCATCTTGTCATGCGTCGAATATCCAAAGCTGGAAAAGATGCCGTGCGGCAACGCCGCAATCGTTGCATCGGTCGGCGCGCTGGCATCTGCAAATACCAACGAAACAGCAATGACGCCGATCACCGCTGAGATTACGGCCAGGGTCCAGATAGCCTTGCGAGGCGACAGCGACTCGGCATGAAGGATGCCGAAGTGCTCCGGAGCTTCGTCGTCTTTGCCCATGGCATAAGTTACGCGGGCGCCGGTATTCATGCAGCTCAGCGTGGTACCGATGAGCGCCAGGAACACCGTAATCGCCTCGGCGAACATGAAGTACTTGCCGTGGCCCGGGCCCAGCAGCCAATCGCCCACAATGATCATCATGTCGCCGATGGGGGCCGCGGAGCTTGCCGCGCTTTGCATGGTGTAACCAGAATTGAGGAAGTAGTTGGCGCAGAAATACTCAATCAGATAACAGACCAACCCCTGGATCAGCAGCGAAGCGATGACTGCGATGGGAATATGTTTGGTTGGATTTTTGGCCTCGCCGCCCATCGAAGTTACCGATTCGAATCCGACCAGGATGAGGATCGCGACAGTAGCCTGAATGAACATCCAATTCAGGTTGTGCGGCACCACTACCGAGACAGCCGAGGTATGCGTCAGCATGTTTCCGCTGGCATCCTTATCGGGATAGGTAATCACGTAAGGCACTGGCTTGCCGGCCGAATCCAGCAGAGGCTGCGGCGTGCCGCTCGCATCGCGAACGGTTGCACCCGTCTTATCGGTGGCGAACTGATACGTATAGGTCGAGAGCGTCTGCGTGTCGTACTGGAAAGCCGTGGGGCCGGTTGAGCCCGTCGGGTGGCTCACGCGATATCCCAAAGCAAGCACGCTGAAGACAATGAGGGCCGAGATCTGTACGACGTTGATAGCGATGTTTACCGCTGTCGATGCGCCAGCTCCCTTCGCGGCGATCCATGCCACAAAGAACGAGAACACGATTGCAACCAGTCCCATGAAGACCGGTCCGGGGTTTGCGCCGCTGATGAAGCTCGGATAGAAGAAGCCAACCACGTAACCCACAAATACGCCGGTGACGCCCACCATCACGCCGGGATAAACCCAGTAGTAAAGATGCGAACCCCAGCCCACGACGAACTTGGCAACGCGGGCATACTTGAACGCCTTGTCCTTCGATAGCAGCGCTTGTTCCGCGTAGTAGTAGCTCGAGCCAGTGCCCGGATAGAGCTTCGAAATCTCGGCATAGGCTACCGCGGTAGCCAGGCAGAGCAGCAGCGCGGCAAAGATGCCGGCCCACATTGCCGGCGCAGTGGAAGGCTGACCCGCCACGCCCGTCGTCGCCTGGATGAAGAACGTTAGCCATAGAAAGGCGCCCGGAGCAATCAGCGCCATTGCGTTACTGGTCAACCCGGTAAGTCCCAGAGTTGCCTGCATCTGTGGTGCTTTCTGATCTGCCATAAACATTCTCCTGGAAATTGAAATTCTGAGAGTCTGTTCCCGTCGCTTGAGAGGCGGGATGTTTTTAAGCCTCGCCAGTTGAGAATCGGCTGAGAAATTCATGTTTCTGGATGACTTGAATGCTATGGAAGCACTGATGAAGATGAAATGAAGAACGATTCAAGAAGCCCCCATTCTGAGGCGGATTGGCGCTCAGTTCGGGGGCCTCATCAATTACCAAAACTCCTCCGTTGCTCGTGCCGGCGCAACCTATCTCTTGGGCCCGAAGAAAGCCACGAATCCAACCGTTGCGGTTGCCTGACCCTTCACAAGGTTTCCGTCTCCCTTGTGAAAGAAATCGGTATCCGACCAGTCCTTGCGGATTTCAACCCGCGAAAGAAGTCCCTCGGCCCACTTGTACTCGTAGGTGCCCGTGAACTCCTGCACATGCTGGATCGCGCCCGTCGAGTATCCATTAGGGTCGTTGAAGTACTCGTAGCGCCCAGAGAAAGCCGATGTGCCGGTAGCCTGTTCGCGAACGGCGAACGCCACGCCCTGCCAGTGATTCAACGAGCTATCGATTCCTTCGCCCGTATCGAAATGATTGCGATTCTGACCGTAGTCATAGTTGATATAGGCGCTCAGTTTCGTGCTAGGCGTCAGCAGCAGGGTGGTGTCGATCAGGTTGCGATACCCACTCTGCGTGTTCACATTGGACGGACCCGTGTAATAGTTCACGTTCCACGTGTACTTGGGCTTTACCAGCGCATTCGTAAGCCCGATCGTCACTCCGCCGTTGCTGGCAGTCACGCTATTCCATCCGTTGACCACCTGTACTCCAATGGTGTCGACCTTCGAAACGGGCATCGACGTGCGCAGACCGAAGTGGAAGTACGGGATCGCCCACGCGAACAGAATCGAACGCGAGTAATTCCAGTTGTCCTTTGACTCGATCACTTCAGCGCCTGCCGAAGTTACAAACTTGCCGAAATCGAGTTCAAGACCCTTTGTCTTCGGCGGTTTCAAGCTCAAAAATGCCTGCTCGATATAGTCCCCCTGATCGTGCGATCCGCCATTGACGAGGGTGTTCGCCCGTCCGAAGAAGAGGTCGACGTGCGCGCCCACCGGATCGGGATCGTGGTTCAGGGTCAGACGCGCTTCACTCAGGTTGAACTGGTCGGTCTTGTCGTTGAAGTTATAGAGATCATTCGCCTGGCCATTTGCCAGGGCGCTCGGACGATTGTAGTTGTATCCGTAATAGCCATCGATCAAGCCGCTGATGTCCATGGGGCCCACGCTCCACGTTGGAGCGGCAGGCGCAGCCGCTGGAGCCTGGTCGGCTGGTGCTGCGGGAGCAGATGCCGCTGCCGCCGGCGCTGTCTGAGCGCCCGCCACGACGGCTGTAGCAAGCACCGCGGCGCTCAACGATTGGAGAACGATGTGATTCACCTTGCTGAACATCGACACAATTCCTCCTGAACAAGATTTGGGTATGAATCGAATGAGGCTTTATGTGAGAAGTGAGGTTGTTGACTCAATCTCTTTGCTGCGGATTACCTTTCAGTCGGGTAGGGAAAGTCGCAAGACGATTGCGCTTTCGGCAAGAAAAAGATCGTGAAGTCGCGCGCGTTGAGCGCTGCTCCCTTTAGGGTTCCGAATCGCTGCGGCTTGTTATTAGTAATGCAAACAATGCATAAAGAAGAGATGAAGATTACGGAAAGAAATCATATAGAGACGGCGCATCTGCGGTTGCAGAGCCCGGATCGACTCTCCGCTCGATGAGGCACGGACGGCGCGTGCGATGCTCTCTATTACGCCTGGCCGGATAAAAATCAAATGAAGAACTGTTAATATCGTAGAAACAATCTTCCCGCGCAAGATGCCCCCTTCTGGGAACAAAAGGTGCACGCGGGAAGGCTCTCTCTGAATCGGCAGTTCGTTGCCCAATGGTTGCAACGCCGATGGAGAGAGTCACCTTTCGAGCGAAGCCATACAGGTCGAACTTCATCCCGATCTACTGGCGTTGTTTGTGCTCAGTTGCTGCCAGAGCGATTCCGCCTCATGGCGTTCGATGGAAAGGCCGGTAACGGTTGTCTGGAACCTACATCCCGCTCCGCGCAGGGTTTGCGTCACGACGTTCCCGAGGCTCCGGGCTGCGGGTGCTCCTGTTCTCCACGGAGTGCGCCCTCGGCATCCTCTCCGTGGTGCTCGTCGGCGTCTTTGCGCACTGGCTCCAATGGCTGCTTCCGGTCGCCGTAGTGCTCTATCTGCTTATCATCGTGCCCACCGCTCTCTGGTGTGGATTCTGGCAGGCGGTAATCGTCTCCCTTTCCGCAGTGTTCGTGCAAAGCTACTTTGCCGCGCGTCTTGGCAGGCTGAATCCAGCCACCGATCCAGCCAACTCCGTCGCCCTCGTGGCGTTCATTCTCACCGCCCTGGTCATCAGCCGCCTTTCTGCGCGCGTCACTGAGCACGCACGCGAAACCGATTCGTGGGGCGGCCAGATGCAGGACCTCTACGAGTTCACGCGGCGCACGCTGCAGATGAATCTCCACGTCGAACCCGGCGCACAGCTCGTCGAACTGGTGCATGAAATATTCGCTCTCGAGGCCGTCGTTATCTTCGACGCGGATCTGCACCAGACCTACCAGGCCGGCTTCTGGAACCTCGATCCGCAGGAACTGGCCCAAAACGTTTATTTTTTTGAGACATCCGACGACGATCCGGAGACAGGTATTGCGCGCCGCGTGGTTCGTCTTGGAGCAGCACCCATCGGTGCGGTTGTCCTTCGTGGCGACACCAGTCCGTTGACCAACAATGCAATTGCATCGCTGGTTGCCATCACCTTCGACCGCTACCGCGCCTTCGCCAACGAAAGCCGCATCGAGACTGAGCGTCAGACCGAGCAGCTTCGCTCCACAGTGCTTGACGCGCTGGCGCATGAATACAAAACGCCGCTCACCGCCATTCGCGCCGCCTCCACCGGACTCTCGGAGATGGGCAAGCTTTCCGCAGGCCAGGGCGAGCTTGTCTCCCTCATCAATGAGCAGGCCGACCTGCTCAACGATCTGACGACGCGCCTGCTGACGACCGCGCGGCTCGATGCCGGCGAAGTCACCGTTCACGCATTGCCCGTCGGCGTCGCCGCCCTGATTGACGAAGTCGTTGCCAGCCTCAGCGAGCGGCTGGCCTCGATGAAGGTCGCGATCGATCTCCCCGACGACAACCTCGTACTCTGCTGCGATCGCCGCCTGATGACGATGCTTTTGTCGCAATACATCGACAACGCCTGCAAGTACGCGATCTACGGCACCACCATTACCATTCGCGCCGTCCAGGCGAAGGCCGAGGTCATCTTTTCGGTTCACAGTTTCGGCCCGGTCATTCCCATTGCCGATCGCGAACGCATCTTCGACCGCTACTATCGATCTTCGGGCTCAGCCAATCGCGCCACCGGCACCGGCATCGGTTTGTCGGTGGCCAAGCGCGCGGCCACCATCCACGATGGATACGTCTGGGTCACCAGCGACCATGATGAAGGCAACGCGTTTTACGCGGCTATCCCATCTCAGGCACGAAAGAGGGAATCCAAATGAACCAGAACCCAATTCGCATTCTGATCGTCGATGATGAAACCTCCATCCGCCGCGCGCTCAGGCCTCCCCTCGCCGAGCTTGGATTTCAATTCAGCGAAGCGTCGCGGGGAGAAGAGGCACTCCAGTTGCTGCGCGCCAGCCCCTACGACGTGGTGCTTCTCGACATCAATATGCCGGGCATCGGCGGAATTGAGACCTTGCGCCGCATCCGTGCATTCGCGCCCCGGCTGCCCGTGCTGATGCTAACAGTGCGCGACGGCGAAGGTGAAAAGGTGGAAGCGCTGGAACTCGGCGCCGACGACTACATCACCAAGCCCTTCAGCACCCGCGAGCTGATTGCGCGCATTCGTACGGCGGTCCGCAGGGTGCATGCCCCGGCACGCGCCGAAGATGCGCCCATCGAAATCGGAGAGATTCGCCTCAACCCCTCGAAGCGCAGCGTGACCCGGCGTGGCCAGCCCATCCACCTCACACGCAAGGAGTACGACATTCTCTACACCATGATGAGCCGCGCCGGCCGTGTCGTTTCCTACGCCAAGCTGCTCACCGCCGTCTGGGGCGCCGACTGCCGTGAAGAGGTGGAGTATCTGCGCACCTTCATTCGCCAGCTGCGCAAGAAGATCGAGGACGATCCATCCAACCCCGTCTACCTGCTCACCGATGTCTACGTCGGCTATCGCTTCGCCGACGCGCAGATGTTGCAGGTCGAGCTCGAGGCCGGCGGAACGGACGCGCGCGAAGAAGTCCCGGAAAGCCGCTGATCAGACTCGCGGCAGCCGGCATCAGTGAGATTCGTCCGGCAGGGGACATGAGCGAAATCATGAAAGCAAGCGATCAGCGGCGACGAAAGAACACGGCGCGTTGAGAGCCAGCCGATCTGAAGCTGGATCGGCCTCTGCGTTATTCGGTTGCGATAGGCTGCCAAAGCTCGACGCGGTTTCCCTCCGGATCGGTGATCCAGCCAAACTTTCCGAACTCATAGCTTTCGCGTTTTGGATCGACGGTGACACCCTCGCCTATCAATCGATCCCGCACACCATCCAGGTCGTTCACCTGGAGATTGATCATGGCTTTCTGCGACGGAGGGAAGTAGTCATTGTCTTGCTTGAAAAGGGCGAAGACGATTTTGGGATGTTGCGTCGGGGCAGAAAACGCGTATGCTCCCTCGGACTTCACCAGACCGAGATGCTCCTCGTACCACTGATACAGAGCCTTTGGATCATTCGCCCGCAGAAATACACCGCCAAAGCCAGTGATTGAAGCCATGCGATCTCCTTGTTGAACTGACAGTATAGAAGACAGAAGGTCGGGCTCTCGCCCCCGGCCTTTTTTGATCTATGTGGTCATGACTGCGCCAGCGGCAGCGGGTTCGACAGGGACTTTGCGCCGGAGCACTGCAGCGGAAATGAGCGTAATGATAAGGCCGACGGGCAGGGGCTCCATGAAGGTGTAGGCCATGTTGACGAAGGGGTTCTGGTAGAGCCGCTGAGATCGCTCGATGTCAGCGACCTTCGCGGCGGCGGTGGCGGGGTCAAGTCCGGACGCCTGCACCTTGTGAATCTGCGCGGCGAAGTAGCTGTCCATGAAGTGAGGCATGAAGTTGAAGTAGAGGACCTCCCACGTGGCGACGTAGCAGGCGGTTGTGATGAGGGCGATCAGGATGCCGCAGGTGAAGGCGCGGCCGAAGGAGATTTGCCCCTCGAGGGTATTGTCGCGGTAGCTGCGGATGCCGAAATAGATCAGCAGGAACGACGCCACCATGATGGTGTAGCCGAGAACCATGCTGTGGCCGGAGCCGATCTTGTGGGCGAGCAGAAGCGAGCTGTCCATAAGAACGGAGATCATGACGCCGGAGATGAGGCCGAAGGTGAGGACGGTTTTTTTCATGGCTGGCTCCTGGTGCGAGTTAATGTGACTGACGATGGATTCACGATGCGGTCGAACGGGGCCGGATGTCGTCACCCTTTCGAATGATTTTTCGACAAATGGAGTGGAAATCATGCTTTCGAGTGACGCAGTTGCCCGAAGGGCGTCCGCCCGGACGGCCAGTCCTCACGGCAGCAGGCCTAGTTCTTTGCCGCGCCGGACAGCCTGAGTCCGGCGGGCGGCTCCCAGCTTGTCAAAGGCGCGCGAACAGTGTGTCTTGACCGTGTTTTCTGAAACGAAAAGCTGCGTGGCAATCTCGCGATTGCTGAAGCCGCGGGCTACCAGGGTGAGGATTTCAAGCTCGCGTGCCGTGATGCCGAGGGTCTGCTGCTGGGTGGTATTGGGAGCAAAGGGGGCGGGGGCTTCCGCGGGGACAAGCACTTCCTTCACCACGACCGTCTCCCGGATTATTTCGCGACTGCGCGTGATGCGGAGGCCGAGCCAGATGCCGAAGGTCGCGAAGAGGATGGCGACGAGCGCACTGTAGAGTTCGATCGAGTGCTCGATGATGACGAAGCGGTATTCAGTGTATTGGAGGGTGGCGATAAGGAGGCCGCCGACCAGACCGAAGATGAGGACGTGCCGCTTCATGATGGGTTGTGAAAAAGTATATCCTTGCCTGCTGCTGACTCGGCTCTCGCCTGCAGTTCAAGAATCGGCAGTTCCAGCGGAGGCAAAACGCGCGTTTTTCGGTTCCGCTCATGTGTGATATCAGTCATACGGGCGAAGATGCTTATTTAAGCCGAGAATTCGGCAGGAGCGATCATGCGTGACGAACAGATCCGTGAAGTCTTAAATGCGCATTGGCATGCGTCTGCAGTCGGGGATCTAAACGCGGAGCACGAAATCTACGACGACAATGTCCTATGCGATTATCCCCAGTCGGGCGAGCGAATCCTGGGAAGAAACAATCTGCAGGCCTTGCGGAGTCACCATCCCGGAAGGCCGTCGGGCTTCAACGTCAGGCGGATGCTCGGGTACGGCGATCTGTGGGTGACGGAGTACATCATCACCTACGAGGGGCGGCCGGCGTATACCGTGAGCATCATGGAATTCCGCAACGGCAAGGTCGTGCATGAGACGCAGTATTTCGCCGACCCCTTTGAGGCGCCAGATTGGCGAAGCCAATGGGTTCAGCAGATCGCGTGACTGCCCTGATCGCGCTTCGTGCCGGACAGTCCATTTGCCGTAAATGACCTGCTTCAAAATGCTGATAACCTGTTTAAATCCGGGATCCTGCACCCATAATCCGCGATTTCTTAATCATCGCGATCTTTCGAATCCGGCCGAGTCTATTCGTCGTAGTGCAGCAAGCTGAAGACGTCGTACGCCTTGAAGCGGTCGCGGCCCTTCAGGAAGTCCAGCTCCACGGCAAAAGCCAAGCCGGCAATTTCGCCACCGAGTTCATTCACCAACTTGACCGTAGCCTCCATGGTGCCCCCGGTCGCCAGCAGATCGTCGACCAGCACCACGCGCTGCCCCGGCTGGATCGCGTCCCGGTGAATCTCCAGCGTGTCCGATCCATATTCGAGATCGTAGGTCACGCGCGCTACGGGCGCCGGAAGCTTGCGCGGTTTGCGTACCGGCACGAAGCCTGCATTCAGCCGATAGGCGAGCGCCGGCCCGAAAATGAACCCACGCGCCTCGATGCCCAGCACCAGGTCGATATTGTGTTCGATGTAGTGCGCGGCCAGCAGGTCGATCAGCTTCGCGAAGCCGGTCTTGTCCTTCAACAACGTGGTGATGTCATAAAACAAAATCCCTGGCTTGGGAAAATCCGGCACCGTGCGCACCAGCGCCTTCAGTGCTTCCACATCAATCGGCTTGATCGCTTCGGGCATGCGTTCGCTTGCTCCTCGAGACTGTCGAAGTTGTCAGTTCTCAGTCTTCAGTTCTCAGTCTTGCCGACTGGCAACTGGTAACCGACTTCTGAAAACTGCGTGAAGTGCTCTGATGAATTGTTACTGTCAACTCGAATTATAGAAGGCAGGTCTTCCGTTCACGTCTTCAGTCCCCAGTCTCGCTGATCGCCCAACGGGAAAAACTGAATACTGACAACTGATGACTGAGAACTGACCACTGACAACTGCGCAGCTTCGCTGCACGTCACCACGCCCCTTCAATGCGAAACGCATCCAGCCCTGCTGCCTCTTTGTCATCCATATAGTGCTCGATAAGGCGATCGACCCGGCTTCCGCGCGGCCCTTTACGTAGGCTCGTGCGCAGTTCGGCAAGATCTTCGGCAGTGCCTGAAGCCACCACTTCCACATCGCCATCTTCGGTATTGCGCACCCAGCCGCGCAGGTCAAGCTCGCTGGCTTCGCGATGAACGAACCAGCGAAAACCCACCCCCTGCACACGTCCCTGAATCAGAAAGTGAAGAACCATCGTTGAAGACCAAGGCCAGTCTTTCAAAACTGCCGCATGTCCGCAACTATCGCCCCTTCACCGCCTTTGCGACCTGTTCGCTGCGAAGCGAGGGTGTTGCCTCCGTCTTCCCGCCGCCGGCTCGATTGCCGCTCGCGCTACACTGGTTTCACCCATGGTTTTTGTCCTCGATAACTACGATTCCTTCACCTACAACCTTGTTCAATACCTGGGCGAACTTGGGGCGGACGTGCTGGTCCGCCGCAACGACGAGCTCACCGTCGAAGAGGTGGAGGCGCTGAAGCCGGAACGGATCCTGCTGTCGCCGGGGCCATGCACACCCGGGGAAGCGGGCATCCTGGTTCCGCTTATCCGGCACATGGCAGGCAAGGCTCCGATCCTCGGCGTATGCCTCGGGCACCAGGCCATCGGCGAAGCCTTTGGCGGTGAAGTGGTGCGCGCACAGAACCTGATGCATGGCAAAACCAGCAAAGTAAATCATGACGGCAAAGGCGTTTTTTCCGGATTGCCGTCACCGCTTACCTGCACCCGTTATCACTCCTTGATTGTGGCTGAGAATTCGCTGCCTAAGGAGCTTGAAGTCACAGCCCGCACGTCCGAGGCAAACGGCGCGGGCGCGAAGGGCAGGTCTGTCATCATGGGGCTGCGCCACCGCACCCTGAAGGTCGAGGGCGTACAGTTTCACCCCGAGTCCGTGTTGACCGAAGGTGGTCACCAGATGATCCGCAACTTCCTGGAAATGTAGGCGCGATGCAAGACTCTCAAAGGCCCGCGAAACACACGCTGCATCGAATTCTGTTATGCGGAGCGTGCTGCGCCAGCCCTCTTCTATGGTCGCAGGCGCCCAAGTCCCGGCCAACGCCTCCCTCGGAAACACAGCCGACTCCGGCGAGCGCACCCGCGGACAGCAACCCGTCCTATGGACCCACGCAATCGGGACCGATCGCGATCGTTCCACTCGACAACAAGGACCCCGCCAGCGCAGCCATGGTGACCGGAGCTCTGCAGGTTGCGAATGGACGAGCGATGATTGCCTCCAACGGAGCCATCACCTCCGGCGCCGGCACGACTGAAGTGACGCTGCCACGGCGTGGCGTGCTGCGCGTATGCGCTTCGACGACGGTAAAGCTGGCTGCCGACGCCAGCATTCCCAAGGACGAGGTTCCGGGGCTGATGATGGTGCTCGATCACGGAGCGCTCGAGGCAAGCTTTGCCACCGGCCGCAATTCCGACGTGCTGCTTACTCCCGACTTCCGCATCCTGATCGGCGGTCCCGGGGCGGCGGATGTGAAGGTGCGCCTTGGCCAGCATGGCGACACGTGCGTCGACAATGCAGGCGTGAACGCGCCTTACGTGCTCGTAACAAGCGTTTTTGATGGCGGCATCTATCGCGTGCAGTCGGGACAGCGCGTGATGTTCCAGCACGGCAGCGTGTATTCGGTCGTCGACCAGGAGAAGGAGTCCTGCGGCTGCCCGGCGCCGTTGCATCCAAACACCAATGAATTCCCAGAGGCACAGAGCGCAGGCCTCGCGCCGCTTGCCCCGCCCGGTCCGCCGGGAGTGACTCCCGCCGCCGCGCCGACTGAAGCTACAGACACCTTTGTGCACAAGAGCGGCGAGCCGCCGCCGGAGACCGACACCATCACCGCAAAGGGCGGCAACCCTGCGCCGCACGTGCATGTAGCGAAGCACAAGCCGCCCAAGGTCAAAGGTGATAAGAAGCCTGGATTCATGGCCCGCATGGGGCACTTCTTCCGGCGGCTGTTTGGCGCGGAGTAGATTGCGCTCTCGATCCTTTTTCGCCGGAACGTTCCCGTCGATGACCTGACCATATTCCAGGTTCGTCACCCGGCAGATGCCGCCGACGATGTTGCCCGCCACCGCCGGAAAGTACCACTGCGCGAAGGCCATCCGCGGCGCGATGATTCGGAGCTAATTCCAACCCATTTCGGGAGCCGGTTCGGAGGACGGCCATGCGGCTTGCGCCTCAGGCGAAGTAAGTCTCTGGGGAGCCGGTTCGAGCAGGTAATGGAAGAACGCGGAGATGGCGAAGGTGACCACCGCACTTGCGCATCCCAGGGCAAGTTGAGACAGAGGCGTATTCGCAAACGCGATGAAGGGGACCCTTATGAATCCGTTCACGAGAAAGATTGCGAGCGAGTAGCCGCCGATTATTTCGAGGACGCGGAATCGTCTCAACCAGCTGCGTGTCTTGACATAAAGCCATAGACTGAAGACGGCGAATGCGAGAGAAGATAATCTCGCGATCGAAGCATACTCGCTCCCGAGGAGGAGGATTGCCAATGCCGGAATCGCGAGATATGCGTTGATGCGTATCGGATATCGGGCAGCAATGATTCCCAGGCAAAAAATGCGCATGCGCCCGATCGGGTTCAATGCCGGGTTGATAGACCAGTGGGCGAGTATCGGCTCTGCTGCGAATGTCATCAGGAAGCAAATAACGGAAAGCGCAACCAAGCCGGGCCAGCCGA
This sequence comes from Occallatibacter sp., assembly GCF_049582745.1. Classification (GTDB taxonomy): domain Bacteria; phylum Acidobacteriota; class Terriglobia; order Terriglobales; family Acidobacteriaceae; genus Telmatobacter. The sequence goes on from NZ_JBAUUO010000173.1 coordinate 15,918, forward strand.
ACTTCACCGTGAGCTTCCGCAACATCGGCCAGATCGCGTAGAACTGTATGATAAAAGGGACAAACCACCAAGGCCCTACGATGGGCAGTCCCACTCCCGGCACAATGTTGGAGACTCCGGCCAGCAGGAGAAGGAGCCCGGGACCGGCATCCTGGATCAACCATATTGGTCCGACGAATATCGCCGCTAGCAGAGCCCAAAACAAGAGGGCCAGCCCGAACATCGGATAGAGCTTCTTCACCCTGGTCCACATGAACGATGACCAGGATGACGTGTCATTCCAGTGGCTCTTGGCGAGGCCGTAAGCTGAGACAAAGATGAAGATCTGGACCCCGAGATGTCCATAGAACGCGAACAGTGCCTGGATAGCCATTGAGGGGTGAACGACCGTTTGCAGGAATACGGAGAACCTCGCGGGATCGAAGGTGAATTCGTTCTCGCGGACGGGGCTAACGATATGAAAGTAGTTGTGGAAGACGATGGCCGAGATCGCCAGCCCCTTGAGAATCGCAGTGTCTTTTTTATCCAGATCCCTAAGCAAGGGTTTGTAACCTCCCGGATGCAGTTCCAAAAGAAGGCCCAGTCTTGCTCCCGCGCTGCAGATACTGTGTTTCTTTGTTACTCCGTCGTTCTCATAGTGCCAACCATGAGCGACACCCAGTGGAAGAGTTGCCGTTTGAGAATTTGTGTTTTCTTCGTTAAGCCCCCAGGGAATTACGGTAAGTTGTGCGCCAGGGGAACCGACCAAAGGGCTTAATTTTCCAAGCTAGAAAAATGTAGCAGTCAATAGTCGCATTTACAAGTTGCCGAAAGTAATGGTTGGTAATAGGGAATAGACTGCATTCGGACGTGCCAATTTTACGTGCGATCCGGTTAATGTTCATTCGGCAGGGCGGAAAATCGGGGTTGCAGCTAGAGTTCGCGCGCGCGCTCGATCGCGCGAATCACCGCCTGGGCCTTGTTAAGCGATTCCTGGTGTTCGAGTTCCGGGACTGAGTCCGCGACAATGCCGGCTCCGGCCTGTACGTATCCTTTGCCTCCGGTGGTCAGCAGCGAGCGGATGGCAATGCAGGAGTCGAGATTGCCGGAAAAGTCAGCGTAGAGCACGGCACCGCCGTAGGTGCCGCGGCGCGAGGGTTCCAGTTCTTCGATAATCTCCATGGCACGAACCTTGGGCGCGCCAGAGAGCGTGCCGGCAGGAAAGCATGCGCGAAGCGCGTCTACCGCAGTTAGCTCCGGCTTCAGCTTGCCTTCAATGGTGCTGACGATGTGCATCACGTGACTGTAACGCTCGACAAACATCAGGCGATCGACTTTGACGCTGCCAAACTCGCTCACCCGCCCAACATCGTTGCGACCGAGGTCGACGAGCATCACGTGCTCGGCGCGCTCCTTGTCGTCGTGCATCATTTCTTCTTCAAGGCGAAGATCTTCGGCTTCGGTTGTGCCGCGCGGACGCGTCCCCGCGATCGGCCGGTATTCCACTTTGCGATCATGTACGCGCACCAGCAGTTCCGGAGATGATCCGGCGAGTTCGACGCTGTTTGCCGGCTTCGATTTTTTCGCGGTCCCGAGCGGCCCATCGGGTGTGAAGCGCAGGAAGTACATATAGGGACTTGGATTCACTGTGCGCAGCGAGCGATAGACCTGGAAGGTATCCATGCCCGTCGATACGTCGAGTCGCTGCGACAGCACTGCCTGAAAGATGTCGCCCGCGGCGATGTACTCCTTCGTGCGCTCAACTGCGACGAGGAAGCTCTTCTTGCTGGTGCGTCGCTTCACCTGGACTGGCTTGGCTGCGCGGGCTTGCGGCAGCTTCGGCAACGGCGTGGCCAGGCGCTTTTCAAGCTTTGCCAGCCGCTTTACCGCCTTCGCGTAAGCTTCCTCGGGCCTGGCGAGCGAAACGTCGGCGGTGGCCACCATCCAGATCTGTTTGCGCACGTGGTCAAAGGCCAGCACTTCATCGAAGAACAGCAGGCATGCATCGGGAACGCCGAGTTCGTCCTTGGCGTGATTGGGCAGGCGCTCGATCTGGCGAACGGCGTCGTAGGCGAAGAAGCCGACGGCGCCGGCGGTGAACGGCGGCAGTCCGGCAATGCGCGCGGGCTTGTGGCCGCTGAGGGCCTCGCGCAGCACGTGGAAGATATCGCCCTCGATGCGGGTGGTGCGCCCGCCTTCGGTGATGTCGATCTGCTGGCCGCGCGCGACGATGCGCTTGTACGGGTTTAGCCCGATGAAGGTGTAGCGGCCCACTTGCTCACCGTTCTCGACCGACTCTAGCAGAAAGCATTCGCGCTCCTGCCAAGCCGCGCGCAGAAAGGCCGAAACGGGAGTTTCGAGGTCGGCCGTGAGCGTGCGATAGACGGGGACGAGCGTGTGCTTTTTGGCGAGCGCCAAAAATTCTTTGCGGCTGGGTTGGATGAGATTAGATGAAGGCTTCACAGCTTCCAGTGTAATGGAGTAGTGAAGGAGCAAATGAGTCAACGAGTGAACAAAGTGAAGGAGTGAAAGAAAGTGAAGGAGTGAAAAAAGTGAAAGAGTGAATCAGTGAACGCGCCTTCACTTTTTCACTTCTTCACGGGTTAACTCATTACTTCTTCCCGCTATATCCGATGTGTCGGCCCAATGATGTGCCAGTGAATGGCAAACCAGCTCAGGAAGGCGCATGCGAGCGCAACGAAGGCAAACTTGAGCTTGGTAATCACGCGAATGTTCCGGCTCCAGGCATCGATTCCGGCGACGACGGCGAGCGTGCTGATCACGATGGCGAGCATGGCGATGAAGTTCATCGCGACAAACCACTTGAACCATGCCGGAGTGGGAGGCATGAGGTCGTTGCCCTTTATTAGGAAATAGCCCAGCAGCACGCCAAGGAAGATGACCCAGAGAAAGGCGGCCAGCCGCGGCGCAGCAGTGAGCCAGATGGTTCCGTGCTGTGGCTCGGGGCGCGGACGCTTGCGCTGGAAGAGGCGGCGCCAGGTTCGAATGAGACTCGCAAGAATCACAAGCACGAGGATTCCAATGCTTGACCAGAGAGCGATCATTATCCAGGCCTGATTCTCATACCAGGGCACGCGCTGCAGCTGCACTCCCGGAAAATCGACGGCGAGGCGCACCACTTTATTGTCAGCATTGCGAATCGCAAAGAGGCGCTCCTGCTCGCCTTCGGCCTGCCAGAGATCTTTGCCGATCGGCTTCCATTTGATCGGATGATCGCGCAGGTCTCGCACGCCATTGATCGTGAGAACCCCGTCTTTGTCGACCGATGCACTGCGCTGGCTGAAGAGTGTCGAAAGCTTCAATTTGGTGGTGTCGTCGCGGCGCGTGGACTCGTATGTTCCCGCAATATCCTTCAGCTGATTCGCGGCAGTCTTCAGATACTGGACGTCGGGTGCGCCGGGAAAGTAGCGATCGGAAAAGAATTTGATGATCTCCGGCCTCGGCTCTGAGCCGCCGCCTGCCGAGTTGTAGGAGACAAAGAGCACAATCTTCTGCGTCGGTTCCACAAAGAACAGGCTATGAAAGGCGATCAGATCGCCTTCATGCCCGATCCAGTGCAGATGATTGCGCCAGTCCTGGTAGAAGCCCATGCAGATTGGCGGCAACTGATCGCTGGCGCGAAACTGCGGCGTCCACATCAGGGCGAGCGTCTCCCGCTTGAGGATGCGCCTGCCGTCGAGTTCGCCGCCATTCAGCAGCGCCTGTCCAAAGCGTCCCATATCAGCAGCGCTTGAGGAAACGCCGCCTGCGCCGACGGGGTTGAAGATTTCAAAACCGACGGGTGGCTTGGTGGTGTTCGATCGATAGCCATCCGACGGCAAATCCGCCAAACGTTTCTGCAGCGGCTGATAGAACGACGAGTGCGTCATGCCGAGCGGCCCGAAGATGTGCTCCTGCACGTATTGTTCGAAAGGTTCTCCGCTGATGCGCTGAACGATGTAACTCGCCAGGCCGACGCCATAGTTGGAATATGCCGGAATTTCTCCCGGCGGATAGATGCGCATCGGCTGATTGGCGATCAGATAATCGCGCAGCGAGACCGCCTGTTTGGGATTGGTGAGGATGATATCGTCAATGGTCTCTTCAAAACCCGCTGTGTGCGTCATCAGGTTGCGCAGCGTGATCGGTTTGTTGAAGGCAGGGCGGATCGGGAAGTCGAGATCCTGATTGACGTCGGTGTCGAGGTTCAGCTTGCCTTGCTCTTCCAGTTGCATCACTGAGACCCATGTAAAGAGCTTGGAGATCGAGGCCAGTCGAAAGATCGTCGAGGCTGGATCGACGGGCTTTTTTGATTTGATGTCAGCGTAACCGTAGCCCTTCTCGAGCAGGACATTGCCATCCTTCATCACCAGCACCGAAGCTCCGGCAATATCGCTTCGCTCAAGCTGGAGAGGAAGAATGCCGTCGAAAAATGCGGCGAGGTCACTCTGGTCGAGAGAGTGGGAGGGTGTAGGAGTGCTTGTTCCGGGTTTGTTGGCTGGGGGCTGTGCGATATGGCTGGTATCCGGCGGAGCCTTCACGATGGGAGCCTGGGCCAGAGCCGGAAACACCATGAAGATCAGTGCGGCCACCAGCGCCGCGCCTGCAAATCTGCGCATAAGCCTCTCCAATCGCCGTGGCGCCCTCCGCTGACCGCGAAGAACGCACCACCGGATTGATCTGACTAAAGTGGGGTTTTGATTAGATCTTTTCGATCCCTGTGAACGACGATGGGACTACTGTACTTGGTGGGCTCGATGGGTTTCAAGCCAGCGAATTATATCGGCGGGCGGAAGGGCGCGGCTGAAAAGAAATCCCTGCACGCCATCACAGCCTTTTTCGCGCAGGATGCTGAATTGCTCCTCCGTTTCCACTCCCTCGGCAATCACTTCCATGTCGAGTTCATGGCCCATTTCAATGATCTTTTCCACCATCACCAGGTCCGCGTGCCTGGCGTGCATGTGCTGCACAAACGTCCTGTCGATCTTCAGTTCGATCGCGGGTACGTTCTGCAACTGCGTCATCATGGAGTAGCCGGTGCCGAAGTCGTCGATGGAAAGCTGGAAGTTGCGCATGCGGAGGCGGGTGAGTACATCGAGCGCCAGCGAAAACTCCATCAGACCCGACTCGGTGATCTCAAGCACGATCCGCTCGGCCGGGAAGTCGTATTTGCGCGCAAGGTTCAACAGGATGTCGGGGAACTTGAGGTCGCGCAGAGAACTGACGGAAACGTTGATGGCGAGCCGGGGCAGATGGCCATTCGCGGTCGAAAACTGCTTGACCTCGTTGAGCGCGCGTTCCGCGGTGATCCAGCAGAACCGGTCCATGAGCCCCAGGGCCTCGATTCTGTAGATGAAATTGTCCGGGAAAACGAGTCCGAGTTCGGGATGCTCCCATCGCGACAGCGCTTCAACCCCGGTTACGACGCCGGTAGCGATGTTGATTTGTGGCTGATAGTAGATCACGAACTCGTCGCGATCAAAGGCCCGGCGAAGATCCTCGTCCAGAATGGCGATGCGTTGCTCGCTCTGGTTGTCGGCGGGTTTCTCCGGCCCGATATTGGCGAGCAGCAATTCCTGCAATTGTCCGATCGGGAAGGGCTTTTGGAGGTGCCCGACGACAGAAAGACCCAGCGATTGAGCCAGTTTTTTGGCGGTTTCAATAACACGGATGTTGATTCCGCTCATCAAAACGATGCGCGCTTTGCAGTTGTGTTCGCCAAGAAGCCGAAGAATCTCGATCCCATCCATCTCCGGCATCACCAGATCAAGCAGAATCAAGGTCGTTTCAGGCCCGATGAGGTCGAAAAACTCATCTGAAGTCCGCGTCACATCGCACTGCAAACTCATCGCCTTCGCCAGGGCCGACACGATTTCGCCGACGACCCGATCGTCGTCAATCAGCAATATCCTGTCTCCAGCTGGCATCTGTTCTCCAGATAGTGCGGCAAAAACGGCTTCCGGCGCAAGTGCTGTCGGAAAGTTATGGTTGGAGTAGGACATGGGGCTCAACGTCAGTCTAGCCCAGCCTTGAACCAGCCAGCCTTTTCCCCAACAAGAGCTCCATTACCAACGTTGTAGGGCATAGCTATCTTATCGTTAGTGGTCTACATCCAAGTGCCTATATGCGAGACAGAAACTCCCTTCGTACCCAGAGAATCACCGAAGATTACCCACTCGCCTACCGGAGTGTCGACCAGCAAGTTTGAGACTCCCTCCTCGAAATCGGTCTCTCCCCATTCGGAATCCGTGCGGTACCTAGGGGTTCCCAGGCTGGTTCTCACCGGCTTGACGCGGCTGTGTGTGAGGCCTAGACTCACATGGGTTTGGGCGATTGCCGGCAACGCCGGCGCCCAAAGAAAGCTTCAGGGGAATCCTGGTGCTCGGCATGAAAGGGAATGCTCCGGAAACCGGAGAAATCCTGCTGTGTCTATCAGTTGGCTCGTGAAAGGGCCTCAGGCCTTTCCGCGGCAGGGGAAAAGAATTGGAGATGGTATGGTACCCGCAACAATGACGTTGGACCAGGAGATCAATCCCTGGGAAGCGCAAAGCGCGCGGTTCGACTTTGCAGCACGCAAGCTCAATCTGGACGAAGGGCTTTGGAAACTGCTGAGAACACCGGCGCGCGAAATCATCGTTCACTTTCCTGTGACCATGGATGATGGTCGCATCGAGATTTTTACCGGATTCCGGGTTCAGCACTCGATTGCACGCGGCCCTGGAAAAGGCGGAATCCGCTACGCCCCTGAAGTGACCCTCGACGAGGTGCGCGCTCTGGCAAGCTGGATGACCTGGAAATGCGCGGTCGTCAATATTCCGTTTGGCGGAGCCAAAGGCGGAGTCATTTGCGATCCCAAGAAGATGAGCCAGGGCGAACTGGAGCGCATGACCCGCCGCTACACGTCGGAGATCATCGACTTCATCGGTCCGGAAAAGGACGTGCCCGCCCCAGACGTAAATACCAACGAACAGACCATGGCCTGGATCATGGATACCTACTCCATGCATATGGGTCATACCGTGACCAGCGTTGTCACCGGCAAGCCGCTGAATATCGGCGGTTCGCGCGGACGGGTCGAAGCGACCGGACGCGGCGTCATGGTGGTTTGTGACGAGAGCCTTCGCTACCTGAACCTCCCCATCGACGGCTGCCGCGTCATCATCCAGGGATTCGGCAATGTTGGCTCAAACGCAGCGCGCCTGATGATGGAGCACGGTTACAAAATCATCGGCATCGCCGAAAAAGACGGCGGGCTGTCGAATCCCAATGGCATCGACATCCATCAGCTGGTCGAGTACAAGTATCGCAATGGATCGCTGCTCGGCTTCCGCGGCGCCGAGGCCATGCCGAGCGAAGAATTGATCGTCTCCGATTGCGATGTGCTGATTCCGGCGGCCACGGAGAACGTGATCACGAGCCGGAATGCCGAGAAGATCAAGGCGCGCATCATCGTGGAAGGTGCCAACGGTCCCACCACCGCCGTCGCGGACGAAATTCTTGCCGATAAGCGCATCTTTATCGTGCCCGACATTCTCGCCAACTCCGGCGGCGTCACGGCCAGCTATTTTGAATGGGTGCAGGACCGGCAGGGCTATTTCTGGAAGGAAGCCATTGTCAACGAGCAGCTGGAGCAGATTCTGCGCGACAGTTTCGATGACGTGGTGCGTTACGCCGAGGCCCATAACGTGAACAACCGCATCGCAGCCTACATGCTGGCCATCGATCGCGTAGCGTTTACCATCAAGCAGCGCGGCATCTACGCATAGCTGCAAGCTGATCGTCACTGTAGGGCGGGACGGGCTTCGTGCCTTTCCCGCTCTTGTTTTGTTTAGGTTCCAAAAATTGACGCGCCGCAATGTCTCACGCCAGCTCAAAGTCCTTCAACCGCGCAGCTTTCCGGTCGAAAGTGAGTGTCGATGAACAACCAGCCCAACTGCCCAGAGCCGCGATGAGCGCGTCTGAAAATGAGGCAACACCTGTCCTGAGGGAAATCATTGCGGTGAAGACCTCCTGCTCGTTCTGGATGAGAAGTGTGTCCGCCTGAAGCATTCGTTCGACCGCAGTGGCGATCTCACCCTCGGACGTGCCATAAATCCTGTCCAGAACCCAGACGGTCTCGGCGATGGTCACCAGGCTGATAAATCCCGGACGATCCTCGGTAAGACGCTGCTCGATGATCTGCGTGGCGCGAGGCGATTGGACCGGGTCGTCCTGCGCAAGGTACCGGACAAGGATATTCGTGTCGATCCCAATCAACGGAGTTTGCCTCGCCGAATTCCCTCACTGGCACCGAGTGCGATTGCGGAATCCATCTCCCTAAGAGAGACGCGACGCCGTTTGCGGCCGGGAACCACACCTTTCAGAGTGGAGGTCCGCAGTTTTGGGAGGATCACGACGCTTCCGTCCGGATGAACAAAGAACTTGATCCGGTCTCCCGGTTCAAGACGAAGGTGATCTCGAATCGCCTTCGGTATGGTTGCCTGCCCTTTAATGCTAAGCGCTGACTCCATATCGCCCTCCCTTTACATTTTACAAAAAGTAATACCGAACATACAAGTGACACTTCTCACTGAAAAGAGAAAAGGGGCCTGCGTCAAGATCCGTTTGGAGTTCCATCCTGCTTTAGGCGATTAGTCCGCGGCGGCGAGTTCGGGTGCGCCGACAAAGTCGCAAACCAGCACCGTCAGGTCGTCGTCCTGCGACAAGGCCCAGCGCTGCACAGCGCCGATGAGGTGGTCAGCGGTCTCAGAGGGTGTCATGCGGGCACTGGTTTTCAGTTCCGCGGCGAGAGATTCTTCTCCGAAGAGCCTGCCTTCTGCGTTGCGCGCTTCGACCAGCCCATCGGTGTAAAGTAGCAGGCGATCGCCTGATTCGAGCGGCAAAGTCTTGCTCTCGTAGTTCGCGCCTTGAACAGCAGCCAGCAGCATTCCGTTTTCCGCAATCTCGGTCACTGCGCCATCCCGCAGGAGGAGCATGGCCGGGTGGCCGGCTGCTGCGTAGTGCAATTCTCGCGCATGAGCATCCAGGTACACGCACGCAGCGGTTACGTATTGCCCCTGCGTATTGCCGCAGAGAGCGGAGTTCATCCCGGCCAGCAGCGCCGCGGGTTGCCGAGCCTGCGCGCGCTGCGAAATGGCCGCCATCTTTACCATTGAGGCAATGAGCGCGGCGGGAACTCCATGGCCTGAGACATCAGCGATGAAGAGACCCGCGTGCTGGTCGTCGGCGATGAGGAAGTCATAGAGATCTCCGGCCACCGAGGTCATTGGCACGTATTTTGCCGCAACCTGGAAAGACCGGGAAGCAGGAAAGGCGCCAGGCAGGATGGAGAGCTGGATGCGCCGGGCCAGATCGAGTTCCTGTTGGATCTCGTCCAGTTCCTTGTCGCGACGCAGCGTGCGGCCGGCGGCAACGTAGCCCATCGAGGCAAGGAAGATCGCGAAACCGTAGGGTTCGGTCTCCGACATGTTGAGGTAGTTGCCCGCAGTGTTGTCCCAGAGTGCAAGCGCTACGAAACAGAGAAGGCCGCGGCGCAACACCACGTAGTCGCGGTCCTTTGAGCCCTGACGAACCGAATGCACAAGCACGGCAATGAGGGCGATGATAACGAGAGTGTTATTCAGCGCATGCAGGACAGGAATGCGGCCATAGAGAAATGTCGTGACAGTGATGCCGAGAAAGATGGCAACCAGAGAGTAAGTAAAAATCTTGCCGCGTTTGGGCAGCAAGCCCGCGACCTGAAAAAAGATGAACCCCGGCACCGGAATCAGCGGGTTGACGGCCGCGCGAAGGCGATGGAAGAACTCGCTCGAAGGAACGGTCATGCTTAGGATGCTGGAGTCCAGCCAGAGTCGCTGACCGTACAGGTGGGCAAAGATGGCTAGCCACACCAGCAGCGGATCGAAACGCCGACGGATAACGCATATGCCAATGGCGATCACTGCAACCGTGGTAAATGCCGCGCCCAGAATGAGCTTTGGCTCATCGTGATGAAAAGCCCGCAGCACTTCGCCGGCTGTGAGTTGTGCATCGAGCGCGAACATTTGACCCTCATGGTAAACGATGAGTGAACTTATACTGTTCCCAATGGAAAAACGAAGCGCGGGCCTTTTAATGTTTCGTCGCAGAGACGCAGAACTGGAGGTGTTCCTCGTCCATCCCGGAGGGCCCTTCTGGGGCAAAAAGGATGCGGGCGCGTGGATGATTCCCAAGGGCGAATACACCGACGGCGAGCTTCCTCTCGATGCGGCGCGGCGCGAGTTCCACGAAGAAACCGGGTTCGGAGCCAGCGGCGAATTCATCGATCTGGGTACGGTAAGACAGGCCGGAGGCAAGCTGGTCAGCGTATGGGCGTTTGAAGGCGATTGCGATCCAGATAAGCTCACCAGCAATCTCTGCATGCTGGAGTGGCCGCCGCACTCGGGGCACATGATCGAAATTCCCGAAGTGGATCGCGGCGCCTGGTACGCGCTCGCAGTGGCTAAATCGTCCATCTTGAAGAGTCAACAGCCGTTTCTTGATGTCCTTTCGGCAAGGGTGCTCAAGCGGTAATCCATGACAGACCCGATTTGAAAAATGCTGTGTGCGGTTCGCGACATCCAGGATCAGCGGTTTGAGAGGCCCGTGCGATGCGGTCTATAGTTGTAGTGGCACCTGCAAAAATCGCCGCACGCGGGTACAAAAGTCTGGAACCGCCTCAACAACCAGGTTCCGAACGGGTGCGATTTCAGAAAGACTCAACTGGACTGACGAAGAGACAGTGAATCTCCCTAACTCCATCACGCTGAGCCGGATTGCCATGATCCCGCTCCTTTTGTGGATACTGTCGCCGCATTTCCCCTTGCAGGGACCGAACGGCGAACAGGAGATTCTGGCTTCGGTCCTGTTCGTTCTGGCCTCGATTACCGATGGCCTCGACGGATACCTGGCACGCAAGCGGGCGCAGATCACGACGATGGGCATGCTGCTGGACCCCATCGCCGACAAGATCATGGTCACCGGCGCGCTGATTGCGCTGGTGGCCTACAACCCTCACGTGGTCAAAGTGTGGATCGTGGTGGTCATCATTGCGCGCGAGTTCCTCATCTCCGGCCTCCGCTCCATTGCATCCACTGAGGGCTTCACCATCCAGGCCAGCGAGTTGGGTAAGCTCAAGACCGTGGTGCAGATCGTGTGCGTCGTCTCTGCCGTGCTCGCGCATCGCTGGTTCCAGTGGCAGTTTGGCGTGGTGGTTATTCCTGTGGAGTGGATCGCCATCGCTGCGATCTATTTCACAGTGCTGGTCTCGACCATTTCGGCTATCGACTACTTCGCTGCGTTCTGGAAGCAGATCGACCACGCGTCAAAGGACCGGCGCAAGTCCTATGTGCTGACGCGCCAAAAGGGCACGGGAACCCAGGGCGCGAATCCGTAACCGCATCACGGTAATCGCGTTCGGCGGTCCAAACGGCAGTCTGAGATGGTGTTTTGCGAGGCGCGTCGTTCGACGTCGCCCCGCGCGCTGTTTCGTTACTTCTTCGGTTTGCGGATTACGGCCAGGTCCTGCATCCGGTCAATCACTCCCGGCGCAATCGCCTCCAGTTTTAACTCAAGGTCCTCTACAAAAACTTTCGCGTACTCCGGAGAAAAAACATATCGCCGGTGGGCCGCGTCGCGCCGGTGGTATTCGATCCAAACTCGGAAACAGCTTCCTCTGCCTTGCGCCGGTACCAGCTCGCTTCGTCGACGTAATACCAGTGTCCATCCTGCGTGAGTTGTTCTGCCGAATAGTTCCGGATGCCTCCACGGTCGTGGGTCCATGCGATCGAGGTGTAGCTGTTAAACGTGAGGCAAAGCAAGCCGCCCGGCTTGGTCACGCGGCTCAGCTCCCTCAGCCACAGCTTCGCGTCGTCCAGGGAGAAGTGAGAGAACGTCGAGACGGAATAGACCAGATCGAAGGTATCGTCGGCGTACTTCAGCGGTGGATCGAAGTTGTTGGCATACACATCGGCATTGGGGAAGGTGCGCTTTACATAGGCAACGTTGTCAGGATGCGCGTCGCAGGCGTGGGCCTTTACCCGGGGGTATTGCCGGTTAAGCTGCAAAAATTGCCGCGCAACGCCACAGCCGAAATCCAGAACGTTGACCGGCTGATCGAGATCGACACCAAAGATCCGTGCCGCCGTCACAATCGGCATCATTGTTGTGACGCCCGACTCGTAGTAATGACGGAGCGTGTGGCTCGACGTGCGCCGCAGGCAGTGATTCGGAGGTACGGGGAAGTCGATGATGCCGAAGGTGCGTAGAAACGCGCACTTCGTGGCGAAATAAACGTCGATGCCGCGCTTCGCGGTGCTTTTTCCGATCGCTTTTGCGCGATCGAATGCGCCAAGCCGCGGAAGTGCGGGGGAATACTCTAAAGCCGGACGGTCATTCACCTTTTCCATGTTTCTGGTTGCCTCCATTGTGTGCGTTGCGTTTCTTCATCGGGACGAGCGTAGGTATGAGGTGCGGGAACGAGGGGCGAGCGGAAGAGGCGTCAATCTCCTCATGATCCACGATATCAAAGACTGCGAATCCAACAACGGTTGCTGAGGGTTAGTCCGATTTAGCGAATAACGACTGGCGTCTCATCCGCTCATGCTCCCATGCGTGCTGGCAGCCTTCAGTCTGTAAAGGAGTTAGCCCCCTCCTCACAGTGACTTTGTACAAAAAAGTGTATCGTCATTTGGGATCAAGCGGCGTGCATGTTCCTTGATCTCATTTGCTGTGCAAGTTGGGTCACGGCTTCGTCTTTCCACGCGGCCAAGAGAAAACCGCCGAAACGCCGTTCAAGTACAGCGAATTCAATCGGAACCATTGATTGCGCGCAAACGTATTTCCCGACAAGGAAGTCCACCATGACGAATAACCTGCGCATTGCGTTTCGGAAGTTGAGGAAGTCTCCGGGGTTTACGTTGACGGCGATTGTGACGCTCGCTCTTGGGATTGGCGCCAACGCCGTCGTGTTCAGCGTGCTGAACGCGGTAGTGATTCGCCCGGTCAATCTCCCCAATGCCAGGAGTCTTTACGAGGTGCAGCGCTTCAAGTATCCATCGCACTCCTATCCCGACTACGTGGATATGCGGGACCGCAACCACACGTTCGAAAGCATGGTGATGACCCAGATCATGGGGCCGGTGGGAGTGGACATGGGAGGCAGTCCCTCGACTGCGTGGCCCTACCTGGCCAGTGGAAATTACTTCGATGCACTGGGAATTCAGCCCTACCTCGGCCGTTTCTACCACGCCGCGGATGAGCAAGGAGCTGGCAGCGCCCCCTACGTCGTGCTGAGCTACGCCTACTGGCATGGCCATTTTCACGGCGATGCAAGTCTGGTTGGCCGAACGGTGCAGATTAACAAGCACCAGCTCACGATCATTGGCGTGGCGCCTCCTGAGTTTCGCGGAACCGAACTATTCTTTGCTCCCGCAATGTGGATTCCGATGGTGGAGCAGCCCACGATCGAGGGCTACGACGTGCTGAAGCAGCGCGGCAACCACAACGGCTTTGTCGTCGGAAAACTGAAACCCGGCGTGACTCCTGCCCAGGCGACGGCGGACTTGAATGCTGTCGGTGTATGGCTTTCCAAAACCTATCCAAGTGACGACGACGGTCTGACATTCACTCTGGCACGGCCCGGGCTGGTCGGTGACATGCTTGGCGGCCCGGCGCGTGCGTTCATGGCTGGCCTGATGCTGCTCGCTGGCCTCATCCTGCTGGCCGCATGCGCCAACCTCGGCAGCCTCTTCGCGGCTCGCGCGGCCGATCAATCAAAAGAAACAGCAATGCGCCTCGCGCTAGGCTCGCGCCGCGGAATGATCCTCCGCCAGATGCTGACTGAAGCGGTACTGGTCTCGTTGGAAGGCGGAGCGCTGGGGCTCGGCGGCGGTGTTGCCGTACTGCGCTTGCTGAGCACTTGGCAGCCGATTCCGGATACGCCCATCAATGTGCCGGTGAACCCAGATTTCCTCACCTATTTCGTAGCGCTGGCATTGGCACTGGCCAGCGGCCTGCTTTTCGGAATGGTGCCGGCGCGTCAGGTGCTGCGGTCGGATCCGTGGCAGGTGATTCGTACCGGGGCGGCGGGTGTGGGCGGGCTGCGGCGCTTCACGCTGCGCGATGTTCTGCTGGCCGTTCAGATTGCCATCTGCGCTGTGCTCGTGACGTCTTCGCTTGTAGCGGTGCGGGGGCTTGCGCGATCAATGCACAGCAATTTCGGATTTGTGCCACAGAACGTGATGCTCGGGGGAACTGAGCTGCATATGTCGGGCTATACCGACGAGCGAATGCCGCAGATGCAACGCCGCATGCTCGATGCAGCGGCGGCCATTTCGGGCGCAACGGCTGTGGGCTATGTCGACCACCTGCCGCTCGGAATAGAGGGCGGCGACTCCTTTGTCTATTCCGATGCCACCACAGATTTTCGCCCCACCAACTTTGCAGCCGACGCCATGGGTTACCACATCTCGCCCGGCTACATCGAGGCCGCGGAAACCCGTCTGCTGGCCGGCAGAGATCTCTCCATGCAGGACGATGCCAAGGCGCCGAAAGTGGCCCTCGTCAACCGGCAATTTGCCGTCAAGGTCTTCGGATCAGTGAACAAGGCGATTGGCGGGCATTTCAAGTTCTGGGGCGGACAGCGGGCGGAAGTGGTGGGCGTCGTGGAAGACGGAAAATACCGCACGCTTACCGAAGATCAGCAGCCGGCGATGTTCTTCTCGTTCCTGCAGCAGCAGTCGAGCAACACCTGGCTGCTTGTGCGTTCGAGCCGCGATCCGCAGGAGATCTCCGCGGCGCTGGAGAAGGCTCTGCACGGGCTTGACGCGGCCATGCCCATCGTCGTGAGGCCGTGGAGCCAGACAATGGATTCGGCGCTGTTTGCCGCACGGGTGGCCACCGTGGCTCTCGGAGTGCTGGGCCTGCTGGGCGCAATGCTCGCCGTCACCGGAATCTTCGGTATGGCGTCCTACACCGTAAGCAAGCGGTTGCGCGAACTCGGCATTCGCATGGCGCTTGGCGCCCGGCGAAAACAGGTTCTGCGGACTGCGCTGGGACGCGCGTTCGTGCTGCTGTCGGTAGGTTCTGCTGCTGGATTGCTGCTGGGCCTTCTGGCGACGAAGGTCTTGTCGTTCATCGTCTACCAGGCGACACCCAATGATCCAGTGGTGCTGGGAGGCGTAATCCTCTCAATGCTTGTGATCGGGCTGGTGGCCGCATGGATTCCTGCGCAAAGAGCACTGGAAGTGAATCCTGTGATCCTGATGCGGGAAGAGTGAGCACGAGAAGGGCCAGATCCATTCTCCCCGCGCGTTGGACGCTCACGATGACAGCTATGTCCGATGTGCCCAGTCTGTCGAAAGTTTAGAAGCTGACTTTGCGCTCGGGAAACCAGGTGAGCTTGATCGTAGTAGTCGTCACGGTCTGCTGGCCCGGCAGGTAGATCGGCGCCTTCCAGTGTTCGAGCGCGAAGCTCCCGTTAATCTCAAAATCCTTGCCGATGCGCTTCACGGCCTGGATGTTGAAATCGTTCAACGTCGTGCCGCCGTAGATCAGTGATCCGGTTCCGGGTCGCGTCAGCGTAGTTGAGCCGGGGATGAAGTCCTTGGCCACTTTCTGATTTCTCACGCCTGCCTGGATCCACTCGTTGCCGCTGAGGTGGTAGGTGATCCACCCCTGGCCGCCCTTGCCTTCGCGGCCGATCCAGTCCCCAAACATCTGGCCGTTGTTGGTGTAGCCCTGCACCTGCACGGATTCCCAATAAATGAAGCGCCCCGAGACGCTAGTGGATACGGGTGGGTCGGTATACACAGCTTCGGCGCGAAGATCGAGCTTGGGTGCTCCCGGCACATGCGAGAGATACAGGCCCGGGCGCCAGGCCGCTCGGCGCGGAGCGTCGATAGGCGAGACGTCGTCGTGTACTTCTCCGTCGGCGTAGAGCGTAAGCCAGTTGCGCAGGTAGGGCAGGCGATAAGAAAAGTCGAATGATCCGAACCGCGCACCTGGATCGTTGCGGCTGAATTTTTCGGCCGCGGTTACGTTGGCGAAGCTGAAGAAGCTCTTAAGAAAGCTATGCAGCGTGATGGGGACGTGTCCTTTGCCGCCCCAGATGACAGTGCGCTCGAAGCCGAATTCAAGATTCTCTGTCGGACGAAAGCTGATTTTCTCCACGTGTACCCACGGGTCGTTGGGCGCCGTGTGTCCTTTGAGAGACCCGATCAGGAAATCGTAACGAAACGGTCCGGTGAGATAGGAAAGCCCCGGAACGTGCAGCGGTTCGATGCGATTGATGCGGAAGGAATAGATATTCTCGGCGTTATTGGAGTAGGCGAAGGCGCCGCCTTGTCCGGGCCCGGTCCAGTCGTCCTGCTTGCCAAAGGAGATTTCGTGATTGAGAACGTTCGTTGAGACATACGCCTCAACGATCCGGCCATGCGTAATGGCGCCGATCGGCCCCATCGGAATCGTGGCCTGAGCATAAGGAGTACCGGTC
This sequence comes from Occallatibacter sp., assembly GCF_049582745.1. Lineage (GTDB taxonomy): Bacteria > Acidobacteriota > Terriglobia > Terriglobales > Acidobacteriaceae > Telmatobacter. The sequence continues at coordinate 32,407 of NZ_JBAUUO010000173.1, forward strand.
GCCGGGTCGATGAACGGTACGCTGTCGAGATTTGAGAATGTTTGCGCGAGTAAGGTGGAATACCCCGTTGCCGAGGGAGCTGCCTGAAATTCGCCGCGCGCGTAAAGCAGAAAGCGGCCGGCGGATGCATAGCCACTTACGCCGGAATAGTTGTTGAACCCGTTTTCGTAGGGGCGGCCGTAATCGTTGATGACCGTCTGGCCGAGGTGAAAGCTGTCGTGCAGCGGCGTGCCGGTGATGGCGCGCGACGTGGAGTAGATGGATTCAATCCGCGTCTTGCCTCTGAACACGCCGCACGGCCCCTGCATGTCGGGATGAAGCTCGCGATCCAGGGCTTCGTAGATTTCCTGTGCCTCGGCTGTCGCTGCGTCCGGCGTGTCCTGCGCGTCTTCGATGCGTGCGCCGGCATCTTCAAGCATGTGCTCAAGGCTTGCGCGGGTCCACGGGCGCAACCCGAGGAAAACCGTGTCGACGTAGCCGAGGCCGTAGAGGCGCATGACAGCGGGATATACCCAGCTGTCCACCGGAATATAGGGCGAATCGAGCGTCGATGGCTCGCAGACCGGGACCGGACGACCGCTGTCGGGAACTGCTTGGGCCGCGCCTCCATCTGCTGCTGATGATTCGGCTGCGAGTGGCGCTGGACTGAGAGCGAACAGTCCTGCCAGCACAATCGCACTTGAAAGGACAGAAGGAATGCTTGCGCGTTTACTGACGCTCATTTCCTCACTTTACCATTCTGGTTGAGCCGGACTCAGCTATGTGCTCTGTTATCCGGAGGATAGAAAAAACCGAAATGCGGCAATGTTCGTTGGACTTAAGGACCGAGGAATCGGGTAGCGAGGTCAAGTTCAAGGTTAAACGCAGCCACGATTTGTTGATTGTTCTGCGCCGGCTCAATGCCTTTGCTTTTGAGGTAGGCCTCCAACGTGGATACGGCCGGCAAAAGAGGAGCAGCGGATGGCTCGCCCTCTGTTGCGCTTCCGGGGAGCGATATTCCCGCATGCGCGGTGCACTCCAGCAGCGTCGCTCCGCGCCCCTGGCGCGCGCGCGCGATCGCTTCGTAGGCAACGCGATACACAGCAACGGCGTCAAGCGCATCGACGGTGATGGCAGGCACACCGTGAAATAGGGCATCGGGATTTTTGCTCTTGCGAAGGGGCTTCACTGCGCCGGCCAGTTCGGCGGCATCGGCGTAATGCACAAAGACGATGGGGAGCCTTTGCGAGGCGGCGGCGCTCAGGATGTCGTGCCACGGCCGAAGCGACTGCTCGTTTGAGGGAAGAATCGCGGCCACGATGGAACTCTGTTTTGCAGTCTGCGCGGCAAGGGCGCGCTCGCGAATGGAGACTGGGCGCAGCGCCTTATCGCCTGCAGGAAGAATGTTGTTTTGCTCCATAGCGGAGGCGAACGGTGCGGCAACGTCGCCGGGAGTCGCCGATCCCGGAGCCAGTGCGCGAAAGAGGCTCTCGAGTGCCATTCCCTTAACTATCGCGGGCAGCCAATCGTCGGCTGAGAGGCTGAGCGAATCGTTTGGCTGCAGATCGATCGCGATGGCAGCGGCCGTGGCCTCGCGCCCCGACGACGCATGGAGATCGGTTGCGAGCTTGCCCTGTTGAAACAGAATCTCCGCACGCTGCTGCACCATGCGGCACTTCACCATCGCTGCGTAGATCGCGAGCAGCTTCTCATTGGACACAAGCGAGAACGTCTCCTTCGGAGTCGCGGGCTTTGCTTTGTGCTGGGGCTTTGATTTAGGAATGCTGGCCATGGTTGAATTGCCGCGTCTCTCGAGTTTGATTGGTCAGCCCGGGTCGGGCTGGTTCAACGTAAGTCTGGTTCAACGTCAGTTTCGTTAGATGCTAAGTCGTGTAGTCGGCGTTGATGCGGATGTACTCGTGGGTGAGGTCGGTGGTCCAGAACGTGCATGAGCCACTGCCCTGGTGGAGATGGATGGCGACGGAAAACTCCGGTTGCTGGATGTAGGCATGTGCCGCATTCTCATCGTATTCAGTGGCCCTGCCGCCATTCCGGCAGATGGGAAGCTCGCCGAAGGAGATGTCGATAGCGTCGGGGTTGATCTCAGCGTCGGAGTAGCCGATGGCGGCCATCAGGCGTCCCCAGTTCGGATCGCAGCCCGCCCATGCCGTCTTCACCAGCGGCGAATGCGCGATCGCCTTGGCCACGCGCACCGCGTCGGCATCCGACGCGGCGCCCTCGATGCGCAGTTCGACGACATGCGAGACACCCTCGCCGTCGCCCACGATCTGTTTGGCGAGCGATCGGCAGACGTGCTTCAGCCCCTCGGCAAAGGGCAGATAGAATTGACCGCCGAAATCGACCCCGCTCGCGCCTGACGCCAACATCAGCACCGTATCGTTTGTCGAAGTGTCGCCGTCAACCGAGATTCGATTGAAGCTGACTTCGATCGCTTCACGAAGGTACCGATTCAGCAAAACAGGTTCGATCTTTGCATCGGTCATGATGTAGACCAGCATCGTAGCGTGAGGCACGAGCTGCGGATGAATCATTCCGGAACCCTTGCAAAGAGCGGCAATATGCACTTCGGTGATATTGCCGTTGTCATCTTCCATGTGGAATGGCAGAAAGGCCGTCTTCTCCACGGTATCGGTTGTGAGGATGGCCTCGGCGACCTGCTGAAAGTGATCGGACTCGGAACCAATGGATTTCGCAAGTTCCGGCAACGCAGCGATGAGTTTTTCCGCGGGCAGGGGAACGCCGATAACACCCGTTGAAGAAGGAAAGACTTCTTCGGGCTTGCAGGCAAACGTTGCGGCCGCGGCCTTGCAGGTGGCGCGGGCCGCATCGATGCCTGCCTGACCTGCCGCGCAGTTGGCGTTGCCTGCATTGATGGCCACCACGCGGACCCTGCCGCCCGTCGCGCGGAGATGTTCTGCATCAACGAGCAGCGGCGCGGCCTTCACGCGATTGCCCGTGAATGCAGCTGCGGCAGATGCGAGCTCATCGGCAACGATCAAAGCGAAGTCGGTGCGGCCGCTCTGCTTCAGGCCTGCCTTGGCGGCTCCGAAGCGAAAGCCGCGGGGAATCACAAATTGAGAAAGGTCGCTCATCGATAATTTCGGGCAGGATCTTGCGTGTCGGATAGTTTGCCGGAACAAAAGAGTCAATCCATTTAATCTAACAAATGGAGGCTGGATGACCGAGAGCCGAATGCAGGCAGCGGCCCATCACGAAGAGCATTTTCTTGAGCTGGCCCACGTGAACGTGGCGCGCGGCGATCGCGTAGTGCTGCACGACATCAATCTTTCAATTCGGACCGGCGAACACGTTGCGATCCTCGGCCCCAATGGGTGCGGCAAATCGACGCTGATCTTCACCATGACCTGCCAGATTTATCCCATCGTCCAGCCTGGCATGCAGGTACGCATCTTCGGGCGCGAGCGCTGGGACCTGACCCAACTGCGTCGCCACTTCGGCATCGTAGCCGCTGGGCTGACGGGCACGGAACTTCCCGGCGAACGTACCGCGGTAACCACCGGCCTGGATGCCGTGATCGCAGGATTCTTCTCTGCCTCGACGCTCTGGCCAAACCTGCATGTGACCGGCGAGATGCGTGAGCGCGCCGTGGAGGCACTGGAGCGGATCGAAGCCGCGTACCTTGCGACCCAGCTGGTGGGCGAAATGTCCGCGGGAGAGAAGCGGCGGATTCTGATTGCGCGGGCACTTGTGCATCGGCCGCGTCAGTTGTTGCTCGATGAGCCTTCGAATGCGCTCGATCTCGCTGCACAGCGCGAGCTGCGCGAAACCTTGCGGCGCCTCGCTCAAGAGGGAACGGGGCTGGTGCTTGTCACCCATCACCTCGGCGACATACTTCCCGAGATCGAGCGCGTAATCCTGATGCGCGGCGGACGCATCGTAGGCGATGGCCCGCGCACCGAAATGCTCACCGCGCCAAAGCTAAGTGAGCTCTTCAATACGCCCGTCTGCGTCGGACGCGACGAAGAGTGGCTGCACAGCTGGTGACAAAAACCGGATCAGGTGCGGGGAACAGGAGCCTTGGGCGCCCCATTCATGACGCAGCCTTATGGCGGCATGAGTGGGAAAGCACAACTTCATCGAACCCGCTTAGGACGCGCCGCCCGATCCGGTGCCGGGTTTCGTTCCGGGCAGGCGTTTGCGTAGCAGGGCGATCTGGCCCGTGTGGTGCGCCTCGTGCTCGCAGACGTGAAACCACTTGCAGAGGTTGTTCGTAGGTCCCCACGGCCAGCCCTTGTCGGCGGCCAGAAACCACGCATCATCTTTCTTACGGAATTCGGCCAGGGTCTTCTCCCGCACTTCATGCAGAATGCCGACGTAGTATTCGCGATCGTGGCCCTTGATGGTGGTGCGTCCTGCATCGCCAAGGTTCATCGCCGGATCCCACTTCTTCTTGATGTCTGCAGACCACGAATCCCACTTCATGCCGTCGAAGGTGTTCATCTGGTAGTACGTCTCCGTCGCGGCAAGGTGCAGCATCAGCGCGCCGATGCTGTTGGCGTTCTTGTCGAAGAGATAGTCGAGATCCGCCTGCGAAAGTCCCTTCGTGGCAACCAGCACACCGTTGACCTCGCGCAACCACGTGAGCTGCGAGACGAAGGTCCCGATCTGCGGCGCATAGCCCGGCAGCGGGCCAAGCATGTTGGGGCTGCTGGTGTCGGCGTACGCCCCACCAGGAAGCGCCTCGCAGAATCCGACCGCAAGTGCGGCGGCTCCGGCGCCCACAAAGGTTCTGCGCGTGGTACGTCGATTGGCGGGTAATACTTCAGGAAGGCTCATAGGACTGGTCACCTCCGGGAAAATGAATGGCCTGCCGCGCGCGATCTGGTGCGCTGCGGAAGGCCAGTGTACATCACGATTCGCGGCTCCTGTCGAAGTCCAAAAAAGCCGCGCGGCACTCAGGACTGCGCGACCTTCAACTCCGATTCCGCATCAACCTCACCGCGCCCATCAGCCCGCCCTGCCGTGAAAATCGCCGCCCCGATACACAGCACAATCAGGATTTCTGCGATCACCGGACCAGAGAAAAAGAAGGTAAGCGAGTTCAAGGTTAACGCGATATAGCCCACGCAGAAAACGGCCAGTATGGGACGCAGGCGCGCCGACTCCGACCGTGCCATCGAAGCCAGCACCCACAAAACGGCTGCATCCATGGTCAGGGCGATGGTAATGCCAAGCCCCATGCCGCGATAGAAATCAGCGTAACTGCGCATCACGCCAAAGACCTCGAATCGCGTGCGCATGGAGGCCGCAATCATCGCGGCCTGTCCTGACACTGGTTTGCCAAACACCCCGCCGACCGTATGCAGAATGGCGTGGATCAGCGTGAGGAGGGATGCGATGCGCAAATAGACAACGGGCTTCATGGTGTCTCCGTATCAAATCGATTGAATGCGGCCGGCGTGGACTTCAAACCAATCCGGCCATGTACGCAGCGTTAGAGCGTTTCGATCCGTTTGGCGAGGCATTCGAGGATACCCGACCATGCTCCGGGACCATCGAAGAGAGCGCGTAGCTGCTCGGCGCCTTCCCCGTGGCGTTCAATCTTGCGATGTTCAAGCTCAACGAGCGTTTGGTTCGGTCCCTCAGAACTGAAGCGAATCTCGACCTCGCTGGCCTTCGACTTGTCTCCGTCGAACACCCAATCAGGCGAGTCGTGGCCGGGGCCGACATGCCATGACAGGCAAACCGCATGAGGCGGATCCCACTTCAGAACCGTGCCCCAGTCGCACTGCCCGCCTTCGACATTGCGCTCATACCAGCGGCCGCCCACGCGGGGCTCGATGAAGATTGCTTCGAAAGCCGTTTTGCCGATGTGATGCGTCGACGGCCACCAGCTCTCCATTTGCTCAACAAAGACCGAAAAGGCGCGCTCGATGGGCGCTTTGACGAGAATGCTCTTAAACACCCTTAGGTCGAGTTCTTCTGCCTGGTTTCCCATGATGCCCTCCTCGGGTGGGTTTTTCCGCGGTTTCCTGAAAGGCGCCCAGCGCCCTGGTCCACATCTGGTCGAAGTGCGCGCGCAGACGGGCCACGCCCTCCGGATCGAGTTGATAAAGCCTGCGCGTGCCTGTCTTGGTATCGGTCACGAGCCCCACATCCTTCAGCACCTTCAGGTGCTGCGAAACAGCAGGACGCGTAACCGGCAGCATCCGCGCCAGTTCGTTCACGGCAATAGGCCTGGCTGAGAGCTTCTGGAAGATCGCCATCCGGGTTGAATCGGCGAGTGCATCGAGTCCGGCTTGAAGGTAAGCATCCACTAACCGTAAGTTAGCACGAACCGTTGCAGTGTCAAGAGGGATTTTTCAAAAAAAATCAATCGGACGTCGACCTTGCCTTACTTGCTGTCGGGGAGCGGCGGAAAGAGCGGCGGATCCTTGCGCTGGTGGACCGTCTGTTCAAAGTCATACGCATAGCGAATCAACGTTGCCTCGCTGAATGCGGGGCCGACAAACGTGAGGCCGGCAGGCAGCGTTTCGTGCGTGAAACCCATGGGAACTGTAATGGCCGGGAATCCCGTTTGGGGCGACAGTACCTGGCTGTTGTCGCCTGCGGGGCTGGAAACATCGCCCACTTTGCGCGGCGCATTGCTCCAAGTGGGATAAACAATGGCGTCGATATGCTGCGCGGCCATCGCGGCGGTGAGTGCATTGCGGAAGGCGATTTTCGGTACATCATGGTAGACATCGGGGCAAGGCGTGCGGCGATCGTCGGGCTTGGGCGGGGCCACTGCGCCGCGAATTTCATCTCCGATATAAGGCAAATAGAGGCCGCTGGCCACGATGGATTTCAGATCGTGATAGGGCGCGTTGGGGTGTTGTGCGAGGTACGCGTTCAAATCGGCTTCAAAGTCACCGCACCAGAGATTCTCTTCAAGCGCTTTTTCGTTGGGGATGGTGAAATTGTCGACGATCGTGGCGCCTTCATGCTGCAGCACATTGATTGCCGCTTCGGTCAGAGCTTTGATTTCAGGCTCGGTTTTCGGGGTACTGAAGTATTCGCGATAGACACCGATGCGCGCGCCGCGCAGTCCGTGGCGATCGAGCGATTGCGTGTAATCGACGTGCGGGTGCTCGGCAGCGAGCGCGGTAACGGGATCGGCGGGATCGGGACCCGCAAGCACGGTCAGCAATGCGGCAGCGTCGGCGACAGAGCGCGTTATGGGGCCACCCACATCATTGTGCGCGAACAGCGGAATGATCCCCGCGCGGCTCGTCAATCCAATGGTCGGACGGATACCGACGAGATCGTTGTGCGATGACGGGCCGCGAATAGAGTTGCCTGTATCTGTGCCGAGGCCGGACTCGCCGAGGCTGGCCGCAACCGCCGCTGCTGTTCCGCCGCTTGAGCCCGCGGGTACACGCGTCAGGTCGTAAGGATTGCGCGTGATACCTGCGATGGAACTTTCGGTGACGTAGGGACTGAATGCCCACTCGGCCATATTGGTTTTGGCCAGGATGATTGCGCCGGCCGCGCGCAGTCGCGTCACCATCGTGGCATCGGTCGTCGGCGCAAAGTCTTTCATTGCCAGAGAGCCGCCGGTGGTTTGCAGGTTCCGCGTGTCGTAGTTGTCCTTGATGAGGACCGCGATTCCGCTGAGCGGCGGAAGTGAGTGCGTGGCTCTGAAATTGCCATCGCAGGCATCAGCCTCCGCCAGCGCATCCGGATTGACGGTAATGATGGCGTTCAGTCGAAGTCCGTTGATGGGCTTCTGGTCGTATACGGCGATGCGTCGCAAATATGCCTCGACAACAGCGCGGCAAGTCGTTCGTCCATCGCGGATAGCCTGCTGGGTTTCGCTAATGGTTGTGCCCACGACATCGATGGGCGCTGAGTTTGATTGCGCAGCGGCAACGTCGGCAGCGAAACAGAAAGCCAGAAGGAAATAAGCGACTGTCCGGCGGATGGGCATGGCGGTGTCCATCGTTATAGCACGCCGAAGGCTGGCTAAACAGAAGCATGGTTACAGAAGGCCATTGATTCTGCTCGACCTTGGTGGAGATTCTACAGCGGAGAGGGCAACCGGATTTTCACGGCGTGGCATCCTATATTCTTGAGCAAAAATCCCCTAACTCGGAGTGTGTATGAAACTTGCAAGAATTCCCACGCTGTTTGCGCAGGCCGCCGTTCCGGCAGTGCTCATTGTGCTGCTTTCTTATCCTGCCGGGCTTCTGGCACAGTCGCCGAAAGAGCACATCGTAAGTTCGCAGACGCTGCAGCAGAATCTTGAGACCTCCAGCGCAACGCGACAGGCGAACGTCCAGACACTGATGAATTTCATGAGCACGCCGACAGCCGAAAAGGCAATGCGGGATGCGAAAATCGATCCCGTACAGGTGCAGAAGGCGATTCCCACGCTGTCTGATCACGAGCTTGCAGACCTGTCGGCACGCGCCACCGACACGCAGCAGAAATTTTCTGCCGGTGTCCTGGGCACCAGCATGCTCACCCTCATCATCGTGCTGATTGCGATCATCATTATCGTGGCCATCATTCACTGACGTGCCAAAATCCGCCCGGCCAAAATCCGCCCGGTCAAGATGCGCGTGGTTAATTCTGCTCGCGGCTGCCTCTGTTTTGTGGGCGGAGGCGCCGCGAGCGCTTTGGATAGATGTGCCGTTTGTGGGGCAGCCGCGTGAGGGCTGTGGGGCAGCATCTCTATCGATGGTCATGCAGTACTGGGCCGGAAAGCAGGGAGTGTCCGCTGCCACTGACAGCGATGTGGCGCGGATTCAGCACGCGCTCTATGTTCCGCGCGAGCATGGGATTCCGGCAGCAGCGATGACCGAATATCTGCGGCAACACGGTTTCAAGGCGTTCGCGTTTGCAGGCAAGTGGAGCGACCTGGAGGAACAACTTGCCAACGGACGTCCGTTGATTGTGGCGCTCCGACCGCAAGGGCAGAGCGAACTGCACTATGTTGTCATTGACGGTATCGACTCCGCGCGCGGACTGGTCACCATGAACGATCCTGCGGAGCGCAAGCTGCTGAGCGAGGAGCGTGCAAGATTCGAGAAAGAGTGGAGCGCCACGCACAATTGGACTCTGCTTGCCGTGCCGGCCGCGGACCAGCGCTAGCCGCTTCTATCCTGAGCCGACATTTCATTCTGATCGGAGCGCTGGCTGTTGCGCTTCTATCCTTCGGGCTCCGCGCGACGGGGCAGTGCGCCGCAGGGACTACGGGCGATGCGGGTGTGCGCGCGCTCTATGACCAGCACAACTGGACCCAGGTTATTGCGGCAGCGCAGCAGATCTCGCTGCGGTCCCCGGATGTGAATTTTGAATTTGGCATTGCGCTCGCCCATCGTCAGCGCTGGGATGAGGCGCGAGCAGCGCTCGTTGCAGGTTATCGGGCGTGTCCAAAGCAGAAGCGATTCCCCATCGAGCTGGCCGGCGTTGCGTTTCAGCAAAAGAAATATCCTCACGCTGCGCGCTGGATTGAGAAAGCCCTGCGCCTCGACCCGCACGACGAATATGCCAATGACTTCGCCGGAACGAACTTCCTGCTGCTCGGAAATCTCGACGCGGCGCTGAAGTATTGGAATCGGATTCAAAAGCCGCAGATCAACGCGCTGAACATTGATCCGCAAATACACGTGCAACGGCTGCTGTTGGAACGAGCGTTCGTCTTTTCGCCGCAAGCTGTGATGCGACGTCCGGACTTCGTGGCAAGCGAGGAGCGGCTTAATGGGCTAGGTGTCTTTCCCGCTTACAACCTCACTCTGAACGCGAGACACGACGGGAAATTCAACGCCGAATTTCATGCGATTGAGCGTGACGGTTTTGGAGACGGCTGGATCCAGTCGCTGGTGTCGGTGTTTTCGGGGCTTCCGTACGAAACGATTTATCCGAGCTATTTCAACATCTGCGGATCGGCGACGAACTTCGATTCGCTCCTTCGAAGGGATGCGCAGAAACGACGTGTGTGGCTTTCGCTGTCCGGGCCGCTGCACACCTTGCCACAATGGCGCTGGCAGGCTGCGCTCGATGGTCGCGATGAGAATTGGGCGATTCGCAATGCGTTCACTGGAACAGCTCCCGAGCTCGGATCGTTCAAGTTGAAGAGGGAAGTGGCCAGGGTCACGATCACTTCGATCCACAGCGCACGATTTGGGTGGACCTCGGGCGCTGAACTCTCGCATCGCACATACAGCAACGTAGTCAACGGTTCAGCGCTCACCGCAGACTTGGTAGCGCCTGGATATGAATTGAAGCACCTCGCAAGTCTGCATGCGACTTTGCTTGACGTGCCCGAGCGTCGATTTACGCTCGGCGCAACCGCAGGCTCTGAATTCGCGCGCCTCTGGTCGAGTCCTCCGCACCTTTTTGAAAGACTGCAGGGTGGCGCAGCAGTCCGCTGGCTGCCTCGGGCCGAAGGGGACACATACGAGTTCATGCAGCGCGTGCGCGGCGGCGGAATCGCGGGAACGGCTCCAGTGGATGAACTATGGATGATTGGCGTCGAGCGCGACAACGACCTGTGGCTGCGTGGGCACATCGGAACGCGCGACGGGCGCAAGGGTAGTTCGCCGATCGCAGATCGGTATTTTCTGTCGAATACAGATTTCTATCGCAGCGTGTGGGGCAACGGACTCATCAACGTAAAAGTGGGGCCCTGGCTGGATGTCGCGAAGACTTCGGCTCCAACGAGCGCACTGGCGTCGCGCCAGTGGCTCGTAAACGCTGGCGCGGAGCTCAAGCTGTCGGTGCTGGGAACCGGCGTGGTGCTCACATATGGACGCGACCTGCGTACGGGAAACAATGCGTTCTACGGCTCGGCGATGCAGAGATGAGTTGGCAGCAACACTAGTCGCGCGTCATAGAGAAGCCTGTGGGGTCTTTTCAAGGCCCAGGATAGGCCCACACCTGCGCGCGGCCACTGGGCCTCGCTTTGAGTTCAGTCCAATCCCGGCAACGCGGACTCCTTAGCCAGACCCTGCGAAATGGACGTGGATCGTGCTACCATCTCCGCTAATGGCTGCGCGCGCAGCTCCCCAAATACGGAGATCCCCATGAGCCCATTGAATCGACGCGATTTTCTCAAAACCACGATCGTGGCAGGCGCTGCCGCAAGTGTTGGCACCCTGCCGCTTCATGCTGCCCGCCGCACCGCGACGGACATTGTGACCCTGGGCAATTCAGGGATGAAAGTGACGCGGCTTGCCTTCGGCACCGGCAGCAACAATGGCTACGTGCAGGCAGCACTGGGACAGAAGGAATTCTCGCGGCTGGTTGCTTATGCATACGACCACGGCATTCGTTTCTTTGAGACGGCCGAGTCGTATCAGACCCCGGGGATGCTCGGTGAAGCGCTCAAGCCCTATCCGCGCGATAGCTATCAGCTGATGAACAAGGTGACGACGGATACGGGCGTCGATCCCATGAAGCGTTTTGACCAGATGCGCCGCATCTCGCAGACAGAATACTTCGACATCATGCTCCTCCACTGGCAGCATACCGGCGACTGGATGGAAGAGACGAAGCCATGGCAGGAAGGGATGCTGGCGGCCCAGTCGAAGAACATCATCAAGACGCGCGGCGCTTCCGTCCACGGTCTGCCGGCCCTGCGCCAGGTGCCCGGCAACAAATTCCTCGAAGTCGCGATGATTCGCATGAACCACAACGGCACGCGCATGGACGGGCCAATTCCTGACGGCCCCGAGCGCGGAAACGTCCCTGAAGTCGTCGCGCACGTAAAGCAGGTAAAGAGCGAAGGCATGGGCGTCATCAGCATGAAACTCTGCGGCGACGGCACATTTACGAAGCACGAAGATCGCCAGGCCGCAATGCGTTTCGCGTTCCAGCATGCGGGCATCGATTGCGCGACCGTTGGCTTCAAGTCCACGCAGGAAATCGACGAAGCCATCGACAACATGAATCTCGCACTCGCGTAAGGGGCGAACCCGCGCAGCCAATTCCGCAATTTCATTACATCTGTTTAACTAAACGGGAAGAGCGTTTCGCTCTTCCCGGAGTTCTTGTTTGCAGCAACCAAATGCGACCGAGGCCAGCGCGCTCGCGCGCAATGCCGGAATCGATTTTCTGCGCGGGCTCTCGATCGTGCTGGTTTTGCTCAATCATATTGGCCTTCGCCTGCGCCTCACCCAGGGCATACTCGGCGCTCACCTCCCGCATGAGTCTCTGAACGACCTGAATTTCAACGGGTCTGAAGCGGTCTACATCTTCTTCGTCATCTCGGGATTTCTCATCACCTCGAACGCCCTCGCGCGTTGGGGCAGTCTGGGCGCAATCAACTTGCGCGGATTCTACCTGCGCCGCGCGTCGCGCATTTTGCCCTGTCTCGTGCTCTTGGTCGCCGTTCTTTCCGTTCTGCACCTCTCTGGTCTTCACGATTTCGTGATTCATCGGCAGGGGCAATCGCTGCCTGGTGCTGTCGGGTCCGCATTCGGCCTCTATCTCAACTGGTATGAAGCGCACAACGGCTACCTGCCCGCCAATTGGGACGTTCTCTGGTCCTTGTCCATTGAAGAAGTCTTCTACCTGGGATTCCCGCTCATGTGCATTCTGCTGCGCAAGGCCTGGCTCCTTGCGCCCGCCATGGCTCTGCTCGCGTTGTCGCTGCCCTTCTCGCTGGCGGGCATCGTGGGCAATCCCATCTGGAAAGAGAAGGCCTACCTGCCCGGGATGGCCGCGATTGCAATGGGTGTGCTGGGAGCGCTCGCCGCGAAACATTTCCGGCCGAAAGGAAGCAAGGGGATCTGGCCCTTCTATGCGGTCGGCGTGTGCGGCCTGGTCGGGGTGCTGGGATTCGAAGATCAACTCTCCATGCTCTTCCGCAACGGCACCATGCTGCTTCTCACCTTCTCGGCCTTGTGCATGGTGCTTGCGTTCCACTGGAGCGCAACAATGGGCGCGCCCACAAAAATGACCGGCATGGGCTGGTTATGCGCGTGCGGGCGCCTGAGCTATGAGATCTACCTCACCCACATGTTCGTCGTGATCGCCATGCTCAACATCTTCAGCGCCGTTGGCGCGAGCATGCGGTGGGGCGTTCTCTGGTATGTGCCAACGATCGCAGCGTGCTGGCTGCTCGGGTGGGCCGTCGCGAAATACTTCTCGATTCCATGCGACAAGGCGATCAGGCACCAGCTGCTCGTGCCCCCCCTGCAGTCGCAAAGCCGGCAGCGATTTAAGCTTTACTCCGGCGTAAACTGTAACGGCAAGCGGAAATCATGCGCAGGTTGAACAAGCACTTCACAGCGAAGCTCGAAAAGAGTCCCAACAAGGGTGGATGGACTTACGCCATCTGGCCTGACTCTGTTGAGTTCTTCGGAACCCGCGGGCTGGTGAAGGTGCGCGGCAAAGTAGGCGGCATTCCATTCCAAAGCTCCTTCATGGCGCTCGGTGACGGCAGGCACAAACTGCCGGTGAAAAACGAAATTCGCCGCAGAATCGGCAAAAGCGCTGGCAATAGCGTGAGTGTCGTGCTCGAAGAACGGATTTGAGTCCGACTGCTTGGGCGAGACATATATCTTCTCATCTTCGACGCTGACCAGACCGCGCGCGCTGCGCTTGACTGCACGCGCGCTCCGCGTTAGCGTGAATCTACACGGGAAAGGAGGTTGATCCAGCCTATGCAAAATGACTGTTCCAGTAGTTTCTTACGTGAGGTGACTGAGGCCTAGGGCATCGCGCCCAAGACCCCAGGTTTGCCCCGGCGGGCGAGAATCTACCAGCCGGGTTACTGGCACTCGCGGCAGCGCGATGGCCTTAGTCCAATCCCAACAGATCACCGGCAGCGGCCTGGGAAACACTCCCGGGCCGTTGTTGCGTTTGGACGGTCTTCAATGGACGTCGCGCATCTTCCACGAGCGAAGTCGCCTGCAACTTCCGGACTCCTGCGCCTCGTCAAAGCCAACATAGAAGCTGCTTCCGGCATCTCATGGGATTAGCCGTAGAGTTCCACTCCCGACCCCAAGCAAAGGAAGTCTCATGCCTGAAACGAAAAACCAGACTCAAAACACGAATCACGAAAGCGACAAGGCCGTCCGGGAACTAATCAATGCGCTTAATGAGGATCTGGCGCGGGAATACCAGGCGATCATTGCCTACACCGTCTACAGCAACGTGCTCAAAGGCGCGCAATGGATGAACATCGCGGGCGAGCTCAAGCTGCATGCTGCGCAGGAGCTGCAGCACGCGCTGATCATCGCCGACCAGATTGATTATCTCGGCGGGATGCCCACCGCGACGCCGAAGGAAGTGAAGCTCTCCGAAAAGCCGGAAGAGATGCTTCGATTCGATTTGGATAACGAGACGGTGACCATCAAGAACTACCGCGAACGCGTACGCCAGGCTGAGGCGCTCGGCCATTACGCGCTCTCTGAGCAGCTGCGCTCGATCATCTCGCAGGAGCAGGAACATCAGCACGACCTGGCCACGGCGCTCGGCATCGACGTGCCAAAGGTGCTCAGTCAGGGCGCATAGCGCACGTCCGATCAAAACTCAGAGACATATTTGTCGCAATCGCAGACCAGTTTCAGGCCTTCTTCCGCGCGGCTTCTTCGTAGACCCCCATGTATTCCCGCGCGGGCTTTTCCCAACTGAAGTTCTGTGCCATGCCGTTCTGCATCAGTTTTGACCACTGTTTCTTGTCGTAGAACGCCGTCACAGCGCGGTCGATCGCGTCGAGGAGCGCCTGCGCATCGTACGGAGCGAACTTGAATCCAGTGCCCGTATACGAGCCGGAATTCCATTCTTCAACGGTGTTATCCAGACCGCCCGTCGCGCGCACCACCGGCACCGTTCCGTATTTAAGCGCATGAATCTGGTTTAGTCCGCACGGCTCAAACCGGCTGGGCATCAGGAAAATGTCTGCCCCGGCCTCCACCTTGTGCGCCAGTGCATCGTCATGCCGGATCTGTACGGCGAATCGGCCCGCGTTGGCGTACGCGAAGTCGCGAAAGAATTTCTCGTAGTAAGGCTCGCCCGTTCCCAGCGCCACAACCGCGACATCGCGCTCGGCAAGCCGCCCCGCAATCTGCTCCAGCAGGTCGAACCCTTTCTGCGAGGCAAACCGCGAGCAGATTCCGATCACCGGCGTCTCCTCCGGCGCCTCCAGCCCGAAGCCGTGCAGCAGGTCCTTGCGACATTCGCGCTTGCCCGCGAGATCGGCGGGGGTATAGTGCGCGGCAAGGTTGCCGTCCACTGCCGGATCCCACTCCGTGTAATCAACGCCGTTCAGGATGCCATGAAGGTCGGCGCTTCGCTTCTGCAGAGCTCCGTCCAGCCCGTTGCCGAACTCCGGCGTCTGAATCTCTTCGGCATACTTCGGGCTCACCGTGGTCAGCGCGTCGGCGTAGACAATTCCACCCTTCAGAAAGTTGAACGTGTTGTAATGCTCGAGCTTATCGTACGTGAAGATCTCCCACGGCAGCAGCAGTTGCTCCGTCGTCGACGGCGGGAACCAGCCTTGGTATCCCGCGTTGTGGATGGTGAGCACCGAGGCGCATTTTTTGAGGTCGGGGTCGGCGCCATACACGGTACGCAGCAGCACAGGAATCAGTGCCGCCTGCCAGTCGTGCAAGTGAAATACGTCGGGAACCCCGATCAGTTTCGTCGCTTCCAGCACCGCCCGGCAGAAAAGCCCGAAACGCTCGGCGTTGTCCCCGTAGCTGTCGCCGTTGTTTCCATAAAGTCCTTGGCGATCAAACATCTCCGGGCAATCTACAAAGTAGAACTTCACCCCGTCGCGTTCGCCCCCGTCCACGATTCCGGCGAAACGATTGCCGTGCGGAAAAGGAATCGTAATCGAACGAACCCGGTACTTCAGTTCGCCCTCGAGGTGAGAACGAACTGCCGCATAAAGGGGAAGGTAGACCGTAACTTCGTGACCCAGCTTGAGGATTTCCCTGGGCAAGGCGCCCACCACGTCCGCCAGTCCGCCCGACTTCGCAAACGGTACGGCCTCTGACGCGGCAAAAACTATCTGCATCGCTCTTCTCCTTGCGGTCCAGGCATCGCCGAATCGGCGAGTGCCACGACAAGTTCAAGTTCCGCAACCAACCGCCAAGTTTACACGCTTCACTTTGACGCTCAGATTCGATGCGAGGTTTCCGCATCGCACTGCGCCGCAGCGTCATCTCTCACTCATGCCCAATCCACCTGTTGACTCTGATGTTGCCGACGAGACCCAGGTTCACCAATCCAGCGCTCGCGAGGAGTTTCTCGACAATCCCATTTTGAATGCGCTTCGCACGGATCACCATTCGCTCGCGATGGGCGAAGGGCTGGCTCGCCGCTACCCGGCGCCAATCGGCCCGCTGGCCGGCGCGCCTGACCAGTCACAGGCGAACTACGATGCTCTGCGGCGGCTTGCAGGCCCCGCGGGCCTCATCGGACTTTTCTTGCACGATCCACCATCGCTGCCCGCAGGCTGGAGCCTGTTTCGCGGCGGAATCCTGACGCAGATGATTTGCCTCGAACCGACCCTCGACGCCGCGGGCACACTTCAGGAAGGCGTAACCCTGCGCAGGCTTGGCCTCGCGGACGTGCCGGCGATGATGGAACTTGCAAAGCTCACAGAGCCGGGCCCCTTTCGCGAAAGGACATGTGAACTGGGAAACTTCTACGGCATCTTCGCGAGCGACCGGTTGCTGGCCATGGCGGGTCAACGCATGCGCGTACCGGGATTTGTTGAAGTCAGCGCGGTCTGCACGCATCCCGACGCGCGCGGAAGAGGCTACGCCGGCATAGTGATGCGCAAAGTCATGCGCGATATCGCCGATGAGGGCCGGACGGCGTTTCTGCATGCCTTCGACGACAATCCCGCCGTGCGTCTCTACCAGAGACTCGGCTTCACGCATCGTCGCAATTTCCACCTCGCCGTGATCAGGAACGAGGAGTAGCGGATCGCATATGCGGTTTGCCGGATACCGAATACCCAGCCTTATCGCGTAGCTCGCAACTTCTGTGTTGGCGGGCATCCGAGTCAAACTGGCCCGGTTGAGCAATTCTGAACAGACCGTTTCTGCCTTTCTCCCCCACAATCATTCCAGTAACCGGCGGCCGCTCTGCGCTGCCCTGGCACACATTCAACGGAGAACTAAAGGGGCTACCACTTGACGGATTCAGGCATCTTCTCGCAATGAAAATACGGCGGACCACGCTCCTGCTGTTGATCGCGACTGTGTGGGTTGCGGTTCCAATGCAAGCTGGATCGCAGTCAATTTCGAATGCCGGACCTCTCCCGGAAGATGCGTCCACAGCAACTTCAGGGAATCTCGACCCGACATACATACGTCCTCCGCCGGGAACAACGTTGAAGAGCTTCACTTTTGACGCATTCGGTCCCTATGCATTTTCGGGCACTGCTCTCATTGCTGGTCTCGATCAGGCAACCAATACGCCTCCGGAATGGAAGCAAGGCTTTGTCGGCTACAGCGAACGTTTCGGTTCCGATTTCGGCATCGCAGTTGTCGGGACAACCACGCGTTACGGGCTTGCAGCAGTCCTCAAAGAAGATACCTCGTTCTATCCCTGCGTATGCAGAGGTCTGTTCCCACGGCTCCGCCATGCGGCAATCTCAACATTGACGGCGCGCCGCGGCGATGATGGACATCGTGTCTTTTCTATCCCAGCGCTTATCGCACCCTATGCGGGTTCAACGGGCGCAGTCTACGGGTGGTATCCAAATCGCTTCAGCGCCAGGGACGCGTTCCGGATGGGCAACTACAGTCTGCTTGAATCTGTCGGCGGCAACATTGCTCTGGAATTTCTTTACAGCGGACCCCACTCCTTGCTTTCACGCATTCATCTGAAGACTGGACCCCACGCTCCAGTCCCAGTCTCAAGCCAGTGAATGAATTACTTCTCTATCGGCGGCGTAAGAAATCTCTTCTCTGCAACTGCTGCAAGACGGGCTTCAATTGCTCTCTGGTCAGAGGAATGTCGCCCGACGGTTTGACTGCAACATCGAAAAACTCCGAGTCCATCCACTTGGCATTGCCTACGATTTGGTCCTCATCGATTCCGTAGCCCATGTGGATCAAGGAAGGCAGAGTCACACAATGCGCAGAAAACCTTCCGAACCCGGGTGGAGTCCAAACTGACCCTCCAATCTGGACCTTGGGTGTGGGACGTATGGTTGCTACTTCCAGCGTGCGTGGGATAACCACTCCAGGTGAACTGTCTCACTGCAGGGGTTCACCCCAACGAGGTGTCAATCCCTCCACCCGTAGAAAAGTTCCACCCCCCTGAAAACAAACGCTAAAAGCTTTCCCGGTTTTTGCAGGTTATTTCGCACATAAGCCTAAGCTGGATCTATGGTAAGCGTACGGCCAGTCCCTGTTGACAGTTGGAGAGTGTGTCATGAGGTGTCCGCTTGTTTTTTATGGTGGACACCTGATGAGTGTGTCTTAGGCGGCTTCAGATGTGCGGGTTTGGAGTGAGGGC
>NZ_JBAUUO010000174.1:0-37161 GCF_049582745.1 Occallatibacter sp.
CAAAACCGCACAGAAAGCTTGCTATAAGCTTCCAACGGAATTACTGCCTGCGCACACCAGATCGAACACCAGCCCTGCGAATCGCCGAATCAGCCTTGGCAAAACGCTATGCCCGACACACACCTAGAGCGAGCGATTTCTCTAGCCCGGCTGGAAACAGCGCGGCGCGGCTGGCAACGGTCGCGCCGCTTTGCATATGGCTTCAGAGTTGCCGCAGTCCCGCGTCAGGGTGCGTCAGGTTTTGCGCTGCCGCGCTGGCGCTGGCGCGCGATGCCCAGCACCTGCGCCGCTTCATCCTTTTTCCCCATTTGCGTGAGGACGTCGGCAAGTTTCTCGGCCAGCGGCAACGAGTCAGGATATGTATTTAGTCCATCACGCAGCACCCTGGATGCCTCCGCGAGGTTTCCCTTGCGTGCATAGACAAGACCAAGATTGCTGCACTGCTGGACGGTCCAGAGGGGTTTGAGTCTGGCCGTATCGAGCAGGGTGATCACCCCCTGGTCGTCGGTATCCGTGATCAGATCATTGGAAAGGGCGTCGAGGGCATCGGCGTATTCCGGGTCGATTTCCAGCACGGCGCGCCATTCTGCTTCGGCATCGGCGGTGGCGTTGGTGGTGTCGAGCGCCTCGGCCAGCAACAGGTGCAGCTTGATGTCGCGGAAACCAAACTTCCCCGCTTCGCGCAGCGCGGCGATCGCTTCCTTGGTATCGCCCGCGAGATACAGGCTCCCGCCAAACATAAAGGCGATGCGGGGCATATCGTTCTGCTTCGGATCTAATTGCAGCGAAGTTGCGAAAGCGTCGGCGGCGCAGGTGTAATTCTTCTGTTCGCCAAACCAGATGCCAAGGTCGTTCAATGCGTCAGCGTTCGGCGTCCCCGTAAACTTTGCCTTCATCGACTCCGGTGGAGTGCAGGGCGCCTGCGCGGACGCGGCGCCGGGTAGCACGAGGAACAGTACGATCAGGAAGCCGAATCTGATTGGGAGTGATCTATGCATGTCTTTGGCAGCCGCTTCGCTCCGCGGCGGCATTTCTATTTCCCACCGTTTGCAATCCGGGCGCCGTCGGCGACGTGAACTTCAATCTTTTGAATCCCGTCTGGATCGATGTTTACAAATTCGGGAATGTTGACGGCGCGGTTTGAAGCCGTCGCGTTATCAACCATTATCGCGGGGCTCGAGTTGCCGTTTTCGTCGATATGCGTCAGGTACATCTGGGTGTAGGGCGAACGCGCCTTGGAGGAGAAGACCAGCCAGCGGCTATTGGGCGACCAGCTATGCCACGAGTTCATGAGCCGCGTGTTGGCCCGCAGACGGCGCGGCGTTCCGCCGGAGGCGGGAAGGATGTAAAGCTGACTGTCGGGGCGCATCAGCTGACCGTTCTTGCATTGCACGAAGACGATCCATTTGCCATCGGGCGAGATCTTGGGGAAATTATTGCTCATGCCGTTCTGCGAGGCACCCTCGATGGGCTCAGCGGTTCCGCCTTTTCCGCCATTGAATGGAATGCGGTACAAGTCGTACTGGATTTGCGTCTCATCAGGATCGTTGGCATGCGTGGCTGCGAGCTGACCATGGGGACGCGGTTCGCGCGCCAGGGCACGCGCAAACACAATGTACTTCCCGTCGGGACTCCACACGCCGTCGGTCTGCACATACTTTGGATCGTCAGCGCCCGGCAGTGGTGCGCGAAGGCCAGTGGCTCGGTTGTAGTACTCCAGGATGCCGCGCGTCGGAAAGAAAACCTGCAGAAAACGGTAGTCCATGAAATTGGTGACGTAATAGCTATCGATCATGCGGCTCAGTTCGGGCCCGGCAAATGTGCTGAGTACATACTGGCCGGCGGGCGAAACCTGCGACATGAATCCGACGCGTACAGTGCCAACGTTGCCGTCGGTATTCCAGTGCACCATATCCTTGCTCTGGATGGTCATGTTCTTCTGCACCGGGACCACGGCGTAGAGGCCCTTGTCGTTGGCGGGGCCGTCGATATCCATCCCGAATGTCTTGCCGTCGGCGGAGAATGAATGGCAGTTGGCGCAGGTCGGCATATCCGAAAGCACCGTGTGGCTCTCGGGCTTGCGAATATCACGGATGCGCCAGTGAATGAGGCGAATGTTGGATTCGGCGAGCGGCGCCACAGAACCACCGTTCCCCGATGCGGGCATCAGCGGAACGTCGCGGTAGAAGATTGGAGCTCTGACTTCGTCTTTTGACGTTGTGAAGGAAATGTGGGACTGCGAGTCGGCCAGCTTTCCGTCGCGATTTCCGGTGATCGTCAAGGTCGCTGGGGCGCTTACGGAGTGGGCCTGGATCGCTGCCCATGTCGCCGTGTCCGGCGTCCATGTCCATGCCGCCGACTGCTGTGGAGTCAGTTTCGGCGGAGCATTCGAGTCCGAAACACAATCCGGATCGATAGGACCGAGCTGCATGCGCTCGCCCTTTGATGTCGCGTGAATCGGCGCCGAGTTGTCGGCGAAGAGAATGTCGATGTCCCATGAGGTCCCGGCTGCATCGCGCCACAGAAATGTCGGAGGCGTTAATCCGGGAGGAAAGATGGAGCCATCTTCGGGATAATCGATGGAAACCGGGCTCAGAACATGCGGAGAACTGGATGCGGCGAAGGCCTGCAGCGTGAGATTCACCGCAAATCGGCTCTGTTGGACTGGGGGCAACGAACAGACCAGCAGAACAACGGTGACAAAGGTGAGAGCCGAACACAGCCTTGCTCCGGGCAATCGCGCGAATTCGTTTTGATGCTGCGCCGGCCGATACCGGGCGGATTGCCCATCGCTCATCTTAGTGGACTTCTCCTACCTGTTCCCCAGTGAGCACGAGTGGCTGCCGATCGGCTGCCACCACTTTCTGGTAGAAGTCATGCAACTGAACATAGTCTTTGGCGTCGAGAATGGTGAATGCCCGGGCAAAGATGCGGGCGTCAATAATCGAACTGCCCTCGACTTTCGTGCGCAGTTCGTATGCAGCATTGCCTTCCCACTTCAGTTTCGCATCTTCAGGAGTCCTCGGAAGCGCAAAGCCGGGCGGCAGCACGTAGGTGATCTGCTCCTGCTCCTGCGCCGGATAACGCATGTCCACCGGCAACTCGCGAGGACTCTCCGCTGGAAATGGATTCCGTTCCTGCGCTTCAAAAAAAGTGCGCGGCAGAACAAGGCGACCATCCGACTCCTGTGAAAAGGAACCGGAAACCGGAATCGTGGCCAGCAACTGGCGATCCGGATCATCGAGATACCCAACATGATCCGCCGCGATGTGGATGCCCGGCGGCACCTGCTGGGTGATGATCGAACTGATCTCGGCTTTTACCGCTTCGACGCCAGATTTCACCCCAAGCTGGCGCAGCTCAATCGCCTTCTGCCCGATGAAGGCCACTTTGAGAGTTCCGGACGCTGCACCCTTTGGAGACACGTTGACGGTGCCGACGTGGAGCGTGCTGTTGTCGGTGATCTTCTGCAATGACGTCACGATGATCTCAGCCTTGTTGTTCGCATCCATTGCCACGCCGCCGTCTCCGGTATGTGCCCAATGCAGCGTCTCGAAGGGAGCCATCTTCGTTCCGGGATCGACGAGGATTTCCTTTCCGTCGATCTTCAGTGCAACGAGAACGGTGTCGAGCTGAATGTTGTCCATGTATTGCGCGGAGAAGATGTGAATGCTCCGACTCGCAATCCGTTCGGGACGGGCGCTGATCCCCGCCGCCCGCACCAGGGCCAGGTACAGGAACGCGATCTGGTTGCTCGATCCCTTCTTGCTCTGGAGAACAGAATCCACCTTGCCTCTTGGAATCCATTCGCTGCCCGTAAGCGGTGCACCATCGGGACTTGAATCGGTGTTCTGGAAATTCTGCACGACCGCGTAGAGCTTCTTCGCCTTTTCGAGCGGCGAATCCGAAGGAGCGATTGAATCCTTTATGGCTTTTTGCAAGGCCTGGCTGGAGGCCGTGTACGCGTTCAGTTCCTTGGTCCAATAGCCCATCTGCTTTTGCCAATAGTCTTTTACATCGGGCGTGTAAGTGTAGAAGAAGTCGACACTGTATGCCTCGGCGTTCAACGGTGGCGCAAAGGGTTCCTGGGGAATTGCCGGAACATCGGTGAGATCGATGGTGTAGTTCCCCATCGCGTCCTGGGTCAGAGTCTTGCCGGGAGGAAGTACGGGCCGAAAATGGATGTCGGTAAGGACATTCTCGTGGGAATCCTTCAGCGCACTGTCTCCGACTCCGGCACCGGTTACGTCCTGCGGAAGAAATTGCCGGGAAGGCCGGAAGACAAAATGTTCTTTGTGGATGAAGTAGGGCTTCTGCAATTGCCAGTCGGGCGCAGTGAGATAGCGATCGTAGCGAATCTGGTACCGATACTCGATCACACTGCCCACTTCAACGCCCGGCATGGTGAACGTCGTCTCGGTGCCGCGCGGTCCCTTGGTGACCTTCAGCAGATCCGAGGTCTTTCCTGAAAGAGGAACGACCGTGCCATCGGTGTGAGTCACCCGCCCCTCGAGCGCGGCAATCTCCACCTTACCGACGTAGGAATCCGTGTCCCAGGGCTGGTCCTCGCCAGTGTGCTCAATCGTCGGCAGGCTCCAGTTGGTGGCGTCGGCCGATGCAAGTCTGCTGAAGTTGGTACCGACCGCGTTATAAACAAATGTTTCCGGAAAACTAACATGAACGACGGCGGCATCCTTTCCATCCGCATTCAGAACCTTGATGCGCGCATAGATGGTTCGATATGCATGAGGATCGTCCTCCGTTTCCTCTCGGTAGAGATACACCGCAGACGCGCCGGGCGCCTGGGGATCGGATGTCATCGCGAGATCTTCCTTCGGAACCGGAGGAAACTGCGCACGCGCTACCAGCGGCGCTGACCCAACAACAAGCAGAAAAGCAAGAGGAAGTGCATCATGAAAACGCATTCAAAATCTCCGGAAATATCTGTTTTCGAGACGGCGCAACGCCCCAAAAGGCTTCGCACCCGACGCGCAAGGAGGATTCTATCGACTTCTTCATCCCTCGTCTGTGCGCTCTGAACGCCTCAACCGGAAGGATACGCCCAAGCAAGGTGGCTGGCATCTGTCCCTGCGAATACAAGAACTTACGGAACAGAAGATCCATCGGAAAGGTGGCAGATTTGGGTCGGTTGGTCCGGAAAGCTCCTGCGTGCCTGCCTAACAATCGCTCATCCTCAATCGCATTCATGTGAGCGGGATCACCGATTCATTTGCCGTGGCGCTTCATGCTCAAGGCACGGCTTGGAGAATCGCGGCCGCTGCGGGGGTCCATGGGGGTTCGGCTTTCCCATCTTCTGATTGCGATGATTGGCATTGCCGGCTCAACTGCGCTGGTGTGTGGCACCTCATTTTCACCGGTCTCGGCTGCACGGCCTCCGGCGGAGGCTACGCCGCCAGCATCGAAGATCCAGATCGATTATCCGCGCGATGGCTCGGTCTTTCCACCGGAGATCACTCCGCCCACGTTTCTCTGGCACGAAGCGAACCAATCGGCTAAGCGCTGGGTGGTTGCAATCGCATTTGGCGGCGGACCCGCATCGCTCCGAATCGAAACGAACGGGGATCTGCTGCAACCCGGACAAATCGATCCCAACGCCGGGCCCGGCCTGCCGCTGGCGCCGGAGCAAGCCTCGACCCATACGTGGAAGCCCGACACGGCGACCTGGGAGAAGATCAAGCACTTGTCGGTCGCCGCACCAGCCCACATTTCCATTGAGGGTTTCGCGGCGGATGGGAGTGAACCCGTTTCTATTGGGCGCGTGAGCATTTCCACTTCGAGCGATCCGGTCGGCGCTCCCATCTTTTACCGCGACGTGCCGCTCATGCTTCCGCCTCCCAATGAAAAAGGCCCCATCGCACCGCTGCCGCGTTCCGCTATTCCGCTCATCAAGTGGCAGATTCGCGATATTTCGCAGCCCAAAAGCCACCTGGTGATGACCAACCTGCCTACCTGCGCGAATTGTCATTCGTTTTCGCGCGATGGCAAGACATTGGGCCTCGACCTTGACGGCCCCCGCAACGACAAGGGACTCTATGCGCTCGTGCCCGTAACAAAAGAGATGACGATCCGCAACTCCAACGTGATTCACTGGAGTTCCTTCGGGCTGAATGACGAGGCGCGCGCCGCCGATCCCGCCGTAAAGCGCTTCGGCTTTATGTCGCAGGTATCGCCGGACGGGCGCTTCGTGGTCACCTCTATCGGGCCGCCCAACAACACAAACAAACATCAGGCGGAAGAACCGGGGTTTGCATCCGGCATACTCGACCGGCTCTATAGCACCAACTTCCGCAGCATTGAATTCAGCCAGGTTTTCTATCCCACGCGCGGCATCCTGGCCTGGTATGACCGGAAGGCAGGCAAGATGCGGCCGCTGCCCGGCGCCGACGACCCGCAGTATGTTCATACCAGCGCATTCTGGTCGCCGGATGGCAAGTTCCTCATCTTCAGCCGTGCGCTGGCGCGCGATCCGTATCCCGCCGGTGTGACAAAGCCGGAGCGCGCGAATGATCCCGGCGAGACGCAGATCCAGTACGACCTTTACAAGATTCCCTTCAACGATGGGCGCGGAGGAAAGGCCGTTCCTGTAGAGGGCGCTTCGGGCAATGGCATGAGCAACAATTTCCCCAAGGTATCGCCCGATGGCAAGTGGATCGTCTGGGTGCAGAACAAAAATGGCCTGCTGATGCGGCCTGACAGCAAGCTTCACATTGTGCCCTTTGCCGGAGGCAAAGCGCGCTTGATGCGCTGCAATATGGCGCCGATGAATTCCTGGCATACCTGGTCGCCCAATGGCCGCTGGCTGGCGTTTTCGTCGAAGGCTCGAGGACCGTATACGCGGCTCATGCTGACGCATATTGACGCCGATGGTAACGACACTCCGGCGGTGATCGTGGACGACACGACGGCAGCGAATCGCGCCATCAACATTCCCGAGTTTGTAAACCTGCCTTCGGGCGTCGGCATCGACAAGATCGACCCGCAGGCGACGGATTTCTACCGGCTCTTTGACGAGGCATACACGCTGATCGAAAACAATCAGTTCCCGGAAGCGATCAGCACGTTACGCAAGGCCATTCAGAACAATCCGGATGACGCGCTGGTGCATTACGTTCTGGCCACGGCTCTCAGCGCCAGCGACCAGGAGAAGGACGCACTCACCGAATACCGCCGCGCCGTCGTCCTCGCCCCTACGAATCCAACATTTCTCGATCACCTTGCGGTGTCGCTGGCTCTGAACGGTGACTCCGCCGGTGCAGTCGAACAGTTGCAGAGAGCGATCAGTGTCAATCCCGGTTCGGTGGAGTATCGATTCAACCTCGCTTATGTGCTGGAATCGCAGGGTGAATTTGAGAGCGCGCTCGAGCCCCTCGAAAAGGCCGTCGCACTGAGCAGAAGGAGAGACTGGCGTTGTCTCGCGGAGTTGGCTAAGGTGTATGACAAGACAGGTCACTCCGCGGAAGCGATCCAATCTGTCCGCGAGGCGCTGGATCTGGCGGTGAAACAGAACAACGGTCAGGTTGCGCGAAGTCTCCAGGACGCTCTCGATCGCTACGAGCGAGATGGATCGAGAGCAAAGTCGAACTAATATTTTGCTGGAACCTTTTCTCTCTATGCGGGATGAAGTCTAACTCCCGTTGCGGTGCAATCCGCCGCTCAAGCTTCCCAAGCCCAATAGCACGCGCCAATCGTACGCCATTGATGCAAACACCCAGGAATTCGGGCAGATGAAAACAACCTGAATTCCGTTGCGCCGCAAACGGGTGCAAACGCGTCTACTATACACACTACCGGCAAGGTCGGGCCGGGACAGGAGACCTTCGATGCCAGCAGCTCACCCGCTTCCCCATTCCCTGGGGGAACTGCGCAGCAGCACACAGTTTGCAGAAGCTTGCCTTAAGAACCGCAGCGTCAAGGATGAACTGCGTTCGAACCTCATCGCCCGGCTCAAGACTCGCGAGCCGCTCTTTCCGGGCATCGTGGGGTTTGAGGATACGGTGGTGCCGCAGATCGTCAACGCGGTTCTATCGAAGCAGAACTTCATCCTTCTCGGGCTGCGCGGCCAGGCCAAGAGCCGCATTCTGCGCGCGCTGACTGCCCTGCTCGACGATCACATGCCTTATATCGCGGGCTGCGAAATTCGCGACAACCCTTACCGGCCGATCTGTAAGCGATGCCGCGAACTGATCGCCGAGCGCGGAGATGCCACGCCGATCGCGTGGGTGGGACGCGACGAGCGCTACGTTGAAAAGCTGGCCACGCCCGACGTTACGGTGGCGGATCTGGTTGGCGATCTTGACCCGATCAAGGCGGCACGCGGCGGCGAGGACCTTTCGAGCGAGTTGACCATGCACTACGGACTGCTGCCGCGCGCCAATCGAGGCATCTTTGCCATCAACGAGCTGCCGGATCTTGCCGGGAAGATCCAGGTCGCGCTGTTCAACATCATGCAGGAAGGCGATGTGCAGATTAAAGGGTATCCTGTGCGGCTTGCCCTCGACGTCGCGCTGGTCTTCAGCGCCAATCCCGAGGACTACACGGCGCGGGGCAAGATTGTGACGCCGCTGAAGGACCGCATTGGCTCGGAGATCCGCACGCATTATCCCGAGACGATTGAAGAAGGCATCGCCATCACGGCACAGGAAGCGTGGTCGGAACGCGGTGCTTCGCCGATCGAGATTCCAGCATACGTACGCGCTGTCGTGGAGCAGGTCGCCTTTTCCGCGCGCGAAGACAAGAAGGTGGACAAGCGCAGCGGCGTGAGCCAGCGGCTGCCGATTTCCACGATAGAACTTGTGGTATCGAATGCAGAACGGCGTGCGCTGATCAACGGAGAGAAACTCGCTGTGCCGCGCGTTAGCGACATCTACGCGGCGCTGCCTGGCATTACCGGAAAGCTCGAACTGGAATACGAAGGCGAGATGCGCGGTGCAGACACGGTGGTCCATGAGCTGATTCGAACTGCCGTCGGCAAAATCTACGACCGCTACTTCGCCGAGACCAACACGCAACAGATCGAACAATGGTTCAACCTCGGCGGCACGGTCAAGCTCGATGACAACCAGTCGAGCACGGCTGCGCTGGCCGACCTCAAGAAGATTCAGGGGCTCTTTGAAAAGCTGGGGCCGCTCGAGGTGAAGGTCTCCGATGACCCGCCGAAGGCGGTTGCGGCGGCGGAGTTTCTGCTGGAGGGGCTGGTGGCGCACAAGAAGCTGAGCCGCAGCGAAGAGCGCGGGTTTGCGGCGCCGGAAAAGGCGCAGCGCAAACAGGAACGCGAAATTGAAGTTGAATTCGACGACTGGCAGCGCGCACGCCGGCCGGGCCGTAGCGGCGGCTTGAACTGAGCCTGGTTGCATAAATCTTCCCTCAGGGGCTAAAGCCCAATATCTATGAGGGCATTTTTGGCACGGCTGAAAGCCGGACCCTTTTAAAACAGGATTCGACCGGTTTCAGATCCGCGAAGGAGTATTTCGATGAAGCGTGTTCGCTACACCAAATTCACCGGCGACCTGGCCTCCGAGATGGATATCGAGGACCTGCTCAAGGCGCTTTCCGACTACTTGCTCGATTCCGGTTTTCGCGATCCATACATGCGCTTTCAGGACATGGATCATACTCTGGATGACCTGCGTGAAGCACTGCGCCAGCTTCTCGAGTCCGGCGATATGTTCGACGACCGCATCCGCGAGCAGCTCAAACAAATGGGAGAGCAAGGTAAGCTCGACGAGTTGATCGAGAAGCTCATCCGTCGCATGGAGCAGGAGAACTACATCTCTTACTCGCAGAACATGAGCCCCACGCAGATGGCGGAAATGATGGGCAACGCGGGCAACGTTCAGGGCGAAGTCAAATTCGAAGTCACCGACAAGAGCCTCGATTTTCTGGGCTACAAAACGCTGCGCGATCTGCTGGGCTCGCTGGGCAAGTCAAACTTCGGCCGCCACGACACGCGCCACTGGGCGACGGGTGTTGAGGCGCACGGAGCGTCGCAGCGGTACGAGTTTGGCGATACGCTCAACCTCGATACAACGACGACGCTGAAGTCGGCGATTGCGCGCGAGGGCGTGGGACTGCCGCTGAATCTGGAGTACGAAGACCTGCACGTGCACCAGTGCGAGTATCAAAGCTCGTGCGCAACGGTGGTCATGCTGGACTGTTCGCACTCGATGATTCTCTACGGCGAAGACCGGTTCACGCCGGCCAAGAAAGTCGCCATGGCCCTTTCGCATTTGATCCGCACGCAGTATCCGGGCGACTCGCTTTCGCTGGTGCTTTTTCACGACTCCGCCGAGGAGCTGCCGGTGTCGCAGTTGGCGCGGGTGAAAGTGGGGCCGTACTACACCAACACCTGCGAGGGTCTGCGGCTGTCGCAGCGCATCCTGGCGCGGCAGCGGAAGGACATGAAGCAGATCGTGATGATTACGGACGGCAAGCCTTCAGCGTTGACTCTGCCCGACGGCCGCATCTACAAAAATGCTTACGGCCTCGATCCGCTGGTGGTAAGCGAGACGCTGGAGGAGGTTGCGCGGTGCAAGCGCTCGAACATCATGATCAACACCTTCATGCTGGCATCGGACCTTGGACTGGTGCAGTTCGTACACAAGGTGTCGGAGATGTGCAGAGGGAAGGCATACTTCACAACGCCCGACACGTTAGGCGAATATCTGCTGATGGACTACATGAATCGGAAATCAAGAACGATTCACTGAGAAGGAGTTCTCAGTTGTCAGTCTTCTGCTTTTGGTGCGTTGGGACTTGCGACGAGACATTTGGGGCGGGAGCTTGGATATGCAACCGATTGGTTGCGGGATACCCTCCCTCCCCCCATACTCTGTAAACAAAGTCCCTCCTCTGAATGATTTACGGCAAGCGTATTCTGCAAAGTATTCCAGGCATTGAAGTTGGCTGCAGAGTCGTCTCAGCAAAGGACTTATGGAGTGTATTCCTGTTCGTTTCGGTGTCTCACTGTTTCACAGTTCCCCTGGTCAGTTTCTGGGGATGACCGGAGGTGCGATCGAGGTCTGCCGCGTAGATTCAAGCTTAGGCCAACCGTCGAAATAACCTGCAAAAACGGAGAAACTATTTGGCGTTTGTTCTCAGTGGGTTAGGCGGTATGATGGGGCGAAGGGCTTGACGAGATTTGGCGGAGTGAGACGGTTGCGTATCCTGCCTGGAAGAATGTGGCTCCGCATTTTCGTCCTTATCCCATCAACTTATACGCCCCTTGCCCGGGGTCCCCACCGACAAGTCTCCGTCGGTGAGGTGGTGTTGCGCATGAGCGGAGAATCCTGCGCTCGCCAGCCACTACCTCCTCGGCGTAACCGTATCTTCCTGCCGCTGCGAAAACGCAATCCCGTCCGGCGCTACCGCCCCTCCCGTCATCAGCATGCTCATCGCCTGCTCCATCGTCAGATCGGTGAACGTCACCCGGCTCAGCGGCAGCAATTGCAAAAACGCCGACGTCGGATTGATCGCATTCGGCAGCAGCACCGCCGCGAGTTCTTCGCCCGTGTTCGAGTCCACCAGCGTCCGCGTCAAAAACCCGATGCTCTTCTGTCCCACGATCGGAAAGTCCACCAGCACCACCCGCTGGTTCGTGTCCTTCTTCGCCATCATCGAATCCAGCAGTTGCCGCACCGACGAATACACCTTCGCCACAAAGGGCAGCCGATCCAGCAGAGACTCAAACAAGCTGAACGCCTGCCGTCCGATGACCAGCGAAGTCAGCCGCCCCAGCACATACAACACCACCAGCGTCAGCAGCACGGCCAACACCGACTGCATCACCGGCCGGCCCAGCCAATCCTCTGGAAAAATCGCCGCCAGCAACTGCACCAGAGGCAATCCCGCCTTCGCCAGGCTGCCCAGCACAAAGCTGAAAATCAGCCACGTCACAAACAGCGGCCCCACCGTGATAAGTCCCGCCAGGATATTGCGCTGCAAACTCCTCAATCCGCGTGCGATTACAGGATTCACAATCGGCTCCTGCTCCAAAGCATACGAGAATTACGCCTGGTTTTTCAGAATTGGGCTTTCCCGCGCCTTCCCCTATAGTGAAGAGAGAGTGGCAATGCAATGATTGATCCCATTGGCCCCGATCCGACTGACCCCGCCATACCCTCCCGGCAGGTAGCAGAAATCGTTTCCGAATTCGAGGCTCCAGGATCGTCATCTCCTCTCCGTCCCAAGATCCGCTACGCCAATTACGACAGCCCTGAAGCCCAGCTTCTCAAGCAAGAACCGCCTCGCACTGAAGCCTCACCTCGAAATCAAGCATCGCCCCGCACCCAAATCTTGCCTCGCAAAGAAGCGCCGCCGCGCATTCAGGAAGCACCGCTTCCGATTCCGCCCGCGGAACCCGTCGCTTCTGCGCCGCCCCCTGCTCCAAAACCCGGTCCGAAATACGCATCCAGGCCCACTACCACCGCCCTCGCCCGCCCCACGCCACCGAAACCCACGAAGTTCGAGCGCGCCATGAGCGTGGCCAGGACCGTCCTCCCCATCGTCGGCAGGATGCTCCCCCTGCTTGAAGGCAACGTCGTCTCCGCCGCATCGAATCTCTTCGCCAACCGGCCCATGCACGAAGTCGATCTCAAGCCCCTTGGGGACTCGATTTCCCGTCTCCAGTCCGATCACCGCGCCCTCGCCTTCCACTCCGGCGAGCAGAAACACGCCATCCAACGCCTTGAAGACGACTTCGCCGCAGTTCAGGAAGCCGTCCAGAAGATTGCCGCCGATCAGGCCGAGCTCATCGAGCACGTCGCCAAACTCGCCAAGCGCACCTCTTCCTTCATGCGACTCGTCACCATCCTGCTGATCGTTTCGATCCTGTTCACCATCCTGCTCTGCGTCCGAATCGCCTACATTATCCGCTTTTGACCAGCGGGCAACCTGATCCAGCTCCTCTTAGCTCCCTTGGTCCCCCGAAAAGCTTTATCACACCGCAATATGAGCTAAATCGGGCATATTGTTCGTATAAGCAAATCTAATTTCTGTTTTATAAAAGTAAATTTAGCTTTCCTACTCACCTTTTAACGATCTTCGTGATGCAGAACATTGCCAGTCGTATTATGCGCGGTCTAGTATTCACCCCGTAGTTCAATTGGGGATCTTCCGCCCTGTGTCAAAACGCTGTTCTAACTGAGTCCACAGAGCTTCACTAACGAGCGGCGCGCTTACCGGCGTCCGCACACGGAGTGCCTCCATATGGCATGGTATGCCTACTGCATTGGTGAAAAACAAGCCTTCCCAGAACTAGCCCGCCACCGAAAACCCGTTCCGCTCGAGTCAGTCCACGGTGTCAGCGGAAATCAGGTCTTCCTTTACCCAGCCAGTGATCTAGCCGTTATCGTCAGCGAACACAATCCCACAGAATCCTTAAATCAGAAATCCGGTGTGGACCATGCTCGCGTAATCGCTGACTGCTTCAAACACTCCACCGTTCTTCCTTTCCGATTTGGTACCGTCTTCAACGACGACGAAAGCCTCCGCAAATCCATCCGGTCCAACCAGCGTCAGTTCCTCGGCAACATCGATAAACTGCGCGGGAAAACCGAGATGCACCTCAAGATCCTCGTCGACGACTGCTGCGGCCGTGAATTTGCCCAGCTCTCGCCAGACAAGGTCGGACGCGGCTATCTCACCAATCTCCGCGAGACGGCAACACGCCAGCGCGAGCGCCAGACCCGCGCCCGTGCAGTCAGCTTCCAGATGCATCGCCTCTTCATGCCTCTCGATGAAGAAGTGAGCTGCCGCCTCACCGAGACTGGCAAGATGGTCCTCGACGTCGCCCACCTGATCGACCGGAAGTACGTCGAGCGTTATCAGAACAAGTTCACCACCACCTGCGCCATGATGCGCGATTGCCAGATGCAGATCTCCGGCCCCTGGCCTCCGTATCATTTCGTGCACCGCCTCACCCGCGGCGCTCACCTCCCCGCGCAGACCTCCATGGATCCCATCGCCACCGCCGCCCCTTCGACACCTCAGCAAGTAGCGGCGATGGTCTAACCCAATTTCAACCAACAAAAAAGCCCGGCTTCTGCCGGGCTTTTTTTGCGGCTTCATCCCTCATCGAAAGCTGTTTTACGACGTGCTTCCCGCGCTTTCCTCTCTTCTCGAATAGTCCGCACCCAATCGGACCCCCGACCTCTGCCCTGTAGACCTCTGCCCAACCCGTTCGAGAATCGGGTGGCTCAAATGCCGGCCAGACCCTCACCGCCTAGGGAAGCTTGCTGCAATTCCTTGTTCCTGGCCTCGTTGCGCCGAGCAGATAAGCGTGACGAACTCCGTCGGCCAAGCGCTCTCCCCAGCACGCAAATAGGGGAGCATCCTAGAAACGTGCTTCGCCTGAAGAGTGCCAATCGACAATTACGATTCCCCGCCGCATTTGCTAAGGCTGTCGCCGAGGTAATGTGGCATGGGAATGCGAGCTGCAATGTCCACTTGCGAACACTCGATTCCGTAAACCGGACACATCTGCGCTCAAGACTCGTTGGTTTGTGATCGACATCACTCGAATACATGTAAAAGAGCGGGCGGTATGGCCGAACTCGTGCTTGACTGGGTGGTGAACGGTATCGCCTCCGCAAGGGATGAGAGGAAAAATGCGATGAAGCTACTGCTGG
The DNA here is from genome assembly GCF_049582745.1 of Occallatibacter sp. Lineage (GTDB taxonomy): Bacteria > Acidobacteriota > Terriglobia > Terriglobales > Acidobacteriaceae > Telmatobacter. Next base: position 14,646 of record NZ_JBAUUO010000174.1, read on the forward strand.
CAGACCTTCGATATGCATTGCGGCAATTGCGCCGCTCTCCGGGCTTCGCGCTCACGGCGGTGCTCACGCTGGCCCTGGGGATAGGCGCCACCAGCACAATCCTGAGCTGGATCAGCGCTACGCTCTTCAATCCCATTCCGGGGGCGAAAAAGATCGACAGCATGCTCACCATCCAGCGCGGCGAGCGCAGCGAGCATCCCAGTCCGCCGTTCTCCTATCCGGATTTCGTAGACCTGCGCGAAAACGCCAGGACCTTGTCGGGCCTGATCGGGTATCACGACGACTACATTTCGATCACCGGGTCGGCCAAGCCGGAGCGCATCTACGGAGCGCTCACCTCTGCGGATTATTTCGAGGTGCTGGGCGTGCAGCCGTATCTTGGCCGCACCCTGATATCCACCAAAGGCAACGAGCGAGCAGGCGCGGCCGTCGCGGTTCTGAGCTACAGCTTGTGGCAGAACCACTTTGCCGGCGATCCGGGCATCATCGGAAAGACCATTCAGCTCAACCTGCATCCCTACACAATCGTGGGCATCGCCCCGAAGGGCTTTCGCGGCTGCAAGAGCGGATTGCGCACCGACATATTTCTTCCCTTGGGAATGGACCGGCAGATATGGGCCGGTGACCGCATCGATCACCGCGGCACCTCCTGGCTCAACGTGCTCGCAGTGCTCCGGCCGGGCATAGATTCCCACCAGGCAGACAATGAGCTGAACCTGTTGATGCAGCGCATTGCGTCGCAGTATCCGGTGGAGCACCAGGGCGCGAACCAGATCTCGACCGACCCGCTGTGGCGTTCGCCGTTCGGCGCCAATGTGTACATGGCGGGAACTCTGCCCATTCTTCTCGCGCTCGCGACGGTGCTTCTGCTGCTGGCCTGCGCCAATGTCGCGAACCTGCTTTTGGTGCGCTCGGTGGCACGGCGACGCGAGTTCGCCATCCGACTGTCGATGGGCGCCAACCGCTGGGTGCTGGTGCGGCAACTGATGGTAGAGAACGTTCTCATCGCCCTGGCCGGCGGGGCCGTCGCGCTTTCCACGACGTTGTGGACATCCAAAACGCTCGGTTCCTTTTTGCCCGGCCACACACTGCCGCTTGCGATCAACGGCGAGGTCGATCCGCGCGTGCTGCTGGCGACGATGATGATCTCGTTGCTCACGGCAATCGTCTCCGGCGCGGTGCCTGCGCTGCGCGCATCCCGGCTGTCCCCCAGTACGATCCTGAAGGATGAAGCGCTCAACACTTCGGGTGGGTTGCACAAGTCGCGTCTGACGTCCGGACTTGTGATTGCCCAGGTTGCGCTGTCGCTGTTGCTGCTCACGTGCGCGGGATTGTTTGTGCGCAGCCTGGCGAAGGCGCAGGAAGCCGATCCGGGCTTCGATTCGAGCCACGTGCTTCTGACCACCTTTGACCTGCACCCGATGGGCTACACGGAAAAGACGGGAATTGAATTCCAGCGTCAGGTGATCCAACGCGTGAAACAACTCCCGGGCGTTCAATCGGCCACGCTGGCGGATTTTTCCCCGCTCAGTTTCACCATTCACTCCGACGGCGTCCTGCCGGACGGCTACGAGCCGCGCGTGCACGAAGATGTGGAAGCCGACCGCGGTATCGTTGGACCGGGCTATCTCGCCACTCTACGAACGCCACTGCTCGCCGGCCGCGACTTCAATGATCAGGACACGGCCGACACGCAGCCTGTCGCGATCGTCAACCAGGCATTCGTGGATCGCTACTGGCCGGGTCAGAATGCAATTGGGAAACGGACCAAAGTCGCCCACGGATCGTACACCGTGGTAGGCGTCGCGGCTAACGGGAAATATCGCCGCCTGATCTACGATCCCACGCCGCTCGTTTTAATGCCACTCGCGCAGCGTTACGAAAGCGAAGTGATCCTGCACGTGCGCACGCGAGGAGAACCGATGGCCATGGCGGCGGCCGTGGAGCAGACAATTCACAACCTCAATGGCGACATGCCTCTGTACGGCATCACGACGCTGAAAGAAAACATGCAACTGGGCAGCGTGTTCGAACGCATTGCCGTTACCTTCGCGGGCTCGTTCGGCTTGCTTGCGCTGTTGCTGGCGGCGGTTGGGATTTTTGGAGTGGTGTCGTACACCACCCGGCAGCGCACGCATGAAATCGGAATCCGGCTCGCGCTCGGTGCCGGGAAGGCGGTCATTCTTCGCAATGTGCTGCAACAGGGCCTGATCCTTACGTTGGCGGGGTTGATGATAGGGCTGGCGGCTTCGTTCATTCTCACGCGCTTCCTTCGCACCATGCTTATCGGTGTAGCGGCTACAGACTTGTTTACGTTTGCGACCGTGGCGGTTGTGCTGTGCGCCGTGGCGGCGTTTGCATGCTATCTGCCGGCGCGACGCGCCGCGGCGGTGGATCCGGTGCAGGCGCTCCGCACTGAATAGTTTCAGTAATAAATACTATGATGCCTCGTTGAACGTCGCTTGGGAGAAGCGTCCACCGTATTTCTTGACACAAAATCCATTCGAGTCTCTGGTCAATACCGCAGCGGTTTCCAAATTTTCAGCGTTGTGATCGCACTCACAAGTGGAATCCGGCGAAGGTGTATAAAGGCTGGAGCAATCACAAGCCCCACAGGATCTTCTCATGAGCGCTTCCGCGCCTTCTCTTCGCGCCGCAACCTCGGTACGACGGCCGTGGTTGTTGACTGGAGGGTTGTTCGTGCTGTGTGCGGCTGTCGCCAAGCTGCTCATTCATCTCTATGCCAACCGGTACTATGGCTACTTCACTGATGAGTTGTACTATCTGGCGTGCGCTCGCCATCTTGCGTGGGGATATGTCGATCAACCGCCGCTGATCGCGGCCGTTGCGCGATTGGAGATGTTTCTCTGGGGCGATTCCCTTTCGGCGATTCGCTTCCTGCCCGCTCTCGCGGGAGTGGGCAAGGTGATCCTGACGGGTTTGCTAGCTCGTGAATTGGGCGGAGGCCGATTTGCCCAAGGGCTTGCGGCGCTGTCGGTGCTATTCGCGCCTGGATTTCTGGGCATGGACAACCTGCTATCGATGAACGCCTTTGAGCCGCTCTTCTGGCTTGGCTGTGCCTACGTAGTCATCCGAATCATCCGCACGGGAAATGAAAAGCTGTGGCTTTGGTTTGGTTTGTTGTCGGGCCTTGGCCTGCTCAACAAACACTCCATGCTGATTTTTGGCTTCGGCATCGTCGTTGGACTGATCCTGACCCGGGAGCGCGTTTGTTTCCGTTCCCGGTGGATCTGGCTTGGCGCAGCGCTGGCCCTCTTGATCTTCCTTCCCAATCTGATCTGGAATGTTCAGAACCATTTCCCTTTTCTCGAACTCCAGGCCAACATTCGTCGTGATGGTCGAAACATACAACCCGGCCCATTGGCTCTCTTCAGTCAAGAGAGTCTCGCGATGCTTCCTCTGACGTTGCCCATATGGCTGGGTGGCTTCTGGTTCCTTTTCTTCACTGAGAAGGGAAAGACCTTTCGGGTATTGGGTTGGGCGTGCGTGGTCACATTCACTGTGATTTTCGTCCTGAACCCGCGCGTATATTACTTGTGGCCGGCGTTTCCCATCCTGTTCGCCGGCGGAAGTGTGCTCTGGGAGTCGTGGCTTGAGAGGCCCACTCTCCGCTGGGTCAGGTTTGCATATCCCGCATTGACGATTTTGCTCGGAGCGGCGTTAGCGCCAATGCTTTTGCCGGTTTTGCCGCCCGAAGTTTACATACCGTATGCAAAGGCACTCCATGTCGAGCCGCCGGCGATTGAGAAATGGAAGCTCGGACCATTGCCGCAAATCTATGCGTCGCAGTTCGGATGGGAAGAGATGGTGGCAACAGTTGCCGAGGTATACAACAGCCTGCCGCCCGATGTGCGGCCCAAAACAGCGATCTTCGCGCAAAACTTTGGACAGGCCGGCGCCATCGATCTCTTCGGGCCGAAGTATGGCCTGCCCAAATCGATTGGCGGACATCAGAACTATTTCTTGTGGGGACCGCGAGACTATACCGGTGAGAGCGTGATTGTGATGCAGGGGCGGCAGGATCAATTGGAGCAGGTATATGCCAGTGTCGAATGGCGCGCCCATGTTTCGCATCCTTACTCGATGCCCAGGGAGCACTTCGATGTGTATTACTGTCGTGGCCTCAAGGGATCGCTCAAACAGATGTGGCCGATGGTCAAGAACTGGCATTGACGATTCCGAATGGCGTAAGAGGCCGTGCAATGGCAATCACGAAACATGAGTCTCCAATGGCCCTAACAAATTCAACCCCGACAATTCGCAACAACCGCGCCACACGCACTATCGCCTGCACGCTCGCTGTTCTGGTTGGTGTCGGATCCATGGATCACGGTCTGTTGGAATGCCTGCAAGGATTCCGTCCGACTCCAGGGTTGATTGTGAATGCCTTGGGCCCGGGCTATCGCTGGACAGTTTGGAAGCAGGGCGGGGAGGGCGCATTTACTTTGATTCCCAACTTTCTGGTCACTGGCGTTGTCGCAACATTTATTGGCTTGGCAATGATCGCTTGGTCGCTTCGGTTTTTGCATTCGCCGCGAGGGCCAACCGTCTTTCTAATTCTGGGCGTTGCCTCCTTCTTGACCGGCGGAGGCGTGGCCCAAATTGTCCTCTTTACGCTGGCATGGGCTGTGGCGACACGGATCGGCGCATCTCTTGCATTCTGGAGACGGCTGCTCCCGCCACTTGCACTCCCACTGCTTGGCCGCTTATGGCCTTGGACACTGGGCACGGCGACCGTTTTGTTCATTATGGCGTTGGAGATCGCGGTATTCGGCTATGTTCCTGGAGTATCGGCGCAAACGCCAATTCTGCACATTTGTTGGACGATCCTGGCAGTTGCACTAGCGCTGTATCTGGTCTCGATCGGCTTTGGCTTTGCAGACGACATCGAGGGCGGTTCTCCGATTTCACAGGACTAAACCGCACACACCGATTCTCTAAGCGCCGACCGCTTCAAGCTCGCTCAATTGATCCACGGGCTGCGTTTTGCGACTATACTCCGGAACAAACGCATGGATGAAGCCACGCTCCGCCAGGTTCTTCTTTGCGGAGTCGAACAGGGCGAGGCCTTCTTCGCGAGTCAGTCTGTCTTCCGTGTTGATCGTTTTGACCTCGTGGATAAACCTGTCCGAGTCGTCATCCCAACGCCCATGCTCTTCCATGAAAACGTAGGCTCCGTTCTCACTCGCCGGGCGAGACGCAAGAACAAGTACGTAGCACTCTGATCTTTCCTTCTCTGGGGCATTGGTTTTATAGAGAGTCTCGATCATCCGTGAATTGTACTACCCCGGGTCGGCGTCACTGAGAGGGTTCTAACTGGCTCCAAAGGCGCTTTGGATCACCAGGAATTTCGACGATCTTCCCAAGAATCTGACCGTTTACTCTCAGAAGAGCGGCAAGTCGGACCGCGTGGGTCGCAGGAAAAAGAAAGTGAGCAACACCCCCGACGCGACCAATGTTGTCCAGGTAATCGTGATAATTGCGATTTCGAACCGGTATTCAAGATTGAAGCCAAAATGCCAGGACATTCCAATGAAACTGGCGATAGCAAGAAGTACAGATGTGATAAATGTCCATCGGATTGATCGCTCAAGACGATTGGCACTGCCAAAGGCGGCGCCGACGAAAAGAAACGCGGCGCTCAACATTAGATAGCCGAGATCTTCAAGAGCAATGAAGAAACCGTGGGGATTGTATTGGGTGAAGAGTGCGAGCCCGTCGGGCTGACCTCTCAGCAAGCTGGGCGCAACTACTTCGAACTGTGTGAAGTAATCGAGGGTGATGATTCCCGCTGCGATCGATGCCAAACATAGACCGATGAGACTATATACTCGTCTGCTTACTCCAACGCTTGCATGAATGCAGCCAGCAAGCACAACGAAGAGTGGCAAGAGCAATGTGCCTGGCAACACCCAAAGGTAGTCGCGGGGAACAAATTGCACGACGTCGGTATACGGATACACGATGCATTGGCCAATACAAAATGGGCCGGAACGGGGAGGAGTAGTAATGCCGAGAGCAAATGCTGTGGCCGCCGAAACCGCGAGCAATGGTGCGATCCAACGCCCAAGGCGTGCAGCGTTTGTCTGAGCAGGGGACGTCAGATGTTCGCCTTGAACAAGCATCGACATAGCCTGCACCTCCAATGCTGAACGCATGTGCGCTCGAATTGTAGCGCCGATTGGAATGCACTCCTCAGCACGCCATTGCGGTTCATCGTAGTGGCGGGGCTGGCCATATACACCCGCCTATTCGCGAAATCGCGTCACAACACATACGGAACCAGCGCCCGGACGCGAGCCCGGTAGGCAGGGTATTCCTCCGGAAAGCTCCTTATAAGAAGCTCCTCCTCCTGCCTCAGTTTGATCCAAAAGCCCACGAAGAACAGCGCCAGCCCTGCGAATGCGACCATCTGGCCAGAGCCAATAGCCGTCCCCAGCCCCATCAGCAGATGACCGGTGTAGATCGGATGCCGCACGAAAGCATACGGTCCCCGTTCCACCAGCCTGTGCCCCTGCTTCAATTCCACATCCCTGCTCCACTCGGTGCCAAGCGCCTTGCGTGACCATATTGACACCATCAGCCCCAGCACGCAGATCGCAACCGCAAGTGAGCGCGAAACGGCCGTCCGTCGAATCATCACAATTCCAAACGGATATATCCAGATGACGATTAACACGATGTACCCCAGCCAGATTGGCATCCTGGCCAGCCTTCCGCTCCAGTCCTGACCCTCCGCCACAGGCTTAATAGAGCGCGCGCTGATGTTCCAATACACTACAAGAAAAACCCAACAGGCAAGAATCAGCAGTCCAGTCAGCACAGCCCACATCCTTTCACCGCAGAACCCCGCGCAACCCACCGCCAAATCAAGCACAGAGAGAAAGCAAGATCGGCGTCAGATGTTCTGCTCGAACAAATGCCGACATTGCGAGGTTGCTTCCCATGTCCTTCACTCCATCAATCCGGCTGCTACGCATGGCTGCGGCGGAATGGATGTCGTGACAGTTGGAGCATCAGAACACCAATTCCGCAGCCCAAAGCCGCTCCAATCCACAGTGAGGTGTGGGCATAAAGAGCGAACATCAGCAACGATCCGGCACCGAGCGCGAGAGTCCAGGCACGCCACCATTGGCGCCAACGGAACACGAGTACGATTGAAATCGCAAACTCCACAAACGCGAGAAGCCAGATCGCGATTTCCGTCGCCTCGCTAGCAAGCGACTCAGGGACCCGGCCTTCGACGCGATCCCTCACGCCTGCCAGGATCTTGGGTACAGCAACGTGATCGGCGAACTCCGTAAACAGGTCCAGCATTAAAGCGCCACTTGCCCAGTGATATCGCAGCCGGATGCGACTCACGAGGCGCGTGTGGCTCTCGTCGACTGGATACAGTGCCCATGTGAATGCGCCATCGTGAGGCACTGCTTCGCTTTGCCAGATCAGGAACTGGCTGGGTTCGATTTGTCCGAAAGTCAGGTGCGCGACCTTGCTGATTGGAAGTAGATCGCCAGTTTTCGGATGCTGCAAATCGGGCACAATCGATTCAGAGCTTCGGATGCCTGTCTTGCTGCCGATGTTCTCGATGAGGTCGTAGCCGTAGTACCCGGCTCGGTCGAAACCCATCTGCGCAATCCATGGCCAGATGTCCTCTGACCGCCCTCGAATGGTGATGGCTCGTGTCGCCACGAAGTTCGGATTGGCGACCAGGTCGTCGCCGGGCATTGACCGCCTCATCTCTTCTGTCGTGGCACCCCAGCGTAGTTGTGATGGGCGAATGAAGAATAGATATACCGTGATCAGGATCACCAGCACAGTAAAGACACTGAATGATCTCACCATTCTGGAGTCAAGCTTCATTCGTTGTCTCCGTACGACTGATCATTCTAGGAACACAGCATTTACACCAAGAGTCTATTGCCAGTTGCGATTCCAGTCTGTGATAACGGCCCGTAAACAAGTTCAATTTCAGACTTATCGTCACGGCGGAATGCCCTGCTGCCGTTGTGAAACACAGGGTAATGGATATTCCGGTTCTGCTCAAGCGCAGCGCGCGGTACTTGCTCGTACGCCGCGGTTTTGCCCTAGTCATCACCCTCGCGAGCATGGGAGTCGCGTGGGTATTTGTCAGGTTCTTCTTTCAGTTCTTTCCATGGCTTCACCCTTCCGGGAACGGTGCGGTCGTCACCATTGGCATGGCACGCGCTGGCGTGGGAGGTTTGATAGCAGTCGGAATAGCGCGGATCCAGGATGGTGTACGACACCGACTCGACCGCTCCTTTTTCCGAAGCCAATACGATGCGCGGCAAATCCTTGAGGATCTGGCGGAACGAATCCGCACGGCCCAGAACACTACACAGCTAACGACGTTGCTCGTAGAACAGATCACCAAAGCGCTGCATCCCTCTGCGCTGACTCTGTATGTCGAAGTCGCCGATGCCCTATTGCAGACCGCTGCAGACGGCGTCCCTCCAAAGTTACACCGGCTCACAACCGAACATCCCTTGCTCAAGGAGATTGCGCGGCAAGGCCAACCTGTCGACGTGCCTCCGCCGGATTCGGATCTGTTCGCGTCGTTCTCGATGATTGAGCCGCTCCAGTGCGAGTGCATCATTCCGCTCCCTGCACGTGATGGCCGGCTGGTAGGAATCATTGTTCTCGGTCCACGATTATCGGAAGAGCCCTATTCCAGAGAAGACAAACGGCTTCTAAGTTCAGTTGCGAATCAGGCGGGAGTCGCCATCGAAAGCATTCGCCTGGCCGAAAAGATGGCCGCGCAGCTCGTTGCTGTGCGGCGAACAGCCTATGAGTCAGAAATGGCTCGGTAAGTCCAAGCTCGCTTGTTGCCTCAGCGCGCACCCGTCATGCAGACACTTGATTATGCCGGTGTCTGCATACAGGCTCGCGCAGTCGGGGGTGATTATTATGACTTTCTCGACCTTGGTTCGGGAAGAATCGCCATCGTCCTGGCAGATGTTTCAGGCAAGGGAATGCCAGCAGCGCTATTGATGGCTGGCCAGATTATGACCAACGCTGTCATGGCTGCAGAAGTCGGATCGGATGTTGTTCCATTTACTTCTGAGCGCCGGGTACTCATCGTCGCCTGGATCATCACTATCCTCCTCTCTTCAGTGCCGAACATCCTCTGGCAGGAGACGATGCATCGGGGCACGCCGTGGCTATTCCGGGGAAAGCTGATGCTTGTGCTCGCGTTGCTCGCGTTCTCCGCTTTCGTGCGCTTGCTTCGGCCCCTTGCTTCGCACGCCACCGTCTTTCTTGCACTACTCTCCCTGGAGCGACTGGGGCAACTGACTATGGACGCGCCGGCGTTCCTGCGGTGGTTCACGAGTAACTGGGGCCGCTCGATGGTGGGCGTGCAGTTGATTCGGTTGGGAGCGACGATCGCGCTTATTGCAATGGTTTGGCTCCTTGTGAAGAAACGCCGGCGAGCATTCCTACAGATGGCAGTGCCGGACGCGCAAGCGCAACCGGTGTGGTATCTGCCGCTTCGCAAGCCTATCGCGTGGAGTCGCCTTGGCCCACCCATGGCTTTTCTCATTGCTCTCGGGACGCTAACGTTCGTGCTCATTGCCGGGCGCCCCGACTACGCCCGCATACGTGCCGCTGCGTTGCCGAGCATAAAGGAACTGTCTATGTTCTCAATGCTGGCGGAAATGGCGCCATCGTACCGTTTCCCGGATGGCACGAGGCTCGTCGTCATTGAAAAAGGTCCCAACAACATCGATACGTTTGCCATCAATCCCGATGGCACGCTCGGGTCTGTTGTGGTCAATCACAGCGTCACACCCGGCGTGTTTGACACAGTGTTTACGCCGAGTGGCGCTCTGATCGTCTCGGAAAACCAGCCAGGAGGAACCGATATCTCCAGCATTTCGTCCTACACCATCAATGCGGACGGTACGATCACCGCAATCAGCCAAGCATTCACACCTTTGGCGACGGAAACTGCTGGAATGCCATCACCCCGGACGGCAAATATGTCTACGTCGATAACGCGGGAACATCGACGGTAGCCGGATTTGCTGTCGGAGCCAATGGGACACTGTCGAGGCCGCCACTATAGCGATAACCTCGAGGACCTGTTCCTTCGTGAAGCCGGCAGCGACGAACGAATCAAGTTCCTTTTCGCTCAAGTGTCCGCGTTTCTCAATCAGCGTCTTTGCCAGCGTGGAAAGCGCGGCGAATCGCCTGTCCGCCGGCGCACGCCTCTCACGAATCGCGTCGGTCTCTTCCGGGCTCACTCCCTGTTGGAGTGCTAGCGCGGTGTGGAAAGCGACAGCATAACTGGAAGAATTGGCGACTGCGTCTGTCAGCAGCACGATCTGATTCTCCGCCTCGGTGAGGCCATGGCTATGGACCTGCTGAAACAGGCCGACAAGAGAGTTGATGAGTTTCGGTGAATTCGCAATCGTACCGGCGATGTTGGGTACTACGCCAAACGCCTGCTTGAGCTCTTCCAGCGCCGACTTCGAACCCTCAGGCGCCGAAGCGATCGTATGAATGGGATAGTTCGGCATATGATTCTCCTCTGTGATCTGTAGCCTCGCAGGCATTACTGTTCGGCTACTGGCCTACTATCGAATAGATCAAGAATCACAGCAATTACCTCGCAGGTAATCGTTTGATGCGAGTACCGCCCTTTGATGACTTTGCGAAGACGCTCCCGCCGATTTCGCCTTGGAAAAGGTCAGTGGCAAGCCTGCGGCTCTACTGGAGGGAATTGCAGGGGGATCGGGTGAAAGCAGGTGTTCGTCCGGCAATAGGGGGACCTGGCTGCCGTCGGCCAGGAAGATAATTCGTCTCTCCGGCGCGGCCCGATCTGCGTCCCCTGTGGAAACAACCTTTCGCATGGCAGTTTAGATGCCCAATCGAAACGCCCGATTCAAGCGCTAGGTGTCGAAGATACCCCCGGAAGATGCGATCGACTCGTGGGATTCGACAAAGCCGACTTCACGGGTCGTTAACATCCGCGCCGTTCAGACTGATTTCGTTCCTGGCAATTTCAAGATTACGCAATAATTCCCCTGCCGATGGCAAGTTCGAGGCAATTACAAAATCCCTCAGCCCACGATGCGAGGCAGATTCAAGAATGTTGCGGGGCTGGCAGAATCGATACCAGGAAACGTTGGGGCCTATCTTAACTGCCCCAGAGAAGAATCTGGCCTATCCTCAAGGAAATTCAAACCTTGCTTCTGGATTACAGAGCGCCACACGTATCCTTTTCACACAATGTACCTTGCACGCCGAGTGCCGGGGAGACTGTCCAGGCCGCAGCTCTGATCAAGCCCTATGGGGATGATCTCTTCTCTTCAGAGGCATTCGGCCGGTATTCGGCCAATCTGAACTCGGTACTAGAACGTAGCCTGACTTTGCCTTACCAGTCCAAGATTGAGCCTGTGTAAAGTCGTAAGAACCTCACATGGTTCAGGATATGGACGGGACTCAATTTCTATTGTTCCAGCGCACGCTGGTCAGACGCTCTAGTATGTGAACATGCTGGAAGCGGAACTGTTCGCCTTTCTCGAAAACACAGCGGATGCTGTCTTTGCCGTCCGTGAGACGGGCGAAATCTGTTTCTGGAATCATGCAGCGGAGGCACTCTTTGGCCATCCCGCAGATGAAGTACTCGGGAAGACTTGCTCCAATGTCCTGCACGGAATCGGGGCTTTGGGTACAGATGTCTGTCATGAAGGCTGTGCTGCATTGCGATGTGCCAAATCCGCGAATCACATACCGAATTTCGATCTGAATGTGACTACCCGGAGTGAAGTGCGCATCTGGGTCAACCTTGCTTCAATTTCTTTTCTGAACCGGCGGACTGGCAGATCACTCCTTGTTCACGTTGTACGTGACATCAGTGCACAAAAGAAGCGCGAAGAGATTTTCGGCCGCATGATCGCCATTTCTAAAGAAGTGGCCAATCTGGAAGACGCCGTCGCCGGAGCGGCGCCGATTGCGCCTCTATCCTCACAGGAGCTTGAGATCCTCAAAATGTTCGCGGTCGGTGCCACAGCCCCGCGAATTGCGAAAGTGCTTGGTATCAGCCCGCAGACGCTTCGGAATCATCTTCACCACATTAACCAGAAATTGCGGACGCACAATCGACTTGAGGCGGTCATGCATGCGCTTCAGCGCCGTCTCATCTGATCTCTAGACCTTGCTGCACAAACTTGCTTTGCGGATCGCGATGCAAAGGTATCTGCATTTCGGTGGCAAAAACGTCCTTGTGTGGCGCGCCTCCTGGTCGGCAAAGCAGCGGCATGGAGACGATGAATTTCCGCTTTGGAACAATCGAAACGACACCAACTCCAGTGAACTAGCCGCAATGACAATTGTCTCCCGCAGGGGTACAAACGGACTATTGTGGTTTACGGCCTCGAACTCCGACACTGGGCTTACTCGTCGGTGACATCCCATTGTTCATCATCTTTGAAGCGGCTCTTCGACCTCTTTGCTTCATGCGGCTGGGCTCTCAACCACCTGCTGCCGAAGCGACATAAGCTTGATCAAAACAAATATCAGCGATGCCGGCCGATGGGCGAGTCGGATCTTGGGTCACCAAAGAGGAGCGTGATGGCATTGCGTAGGGTTCTCGAACTCGCGTCCACAAGTGAAGGCTATGATCTCCTTTGATATCCCACATAGGGCAGTGCATTATCCTGACGACCGCCGCTTCCGAATCTGGATTAGTCCTTCAATCCTGGTGGGGAGTGGCTTGGTAATTCTGCTGGCAATCGCCGCCGCCTGGATAGAGATTGCAGTGGCGGGCCTGCCTCACATTCCTCAAGTCCCCCAGATATATCCCAGCAACTTTGCAGGACCACACGGGTTTCCTCTCTGGGTCCGCTATTGCCATTTTTTCAACTTCCTCTTCGTCATGATGCTCATTCGCAGCGGCCTTTCGATCTTGGTCGACCATCCCCGTCTATATTTCAATGACGACTGTACTCCAGGAAGCGAATGGATCCGGTTGACACCGCTCAAAGTTCCCCGCGACCGCGTCTGGACTGCAAAAGACGATGCTCGCTATATTTCGCCTCTCGTCGGCACACCCGGCTATCGGCACACGATCGGTATCGCGCGGGTTTGGCACTTCATCAATGTCCACGGCTTTATCATCACCGGCGTTTTCTTTGTCATCATGCTTTTTGACACCGAACAATGGCGCCGTTTGGTGCCTGCGTCTCCCGTCGTGTTTTTGCAAGCATGGAACACATGGGTGCATTACGCAACATTTCACCTACCTGCGGAGCCGAACGGGTTCTATGGATACAACGCTTTGCAGCAAATTGCGTATTTCACGGTAGTCTTCCTATTTGGTCCTTTGGCAATCTTGACCGGAATCGCCATGTCTCCAGCTATGGTGAATCATTTCCCTTGGTATGCTCGGATCTTTGGCGGCAGACAGTCGGCCCGTTCCATCCACTTCCTCACGATGCTCAGTTTCTTCGCGTTCATCGTGGCTCATGTGACTCTGATCGTGATGACAGGATTTGCGCGAAACATGAATCACATCGTCCTCGGCACCAACGATCAGGGGAATAGGGGCATGGCGCTGGGTTTCGTGGGCATTTCAGTCGTCGTTCTCTCTTGGGTCGCTGCACACTACATCTCGTGGAACCAACCACGCCGACTTCAGCACGCGCTCAAACTCGTAGCCTATCCTATGCAACTCCTCACGCTGAATCGGCTGACTCCGCAGCAGAAGTATTCCGAACAGGATATCTCGCCGTACTTTTGGCCGAACGGAAAGATGCCAGTGAGAAGCGATTGGACTCATCTGGCAGAGAACGGCTTCCGAGATTTCACTTTAAAGGTGGGAGGTCTCGTAGATAATCCTGTCGAGCTTTCCCTTGCCGAGATCGAAAAGCTGGGTGAGGTCGAACACATCACAATGCATCATTGCATTCAAGGCTGGAGCGGCATCGCCAAATGGGGCGGTGTTCCGATGAAGGCCATTATCGAATTGGTACACCCAAAGCCAGAAGCTAAAGTCGTCGCTTTTTTCTCCTTCGGTGAAGCGCTCTATGGCGGCGCTTATTACGATACACAAAGCATCGAGAATGTTCTGAAGCCCCAATGCCTTTTAGCCTCGCAGATGAATGGGCAACGCCTGCCAGAGATTTATGGCGCTCCGCTGCGTCTGCGAGTCGAAAACCAACTTGGGTACAAGATGGTCAAATGGATCGAGCGCATCGAGTTTATCGAGTCGGAGAAACAGCTCGGTAAGGGAGAAGGCGGAAAGAACGAAGACGACGAATATTTCGACTTACTGCCTAATATCTAAGGGGTTCAAGGAACATTGCAAAATCAGAGTGCGAGCGGCGGCAATGGTAGTCTTGAGCACGTTGCGGTGCTTCTCGATCGCGTCAAGCTGGCATGGCTGCTAGATAGATTTCCCCCACGCTTTGTCTGGTCTGCCTACGTATTTGTGAACGGATTCCTCACCATTGCATTGCTTGCGTTGCTTGCGGTGGTCACGAACAGTCCATTTGTATTCCCATCTCTTGGTCCGACGGCATATCTTTTATTTATCGCACCACTGGCGGAGAATTCGAGTCCGCGAAATTCGGTTGTGGGCCATGCTATCGGTCTCATCTGCGGCTATGCCGCATTCGAATTGACTGGGGCCGCAACATTGCCGTTCGGCACGCATCCAGGTGTCTATTGGCCAAGAATCATCGCGGCGGCCCTTTCACTTTCGGCCACGGGTGCGTTAATGACCCTGTTTCGTGCCAGCCATCCCCCTGCTGGCGCTACCACGCTGATCGTATCGTTAGGCATCATTTCTAAGCCCAAAGAACTCGTCATCATCGAAGCGGCGGTCGTCATTCTCGTCGCACAGGCGTTCGTAATTAATCGGCTGGCTGGCTTGTCTTATCCCATTTGGAAAAAGTACGAGACCTCCCAACAGAAGCTCGCGGAAGGGTGATCGCAAGCTTCTTCGATGTCCACACTGTGAGAGGGCAATGCACCGATATGAATCGATTCCACAGATGGTACTGCCGATCGGGTCGTTGGAAGCGGAAGATTCAGGATGAGATTCTTCCATGGACGCTGCGGGACGTAGAACTCCGCGATTCGGTGTTGGAGATTGGCCCAGGACCTGGCGTGACCACTGATTGGCTGCGCAATCGAGTAAAGAAAATGGAGTGCCTTGAGATCGATCCCGTGCTTGCGAATTCTCTTGGGTATCGCTTGCTCAATACGAATGTCCAGGTGCAACATGGAGACGCTACCGCAATGCCGTACAGTGATGGTTCGTTTTCCGCAGTTGTCTCCTTCACCGTGCTTCACCACGTACCCTCATTCATACTGCAGAATCAGGTATTCGCCGAAGCTCATCGAGTCCTCAGACCCGGAGGGATTTTCGCAGGAGTAGACAGCCTTCCGTCCACACTAATGCGCATCATCCATTTGGGCGATACGATGATCCTGGTTGATCCAGCCACACTGGATGGACGGCTTAGAGCTGCCGGGTTTACGTCGATTCGCATTGAATTGGGTGCCGGGCGATTCCGCTTTTCGGCGAGGCGCCCGTATCCAACGAATTGACATCATTTCAATCGAAGGTGGGATAAGTCGCTGCCGATCTCACTTGGTCCCTCTGCGGTGTGATTGGTGCGGTCTCGATGGTGCCGTCAGCCACAACGGCGACGCTTATAGGCTTATTTGAAGGAGGAATCAATGGACTATACGTTTCTTGCAAATCTGCAAATGGAGTTGGCACCGCCAGAAGACGGAATCCTAAGCCGCATCCTGCGCAAGGACGAAAAAGTAAATATCACGCTGTTTGGCTTCTCGTCAGGCCAGGAACTCTCCGCGCACTCAGCTCCGACGCCTGCAATTCTCTACTTTCTGGACGGAGAAGCTGAAGTTCAGTTGGGAGAGGATAAAGTCAACGCCGGGCCAGGCTCCTTTGTCTACATGCCTCCGATGCTGACACACGCCATCTCGGCGAAGTCTCCTGTCAGGATGCTGCTCATTCAGATAAAGGCTGCGACGGACCGAGTCTCATGAGATCGCTGAGAGCGCGCTCCATTCGGAAGTCCCATACTTAACTGAGCTTGAGGTAGCAGCCAGGACTCCAAGTTCAACGCCTGCGAAAGAAGGAGCGCAGGTTGGGGGCGAATGCCTAGTCTCGCGTCACCGAAGGCAATCTGTTAAAGAAAATCCTTTACGCTCGCGAGTAGCGAGCCTTGTCGCTTCTAAGTCACCAAAACACATCACTGCCGCCGCAAAGCAGTGTTCTCCTGATCTGTTGGACGTCTCGCTCTCCCGTGGCAAGTGCCGCTGCCGGTCAACTTACGTAATCATCTTCCCTGCACCGCTACTGCGGTTACGGAGGATGAGAATGCAACGTTGCAGCTTGATTATGAAGAAACGAAAGCGGGGCCCCGACGTATGGCTACTCCGTTGGTCCGACAAAACCGATTCGGGACGGCGTATATACCGCAAGAGAGTAATCGGAACCGTCGAAGAGTTCGTCGATGCTGACTCAGCAAGGCGAGCGGTCGCTTCCTTGGTCGAGAAAATCAACGGCGATAATCCACGAATCAGGCTTCGCACGATCACGATGTCGGCGCTCTGCAGCCATTTCGAACGATGCGAGTTGGCACAAGGAAACACTTGGCGCAGCCACTCTACGAAGAAATGTTATGCGGGATATCTAAAACGTTGGATCATTCCTCAGTGGGGAAAGTACGAACTACGGAACATCAAAACTATAGAAGTCGAATCGTGGCTTCGCCGTCTGCCACTTGCAAAGGGTACCTGTGCGAAGATCCGCGGCGTGATGTCCGTTCTGTTCAATCACGCCTGCCGATACGAACTCTTTGACCGCAATCCAATTCAATTGGTTCGGCAAGGGGCGAAACGCAAGAAGACGCCCTGCGTCCTAACTCCGGCGGAGATCAGGGTGTTGGCGGATGGTCTTGCTATTCGAGAACGCACCTTGGTGTTGCTCGCCGCCTCAACTGGCTTGCGTCAGAGTGAATTGTTTGGATTGAAGTGGTCTGACATCAATCTCAGGGAAGCAACGATGAACGTGACGCGCTCGATTGTGTGCGGAGTTGTGGGGCCGTGCAAAACCGAATCTTCGCAGAAGCCCGTTCCAATTCATCCGGTCATTGTCGAAGCCCTAGAGAAATGGAAGGAACATCAACGCTACCGCAAACCCGGCGATTGGGTTTTCGCAAGCGGCTGCCGCCGTGGTCGTCAACCGTACTGGGGGCAGGCGATCTTGCGGAAGTACATCCGACCCAGGGCGGAAGAACTTGGAATCGAAAAGAAGTTCGACTGGCACACCTTCCGGCACACGTACTCGACTCTCTTGAAAAGCGTCGGCACAGAGTTCAAGGTGATGCAGGAACTTTTGCGGCACTCCTCACTGCGATCGACGCTCGATGTCTATACCCAGGCAATTACTCCGGCGAAGCTGGCTGCCCAAGCCGCAGTCATGTCGCTTGTCTTTTCTTCCCCAGCGGAGTCGCAAACGCATGGTGCGTAGTTCTGAACGCCAGGAAACCAGCGACCTTACGACCTTATATATAAGGCACAATTCAACCGGGGTGCAAAAGGGACACATTTCTGTGGCTCTTTTGCACCCCGATTGATTCCGCCGATTCCAATTAACTCTTTTGGAATCAATGGCGGGGACGACGGGGCTCGAACCCGCGACCTCTGCCGTGACAGCACAGAGGCGAGCAGTAACCTATTGAAACTACGCGTCACGGATGGCTTCTTTTGGCGCTCTAAGGTACCCATGGCAACCCTTATTGGACCCTTATCGGACCTGCGACCTCTGCCCTGTAAACCTCTGCCCAAACCGCCGAATTGCCCAGTCCCAAATGCATGGCTGTTCAGTAAGTGAGATTAGATGGCGATGATGCGCTCGTTGAGAATGAGTGCGGCGCAATTGCGACCATCCAGAAACCGCCGAATTCAATCAGGCCTTGTATTCAGCGAGCGCGATTCGGACGCTTAAGGTGAACACGGCCCCAGGCACAGATCGTTTCCAGCACCGGCACAAGCGTCCATCCATACTTCGAAATTGAATATCGCACGCAGGGCGGCACAGTGTTTTCCTGATGCCGGATGAGGATCCCATCCCGAACGAGGTCATGGAGATGCCGGATCAGCATTCTCTCGGTTATATCGGGAATGCTCCGACGCAATTCACTGGTGCGCAAGGGTCCGTCGGAAAGCCGCCACAGAATCGTCCCTTTCCAGCGCCCGTCGATGACGGACAACATGGCATCAATCGGGCAGGCAGATATCTCCTTCTTCGATACCGGCATATTCCTCCTCTCTGCTCGCTGACATATTTGTCAGTACATCTTTCTGAGTCAGCATACATCGGTTGGACGTCTGAAATCCAGGAGCGCATCATGAACATTCTGAATGTTGCAACAATCTTGTGCATTGGCCTTCTGATCGGCGGCGAACTCGCAGTGTCTGCCTTCATAAACCCGGTTGTTTGGAAGCTTGATCTCGCGGCTCAGGCAAGAGCCTCTCAGCTCTTTGGACGCCGACTCGGAAGGGCAATGCCCGTCTGGTATATTGCGAGCCTGCTGCTGCTTGTCTCGGAGACGATCACCCATCGACATGAGTCCCATATTGGGCTGCTCGGTGTCGCCATCGCTTTCTGGGGAGCCGCGATCGCGCTTTCACTACTGTCCTTGGTACCAATCAACAACCGCATGGTCCGATTGGATGCCGATGGATGGACGGAAAGTACACAACGGGAACTCCGCATGTGGGATGGACTTCATCGGGTGCGAGTTGCCGTTCTCGCAGTCTCCATGATCTTTTTCTTGGCCGGATTAGGGATTTGAGAGGGCGTTGCCTTCATGTGCCTTAGGCGGAGAAGAGTGCCGTCTCCCGGGCGTCCTCACATCAAGCATAGCGTTGCTGGATTTACTAACAAGGAGATGTCTATGCACAATGCTGTTCCGCTCTCCCTTGCCGTTCTCGTCTCTGTCGGGATCATCGTGATCGGCTGCTTCTATGTTGTCTCTCCTCAACGGACCTTGGGGGATTTGGTCTAAAGCCGCCTGCATCAGAAGCTGACACTCAAGCGTGGCTGCGTCTCAAAGGAATTCGGGATATCGCATCTGGATTGTCAACATTGACCCTGATGCTCACTACTGACAGCAGGACAGTAGGCATAGTTCTCCTGGTTTTTTCCATTATCCCTTTCGGAGACATGTCCAACATCTTGGTGTCCGGCGGCAGAAAGGCCACAGCGTTCTCTGTTCATGGCGTAACCTGCGCGGTGATGCTCTTCGCCGGCCTTTTGCTGATCAAAGTCTCTTGAGCGGCGACGGTTAAAACCAGGAGGAGAACAATTGAGCCATTAGATGTGGACGTATAGTTGCGAAGTGGAATGTAGCAGAAAGGTAAACTGGCGGCTTCAGGGCAATGCGCGCATTGAGGATGGTTCAATCAGCGTCAGACCGAACCGCCGGGGTGCCCCATGCTGCGCGCTCTTTGTGCAGGGTGGAAAAGCGCAAACCTCACAAAGAGCTCTCTTCAATTCCGAACGCATCCTCGGAAATTCAAAATCAATTTCGAATTGGCGACCATCCAGGAATCCGCGCCACAAGCGACCTCGTGTTACGAATTCTCCCTCGATAACTGCTGGGCGATTTAGTGCAAATCTACAAGCATTTCCGGCGACATGGATCGAACGTTGAATCAATCTCGCCAATGGCCTGCGCTTCAGCGATGCACAAAGCGAACGGCTCGCGCCATTCGTGCAAGATCGCCTCCAGCCGTGCGCGCATCAGTTTGCTCTGAGCGCTCGTTTCGAGGCTGAAATCACCGATCAAACAGCCGCGTTTCCATTTGTCGCCCGCGAGCAGGCCACTAATGATTTCCAAGTACCTCTCGAGCCGCTGCCGCGGTGTAAGAGACTTCTCGTTCAAAGCCCCTCCGATTCTCTCTTGCAGGTTGGCAAAGTAGCGGTCAAGCACCTCTTTGGCAAAGGCCTCCTTCGAACGGAAATGGTTGGTAAAAGATCCTTGAGGAGCGCTGGCGACTGCGCAACAGCGCCTAGCCCCATTCGGCCCAAGACGACCATAATCTTGTTGTGAATCCTGCTGTAACAACTGCTCATCGAAATCAAATGAAGATGTTGGCAATATCCGGAAGCCTTCGCGCTCAATCGACGAACACCCTGCTTCTGCGCGCAGCCGCACTCATTGCTCCATCACCCCTCGACATTGTTCTGTACGAAGAGCTGGAGACTATTCCCCCTTTCAACCCTGATCTCGACGTGGAGCCCGCTTTTGAAGCGGTATCACGCTTGCGCGCCGAACTGAGAGATTCTTCGGCAGTGCTCTTCTCTACTCCTGAATATGCTCACGGCATTCCCGGCGCACTAAAGAATGCGTTGGATTGGGTCGTCGGAAGCGGAGAGCTTTCCGGTAAACCAGTGGCTCTCTTCAATGCCTCTATTCGGAGTCAACACGCCCAAGCATCCTTGAGGGAAATTGTAAAAACTATGGATGCTCAGTTACTCTCCGAAGCAGAAATAACGATCCCGTTGTTGGGCAGAGATCTCAATGCTTCGGAAATAGCCGCCGATCCTCAGTTCGCAGCTACCATCCTCGCTTCAATCCAGAAGATAGCTGACAGTCTCACAATGTACTCCGGCGCAATCGACGGGCGCCCAGAGTCCGCGTACAACACATCGAACTCCCGCTCATCCTACGCAGCACGGCGTCGGTCACCTTCCCACACTTCGCGCAACGGATGATCCGCCGGCACTCGCTCGAACATTTAACTTCATTGAGGCCTCAATGAGTGAAAACATGAGCGTAATCAACTTGATGCAGAAAGCAAAGGAACTTTCCGGCAACTATGAGAATGTCGTACTTTCCATGATCAACGATCATGTCGTCCGAGTCTCGTTAATGACCGAGCCCTACTTTTGGCATCTTCATCCTAACTCCGATGAGACATTTATTGGACTTGAAGGAACCGTGATCCTTGAATTGGAGCACCAACGTATAGAACTGAGCGTCGGACAGATGTTCACCGTCCCGAAAGGGACAAGGCATCGAACTGCGCCGGCAGGATCACGGTCGGTGAACCTGACGATCGAGCGTGCGGAAATCGCGACCGTGCGAATGGATGAACAAGATTTTCCTCGTTGAATTGATTCCAAACAACTATGACAATTCTCCGTGGCATCGGCCTGCGCCGGAACGGACACAAGTAGAACAAGCCTGCAAATCGCCGGCACAATCAACAATTTCATGTGTGTGACTCCTCGAATAGCACTTATGTCATACGACTTCGGAAGTGTACGCATCGAGAAGCAAAATCGTTCCACCGCATATTGTGCTTTTTGGGATGAGATGACCGTAAGCTCATTCCGATTTGCTCTTCAACAGTGAGAAGCAATTGCTCATAAGGGCGGGCGGCCTGCGCCCCTGAAGATACTTTTGAAGGTCTTAAGGTTTCTGATAAATGATGTTCCCTTTGCGGATTGTCAGCGACACATGAGCAAAAGCATCTATGTCACGAGCCGGATCCTCTTCGAGGAGCGCAAGGTCCGCGTCCATCCCCACTCTGACCTGGCCGGTGCGATTGGCATATCCGAGGCGTGCAGCGGGAGTTGTGGTTAACGAAGCCAGAATCTGTGGAAACGTCAAACCGGCACGCGCCAGATAGTCATATTCCTTTGTCAACGCAGGATAGTCGGTCAGATAACCGATATCCGTACCAAACATGATTTGGCCATGGACATCCGAGTAGCTCTTTACTTCCTTCAAAATCAAATCGAATTTGTCATCGTGGCTAAAGAGAGTAAGCGTAGGGATCAGCGTGACATTTGCAGCTTCTAACCGCGCACTCACCGCATCATTCCATTTCTCCGGCTCCTCGGAAGTGTGCGCTAGAACATCAACGTGGCCGGCAAGGACAAGCTCCACACCTTCCATGTTCGAGGGATGTGCAAAGACCAGCTTGCCTTTGCGATGTGCCTCATCTGTCGCTGCTTTTACGACCGGCAATGGCATCGCGTATGGCTCGATCTTGCCATTGGACCGGAGCCAGGTGACGGCATAAAGTTTGACTATATCCGCACCTTGAGCAAGCTGCTCATCAACAATTCGTACGGCGTCCGCCGGGCTTGGGGCCTCTCCTTTTGCAAAACCTTTGATCTGGTCGGGGGACATGGACTCTGTAATGTAAAAAGGCAGGCCATGCTCTGGAAAGATAATCATTCCCGCCGTTAGAATCCGAGGTCCCGCAACCTCTCCGCTTTTTATTCTGTTTCGGAGATCCAGGGTATTTTGCAGGAAAGAGCCGGTATCTACAACCGAGGTAAAACCATAACGCGTGAGCATCTCCTGCAGTTGCGCTGTGAGTTGTTCGGCAGGAAGATCTGCCGCATGATTCCACTTTGGTTCGATGAAGTGGACATGCGTGTTCCAGAGGCCCGCAACTAAAGTCTTTCCGGTAC
>NZ_JBAUUO010000175.1:0-102248 GCF_049582745.1 Occallatibacter sp.
CCTCATCGTCTTCCTCCCTAACGCGAAAAACGGCGAGCCTACGCTCGCCGTCTTAAACGTTATAGAAACAAACAATATGACCTCCGATATGACTCCCTCGGAGGCCGTGATGAGCCCTGAACTGAACAAAATTTCACTTCTAAAGCCTGCGTATTTCCCTGCTCGCGCGCTCGCTCCATCATGCACGCAGTGGACCAGCTCGAGAACCCAAACTCAGCAGTATTTTAGACTAGCGCCACAGAGCTGATGCCTTGCCTGTAGTCGATTTTGTGGCTTTGAAAGCACCGCGAAGCGATCAATTTCAATAACGTTCAACAAGAAGCTTGTAATACGTTCAATCAGAAACAGTTACGAACTGCACGATTCCATAAATTTCAATAATCCCGGAATTCCGGTTCGGGACCAGGTTCTCTACCCTAAACTCCTCCCTTAGAATCAGCGAGTTGCAGCGGCATGTTTGTGGAATCTGGGGTTCTGTGGTGATCCTTGAGGTTCAATTTCGACTACAGCTAGCAGTCTCGGTGGTTGGCTCACAATCGGAAGATCCTCAATATTGAGCTCGTTAGCAATTCAGTGAGGCAGGCCGACCCTCTGGGTTTGAACCAGGAGCTTCCCTGATATCCTTCGTACCTGTCGTTGCGCACAAGGGTCTTTTCCGGATCGAGGGCGAACTCGACATTCCCGCTACAATTCACTGGCCGTTTTCGAGGGCTGAGTCGTTACCATCCATCGCCCAAGACGCGCCAAGAGAGCTCTGCCAACGTTAAGGGTCGCGTCTACCTTCTTTGCCGGATTGAAACCATCACTCCTCTTGTCCTTCCGGTTATTGGGAGTCAGCGGATTCTGGATAGCTAAGCGTCTCCGGCGAAGCATTACGGCCTTTCATTAGGAGCCGGATTGGTCGAAGTAAACGCGCTTGCCATTCGCGACGCAGATGAAATCGATCGGCGAAGACAAGATCTTCATCAATGAGGCGTGTGGCTAGAATTCGCTGATGACGAATGCGGCGACGCAAGCGGCTCCAACCAGGAGATTCGACTTCGATATAGAAGCGATGCTGGGCGGCCCAATCGAGCGCTGGCTGCGGCCAAAGCATCAGTTCCTGCCAGAGCCGGTCCGAAATCTTCTCCAGCCGAATGCGATCTCTGGAGCTGATTCGCATCATTTGCAGGGCAGGAATATCTGCATCGAGATGAGCGGCCATCATCCAGCCAAGAACGAGAACGTTGTTGAAAACGGAATCGGCCCAATGGGGAATGCTTGCGACGGGACGCTGAAGTCTGCGAAAGGCGAGACTGAGGTCGAGAATCAGACAAATGCGGTCGAATCGATGACGAACCGCATGCAGGCAGAGGTAGAGCAACTCGTCAAAAGGCGCCATGTAAAACATTGGAACGCCATGAAAGTTTGAAGGGATAGCACGCGACCAGGTCCCCTCGATGTCAAACTCGAACGCGAGCGGATTCTCTACGTTGTGATGTAATTCGAGGTTGATCGATTTGCGGCTGAAGGCACGATGATAATCGTCGGCGCGGCCGTTGGGAGAGAAACCAATATCTCCAAGTAATTTTTCGGCCTTATCAACGTCGTTGCTGCGCACGAGCAGGTCAAGATCGTAGCACGTGCGCAAGGAGGAATCTCCATAGATGCGTTCAGCCAAAGACGGCCCCTTGAGCGTTATCACGGGAATGGCGGCGCGATGAAAGGCATCAAGAGTGGCCTTGAGTGTCTCGGCCCACACGAAAGCAGAAAACTGAGCAGCGCGAAAGAGGTCATCTAGTTTCTGTTTCTGCTGAGGTGAGAAATCAACATCTAGACGGCGCAAGCACTCGACCACCCAAGGAACTACGTTCTCCTCCTCCGCAATCCCAAGCAGGAGAGCAAAATCAGGTTCCAACCACCGACATTGCTGGTAGTGGCCTTGGAGTACATCCAAAAGACACTGGATTCCAGACCTCATGCCAGCGCCTCATTGAAGCCCAGAAATCTGGACCAGATCGCCGGAAGCCTCCGGAGGACGATTGCCACTTCGAATCATAGCGGCGGAAGGGATGCCGGTGCGAGCGTAGGACTTCTTGCAGTCTGCCGATGACGGACCGCGGAAGTCTCCCTCCATGTAGGCAAGTCCCGGGCAACGGGAACAGTATGCTGTGTGGCTGCATTGCGAACAGGTGTGCAAATCGCGCACATGCACCGACCGCAATTCCTCAAAGGCCGCGGAGTGGAACCAGATTTCGCGGAAGCGCTGCTTGCGCACGCTGCCGCATGGCATCGGAAATTGCACGCACGGAAATACGTCACCAAACGGTGAAATGTACGCCAGCGTGTGACCGGCGCTGCAACTATAGCCCTCAAGAATATCATCGCCGACGGTGGAGACTGGAGCACAGAACTCGGCAACGTCCCCAACGAATTCTTCGGTGCGCATTACTGCTTGCAGGTCATCAAGAGTGATCCCAAGCTTGGTGATTGACCGGTCGCCGTTCAGCATCGGAGTAATGGTCGGGTCGATGACAAAACTAACGCCCAATTCTCTGGCCATTTGCTTCACTGCCAAGCCATCCTGGCTGTTGGATCGCATCAGCACGTTGGTGATCGAGACTTTCACGTCGTTCGCTTTGAGGCGCCGAATTGCATCTATCGTCTTGCGCAGCGAGCCTGGCAACTTCGTGATGGCATCGTGGACTTCGGGACGGTGCGAATAGACACTAATCTGGACTTGTTCAATTCCGAGTTTTCTCAGATGTTGCGCTTCTTTCGCACCGATCATTACAGCGTTGGTCTTAAGCTTTACATTGAAACGTAATGAGCGGGCGTACTCCAGGATCTCGAAACAATCGCGACGCAACAGCGGCTCGCCGCCGCTGATGCTGAGGAAGAAGGTCCCGACTTCGGCAAGTTGTCCGATCACGTCCTTGATTTCTTCTGTGGTCATCTCGCCTTTGCCATCGTGGTCGAGATAGCAATGCACACACCGTTCATTGCACCGCCAGGTCACGTCTAGATGTGCGCTCAGCGGTACTCCGCGAGCAGTTGCCTTTTCATTCATTTCATCCAGTAGATTCATTGACCCTCCACCCCGGAAACCGGAAGACCCGAAACCGAAAGTATGCCGTGTTCGGCAAGTTGATGGACAAACTCTTGCGCATCCACAAGAGCCTCTTCATCGCTGATATCGAATTCAGAACAAACCCGATCACGAACTATCTGCGAAAGCGGGGTCTTACCATCCGCAGCGTTCCATATGACAGTGCCAACCGCATTCAGCACAAAAACTGTTGAATCCAGCGTCGACATGATCAGCGTATCGTCCCCGATAGTACGGGCAGCGATGTCAGTACTTTGGGAGAGAAACATTTCCGCAGATTCCATGGTCACCTATAAGTTCCCAAATTCGCCGATCAGGGAAGAATGAGAGTTCGTAAACCGGCACTGCTTCCACGAAGGCGCAGGCCGCATAAAACACTTGCCGAACCATCTCTGGCTGATGCGCGAAAAAGAGAATGTTCCGGAGAAGGCAATGTATCGCTTCCGCCGAGGTCATCGGTTCGATTCGATTTTCTCGGGCTTTCTTCAACAGGTAAAGCGCAGCAACTGGCGCTGAAATGTTCTTGCCCGGCTCTCCAAGCTCGCCGGCAAATGGAGTGCCAAAGGCAAAGTATTCTTCGTTGACTTTGCGCACATAAGAAGCCTCATCCGTAAGCAGCGTTACATCCTGAGGCGCCAAACGTGCCATCGTTGTCTTTCCCGCTTCGGACACCCCCGAAAAGAGATATGCCTTCCCGGAGCGAACGGCGCTAGAGGCGTGCAGCAAAAATCCACCCTCAGGAGCCAAAATTAGCGTGTGGAGAATGCGAAGCACCGAGTCGATCGAGTATGGATTGGCTGACTGTCTCACCTCTCCGCGGCGCTCGGTCGTACTCCAACAGGCATGGAAATCACCCCGTTTCATTCGCCACTCAGTGCCCTCCAGCCACACCTCCGCATCACCGTCCAGATCGCTAGGATCGGGGGGCGCTATTTGCACACGGAGTGCAAAGATCGGCTCACTCCCCGGACGAATGAAATCGCGATAACGTCCCCGCAAAACATGCTCGAATTCTGGATCTGTCGTCTGCACTTCGATGGGGACTCCACCAATTTCAATGACAACAGTACGCGTGGTTTCGACTTCGGGGAGTTGCGTCGATACCGACATACTGTTCTTCGCCTCCTAAGAGAACATTGAAGTTTCCGTGATTAGGTTCGCACTCTGAGCATCGACAGCTCAGTTCGACCCACAGAGATCACGCCAAGTCAGGAATTCGCGTACTAGAACTAAGTCGCAGAAACACACGGGCAAACCATTCAGAATGCCGAAGCACGAAAGCAATCCCGCTATGCCAGAGCGAACCCTCCAGATCTATTGATCGTCCATTCCGGACGACCAATTCGACGCGTCCAATGACATCAGCGAGGCAGACCGGCTCATCGAGCCAGGAATGAGCGTCGCCCCTGGCAATAATTTGGTCTGGAGTCCGGAAAATCAACCTGTGAACAACCAAGCCCCCGTTGCGTCGAAACATAACAATGGATTGGGGCAACAACTCAGAGGGTTCGCATCGACGAACAACAAGCTCGTCGCCGGGCCAGATCGTAGGGACCATACTGGTGCCGGTCACTCTCAGTCGCACTTTGC
The DNA here is from genome assembly GCF_049582745.1 of Occallatibacter sp. GTDB lineage: Bacteria > Acidobacteriota > Terriglobia > Terriglobales > Acidobacteriaceae > Telmatobacter. The sequence goes on from NZ_JBAUUO010000175.1 coordinate 4,679, forward strand.
CGGAAATGCGCGCAACATCCACTGCGAGATCGCAGCAAGCTCTCCGCAAATGTGCTCCCTGGATCATCTCGGCAGTGCTTATGAGTTCTTGCGGTTGAAGCCGCACCCTCTCTGCGTCGACTGTACTTTCCCGCACGAAAGCGCCATCGTTTCAAACACCCGTTCATGCCGCACGATTGGCTTTACATAAGGCCTTTTGGTCGAGTTCTTGGCGTCACTCTGAGTGGCGGGCCGCTGCTTCTGATCAGAAGTGTTCGTGTCCAAATTGGACCTCACTCCCCTAGGGGAATTGGTTTGCTTGCGGTTTGTACTTTGGATCCAAGGTACCAGACAGGGAGCTAATCGACAAACGGGCCGGGAAATTTCAGGACCTGTGAGGCCCGAATTCCACAAGAGACTCGGACTTCGGGATGAACATGAACGGGCAATGAGATCGACGAGAAATGTAACTCAAACGTTAAAGATCACTTTCTTGTCTTGAAAATTCTCTTCCGGTGCTTTTTAATCGCTCTGAGAGTAGTTGGCCTATTTCCACGGCTGCGCGGGGGCGTCCTAAGCCTGCGTGTTTTGTGGCAGATTGCTACTTCACGTCACACCCATCCAGGAAAGACCGGCGTTCTGCAATTTCAGATATTGGGGTGTGCTTTGCGTCACAAGATCCAGAGTTGAGATTGGAGTGCGCCGATGTTCCATGCAGTTGGTTCTTCGTCGAGAATCATGGTGTGCATTTTGACACTGGCGGCGATACCTATCGTCGCACAACGGGCAAATGGCCAGCAAAAACCGGATCTTCCGGACGTTGCTAAGAAGCAAGATTCAACCAAAAAGCCTGATTTTGCGCGGTATCAGGCCCGGCCAGACGGTTCTATGCCGTTGATTCAAGATTGGAGCAACCGCCACGTCATCTACACAGCGGGTCACACCGACGAACAGGCCGACAGGATGGCAAAAGACCCGCGCGCGTATGTATCGTTTTTGGCCCACGGCATTGTTCGCAGGCACCACGAGCCGACCAAACCTCACCCAGTCTCTCTGCACGGAAAGCTGAAACGCGATTGGGCTGTCTCGCTAGGAAATGCCGGCTCGTATTCTTACCCCGCAAAATACACCTTCGATGTGAATGCACCGCCGAGTTGCGCAAACGATTTTGTGGTTTTTTCCACCTCTGGGACTGGAAGTTCTCGCGCCAACGTTTACGGAACATTTACTAACGACCCTGCGATCGGCCAAACAGTGTCCATCACGATCACTCCCACGAGCTCGAGCCCCATAACACTGACGCTGACCGCCGGCACATCGAATTCAGGGACGACGTTCGCGGTGAGCGGCACGAACAATACGGCAACTGATGCGGGCAATTTCGCGGCAGCCATCAACCGGAACCTGAGCAGCATCGCGCTCGACGAGTTGGCTGCGGTCGAGAATCCGAGTTCAGGTTCGTCCAGTTCCGTTACGGTGTATGCGCTTACCCCTGGGACGGGAGTCACCCTTAGCACTGCCAGCCATTTAAGCAACTTCAGTTGGGGCTTGCCTACTGCGGGAAGGAATGGAACAGGGGCGAATATAGTAGGACTCAACAATCTGTATGCGGGTTCCGGCTCTCCGTTGTGCTCGGGCTACACCTACCCAACGTTCACCTTTTCCTATTCCGCTGGCACTGGGTCGATACCGACCTCGCCCGTTCTCTCGCTCGATGGCCGGAAGATCGCATTTGTCGAGAATGCGATCTCTGGACCAATCCTGCACGTGCTGACGGTGGGCACGGGCACGGAACATGGAAGCTGCACGAATAGTGGGACGGTAGCCCCGACTTGCGCCACAGCGGCAGTCATCCCAGGCAGCACGCCCGGCAGCAACGCCACCGATTACATGCTGCCGATGTGGCCGGGCGGCTTAGGCGCGACAAACGACACTCTTTCTTCACCATTTGTCGACTATGCAAACGATGTTCTCTACGTCGGCGATGACAGCGGTAACCTCTATTCCGTGTCGCCGGTCTTTGGCGGTGGCACTCCGACGATCAGGAGCAGTTTTCCGGTTGTTGTGGATACCCTCAATATTGGTCTGTCATCACCGGTAGTGGATGTCGGTAACTCCGGTGATGTCTTCGTCGCAGACGCGGCGGGAGCGCGCCTCTACAAGGTCACAAGCGACGGTGTTGTTGAGGGATATTCGACAATCGGGACCCGCGAAGGTAGGGTTGCTGACAACGGTCCCGTCGTGGATTCAACAAACGGGGTGGGTTATGTTGCCTCCCCATGTAACGCGGCGAACAGCAGCTCACCGGTTGTTGTTCAGTTTTCAACCACCGGGACCGGAAGCCCGGAGCTGCTGGCAACCGCGGACCTTAGCGCTTCGGCTTGCTCTGCAATCTTCGGCCCGACGCCGGACAATAACTACTTCACCAAGGGGATTTCAAGCAGTACACCCGGCAACAATGGAGAGTTGCTAGTCGCCTACGACAGCAGACCCGGCAGCTTGACGCAGATTCAATTCACGTCGGGGATCATGAACACGACGGCTGAGTATACAGACACCGATAACGGCGGCTTCGGCAATCTTAATTTCTCTTTCTCGCCCCTAACGGAGTTTTATGGGAATGACCAGGCGTACGCGATTAGCGCGGTGACGCAAAGCGGGAACAGGTTGACGGTCACGACCACCGCGAATGCATTCGTTTCCAACCAGGTGGTGGTGATATCGGGGGTGGTGGCGGGAACGGGCGGATGTACCAGCGCCGCAGTGAGGGCAATGGGCGGAGAACCGACCGTCACGGTTACAAGTCCGACCACTTTTTCCTTCACCAGCGCGGTGGACGCGAACATCGGGGGCGCCAACGGAAACTGTAACTTGGCCAGTGCGCTGGCGATAGGCCCAACTCAGGACTATTTGTTTTTTGGTTCGGCTTTTCCGGCCGAGGTGTCTACCTTCGACCTGCCGCTGACAAGCGATACTCAGACAGCGGCAGCCACCAACGCCACAAGTGTGGGCTCGAATGGCACTAGTGGAATTATTATCGACAACGATTCCAGCGAAGGCCAGGCATCGAGCATCTATTTCACCACACAGGGTACAACTTCGAGTTGCGGAATATCCTCCTATTGCGCGGTCAAGCTGACGCAAGCAGGGCTGAACTAGGCGGATCTCGTCTTCACCGCCTCCAGCGTGATCCGCAGGCAGGGACACTTGGCACCATTGCTCGCACCGACGGCTTGGGAATCCACGCTCGGAGCACTTAGCCGCCATAGGAGAAGATGCGTACTTGTAGTCGATTTTGTAGTGCAGAAATCACCAAGGAGTGATCGATTTCAATCGTTCTCAACACTAGACGTGCAAACTATTCAATCGAAAATAGTTACAAACTGCGCGATTCAATAGATTTCAATAATCCCCGAAATCCGGTTCGGGACCAGGTTCCCTACGTGAAATCCTTTTTGTAACTCATTTGTTTTCAATTCCTGGTTCTCGGCAAGTTGTTGAACCGTGTTGAATTTAGAGGATCTGACAGCTACAAAATCGACTACAGTCGCACATCGAACACTGCTGGACGCGCCAGAGTGCATTGAGAATACTGGATTTATGAGGAAGTCTTCGCAGGCAGACCTTCTGGGTTTTGCCCAAGGGCTTACCAAAGGTCCACCTTGTCTTCGGCCAGGTTCAACCATGGTAGACGCGGAAGGTCCCGACCCATTCAAGAACTGGAGATCGCCAGCCGTCCCGTTGACTGAGAGGATTGACCAGATAGCAAGTGGCGCAGTCGGGGTTCTGATAGCGGGGCGCGGCTCTCGGACTGGCGACAATCTTGTGGTCGGCAGGAGGCTCAGGAACTACCTCCAGGGGATACATGCGGTTCTGAGTGAGCGTCAACTTGACGGCGAACAGCCCAAATCCCGGTTGGCGCGCCATTCGTCGTCTTGGCCATTGGCGGCGCCTTAGCTCTTGAGTTGACTAAGACGCATGGCTTTTCAATGACTTCGCACTCTATCCGAGCGTTCCGTTCGTTTGGGTCCCAGATCATGCTCATGGAACGCAAGTCCACAGGCTGACCTAGTGAGACTCGTTGCTATGCGCAGCGTCATTTCTTCCAGTTCAACCGGGCTCGGAGATGTGGAAACCTCTATTTTAGGCACTGGGTTCCGCTGTTGCGTATGATCCAATCGGAGGTTCATACATTATGCCCGACCAGCTTCCCGCCGGTCCTTATCGCCACGTCACATTGGCCGACGGAACCGATGTTCCCTACTACATCATTCCATTTGACAAAAAAGGCCGCTGCGAGGGTCCGAAAACTCGCCAACATTTAATCGACTACGCCAAGGAATACACTGACATATATCTGTTCTCGCACGGCTGGAACAACGACTGGAAGACCGCCACCGATCGCTACGAAAGCTTCATCCAGGGCTTCGTCAAAATGCGGAAGGACAACTCACTCGCAATGCCGCCTGGCTACAAGCCTCTGCTGGTCGGAGTGTTTTGGCCGTCCGCGATCCTGGTGAAAGAGAGCGAAGAAGGACCACAATTCGCGGCCGGCGATCCCGCGATTATGGATGCCGAGATAGGGGCAGCACAGCAGGCCCTGCACGATCTCGCGAGCGAATTGCCCAACGATAAGGTGGAGCGCTTCTACGAACTTGCACAGAAGGATGGTTTCAGCGAGGCGGAAGCTCTGGAATTTGCCAGAATCTTGCAGCCGATTTACACCTCCGGAAACGATGAGGTCACCGGCGCCGCCGCTCGTAGCCCCGAAGAGATCGTAGCGAGTTGGAAACAGCTCGCGCCGCAGGCCGACGCGGCTGTCCCAAATCTAGATGACTTCGGAGTGACTGGCCAATCGAGTGGGGCGGTAGCAGCTCCCGCAGGCATCATCGATTTTATGCGTGACCTGCCTCGCAATGCCCTGCGCGGGGTCACCGTGTGGCAGATGAAGGATCGCGCAGGGACTGTGGGCGCCAACGGGGTGAGCCCGCTGCTTGTGGATCTGCTCAAGAGTACCAATGCGCACGTGAATGTCATCGGACACTCGTACGGAGGCAAGGTCGTATTGTCAGCGCTGTGCGTGCCGGACCGATTGCCCAGAAAGGCGCACTCGGTGCTTCTGCTTCAGCCGGCGGTTTCGCATCTGTGTTTTGCGGAGCAACTGCCCATCACCGGCAAGCGCGGTGGCTATCATGAGGCGTTCGAACGGGTTGAACGGCCGATCCTGTCGACGTTCAGCAAGCGCGACATCCCGCTCACTCAAGTCTTTCACCTCGCTCTGATCCGCCCGTCCGATTTGGGCGAAATGAAGATCGCGGCGGAGGGCGAGCCCCCCAGCATATTCGCTGCCCTCGGCGGATTTGGACCGCGCCGTTGTGGCGAAAAGCTGATCGACATGCAAGATGTGAATCAGCCATACGCGTTGGACTCCGCAGTCCGGATTTACGGCCTGCGCGGAGATCGCACAATCGCCGGCCATGGTGACATAAGTAACCCGTCGACTTGGTGGGCTCTGTACAATCTCGCGAAAGCATAGGTGTTGCAATGGCGATGTTGATTAAGAAGGCATACAATCTCGCGGGGCTTAAGGTTTCGTTGGTGACCGGCGGCTCCGACGCCACAATTCGACTGGAGTTCGAGGTCACGGAGTCGCATAACCCATACACAATTCGATCATGGGAAGTGGAGGCGAGCCAATTCGGTCTGCCTCCCCGCTTTGATCCTGACAAGGTGCTCTATCAGGGCTACCAGTTTCGTTTGCCGCAGCAAATACAGCAGGAACTGCGCGAAGAGCTGAACAAACTCGATCACCCCGGCACGATCTGGCTGCATCTTGTGAAGCCTTACGGTTACCTGGGGATCGTTCCATGGGAAGAGTTGCTGATTGAAGCCGTACCTCACCCCATCCTTCGTCTGCCTGACGTGTGGTGTGACCCTCCAACCGAGATCCCTTCCACTCTCGACGTCGCCCTGTGCGCAAGCGAGCCGGTCGCGGATACGCCGTTCAATGTCGAGCAAAACCTCATCGGAATTACCGAGCACTTGCTGAAAGTTCCCCGGTCCCATGTCCGCGTCGACATATTTACAGACCTGCGGTACGCGGGGCGGCTCGAAAGCTATTGGGCCGGGCAGGGCGAATTGAACACGAGAGTATTTGTGCATGATCCCGCCTCCGCGGCGTCGTACGCGATCCCACGCAAGAGCCTTGAAATCAGAAGCGTGCCTGAGATCGAGAGTCCCTGGTTACTGTGGATGCGCGAAGCCCTGCAGGGCCGTAGCGTAGATCTAGTCCACTTCCAGGGTCACGGCTACTTCTCCGGGACGAAAGGAGCCCTCGGGTTCGCAGAATCGCCCATGCTCAATCAGGATGCTTCCTGGTGCCGCTTTGTGGGAAGCGATGAGCTGAACCTGTTTCTGCGCCAAGTGGGTGCATGGTCCGTAGCGATCGATTCGCCGATCGGAAATTACTCGGAGATGGGACTACGCGCGGTTGCGGATGACCTCGCGCAGCGCCGCCCTGGCCCGACTCTGCACCATGAATCCAGGCTGGACAGAACCGATCTGTTTGAGCTCAATCAGGCATTTCTATTCTTGTTCAATCGCGAGCTAATCCACCCAGCCATCACTCGTTCGATTGCGCTTTGCTGCCAACCTTTCCGCGTGGCGGGCTATAAGCAGCAGGCCCTAGAATTAGAAGGCATTCGTACTCTCGAATCGGAATCGCTCGCTTTTCGAGCGACCGCGCTGGGCGACCCCTCTTCTGAGGAAAACGTCCCGGCTTGGATTGCAGCCACGCAACGCTATGTCGAACAGAAGCAGTTCGAGGTCAATCAGGTTCGCAAGACCACCGCAGCCCGCAGGCTGGCGCGCACCAGTGCCCAGACGGCTGGCGTTGAACGGGGCTTGGACGAGATCAAACAGGCCATAGCTCTAATGGCACAAAAATCAAGGGTAAAGCTGTGAACGGCCAAATCGTTGTCCGCATCGCGCGTATGCCGGGCAACAGACGCTTGGTCGAGTTGCAGCGCGCTCCCAACATCCCGGATTTCGGCCCAACTCAATTCTTCGAGTGCGACCCCTCGTCGCTTCCGGACTTGAATCAGCCGGACACGATTCGCTTGTATGGCCAAGTGTTGCTATCGAAGCTGACCTCTTCGAATGAGATGGTACGGAAAGCGGTGGATTACGCACTCGGTCTCGGTCCCGCCGCCAGTTGTCCAATTTATTTCAATCTTGGGGGTGTCACCGACGTGGAGCAATTCTTCTGGGAGGCGCTATGTGACGACAAAGGCAAATTTCTCGCCTGGGATAAGCGCTGGCAGGTGGGACGAATTGCGGACTCTCCAAGGTCGGTGCCCAGGAATCCAGTTCCGTTTCAGGCTCCCGTGAAGATTATGGCAATCGTGTCGGCGCTGGGCGTCGACGCGATCCCAGAGTGGGAGGCCTTTTACAAAGCGGTGAATGACGCGCGGGCAACTGGGCTTCCGCTCCGAGTCTTCGCCGCGATCGGCGATGAGCACCTGGCGGATAGGGTTAGTGCCATTGTCGGCGACAATCAACTCACCAGCGTGACGATCACTAATCAGACGGATCTGCTGTCGCAGCTCGACAAATTCGGCCCGCACATAGTTCACTTCTTCTGCCATGGTTCCACCGCGTTCGGGCAATCGGAGCTGCAATTGGCGACGTTTAACGACGCGGGTACGAACAATAGCTCGGTGAAGCTAGCGATTGACGATCTGCTGACCAGTGCCGGCGTCCGGGACGCCTGGTTGATTACCCTTAACTGCTGCGAGGGCGGCGCGGCCACGAAGGAAGTACATTCGTTGACACAGTCGCTCGTGTCGCAAGGCGTTTATGCGGCCGTCGGAATGATGGAGGCCGTGGATGCGCTGGATGCCCACGAGTTCTGCAAGTATTTCTATCCTGCTATTTTCCAGAAGCTTGGCGAAATCCTGCAAGGCATTGAGAGCGGCGATATTGAGACGCTCGATTGGGTGAGCGCGCTGCACGCCCCTCGCGTCGCCATTCGGGACCGTCACCAGAACCTGAATGAGAAGCTCGGAAGGCAGTGGGCTTTGCCTGTGCTATACGTCCAGCCCGAGGCGCTCCGCGTGCGCCAGCCACTGCCTGCGGTGCCAGTCACATTCGGCGTGGCCGGCCCTACGCAGACGTCCCAAGACGAGGATCGTGGGCACGAGGAGACCATTGAAGGACTGCTGGCGATGATGCCACCCGATAAGAGGCAGGGATTCTTGCAGGCACTGCAAGAAGTTCGAGCCAGAGCCAAATGAGCAACGAAGAGTCACTCCCAAGCACCTTCTCCATCAATGCTTGGACGGGTGCTGAGGTGCCAGCTACTCCTGTTGCATCCACGTGGCGGCAGTGGGCCGTGGCGCGCCATCAGCAGATCAAGGTAAAGCCACTTGCCGCGGACGAACCGGTCGATTTGCGGGACTGGTGGGATGAGCGCGTGGGCTGGGGCCTGGTCCTGCGCGATAACGATGCGTTAAGCGAGAGCAATCGCGCCACAGGAACCGATGTTCCCGAAGAGCTGCGTCCACTGCTCGAGAAGCGCAGGGGATCCCCGATCTTGCGATACCGGCCAGAGGCTGGCGGCGAATCGTTGCGTCGCTATTATACGGATCGTCCGGCGCAGAGCGTAATGCTTTCTGGATCGCAGCGGGGCACCGCGCCGGGACGCCTTCCACGTTACCTGCTCATCTACGGCTCGCCGACCGAGGTTCCATGGGATTTTCAATATCTTCTGAATGGCCCTTGCTACACCGGCCGCCTCGATCTGACCGGTGAGGCGCTGTCGAACTACATAGCGGCGCTGATTAACAACTGGTGTGATGCGAAGGTCAAATCTGACCAGCCACTCATCTGGACGGTCGACAAGGGTCCAAATGACATCACGTTCCTGATGCGCTACCTGATCGCAGAACCGGTGCGGGCGGCTCTCGATAAGGATCCGCAGGTGAAGGGTAAGGTAAGGCATCTGGCGGGTCCAGACGCGACGGTCGATAAACTTGCAGCAGCACTTAAAGACCCGGACCGTCCGCCCGCGATGATCGTGTCCACCAGCCACGGCATGACCGGTCCGATTGACAACCCAAAGGTCATGGGTCGGGATCTGGGTCTGCTGGTGGATGCCAATTCGCAATTGGTTCGACCCGAATCGATGCTCGACGGCTGGAATCCGAATGGAGCGATCTGGTATTCGCATGCTTGCTGTTCGGCGGGATCGAATAATAAGACGGCCTACCTCGGACTCGTACCGCCCGGGTCACCGGTAGAGCAGATTCTTCTGGCCGTGGCGGGCCTTGGGGCTCACATGGCGCCGTTTCCCCGAGCGTTGCTCGGAGCGAAGCAACCCTTGCGCGCTTTTATCGGTCATATTGAGCCGACCTTCGACTGGACGATCCGCAATCCAGAAAGCAAGCAGCCCCTTACTTCGACGGTCGTCCAAGCGTTGTACAACCGTATGTACCGGACCAGACCGGAACCGGTGGGGCTGGCGTTCTCGGATATGTTCGCGCTGGTAGGCCAGCTGTTTCAGCAGTGGTCGCAGGCGAAAGACGGCGCGCTGGATGCTGATGCGGCGATCAGGCAAAGAAATCGTGAGGTCGCTTTGAGAACTCAACTGACCGCCCTCGATAGGGAGGCTTGCGTAATCCTTGGAGATCCCACGGTGGCGCTCCCGCCAATTTAGTGCTCAATCCTGCTGGCGAATGTTTCCTCCGGCGCCTCCGAAACTGCCGTCCTGTGTGATTTCGCGGTGTGGGTGTAGGTTTCACCGACGCCAACCCCTAGGCGCCAAAAAACGCCGCAGTGTCCGGCCATCCACGTGCGCATGACGGGATGGCGTCGCAAGTGTTCTGAGGTATTTTCGGGCCAACAACGGTCGCTCGTGCCTCGGGCCGTCGACAGCTTTGGAAATGTCGTCTCAGGCGCGTTTGTGTCCGGTAACAGCTGTTCGACCATCGATGTCTTCTGGCCGAGGGAGTTGCACCCGTAGGACGTGACGCGGCCGAGGGCATCGCTTTGCGGGTCGTAGGTGAACTGGGTGCGGACTCTTCCACGCTTACACTCCATGATCCCGCACACATTGCTCAACCGCGAGCTGAGTTCGTAACTTCTTCGCAATTGGGTCCTGTGCGCCGTTAATAAAGTCCAACTGCGTGTGCGGCAGTTTCTTTACCTGCGATTTCTTTTGTTGAAAGATAAGTATCCGAAATCCCCATGTTTTAGGGTCGAGTGGAACACCGGCCAACAGAGCATCAAATGATATGGCGCTCAAGTATTAATGGCAGCCGATTCAACCACAAAAAACAATTCGATGCTATCATTGCGCTGCACTTTCCAAGTAGGTCCAATGAGCACACTTAAATTGCGGATCTTCGACGGGACACGCCAGCTCTTTTCCCCGGTTGTTCCATTCCTAGTGACAATCATCGACGGAAACCGAAAGCAGTTATTCCGCAATTTCGTACAAGCAAATCAAAGGCAATTTGACCTGCCTTTCTACGACAATGGTGGAGACAATTACTCGGTTGTCGTCTATGCAGACGGATTTAAGCAGGCTGGGTTCATGCCGGTCTCTCTTTCAGACAATTACCTGCGAACTCTGGACATAATGCTGATCTCGAATGATCCTGGGTTCAATTTCGCGGCGGCGACATGGCCTTCGGTCGGTACTCGATTTCCATTTTAGGAGCGGATGTCGATGGTCCTACCGCTGAGACTCGATACAAAGAGCTTCTGGAAACACATGAGGACTCGCTTGCTTGCCTACTGAACTTGTGCGAAGCAATGAGCCAGATTTCTCTTTCGCAGGGCACTCCACTCGACTACATCAAAGCCCTTCGATGGGAAGCCCCCTACGCACCTGCGCATGATAGGTTCTTCGCGTGGTGCGAACCTACCTTGATTGATCAGGTTAGGATCGCGGCAAATGCAGATCTGTTTGCGGTCGAGAACAATCCTGGTCTCTTTCATCAAGGTGCAACATCCAGTTGGAAGCAGATTCAGTTCGGTGAAGCGAACGTACAGCTGACCTTTCATGAAAATGACAAAAAGACCATCGGCGGTATCGAATGCGTTATGGTCGAGCCAGATATCGACTATTTCAAGGACCTTGGAGCACACGCCATCTTCGAGGTAGTCCCGAACGGGCTTACGCACTCCTTAACTGATCCCACTCAGGTCTATGTACTTCGCTGGATCGCCGGGCGCGCAGCCGGAGTCCCCGAGTTCGCTCCGATGTACACCATCACGTCCTAGCTCCAAGATTGCCTCGTGGAGCTTGAGCGTGATTATTGCGGGTTTGGAGCTGCAGCCGAAGCATGTCCAGGGGCGGTCTTACCGGCAATCAGCTTTGTAATTCCGTCGTGAAGTCCTTGATCGTCGAGCACGAAGAACATCCCTCCTCGAACATTCTGTGAGACTGCACAGGCCGAGCCAGTTCCAGAGAGAACACCATCCTGATTCATATCCGCAAGAACAGTGAGAGAACTTCCATCTTCGGTGGATACGCCGATCTTTGCATGATTCGCACCCAAGGGATCGCCATCACTGTTCTTCTGTGAGGAGCCGGAGAGCCCGATGGTCTTTCCATTCCAGCTTCCCGTGAGGGCTATTTGAATTGCGCCAGGAGAGCCGAAGTCTTTCGATAGGCACGATGTCCGCGTCTTCGAGGTTGTGGAATAGATTTTGCTTCCACTCCAGAAACTGGCGACTCTGAGCGGCATTCCATTAAGCAGGGCGGAAACCAACTGCCATGGTGGGGCCTTAAGTCCTCCGGCTTTTGCGATCAAACGAACTCCGGATGAGAGCTTTTCACTCGTAACGGTTGCGTCTGTATTCGGAGAACCCAGTTCTGAAACGGCGGTCACGATTTCCGGAGGGCCTCCAGTTCGGACTAATTGCGAATTGCCAGTATCGGTGACCGCACCTTCTTGCTTTAGAGCAGCCAGAACCTTAAGCACATCCGGCTCAGTCAGCTTTAACGCAAAAAAATGCTGGCTGAGGTCGACGTCGTCGTCACTCATGGTGCATCCAAGGGAGTTGCCTTCCGCCCGGGGGAGTGCCTTTCCTCCAGATCCCGGCCAATCCGGGGTAGTGACCTGGATTACAATTCCTACACCTTCACTATCCCACGCGAGAAGCCCTTTCGAGTGCCCCCATGGCTTGCCGCATTCATTGGCAGAGGACCCTTCGCATTGCAGCACAGGATCTCGGTAGAACTGGTCATTCCAAACAACATAAAAAAAGTCGCCGTTGTAGATTTCGTCGAATGTCGCACCTAAGGGGTCGTCTGTGCTGTCACCGATAAAGCCATCTCCCTGTTGGAGCGCAGAGTTTTCTGAACTCGCATAGACAAACGACTGGCCTATCTTGCTGAAGTACCCTCTGCTCCCTCCCGCCTTTCCTCCGAAAAGACAGCTTGGCTTCGAACCGTCGCTTCGCGGGAAGGTCTCAGCATTGAATTTGAATGCGAACCACCAATCTACGGGATGCTCACTACGAAGCAGAGGAACAGGTGCATCGCTCGTCGGATTGTCCTGAGCAGCAGTTCCGGTCAGATACCATCCACAAAGCAACAAACATGCAAGAACTTTCACCGCATCAGACATTCGACGAGCCACGATTCGATCCTCCGTGCTCAAATTTGAGACTGCTCCTAGGTCCATATTTTGCAAAGGAACTTGGTGTACGGATCTCCCGCAACTTGCTCCAGGGTGCACTGGAGCGCCTCCTTTGACATCTTCAGTTTGTCGCTGGCGATTTCTTGAAGCGCTGCGACTGCTTTGGGGTCAGGGTTTGATTGCGTGAGACATGTGTAAAAGTATGCGACCTCTTGCGCTCCCCGCAGAGAGAATGGCTGAAGGTCCTTAACCTTATCGCCCAGATATATCCAGAGCAGAGACTGGCTCACACAATCGACCACGTAATTGAAGTCGAAGTTACAGCGGATCGTAAGATCAAGCGGATCTGCGTAGGCAAGCTGGGTGATCGTGTAAACGCCTTCATCCTTGAATCGCTCGGCAATTTCCTTGCCGACTGACTGAAGGCTCTCAAGCTCAAGCTTGCCCGAGGCCGGATCCTCTCCTAACTTCAACTGCTGGCCGGCCAGCCTACGCGCAAGCGTGAACAACGTCGAAGTAGGGAACGCTCCTAAGAAAAATGCTACGGGGATTCCGACTTGAAGCGTAACTTGAAGTCGGGTCAAGGCCCAGCCGAATGGGACCGCGATGAGAATTCGGAAGATGTAATAGTAGAGATCGAAGGAAGTGAAGTCCCGACGTCGGAGGCGATCGATTTCATCAGCAATGATCCATACAAATGCGCCTGCGATCGCCGCAGCGACCAATCCACGCATAGACTCCAGGCTTTGAACGCCGCTTATCCAATCCCATAGGTTTAGGCAACCCCACCAACCGCAGATCCCGGTTAGCACAGCTAGGATCATTATCGGAAATATGTAGTATCGCCTTCCATACCATTTCCGAAAGTCGTGCGCGAACGCTTCTGTGTAGTCGCCGTCGTTCAGCGAAGGATCTCCAACTTCCTTCCCCTTGATCGATGCTCCAGCACGAAACTGCTGGTAGTAGAGCTTCATGGATTCGCCGGAAAGCTGGGCAATCAAGTAGTCGCGGCGGAACGCCCAAGGCTTCGCAAGATATCGCCCGATGGGATAGATCACCATCAGAAACGTGAAGAAGCACAGAGTTGCCGGGACAACCCGATCGGCGCGGTTAAGACGAGGCACAATCTCTGTCAGATCAATCTCTTGCTGGGCACCTTTTTCATCCAATTGGACTTCTTTTGTTCCGAAGCCACTGGGAATCTCTGCTTTCAGACAGTGGTCCCCTGAATCGATCTCAGGCACATAGACGGATCCGTCATCGGCGGTCGAGAATGGTCCCGCCTCTAATTGGTTTGATTTGCAGTTGTAGATGGATACGAGTGCATGTCGCGCGGGCCTACCGTCTACGACGATTTTAGGTTTCACACTGATCTTCGCATTTGCAATTGCGGGTGAAGCGATGACAACAAGAGTGCAGGCGAGTAGACCGAGCGATCGGCAAATAGAAGTTAAGGTGCGCTCTCGATAGAGACGATTGAGTTTCATGTTGCCAAACCTCACAAAATCCGCGAGTAGCGCTCCAACCGCGTCTCGTGGATGGCGATCCAGAAAAGTGCGGTATAAAAGGGCAACTGTCTCTCATTGTGTTTCGAGAGGGCCTGACGTTTCATTAATTGTGAGAATTTGTATTTCGCAATGTTGAGATCACCTAGAGCACGCCCGATCACCTCGTCTGTCGATCGATTCCAGGAATACAAGGATGCGAGGTAGGGCAGTTGAACAAAGGCGGCTCTGCTCAGGGTGGCTACGTTTCTTCGCTGTTCCGCAATACGAGCCTTAGGGCGATTGTGTGTCAACTGCAGAAACCTAAGAGACTCGTTTACTTCGACCTGCCTGAGCTCTTGGTCTGGTCGGCAGATGCGGGACCAGAAAGATCAAGCTGGTCTCCGATGGGCGTCCGCTGGTCTCGAGCAAAGTACCATCGCAGCGAGATCGCGAAGGTACGGATTTGCTCGTGCACGCTGCTCAGTTGCGGTTGATAGTAGAAAACATTGAACGTGGGAGCTACGTTGAGGTTTCCCCACACCGGAAAATTGAGGGAGGAATTCCACGTTACGGCATACTTGGTCTGGGTGGGCAAAACTGCATCCTGTGGCCGGCCGAAGTAAGCGTCGCCCTGGCTGTCGCTAACCAGGATAAAGGGATTCTTCATTTGACTCAGTTTCCCGAAATCCAGTTTTCGGCTCAGATGGACGTCCCAGTAGCTTCCAGGTGTGTGTAGGGTTCTTGCGTCCGGATGTCCGACCACCGTTGTACTGGGACCAATCGGGAAAGTACTTTTCGCATTTTTAAAACAGGTGCCAATATCGATCGTTGCAGAGGCCGTGCACTCAAGCTGGGTCGTACCATTAGCGAGAGTGATAGAGTTCAGAATATTGTTTTGAGCGCTGTATTCCATGCCACCTTCGGCGTAGCTGCCTCCGTCCAGATTCCAGGATGTTTTAAGTCGGTTTCCCCATTCGTGCCGATATCCGACCTTGTCGTTGAAACTGTTCACCATGGGCAATGCAACTGCGAGTTGGCCTGGAATCGGCTGTCCGGAAGCGTCTTTCGCGGTGAAACCAATGAACAATCGACCATTATTGATCTGAGTCTGGAATTGGTGCGGTGTAAGCACAAGCAGGTCTCGTGGCAGGGCTCTGCTGCGCGTGTTCGGATCCCTTCGCAATGTGTACTGCCCGAAGGCTCCGAAGGTGGCATTGTTCTGCGGATAGGAGATGGTTTCCGGCGATCCAGTGAGGTTGCCCTTAATGGACCGCTCGTAAACAAACGAGGTCAGCGTTCCCATTGCCGCAGATTGGAAAAAAACATGGTCGTCGACCAGGCGAAGTGTCGCCTCTAAGTCGACGTCCTGTGCATGGGGCTGCGCTGCACGCGAATCGGCTACACCTTGGAGCTGGGCCGGGACCTGATCGGTAGGTCCAAGAGCATGATTGTTGCTGAAGCTCAGAACCAGCTTGTTGAAATCGACCTGATAGAGGCGCTGCTGCTGAAGGTTGTTGTTCTGAAATGCAATGGCTTCGACATTGGACGGAAATTGCGGATAGTTTCCCCGGAAACCTTGGAAGGCCCTGACGGAAGCTTTGGTGAGAAAGGTCGATGTTGCGTGCCGGTTAGAGGGGTCGAGGGCTCCAAGTTGCGTGTAGATGGTGTTATCTTCGGCTAGACTATCGCTCGTTACGACCCAATAGATCTGATCGCTCGCGATTGGCCGTCCATTGATGCAGTATAGGATCTTCCCCGATTTATTTTGGTCAGCCTGACGGCATTCTGGATCTGCCGGAATCCAGGAAGGATCACTTCCGGTCGAAAGCTTGGTCAAGTTCGTTAACGCCGATTGCGTGATTCCGTACGTGACCAACCATTGCTGCCAGAGGTCAGTCATCTTGAGATCATTTTCACCAGCTGCCTGTGCCGCAGAAGTATCAAGAATCTTCTGCAAATCACTTCCTGTAATTGCGACTCGTTGGAGGTAATCTCCCTTCCACAAGACGCGATCGAGGGCCACGTGCAGTAGGCAGTCTGACAATTTGTGGTGGTCTGTCAGATTCGGACAATACAGGTTGTCCGCTTCGCCGCCTCCATAGCCGTCGGGTATTTTACCAAGATAGATGTCCCGTCTCTCAAGCAAGACGACGTCGGCGAAGGGCTTGGCGCGTTCGAGAGAAGCAAGCATCGCCAACACCGTTTGGTAAGTGCAGTCGACTGTCGGCTTACTCGGATCCCGCGGTTTGAGACATGGCACGACATAATCTGCGTTTTTAGGCAGGAGGCGTCTTAGCTCAGATGCGGTAGTAATCCCTGACAGTTGCGGTTCAAACCGGGGCTCAAAGGCTAGTTCATTCTTGTATGCATGGCTAGAAAGATCGTAGGACAATTTGGCAACGTAACCAGCCATCGCGGGGTCCTCCCGTGTGAAATCCACGGTCGGCGCAGAGAAGATCGGCGTCATCTGCTCGGGATGAACATCTTGAATCGTCACAAGAGGAGTGGGATAGTCAGATTGGCCTTCGCTTAAGATAACGTCGACGAATTGACCTGGGTGTTTTGATTTCGCGATGTTTGAGAGCTTCCCGCGAATACGAGAGCCTAAGATCTCCGCTTCGGGTAAAGGCATTTGGGCCATCACGATTATCTTTGAGAATGGCCCATGAGCTACTTCGGCAGCACGGACGGTCGTTGCGACCGCATCGACAGGATCAAAGACGCTTACGTTCAGAGCTTTGGATTGAGTTGATGGTGTGCATGGACGCAAAGCCTTCTCGTCAAAACACACCTTCAGGTTCTCCGGAGACACTGCACTCATCGTCTCCTTTCCGACCACTCCAACGATCAGCGTTCGATAGTCTCCGTCGATGGCGATTGCATAGCCGGTGCCTTCCATCTCCTGACTGATGTTGCGAAGCAGCTGCCTCTGGGCCAGATCCGCGTCCGCGCGCGTGATCAGGAGGTCTCGGATTTGGGGTTCCTTGGGTAGCTTCAGAGCACTCTCAACTGACGTCTTTAGATCTGTCCAATAGCGGATAAGCTCGGTAGCGTCGGAATACTTTGCGCACGGACCTTCAGGTTGCGAAGAGATGGCACCGTTAGCCTTGTGTTCAAAGAAGGCGCCTACGTTCTCCCAGTTCTCGATGTTCTTGATCTCGTCTGTCGGAAACTTCGGATCGAGGCCACAATTAGCTCCCCAGGCTGCCACCATGATGCTCAGCTCATTTTTGACGACCGTGGCCCTGACTTGTTCGGGATCTAGCTTCTGACTCGGTGTTCCTAGGTCGATCATGGCGCTTTCGATTGCGTTCCTCACCAGTACAGTCTTGGCACTGTCGAGTCGGCTAACCCAGTCGAAGCTTTCGGGCGCGGTTCCGGCTGCAGTGCACGTAATTGCGTCTTTGCCGAGCGGATCGGAGGAAAACAGAAGGGGACACGCCTTGTTTGATCCGTCGCCGGAGCTTGTGAAACGGAGGTTTGCGGCCAGGAAGTCCAGGCGCATCTCGTCGTTCCGGATGAGCTTTCTCTGATCCTCGTCCTGATTCGCCAGGTGCACATTCTCTGCCGTCTTCCAGAGCCAGTATGAGGAGTAGATGAAGTCCTCTCGTCCTGGCACGATCGCTCGATATCCCGCTTTCATTAGAAAATTGGTTACGTTGTCACAAGCGGCGGACTTAGCGTAGCGCGTATCCTGCTTGTAATAGAGCTCGGGCGGATCGGGCAGCTTTTCACCAACGATAGGTTCAACCTGGGCGCAATTGTTGTCGAGCTGGATGCTGGCACCAAATTCCGGCCCGAAGTTGTCTCCCATTCCGAGAAGCCAGCCTTCCTTCACGCCGCGACGCCAATTGAGGAATTTATCGACAGTATCGAGGTGCACGTCCTTCTCGATGCGGTAATAGCCAAAGAGTCTCCCCGTGTAATAGATCTGCTGCTGTGCATATAGGAGAGGATTTGTGCATGCGATAGCCGCGAGGCTGATGATTGACCAGATCCAGCGAGAAGATTTGTTCATAAGGGGCCTCCCAAAAGTTGCTGCCTTCAGCGGTTAGTTCAAGCTCGCTCCAGCATTGCGTACGAAGTTTCACTAAGGCCGATGAGGACGGTCTGGAAAGAGGAACCATGATACCTCTTCGCCGATCCCGGGTCTCATCGTCGTCGAACGATGGAGCCCGATCAAGTACTCAATCATTGGTGTCACAAGACCTCACTTCGTTTCACACAACGTTGAAAGGATTTTTGAGTATTTGCTAACGATCCTAAGTTGGCTAAATCCTCGCCCTGACGATCGGTCTCGACCCACGCCTCATTGAATAACCGCCTTGCACGGATATTGAAGTCGAGGTACATTCGTTGCTATGCCCAAGAACATTGTGGTGTGCTGTGACGGAACAGCCAACGAGTTTGCGCATAGTCGCACAAATGTCATCAAGCTCTACTCGGTCCTCATTCAGGACACTCCCGATCAGATCAGTTTCTATCATCCCGGCATCGGGACCATGGAGCCATTTGGATCTTTGAGCCCCCTTACTCGCGCATTTACACGATTGCTGGGGATGGCGATTGGATATGGCCTCGAAAACGACATTCGCGATGCCTACAATTTCTTACTCGAAAAATACGAACCCGGAGACAGAATCTATCTGTTTGGCTTCAGCCGCGGAGCATTTACGGTGCGGGCGGTTGCCTCTCTGATCCTTTGGTACGGGCTGATCCGAGAGGGAAATGAGCCATTGGTCCCATATGCGATTCGTATGTTGATGGCCATCGAGCGCGCCAAATCTCCCGCCGACGTTAAGGCCTATTTCGACCTTGCCACCCAGTTCCGCGACACGATGGCCTGTGCCAAACCGACGATCCATTTTGTTGGTGTCTGGGACACGGTGAGCTCCGTTGGCTGGGTCGATAACCCTCTGCACCTCCCCGGAGAGGTAAATAATCCAAACATCGAAATCGGGCGGCACGCCGTCTCTATTGACGAGCATCGAGCCTTCTTCCGTTCTCACCTCTGGGTTCCCTCGCCCGATCCTACTAAGCCCCATGGCCCGCGCGATGTAAAACAGGTCTGGTTTCCTGGCGTCCATTGCGACGTCGGCGGAGGCTATGCGGAGCAGCAAAGTGGTATCTCGAAATACGCGCTGAAATGGATGATCGATGAGGCAAAGGCCGCTGGCTTATTGACTGACCCCTCGAAGGAGCCTGCTGTCCTCGGTCTTACCGCCGGAAGCCAGTACGCGTCGGCAAGACCCGATGCCGAGAAGCATGAGTCTCTCAAGGGTCTGTGGAACCTTGCCGAGTTTATACCCAAGAAGCACTGGAATTCTCAGAAGAAATGCTCGGAACACCGGATGAACCTCTACCGGCGCCGCACCATTCCCGATGCATCACTGATTCATGAGTCGGCGTATCTGCAAGGCGCGGAATACCAGAAGAGATTTCCGCCTGGGGCGATTAAAGTCCCGCTCTGAGAAGTTTTTCGGTCCTTATTCCGCCCTATCGGCGAATCAATCCGGCAGATGCAATGAGTGATCTGGGCGACAAAGGGTGATTCGCTTCCCCACCCGAAACGCAAAGAGGATTCGTTTGGCGCACGGGTCGCCCTCGCCCGAGCGCGACTCGAGAGTGCCAAAGACGGAGTTGATCTCCGAGAGTTGGTGCGGATGTGCGGATCGTCGACCTTGAGCGAACAACGCCGGGCGTCTTATCGTCGACGTATACCATCCTCGATCGATGAGCGGCACGTTGAGCGCATCGAAGCTCTGGCCACTCAAGATCCAGGGAATGCGCGGCGTTCGATTCCAAGGCCGTGAACCTTGTCCAACTCATACCCTCGCCAAAGCTGAAACGCTCCGGCTGCGAAGATCACTATGCCGAGAGATCACTTCTTCTCTTCGCCGGATTCGAGGTTGTGCTATGCTTCGTCCAGCTTTTTCTAACTCCCCCTTCCCGAGAAAGAATTCGATGGCCCCCGAGGAGGTTTCGTGCCTGACGCGATCAAGCACCTCGTTGTGTTGATGATGGAGAATCGTTCGTTTGACCACATGCTCGGCTACTTGAAGACCGCTGACTATGCGATCGATGGTCTCAACGGAGATGAAACCAACCCTACCGATTTGGCCGATCCTCCGACCATTCGGGTCAGCCCCACGGCACGATCCAATCACGATCTGATTCCCGATCCCAACCACGAATTCCTGGACGTGAACTGGCAGATCTTCCGCAATTCGGACGGAAGCGATACCGGGCAGCCCAAGATGCAAGGCTTCGTCGAGAACTACGCTCAGATCAGCAACGCGGTGCAGGGTCGCAATGCCATGAAGGCCTTCCACCCCGGATCCCTGCCGGTTCTTTCTAAGCTGGCCAAAGAATACGCCGTGTGCGACCGCTGGTTTTCGTCGGTGCCGGGCTCGACGATTCCTAATCGTCTCTTTGCCCATGCCGCCAGTTCCGGAGGGTCGGCGACGCAGGACGCAGTTCTCTCCCCGGCCACCACGAAGACGATCTTTCAGGTGATCGATGACCCCAATAACGATGCCAACTGGGCTATCTACACCAATGGCGCCTCGATTCTGATGGCCAATATCTATCTTGCCCACCATCAAAATAATTTCTTCGATTTCTCGCAATTCGAGACCCACTGCAAGAAGGGCCTGCTCATGGAGTACACCTTCATTGAGCCGTCTTACGATGACGACCTCGACAACGGAACGTTTGCTACCAGCCAGCACCCAGACTTCGCCGTCGATGCCGGAGAAGCGCTGATTGGGCAGGTCTATAACTCGCTCGTCCAGTGCCCATCTTGGAAAGATACGCTGCTTTTGATCGTCTATGACGAGCATGGCGGCCTTTACGATCATGTGACTCCGCCCACACTCACGGCGGATCCGAGCCAGGGAGACGTGCCAGCTTCAGATGCTCCACCGTTCAAGTTTGATCGCCTGGGAGTGCGGGTCCCGGCGGTATTTGTATCGCCGCGGATTCCCCCTGGCAAGATCATTCACACGCAGTACGATCACTGCTCGATCGTGGCGACCGTGCGTAAGCTGTTCTGCAATCAGAAGACGCCCTTCAACTGGCGAGAAGCCCAGGCAGCGACCTTCGACGATATCTGCACACTCAGTGGAACCAACATCCGCGCGGACGTCCAACTGCCCCAACCGGTCGTCTCCGACGGAACCATCCCGCTAGTGCGTCCCCTGATCCTGAGTGCGGCTGATCGCCAGCAATCGGACCAGGCTCGCGTCGCGCAAGGAGGAATTGTAGGTGCGGTTCCATCTGACGCCAAGGCCGTCGCAGCCTCAGCGCCCCCTGTTCAGCCGGCTAATCAGCGTAAACCCACGGATCTGACGGTGCTGATGGCTAAGGCAATGGCGCATACGCTTTCTCTCATGGGAGAATCCGCCCAGCGATCGGTCTTGAGTATTCACACCGCGCAAGATGCGGTCGACTATCTGTCCGAAGCCGCAAGCGTGATTCAGCAACGCGGCACACAGCGAGGCTGAAAATGATCCGCTATCGTTCTCTCATGCTGTTGGGGTTCCTGCTCGTTGCGGGAAGAATCGGTGCGCAGACGATTCGAATCTCCTGCCCTTCCTTTCTCGATGACAAATCGCAAAGAATCGCCTGCATCGAGGCCCTCTTCAGTCAGGACAAGTACCACTTCACCATGGCCTCGCTCCCGCCGTCGAATGGGTTCGGGCCGGGACTCGTGCTCGAATACCGGCGACACCTGGTATCCGCCGCGCCTCCCGGTGGGCAGGCCAAGAAATCTCTCATCGATCTCAGTACCACGCTCGCCGGCACCACCAATTCGTCCTGGCTCGCGGGCGGGGATCTTCGTTGGGTCCTGCCGCGAGGGTATGACGCGGCGAAAGGAGCCGGAGAGAATGCGTACCTCTGGCTTGAAAATCACCAAGAGGCCGAGACGCTTCGCGCCTCGTTCGCTCATCGCACCGTGCACACGTTGTATTACTTCGGCGAAGGATCGGGTTCTGCTAACCAGCAATTCGTATTTGCTGAGGATGACAACTACGGATTTCTGCGTTTCCGGTATCCGGTGAACGATTCGCTCGCCTTCATCCTTGAAGGCGGAGCCGATCAAACCACGTTGCCCGCCATCAATGACGCCTCAGCGGTGGCCAAGCACTTTCCCTCGAACCTCCCAGGGCTCGCCACGCAGCCAACCTATGCAAAGTTCTCGATCGGAGCGTCCACATCGTTCGAGCGAGAGATCGGCGGAGTGTTCTCAGGCCTTCCGAAGCAGGACAATCCCCACTTTCAGAAAGAAATGCCTTTCTCTGCTTCCAATCAGGTCGCCTTCGGGTGGAACGAGGCGATGGATGGATCCGCTTTTACCTTCGAACAGTTTACGTTCGCAAGCGATGAACAACTAGGTCTGAAATTCCGATCTCGCAATATGTTCTCGGCTGACAAGCACCCATTTATTACCAAATACGTTTGTGAGAACGACAAGCAACGACAACTCTGCAGCTTCGGTGAAATCGATGTCCACGCGCTTTTGACCTTCTCGCACACCGCAGACAACAATCAGATGCCTTTCTATCTCGAGCCCACCCTGGGCGGCACGGATGTGGATTCCCGTGTCACGCTGCGCGGTTGGGACAACTACCGCTTCCGGGGAAAAGACCGGGCATTGCTTCAATTCGAGTATGGTGTAACCGTGTGGGATCCCTTTGGAGCTTTCGTGTTCTATGATGCTGGCAAGGTCGGTACCTCACCATCGGATCTCTCTCCCATGGACTTTCGGCAGGACACGGGTCTCGGAATGTCGGCTCGACTCCGCGGGCATGTGATCGCACAAACCTATGTTGCCTGGGGCGCAGGAAGCACGCGATGGAACTATAATTTTGCGAAGACCTTCTGAATCCGCCAGATCATTCTCTTAGGCGAAGGCGACTCCTAGCGTTCCATCTCCCGTCTCCTTTGGGATTCGTTGTGTCTCTTCCGCAGCTCGAATTGAATACCCCCGGTGAATCGGGCTGTGGCGACTGAAATAGAAAGGTCTACCAACTTGGACCCGCATCTGAATTGTTAGGTTCCCATTCGCGTCGTATTGAACCTGCGAGCGTCGTTTTTTCCAACAGCCAGGGAAATTCATCGAAACAGAAGCGGCCTGGATGGATTAATCAACCAGTCCAGCTGCGATAACGAATTGCGCCTGCCCGCACTCTATCCATCGCGTTTTAGTGGGTTGCGCGTTGAAGGCGGTCGTACTCTCCTCCTATGCTGATTTTGTACTGAGTCCCAGCACTACACCCGGTTTCCAACTAGCTCGAAATTCGCTACAGAGGTATTTAGCTTTCCAGATTTTCTGGAACACCATAATCTTCGAGAGTGCTGCATCGGCTTTTGACAGCTGAAGCGCTGAAGCCGCCGCATTCGAGCGTCAGGCTTGAAATTTGCAGCGCGTAGGTCATTCAGATAAGCGCGTCAGAATTCAGGGATTGCCCACCAAACAAGTTGCAACGATTTGAGATGGACTGACCCCACAAAGTGGGACACAGGTGTAGTCGAAATCGTAGCGGTCAAAGCACTCTAGAACCATTCAGAACCACAGCCATCAATAACATGGCCGCAACGCATTCATTCTAAAACGATTAATTTCACTGAAATTCAACAAGATTCAATAGGCGGCTGATTCCGGTTCGGGACCAGGTTCCCTACCCGGAGTTCCTTGTGGTTCTGTGAGGGACGCTTTTGAGACCTGTTGAACTTTGAGGCTTTCAAAGGAGCAACTTCGACTACAGGCTCGGATTGGATGGGGAGGCCTACCAGTTCAACCCGAGGGATTTCCTCCATTCCCGCAAAGGAAACGGCAATTAGGCCCCTGGCCCTTCACCAGGGGCTTGGTCGCTTCGCACAGTGGCCGACCGCCGTCTCTCCTTATCGAGTAGGACCGCAAGATGATCCCATCCAATTAACTTGATCGGAAATCTCCGAGGCGTTCATCGAGGCTCGTGCATTGGCCAGGGGATGGTGTGATGCAGCTGGGATAGTCAGCCAATTCGCGAGGCTTGCGCAGAGGTTTTTCGATATTTCGGTGCTACGCTTGCCATATGCGGTTCATTGAGGATGACAAGCTGCCGAGCGATTTAATCCGTAAGGAGTACTCGGAATCGTGACACGCGCTCTGTTGTTTGAACTGCGGCTTTGAATCTGAGTTCGCACCTCGACTGCCGGACGCCATTGGCAGACCGCTCTATGTTCTGATGGTGCACGATTGTCCCGGTTCAGAAGCAGCAAATTGATCTAGACGGTCGATTAGCGAATCGTCCTCTCGCCAAAATCAAACGGTCCGCGCGATCCCTTGTGGGTCATCCTTTCTCGCGACCAGTCGCATTCTGAGATTCAAACGGATATCACCATTGCCCCTTTTTTGGCTAGCAGCAATCGAGCGCTTCCACAGAGATGTTTTGCCAATTCAAGTCTTCTGTCCCGGCGTATAATCCGGCTACGCCCGATGAATTAGATATAGGAATCCCTTGGGTAGCAAAGGACTTCGGGGCGGAACCGCTAGGGAGGGTCAATGAACCGGAAGAACTCAGCAACACACGGTGGAATCGATACAGGAGGCGGCAACCTGACAGGTCACGTGATTGTCGCCGGGGACCAGATTGTGTACGGTGACCAGAATTTCACACAAGAGATATCCCGCCAAACACTTGATAGTCTCTTTCATCCGTTATCTGGCCTAGTGCGATCAGCGCCGGTCCAGGTTCAAGCAGAAGCAGCCGAGAAGGTCAATCAACTGAAAACTGAAGTTGCTAAAGGCAAGCAACGGGATGACAATCTTACCGCAAAACTTATCGAGGGCATTGTGGGGCTGGTCCCATCCGCGGTATCTACCATTGCCAGCGCTTTTGGAACGCCTATTCTCGGCGGCCTGGTCGGACCGGCAACAAAGTACGTACTCGACAAGATACAGGGGAAATAGCCCTTCGGATTGGGTCATCGAGAGCATAAAGCATGAATGCGTTAAGGAAACTGTGGATGGCGTTAATTTCCGTCCTGGAACGGAGCACAGGCGGAGTTAGTACGCGAGGTGGAAATGTTTCTGCTTATAATCTTGTCGGCAATGACCAAATCAATGTTTTTCTCTCCCCGATGCAGGCGACTGCGATTTATCAGCTCCCTGCACCGGTGGCAGATTTCGTGGGTCGCGAAGGCGAGATTGCTGTAGTTCTAAAGGCGGTTCAGGCGGGAAAACCTATAGGCATATTTGGGCTGGGAGGCTTTGGCAAGACTGAATTGGCGCGAGTCGTCGCAAGTCGGCTTGCCGGGAATTTTCCGGATGCGCAGCTATTGATCAGCCTTCAAGGAGGCTTGAAGGAACCGCGAAGAGCAGAAGACGCGCTGCTGAATTGCCTCGTTGCTTTGCGTGCTCTACCCCCGGAAAGAAATATTCTAAATATACGGGAGCTTCAGCAACTCTACCTCGGGGCCCTCAAGGGAAAACGGGCTTTGGTCCTGCTCGACGACGCCGCGAATCTGAAGCAAGTCGGCCCTCTTCTTCCCCCCGCGGGCTGCGCCCTGATCATCACTGCCCGTTCGCCGATTGCTGTACCCGGTCTCGAACGGGTCCTGTTGGACTCACTCCCTCAGCAGGAGGCACTCCAGCTCTTTGAAAGTATCGCCAAAGACATCGACAGAGACATTGCCAACCAAATTTGTTCTCTATGCGGCTTCCTTCCGTTGGCTGTCCGAGCATGTGCAACGAGGCTTGCTTATACGCCGGACCTCGATCCGCGGGAGTATGCCACACGCCTCGAAGAGGAGAACAATAGATTGACTTTGATCGCAAACCCAGATATCGGCGGCAACATCGAAGCCGTTCTCGACTCCAGCTACCAATTACTGAATCACGTGGAGTCCACAATCTTTAAGCGCCTGGCCGTTTTTCAGGGCTCTTGGGATAGCGCAGCCGAGGAACACATTTGCGAGGATCACTCACACCAGGCCTTGACCCACCTGGTCAAGTTGTCTCTGGTGACATTTGATAAGAATCAAGCTCGCTATCGATTCCATGATCTGGTCCGCTTGTACGCATCCAAGAAGCTGGATTCATCGGAGCTGGACGGACAGGGTCAGCGAACGGCATAGCGAATATTTTACTCTGCTTATCAGCAAGGCAGCCCCTCCAAACGGCACTTACGATGTAGGATCGCAGGCCTTCCGCAGATGCATACAGGAATGGGGCAACATCTTCCAAGCACAAGCTTGGGCGGCGAAGAATGTGGGAAGGATCAATGCAGCAGCACCGACTTGCATCATTTACGCATTTGCTGAGAATGCGTTCATGTTGGAAGGCGTGATGCCGCTGCGCGACCAGATCCGTTGGGCCGAAGATGGCGTAAGAGCGGCGCGTATGACGGGAAATGTCTCCGTGCAATGCAATCTGTTGCATGGGTTAAGTTCTGGCTACATGTTCCGCATGGATTTTCAATCTGCCCTCAACGCGCTGCAGCAATGTCTAGATCTCGCTAAAAAGTCGGGACTGAAGAAGTGGGAAGGACGTGCTCTCAAGATGATGGCAACGCACATGTCGTTTAAAGGAAGGCCGATCGAAGCCCTACCGTTTGCCTACGAGGCAGCTCAAATTCTCGCCGAGATCAATGACCCTGATGCCGCTGATGCCGTCGATTTAGTCCAAAGCCTTGAAGCGAGGACATCCAAGGCACACGACATCTCCAATCGGCCGTTCTGGAAGGTGCCGTAGAAAATCGAAGAGGTCAACTAATCTGCGAGGTTCCTTGTTGTAGTCGAATATGTAGCGGGCGGAGCCTCCAAAAGCAATATGTCCCCACAGCTTTCAACAACGGAGCCGCAAGAGCTTCAATCAAAATGGGTTAAGAACATCGGATTTCAACAGATTTCAAAAGGCGATCGAACCCGGTTCGGGACCACTGCTCGCTTTTGAGAATCGTGTTGCCGCGCCGGTTCGTCAGGAAACAGGTCGCCCTGGTCAGAGATTCTTTGACGCAGTGGAAGAGGTGTGGATTACCGAAACTCATGCTCTAACGGCTTATTACAAATAGAAATCCACGCTCTGGGCGTGCAATGGATCAGTCTTCCGAAATCGTCTGCTTCTCCCGGTCCTCGACCAGATAAGTTCCGATGGAGGTCCACTCCCCTTTTCCACTCACTTCAAAGTGGCTCATTGGGAGGGGAACCAATTCCATCACCGACTGAGCGTCGTCGCGGAGGGTAGAATACTCAACGGAGCGCGCCCCAGTACAAGGCGCGTCGCTTCGGGCCGGAGCGCCTATGACTGGACACCCAAATTCAACACGGGGTGATCCTGAATGGCTTGCTGGGTGGCCAGTATGGCGAGCGAAAGTCAGAACAATGGGAAGCAACTCCCATGTATCCTGCTTGCCGAAACTGGTCGGTGCCGCGGAAGTTGCGGCAATCATCGGATGCACTCGCAAGCACGTCTACGATCTGGCCCAGAAGGGCCAGATCCCTCACTACCGCATCGGAGGCTTAATCCGATTCAACCTGCAAGAGATTGCGGAATGGCTTGAGTCATTCAGGATTGCGGCTTAACCTGGCTCGGCGCTTCGAGCGCCGGGTCAGCCTCAATCAGGTCCACTTCATTCGATTCACCAGCGCCTGGGTTTGCACCTTTTCTGCCGGCCGCAGATATCGCATGGTGCTGGCCAAATCTGAATGGCCCATCAGGCTTTGAAGAGTTCTAAGATCCATCTCTGGATTGCGGTGCATTTTGGTGCAGAACGTCGCTCTGAACTTGTGAAGAAACCAGCGTTCACATTCCCTGTATTTTCCCAGGCACCCCTCGCATTTGCCACAATTCAGTTCTGCGCGCCGAACCTGCCGCTTGAGAGTGCGAAGCATGTGGCTGTCCGGTTTCCCGTTTCTCGAGAAGATCAGCGGAGAGACTCCAGCATGCTTCCGTTTGTAAGTCATCAACCTCGCAATTAGGTCATCAGACAAGGGCAGTTCTCGCTCTTCAAAGTCCTTCAGCCTGAACCCCCACCGCTTGACCTTCGATCGCAGTCTCAGCACTTTCGTTTCACGATCAATGTCTTCCCATTCAAGAAACATCGCTTCCTGTTCTCGCACACCGGTTTGGAGCAGGAGCCGGCAAAGGAGGTTTTCCCTTGGAGAGGTCACGGCTTTGAACAATGAGTTCAGCTCTTTGTCGGAATAGATTTCCGGCATGGTCTTGTCATACTTGGGTGGCTTGGGCAATTTCTTTGTGTCGTATTCCAAGAACTTCAGGAACGTCTTCATGTTCGTGTGGCGGTTGCTCACCGTTCGTGCGCTCATGCCGCGCTCGGCCAGCGCCTTGTGGTACTTGATGATGTCTTCCGGTTCAATCTCGTCGGCATATTGCCGGCCGCTCACTTTCAGGAACTCATCACACGCCAGCCGATATGCCTCAAGAGCCTTCAGCGAGCCCCTGCTCGCAGTATCGGAAAGGAATTGAGAGAGATCCGCAGCCAGTGGCCTGTGTTTGAGAGGGTCGTGCACCTTGATCGCAATGCCGGCTTCTCTGGCAACGATGATTGCCGACATGCGCGATTCCTTCACAATGCGCTTGGCCTCAGCCTCTGCCGGACTAGCGCCCTTGAGCGCTTCAACGATAAGCCTCGTTCCGTGGTAGTACCGCAGCGCGTAGTGCCCTGCCGGGTACTTCACTTCCACGCCATCTGCGACGACCACTGCTGGCTTTACCTTGCCGTTCGCGGCGTACGCGGCCGGATAGTATCTCCAACCGGAGTCCGTTTTCACTCTTCTTACCAGCGAGACTTTACTGTTCGCCATGGCTCTTTTTCCTGCCGATAACCATAGCACGACCATAGCACGGGCATATGCACAACACTAACTATATTAGATACATACAGTTACTCGGCTATGGTTTTAAATCCCTTCTTCGGCACCATAGCAATTCCCATCTCATTGAGATCAAATGTAAATGCATTTAAATAAGCATCTTATAAAATATTTGGCGGCAAAGAACTCATCTGACCATCCAACTCGTCTGACCATCCTTGGATTGGGGAATTGTCTCTAACGAACCGTAAGTTCAGAACCCTGTCAACTAAAATCATGACCTATTGCTCAGTTTATAAATCGAACGCCGCAATGCAGCTCAATGAGCTGTCAAGTCGTTAATCTTCGACGCGCACGCTGAAAGCTCTTTGCGCACGCGCTCTGCTTCTCCTCTGAATTCCGGTGCCTTCGCTCCCACAAAAGTAGCGTGCTCCCAGGTCTTTTCGCTCTTCTCGAACCAGCTTTTGGCCTCATTCAGATTTCGGAGCTTCGAAGATTTCGAGGACGATTGATGTGCGAGCTCTTCGTAAGCCAGACCAAGCACCCGGTATGACTCTGCCTGCCCGTCGACATCATAACGACTCTTGTGATCCGTAGGCTCAAAGATTGCGACCGCCTGATGCGCCTTGGAGATTGCTGGTGAGACGCTGCGTTGCCACAGTAGATTTCGCGCAATCCCAAGGGTGCTAAAGCCAAGATTGCTCCTGGCCAGGGCGTTTGCGTGATCAGCGGCATAGAGTTCGGCGAAGATGGAGTTGCCCGCTCGGTAGTTCTGCAATGCATGAACTGTATCGCCGCTCGCCTCGAGGACGTGAGCCGAGAGATCGTAAGCTTCGGCCAGGTACTCGCGGAGGGTGGCATTGTCCGGGTCCGAGTGAGAAAGGTCGAGCAATATGTTCAGTCCCTTTTTTGAAGCGTCAGATGCACCTTTGGGATCGGAAATGCCGCCTAACGCTGTCGCCAGGCCGATGTAGTCTCCGGCGAGGTGCGTGCGAAGGCCTGCGTTTGCGTTCGGTGCGGTTGCCGATGGTTCCCGCACCAGCACCGCCTGCCTGAAACTTTTCGCGGCGCCCGCGTAATCACCCGCGCTGTTCTGTACAGTTCCCGTTTGCCAATAAATGCCCGCGAGAAAGTCGATGTTCCTGGGATCAGGCGAAGAATGTGCCAGGGTTTCTGCGATGGGCAGGCCAGATCGAAGGTATTTGAGTGCTTGTGAGTACTCGCCTCGGTTGAAGAGCGCAAAGCTCACGCGAAAGTACTCGCTAAGCAGTTCTGATTGCAGAGAAGCATCGTTCGGACTTGATTTGGCAACCACTTCGCGTATAGCCAATGCTTTCTCATAGCTTTCCATTGCGCCGTTGAAATCTCCCAGATTTGCGGCTCCGCTGTATCCCATCAGATCCCCGACGCGATCATAGGCGGCGGCCAATTCACGCTGCAGTGAGAGATCCCCCGCGGATTCCTTCGAAAGGCTGTCGAGATATTCGAGCGCGCGGCTCACCAGCAGTTTTCGGGCGGGTGTTGCTCCTGAAAGATCTCGGATGGAATCGTGGATTTCGAAGAGCAGAGAATTTGCCAGCTTGCGTACATCGTTGAAGCGTCGTTCAGCGCGAATGCGTTGCTGGCGGGCGACATTCGCTTCATAGAGCGTGACCGCGAGGCCCACGAGAAGAGCGATTGCCAGGGCGGTGGAGAAGGCAACTCCTGCCTTGTGGCGAAAAATAAATCTCGATGCGCGATACCAGCCTGTAGCGGTTCTGGCGGAAACGGGAAGGTTTTCCAGATGGCGGCGAATGTCTTCCTGGAACTGCTCGACAGTGCGATAACGGCGCTTGGGGTCCTTCTCTAAAGCCTTCAGAATGACGTTGTCCAGATCTCCACGGAGCCGGCGGCGCAACCGATCGGGTGACATCCCGCGCAATGCACTCAGATCTTCCCGACTCGCTACGGGCGTATCTTTCGCAGTGTAGCCACGGGACACAACCAAACTTGGCCTTACCGCGTCGGTCGAACAGACCGCGGTAATAAATTCCTGTGGTGTGCCGGAAGTGCGCCGGTAAGGGCTGCAGCCGGTCAGCAACTCGTAGAGGACAACGCCAAGGGAGTACACATCACTTGCCGTTGTCATTGGGCCGCCCTGCATCTGTTCAGGGCTTCCATACCGCGGGGTCAGAACCCGGAATGCCGTCATTGTCTGATCGAGGCTCTCTCCGGGGACATCCGCCTCGAGGATCTTGGCGATTCCGAAGTCGAGCAGCTTCGGCACGCCATCGGCGGTTACGAGAATGTTCCCCGGTTTGATGTCGCGGTGGATCACAAGGTGCTGATGAGCAAATTGCACCGCGGCGCACACCTGGACAAAGAGACCCAGTCGCTCATTGAGGGAGAGCTTGTGATGATCACAGTAGTCCGTGATCGGTTCGCCTTCGATCAATTCCATTGCGAAGAACGGAAGGCCATCTTCCGTTGTGCCGCCGTCGAGCAGGCGAGCGATATTCGGATGCTCCAGGCCTGCCAGAATCTGGCGTTCGTTTTTGAAGCGTCTGATGACGAAGCTGGAATCCTGGCCGGCCCGGATGACCTTCAGGGCAACTTGCTTTCGGTATTGATCGTCGGCCCGAAATGCGCGATAGACCTCTCCCATTCCTCCCGCGCCGATCTGCTCCACGATTTGATAAGCACCGACGCGGCGGCCGATCCATGACTTCTCTTCGACGGCGACGACAGAAGCTGCCACCGCCGCAAAAGAGGACTCGTCAAGAAAGCCGGGATCTACGTGGTGTTCGCCACCGAGAAGTGTTTCCACTTCCCGGCGGAGCATGTGATCATCACCGCAGCGCTCCTCAAGAAATGCGGCACGCCGATTCTCCGGCAATTCCAGCGCCTCGCCGAGAACGTCTTTGACCCTCGACCACGTGTCGGCATTCATTGCTCAGGACCCTTGCTCACGGCATGGTGCAGCCACAAGCGAGCCGTGGCCCACTCGCGCTTGGTGGTGGCGGGCGAGATGTTTTCCACCTTTGCGGTCTCCTCGATCGAGAGACCTCCGAAGAAACGCAGCTCGACGATTCGGCATTGACGCGGATCGAGCGATGCCAGCCTTTCCATGGCGCTGTCGAGAGCCAGGATATCGACGCTGGGAACGCCGGAAGCTCCCGGCAGGTCGTCAACCACCACGGTAACGGCGTTTGCACCCCGCTTTCCGGCCGAGTGCTTGCGGGCGTGATCGACAAGAATTTGCCGCATCATTCGTGCGGCCAGCGCAAAGAAATGCGCGCGGTTCTCCCATTCGATAGAGTCGTGTCTCGCGAGTCGCAGGTAAGCTTCGTGTACCAGAGCGGTTGGCTGCAGCGTATTTCCCGCGGACTGATTCGCAAGCGATCGACGCGCGATTCTGCGCAACTCGTCGTACACCAGCGGGATCAGCGCATCACGGGCCGAAGCATCCCCTTTGCTCCAGCGGACAAGAAGTTCAGTAACAGGCTGTGAAGGAGTCGAGCTCACGGGAACCTCCACGTGCCAACAAAGTTGAGAAATCTTAGCTTTGGTCAAATCAGAAGTCAACGAAACATTGCAGGTGCTCACCTGGAACGTCCTGAATTCTGTAAGTTTCTTCCTCCACCGTGAGCTACTTCAGCGTGATTCTGCGTTTCCCAAGATAGAAGCCGCTCCGGAACAGGTAAGCACCAGTTCTTCCCGAGCAGGATGACTTCCCCCGCGGATAACCCGGAGTCCGCTTGTTTCCAACCGAAAACCGGCAAAGGAGTTCACCATGCCAGCGCGTTCCTCTAATCTTGCTCTCTGCGTTCTCGCGATTCTTTCGATTTCCGTGACAGCTGCGGCAGACGACCTGCACTTCAAGAAAAGCATCTCCGTCGGAGGCAATACGGTTTCGACCTCGGAGACCTGGGTGAAGGGTGCGCGCCAACGCACAGTTACAGGGTCGGCTGCGGGAAATCTGGTGACTTTGCGGCAATGTGACCTCAAACGTACCGTTACGCTGAGCGAACAGAATCAATCGTACCTGGTGACCAGGGACTCGGAAGATGAGTCCGTGAGCCAGGCCGCAGCTATGATGGGAGGCGGCCCATCGGCCACCTCTGGAGGATCGATTACGCAGACGGTTACCGTCACCGATACCGGAGAACGGAAGCAAATGTCGGGATACGCTGCGCGGCACCTGAGGACGAAGGTGGTGGTGGAGTCGTCGGCTGACGCTTGCTCGAAGACCAATCAGAGTTATGAGATTGACGGCTGGTATGCGGACATCTCAAAGGGATCCCTCAGTTGCCCGCAGATCTTGCCGCCGATAAAACAGGGTGCGAGTTGCGCCGATCGGGTTATTGTTCACCGCAAAGGCAGCGGCAAGCCCGGTTATCCGCTGCACGAAACCATCACTCTCCAGAACGATGGCGGAACCCCGACAAAGATCGAAGTTGCCACATCGGATATTTCGAAGGACACAGCGCAGGCCGAACTCTTTGACGTTCCTGCCGCGTATCACGAGGTCCATTCCGAATCCGAGCTCTATGTTGCTACAGCCCTCCCCCCGGGGGCGGCCTCCACCGCCCCGCAATCACCCGCCCCGCAATCACCTGCTTCGTATGGCTCTGGTCTTCCCAACACTCAACAAATGATGGCTCAGGCGCTGCCTGCCGGTATGAACGGCCGCGGGGGAATGGCGTCCCAGCTGTCCATGATGCAGGCCATGAGTGGCAAAGCTGGCGGTGCGTCGATGATGCAGGGTCCTCCATCGGGTGCCGCAGTCCCTCCGCCTCAAGTACTCGGTCCCAAGGCGCCCGGAAGGATCCGGATAGGTGTCGCTCCCGCGCAGGCGCAGATGGGCCAGGGAAGCACCTCGCAGGAGGACTACGGCGCGCCCGTTCGAAATGCAATCGTTCTGATGATGAGCGGACCCGCCATCGAGATCGCTGCACTCGAGTCCAGGATTCCCATACAGATTCAGGCCGAGGCCCAACAGAAAGAATGTGATTACATTCTGCTTGCGAACGTGACCGTGAAGCGCAATGCGTCGACTGGTTTCGGAAAGTTCATGAAGGCCGGTAGCATGGCCGCCAACTTCACCCCAATGGGGATGATGGCGCACAGCATGGGCAGTATGGGTAGCATGGTCGCCGCGCAGGCAGCTACCTCCGCTATGCAAACAGTGGCGATGAGCGGTCAACAGCAAGCCATGAGCCAGTTGTCGGGATTCAACGGCCAGATCAAATCAAAGGACGAAGTCACCGTTGAATATCAGCTCCTGCCAACGGGCCAGAGTCAGCCCAAACTCGACAATACGCTGAAAGGCAAATCCAAGTCGGACGGCGAAGATGTGCTCACGCCATTGATTCAGCAAGCGGCGACCACCGTCTTGACTGAGGTCAGCAAAAAATAGAGCGGGTCAGAGAACTGCAAGCCACTGAAAACTGCATTCGCCGATCATGAGATTCACCTTGGTATCTCTCGTCTTAAACGGAAGGAGTCTGGCGTGACAAGTTGGCAAAGTTGCGTGCTTCGAGTCTGGTCGCTGCTGCTGGTTTCAATGCTGGTACCGGCGTCTGCGCAAGACTCCACCTCCGTTCATAAGCGATTCACGAATGACGAAGTGATCAGCCTCGTGCAGATGGCGCTCTCAGAGGATGTGATTGTCGCGAAGATTCGCGCAATGAATGCAGCCGATCCTGGTTCGCTCCGCTTTGACACCAGCGTTCAGGGTTTGCAGGCGCTGAAAGCGGCAAACGTACCGGACGAAGTGATCCGCGCGATGATTAACCCGACGGCGACGCAGACCAGCGTCATTGCGCTGGCAGCGCCCATGACATTGGATCCAAATTTGCCACCGCCGGAAGTAGGTGTCTACTGGAAGGACGCGAGCCGCTTTGTATTGATTGAAGGGCAGATGCTGAGCAACGCCAAAGTTGGCGGAAAAGCAGGCAGCATGTTTAGCTATGGCTTTCGCGGCATGCATTGGGATGCAACTTTGAACGGCCCCACATCCAGTCACATCGTTCGGGACCACAGACCCGTGTTCTACCTCTATGTGCCTGACGGGTCCAGTTCTTCCGACTACGTTCTGCTGAAGCTGAATAAGAAAGGAAACCGGCGAGAGTTTCAGGTAGGCACGATGGCGGGCAAATTCGGGGGCGGCAAGGCGGGTCTGAAGACCGACAAGGAAGTCCCCTTTGAAGCGGAACATATCGGCATCCGCACCTACAAAGTCACGCTGCGCCAGGATTTGAACCCGGGCGAGTTTGCTTTCTTTATGGCCACAGGGCAGCAGTTGAATGGCACGGATAAGAGAAGCGGAACCGGAGGCGCCGCGAGCGGCCGGATCTACGACTTCAGCTTGCCGGAGTGATAGTAAGACCAATGAGACCACTAGCCATGCACAAGACAAAGACCGCTCGCCGCCGTCCCTTACGCCTGATGCTGGCGCAGGGGCTTCTTCTCACAGCCGTCGCGAGTTCAGTCGCGCAGTCCACTTCGGTCCTCAATCGTTCATGGTCGGGACAAGCTCAATGCACGATTAACGTGCAGGGGTCTGGATATTCAGAGCATGAAGTCCATACCTGGAACCTCTCGGGCGGAGCGCCCACAGTCAAGGGAGCAATGCACATCTTCGCGGGCACTTGGAGCGTAACCGGACAAGGATCATATCAGAGGTCTCAGGGCAATCAAACCAGCTTGGTCCAGTGGGTGATGAATGCCTCTCTATCCAATGCCCCGATCGCGATTTTCGTTCGCGCGTCCGATGGACGCATGGTGATTAAATCGTGGCATGCGCAACTGAGATCGCCCGGAGGCGTCACGGGCACCCAGCAGATAACCGTCAACGGAGTTCCTCAAACCCCGGGCAAAATCAATCTGGAGGCATTCGAGTGGCAGTTTCCTGCCTCCGACTCTGCAATCCGCTCGGGGGATACCATCCAATTCAGCGGGTCCAGGACTGCGGCCATCCACGGTTCAGTCGGCCCTATGCAGCCCGGGGGATCGCAGGGAACGGAGCAGTGCAGTTGGCACTTTGGATCGTAAACATAACCGTCCTAACTAAGCACCCGCTCGCTGAATCCAATTGGCACTTGCTCAAGATTCTCCGTGGAGCCCGCGTAAGAGGGCCTGCAAACGCGCTTGGCTGCTGCGATGTGCCATCCGATCTCAGCTATCTGAACACCGGTGCGGAGTCGACATGAGTGACTGATCCGGTATCAGCCAGCACGGGCCTCGTGATTGCGCGTAGAGCAACGTGCAAGCTCCATTGAAGCTGACCGGGCAAACTACCGATCTTTCGCACCTTTTACTGAGATTGGGTTCGGGGTTTTGTCCGACGAATGGGCTCCACTAAGTTTGGCGCAGACGGCGAACTCTTCTCGTGCACGGTCACGCATACCTTCTTTTCGGTAAACCTGGCCAAGCTTGAAATGGAGGCTTGATATGTTGGGCGCCAACGTAACCGCCTTTTCCAATTCGTTTTGCGCTTTTGGCAAATTCTGCTGCACAGCATAGACATGGCCCAGTTCTTCATGAATCGTTGGGTTATCGGGGGACAAAACGGCAGCCTCAGCAAGGAAAGGGAGTGCCTTTTCCATTTTGCTTTGATCCGCAAGCAATGTTCCCAGGTTCAAGAATGGCTGTGCGTCGACAGGTGCGTCTCCCTGCCATTCGATGGCTGTCTGAAATGCAGCCTCGGCTTTCTCGAGATCGTTCGACTCCTGCCACGCCAAGCCGATGTTGTTTTCGGCCTCCACATATTTCGGATGCAGGATCAACGCGCGCTCGAAACTCGATATCGCCGCGGGAAAATCACTCTCATTGAATTTCGTCCGCCCAAGCAGGTAGTTCGCATCAGCATCGGTCGGCGCTTCGGCAACGACCTCAGAGAACCATTTGTCCGCATCCCCAAAGTCACCGAGCATGACGTAATCGGAGGCGACGACTTTTAACTCATCGGGACGCGGACGCCGGAATTTCGCGCCCGCGGTAAACTCGGCAAGCGATTCCTTCGCTTTCTTTTCGCGAAAGAGCACATAACCCAACAAGAAATGGGCTTCCGCGGCGGCAGGGTGAGCACTTAAATAGCCACGAATATTCGTTTCGGATTCTGCGAGCTTGCCTGTGGCCAGGAGCGCCCGGGCCGGAGCGAGTGGATCTTCAATTTGCTGGCAGATTCCGGACGTAACGCATAAAGCGGCGAGAGCAAGAAGTGATGTGCTGATTCGAGAACTCACCCATCTCAAGGTCTCTTCGCCTTTCATTTTATTTTCCCAAATTCAGCTTTAAAAGGGCTCGACTAGTGGGCTGCATTTTTGATGGTGTTTGATTCGCTGGCCTGACCTGCCACGGCCGCGCTGGCTTCTCTCTGCAAGGTCCCATAGGTACGCATTTCCTCCTGCGCCTCGGAACTCTTGCCCTGGGACCTGTAAACATTAGCGAGGAGGAAGTGAATGGTCGGCTCGCTCGGGCTATCTTTCTCAGCCATCAACAGGTCAGGCAAGGCTTCGGGCTGCTTTCCCAATCTCACCAGCGCGCGCGCGCGATCTACGCGGGCTTGCATCAGCGTGGGACAACGTGCGATAGAGCTATTCAATTGAGACAAGGCTTCTTCGCTGGAATCGTTGGCTTCGAGCATTGAATTCGCGAGTTTCCAGCGAGCCATACAATTGTTTGGATCGTTGGCAAGTTCTGCTTTGAATTCTGTCTGTGCCGACTGCCATTTGCCGATGTACCAGTAAGCGTCTCCCATATGCATATGCGTACCCGGCTGCTGGGGAGCCATGTCTATGGCTTTTTTGTATTCAACGAGGGCGAGATCGTAATTGTGCATACTCTCATCGATTTCGCCGGCGATCTCGTGCGCGACCACGGAGTTAGGATCGATCTCGTTAATCTTCTTGAGCGCATTTTCCGACATCTGGAGATAGGTTTTGCCCAGCAGGTACCAAGCCTCTTGATCCTTCGGGTTTCGCGTCACGAAGTCATTTAAATGGAGCGCCGCCTCATCGAGCTTTCTGGCATTGATGAGCAAACGCGCAAGCATCATCTCAATCTGGTCATCTTTCGGATTCGCGCGCAGGGCTTTGCGAAGAAGCGGTTCGGCTTTCTGATCCTCTCCCAACTGGACATAACTCATTCCGAGCATCGCCGAGGCGGTGGGCATATCCGGATTGAGTTCCAATCCTCGCTTGAGAACTTCTGCGGCGTGGGCGAAATCGTGCTGATTGAAGTAGAGCACCCCCAGGTTGTTGTACGCCGCGGCAAGATGGGGAGCAAGCTTGAGGATCGACCGATACTTTTCGATTGCCACGGCAGTGTCGCCGCTTTGGGTAGCGGCGCTGGCCTCGGCGTACAAGCGCTGAACCGCTGGAGTGACTTCGCTTTCGTCCTGCTGTGCGAGCGCTCCCGCATGGCAAAGGGAGAGCATCGCGCCGGCCAGGAGACAGCGCGTGCAATGCAACAGAAATCCGGCGGGTAAGTACTTCATGATTCGAGATTATATTTGATTCTTCGCAATGCGAGGACTTGGAGCAAAGCGAGGTTCGAAAATGGAAAATCGCATGATTCAACCTATTTGCAACGTGGATAAAAAATGCCGGACTGTGTGAGGGCAGTCCGGCATGGTTAGGAGAATCGCAATGGTGCATTCAGGAGACGGTTGGTTTAGAACTCCAGCCTGAAACTTACCTGGCCTTGTCGGTTCGATATATTCGAGCCTTGCCCCGTTACCTGGCCAAAGGTTCCATCACTTGCGTTGCCGTCGGGACCGTTGAACTGCGTTCGGTTGAAGGCGTTGAAGTAATCCACCGAGAGAATGCCAGTAAAGCGCTCTCCGATGTAGAAGTTTTTCTTGGCATTGATGTTCTCCAGGGCCAACGGAGCGTTTCTCGTTCCGGCATAGTCCCTTTGGGCCGTTCCGATGACATACTGGCTTGGGGTTAGCGTGAAGGCTGCGGGATTAAACATCTGGGCGACATTGGTTTTGCCCACGAAGTAATCGCGCACCCGCGAGTAGGACGCGGTGCTCAGACCGACTGAGCTGTTGCGATCCGGACGGTTGAAGCCGTTCGGGAAAGGCGAGCCGTTCTCGCACACCGAGCTACCGTTACAACCCTGAATTGGCGTTCCGGCCTCGTAGTCCAGGATCCAGCCTACCTGCCAGCCACCGACAATATTGCCCATGGTGTGATTATTTACATACTTCTTTCCCGGTCCGATCGGCAGCAGATACGTGCCACTGACTTTCAGCGTCTGCGGTTCGTCTGCACCTGAAACCGCCCATTCCGGCTTCTGGTTGTATTTGTTGATACCGCCCGAGGTGAAGCTTGAAAATCCGCTGCTCGTGTTGTCCATCAGGTGGGAGAGCGTGTATCCCGCGAGGAAGGACAAGCCGTTGGTATAGCGCTTTTCAATCTCGATCTGGGCGGCCTGGTAGTAGGTTGTTCCGTAACCTT
Organism: Occallatibacter sp.; assembly: GCF_049582745.1. GTDB lineage: Bacteria > Acidobacteriota > Terriglobia > Terriglobales > Acidobacteriaceae > Telmatobacter. The sequence goes on from NZ_JBAUUO010000175.1 coordinate 44,063, forward strand.
CAAAGTTGTTGAAGATCTTCGAGTACTGTGGATAAGGCACGAGCGCCTGGGCCACCGTCGCCGATCCACCGAAGTCATTGACGAAGTTGGGATACGGCAGCGGTACGCCATCCAGCGATGTCTGGCCTGGTTGGAACACATCCGCAAGCTGTGAGCCGAACTGTGCGTCGTACTTCGGATCCATTTGGTCGATCTCATTGAGCTGGCTCGGCAGGTGAATGATGCGGTTACCTACCCATGCAGCCGTAATGAACATGTTGAAAGGCAGCTCGCGCTGCAGGTTGATGTTCCACTGCTGGCTGTACGGCGCGTATCCGTCCTTCTTCGGGCTGAAGGCATTGATCTGGTTGCCGGCTCCAAGGCCCGGACTGAACGGCGTCGGGTTGACAGCGGGTATCTGGTTGGTATCCCAGCTTCCGAAGGAAGAGGTGTAGCTGCCCGTACTGTTGCGCGTAAAGGAGCCGGTCAACAGGTTTCCGTAATTGACTGCGACCTTGTTGGTGCCGTACTCATAAGCTCCTCCATCGAGGAACGCTACATCCAATCCGGCCTGAAGAACCATCTTCTTGCTCAGCTGGTATGCGAAGCCGAGGCGTGGTCCGACATGGCCATAGTGGAGGTCGCCACTCGTAATTCCAGAGCAACCAGTGCAGTTCCCAAACTGGCTCGCCGATCCGGCAATGTTCCCGCTGGGGAATGTTCCGGGCTTGTCCTGATTGAAGAAGACGATCAGGTTGTGGTTTTCAGTAAACGGATGCTGAAGGTCCCAACGCAGACCGACATTGACCGTAAGACGCGGCGAGAGCTTGATATCGTCCTGGATGTACGGCGACAGATCCCAGTTGCGCAACTCCAACTCCTGGGAATTGCTTCGATTCGCCGAATCCGGAAGCCCCAACAGGAAACTGGCAAACGCGCTGCCATATTTGCCAAAATTCGGGTCATTTGGATTCTGCACCGAAGTGTTCCGCTGGCTGAAGTTGAAGTGTCCGCCTTCGGTCTGCTCTTCGTTGTCGTCCTGATAGGCGCGACGGAACTCCGCACCAATGTTGAATGTGTTACGCCCCTTGGTCCACAGCCAGTTATTCACCAGCGAAATTCCAAGTTTGCGGTTGATCGACTGGAACCAGGAACCGCTGGTGCCCCAACTGGTCGGAGCATGTTGGCCGTCAAAGGTGATATTCGGCGGAATGTTTTCGTTCGTGACAGCGCCGAATGTGGCTCCCTTGGTGATGTTGAACTGGTTGTTGATTTCGCCAATCCAGCCAACTCCGGCGGTCATCACCAGATGAGCCGAGAGGGCGTTGCTGTAATTCAGCAGAAAGACGCTGCCCAGTGACGGTTCAAACTTCTGGCTGTTCAGGGGATTGGGCGCAATCACGATCGGAGAGTAGTCAAAGCTGTGGGTGGTGTAGCTGTTGCGCCACTGGCTGTAGTGGAGGCTCTGCTTTGGCGTAAGGACCTGATCGACCGTGAAACCCCACACGTGCTGAATGTTCGGATTGATGAACGGAGCAAAGCTCTTGTTGGAGTCCAGGCCTCCAACTCCGCTGCCGGGCCGGTCTGGATCGGGAATGTCACTAATCAAGCTCGACGACAACGGGCTGATGCGGTTGGGGCAAATTACGTTCAGCACGCCGTTGCACGAAAACTGCTGACCGGTGGTCGGATCGTAGATCGGAATCAGCGCCCCGGTGCTTCCATCCACGTAGTCCGTGAAATTTCCGGTCTTTTCCAACGCGGTCGGCACGGTGCCAGAGCTTGTGTTCTCGTTGTTCTGCTTGTACCACTCCTGGCTATAGTGGCCGAAGGTCCTGTTGCGCCCGTCGTAGAGGTGGGGAATGCTGATGGGGCCGCCAACACTGAAGCCATAATTGTTCTCGTGATCCGGAGTGGGCTTGGTAGATCCACCCCAAGCCGGACCATTGAAGAATCCGACCGAATCAAAGAAACTGTTGCGGTTGATCTCGAACAAATCCCCGTGATATTTGTTTGTGCCCGACTTCATCTGGTAAGTGAGCGCGCCCTGTCCCAGGCCGAATTGTGCAGAAAACGTCGAGCGCTCGACCTTATACTCGTCCACCAGTTCGAAGGGCGGGTTGAAGTTTGTGGTATAGCCCTCGGTCTCTGGTTGTGGAGCGGGAATGCCGTTGTACACAATCTCCTGCTCAAAATCGACGCCGCCGCTCACGCGGTGCGAGAAGGTGCTGCCCGTCGTTCCGGGAGCAGTGAACTGCAGTTGATCGATCTGACGGCCGCGGCCAGAAACTTCCTCAGGCAAAGCCGCGACAACGACCGGCTCGATTGTACTGCCAATCTCGGGCGCGGTTGTGTTCAGGGCAATCGCGTCCGATGTGACCTGTACGGTTTCGTTGGCGGTGCCGGTCGAGAGGGCGAAGTCGAACGTCGCAGTTGTACTAACCTCGATCGTGACCCCGCTTCTCACGTCCTTCTTGAATCCGGGGGCATCCACGGAAACGGTGTAATGGCCGGGTAGAAGCCCCTTGAAGGAATAAGTGCCAGCGCTGCTGGACACCGTGCTGGCGGTGATCGACGTCTGTTCGTTGGTGATGGTTATCTTCGCATTTGTAATCACGGCACCGCTCGGGTCCGTGATGGTGCCGGTGATGCCGGCGCTGGCCTGTGCAAACCCGGTACGCGGGGCCAACGAGATCAGGCATGCGATTGCGATCGCGACGCACCATACGCCTACCCTCGAGCGGCGCAGAAATGCGCGCTCGTTTGAAACGGGGAACAGTTTCACTTTGCCTCCCTGGTCTTACCCAGTTTTTTTAGAGTCCCAGTTGTTTTTGAAATCCTTAAACAGGGGAATGGGACAGCTGCTCGGCTCTCTAGGGCCTTCAAACTCTGTGAATATGGAATCGATACCATTTCTTATGGTAGCGATCCCATTTCGCGAACTATACGTCTGGCAAAAATCAACTGTCAAGGAGTTTTTTGCGGACCGGTGACGGCCTCTCCATGAGAACAAATGAGTTTTCACCTATTTCGGCCAACGCCAGAACATCGACGGTGAAGAGTCAGAACCCGCCGTCCCCCTCGTCTGCCCGGAATATCGATAATCAAAAAATCGATTTATTTAATGAGAACTAGGGCGCTGAGGCATCGCACCGCTGCGATCGCGCCGCTCCGTTCGGGCCGTCGACCGCAGCTGTCTCATCCACCTGGATCTGCCGGTCGCCTTTTACGTTGGCCAGGGTTTGCACAACGCCGCTTGGCCAGCGGATTTCAATACACGCGGCCGCCGCGTTCTCACCCATGCCGAAGTGGACTCTCGGTTCGCTCGCGGACAGGTAACCCCCGGATGTTGTCACCGTCGCCCATTGTTCGCCGGACGCTGTTTTCAGTTCCACAACAGCTCCGATACCATCGCGATTGCTTTTGTGTCCGGTCAAATGCAGCGTGATCCAGTGACCTGGGGCTGGCGTCTTGTTCAGCAACACATGGGCGGCGCCGCCATTTGTTGAGACCACGGCATCCATGTGACCGTCGTTATCGATGTCGCCGATGGCCATCCCGCGCCCTACCCAAGCCTCGTGAAAGATATCTCCGGAGATTGAGGAAACATCGACAAACTTCTCGCCGGTGTTCCGCACGAGCATCATGGGTTCGCGATAGCGAAGCTGCGGATTGGTCTTTTCGATGGTGTCCAGGTCGTGGCCTTGCGCGATTAGAAGATCTTTCCAACCATTATTGTCATAGTCCATGAATCGCACGCTCCAGCCCGAATGAAGCATCGACATGTTGCCGATACCGCTCGGGCCGGATGCATAATTGAACGTTCCGTCACGTTCGTTCTGGTAGAGTGCGTACCGCTGGTTAGCAAGATCTGTCACGATCAGATCCGGCCAGCCGTCGTTGTCATAATCCGCAAAATCAACCCCCATCCCGGCATAGGTCTGGCCTTCGGAATTCACCGCGGCGCCGGATTCCAGGCCAACTTCTTCGAATGTCCCGTCTTTCTTCTGGTGAAAGAGGAACTCCGGCATCGAATCGTTCGCGACAAAGATATCCATGCGCCCGTCGCGATCGTAATCGGCGAAGGCAATGCCCAGAGCTTTCACCGGCTTGTCGAGCCCCAGTTTGTGCGACACCTCGGTGAAGTGCCCATTGCCCTCGTTGTGATATACGAGCATCGAGATGGGCTGGAACACATCCGGATGACAGTAGCCGCGATAGCCTTCGCGATGCTCCCCACACCAGACATCCTCCCAATCCCAGGTGACATAGCGATCCACCACCAGGTCGAGAAGACCGTCGTTATCCAGGTCCACCCACGCCGCGGAACTGGACCACCCGCTGCCCCCCACGCCGGCTCTGTCTGTCACATCGGTGAAGGTGCAGTTGCCATTGTTGTGATAAAGACGGTTGCCGCCATAGGCAGTGACGAAGAGATCTTCATAGCCGTCGTTATCGTAATCGGCGACTGCGACACCCATGCCGTAACCGACACCCCGTAAGCCGGCCTTTTCAGTAATGTCCTCAAATGTCCCATCCCGCTTCTGGTGATACATGCGATTCCAATACTCAGGTCCTGTCTTCTGCGGGATAAATCCCTTGGGAGTTGGATCGGTGTAAGGTGCGCCATTGACGAGGTACAGATCGAGGCGGCCGTCGTTATCGCAATCGAACAGTGCGACGCCCGAACCCATCGTCTCGATCAGATACTTGCGGGAAGTATGCGGCGCCTGGTGCAGAAAATGCACGCCAGCCTTCTCTGTGACGTCTACAAAGCGTCCAGGGACGGATGGCGCCGGAACGGGATGAACCGCAGTTTCTGATCCGGCATGAGTGGCCTGCGGCCACAAAATAGCACTTGCGGAAATGCAGAGCCCGATTGCACCGAGAATATTTCGCACGCGACAGAACCAGACAGCCTTCATTGCCTACCCTCGGAAGGTTTTGCCATATCTGCGGTCTGGCGCACTCGATTGCCGCTAAATTCTGCTGTGATGCCCTTCCCTTCCGCGATGGTGAAGATGCGGTCGACGGCTGGCAGTTTGATCGTCTCTTTTGCTCCCGATGGCCAATGAATTTCCGCGGTCCCGGCTTCTGTAGAGTCACCCAGACCGAAATGCAATCGGGGATCGTTGCTCGAAACGTAGCTTCCGCCGCTGATCACATCCTGCCGTTGGCGCATTCCATTAGCGGTGAGGTACACGGTGGCGCCTACCGCGTCGCGGGGACTTTTGGAACCTCCGATCAGTTTCAATTCCACCCAATGATGGTGATCGGCATTGACGTTCTTCAGCAGCACGGGCGGTCCATCGATCTGGTTGATGATCACGTCGATCTTGCCGTCATTGAACAGGTCACCGAAAGCCGCTCCCCGGCTTGACAGGACCTCTGCCATTCCGGAACCCTTGACCGGCGGAACCTCGGTGAAGCTGCCGTCGCGATTGTTGTGAAACAGCAGCGATCGCTGCGCGTACGACGTGCCCCAGTCGAGCCGGTCCGCAGCGGGATAGATGTGCCCATTCACAAACATCAGGTCGAGCCACCCGTCGTTGTCGAAGTCCAGAAATCCATCACCCCAGCCGAGGAACGGAATGGATAGTTTGCCGAATCCGGAGCGCATGGAAACTTCGTTAAATCCGCCGTTGCCCTGGTTGCGAAACAGCAGTTTCGCCTCGTCGGAGAAATCGCTGATCGCGAAATCCAACAGGCCGTTGTTCATGTAGTCACCAACAGCGACGCCCATGGCGGCCACTTCTCGCCCGTCTTCATTCAACCCGAAGCCCGTCGCATAACTCGCATCTTCGAATCTTCCGTTCCCACGATTGAGATAGAGGTAGCTCAACGTGGAATCGTTCGCCACGATCAAGTCGAGTTTGCCGTCGTTGTTTACGTCCACAAAGACGGGGGTCAGGCCGTAGTAGCGATTGACTTGGTCGGCGACACCGGCCTGGACGCTCACGTCGGTGAAGGTTCCGTCTCCGTTGTTGTGGAAGAGATGGTCGGGCTCGCCTTCAAGATTCATAGGTCCGCACATCACCGGCTCACCCCGGAATTCGCAGTACGAAAAGCCCGTCGCCTTGGTCTTTTCGTAGGGCAGGTTGTTCCGATCAAAGTGAACGTAACCGGAGATAAACAGATCGAGACGCCCGTCTCCGTCGTAGTCACCCCACGTTGCGCCTGCCGACCAGTTGCCAAGCGTAACACCGGCCTTTTCCGCAACATCGGTAAAAGTACCGTCGTGGTTGTTGTGGTACAGCCGGTTCTTGCCCCAGTTGGTCACGAGGATGTCGGGCCAGCCATCGTTATCGTAGTCGGCGATAGCGACGCCGAAACCCCAGCGATCGTTCGTGACTCCGGCCCTGGCAGCTACATCGGTGAAGGTGCCATCGTGGTTGTTATGAAACAAGGCCGCGTGCGGAGGCTCCTGCTTGCCGTCGAGCGCATTGAACGTTGAGCCGTTAACGAGGTAGATGTCGAGCCAGCCATCGTTGTCATAATCGATGAGCCCTGCACCGGATCCATTGGTGTCGATGATGAGCCGTTTGTCCGCTGCGCCCATGACATGCTTCCATCCGGCAAGTCCAGCCGCTCGGGTGACATCCTCAAAGACTACAGGGCCGGAATCGACAAACCCACTCACCGTGATCGGCCGTTTCTGCGGGTCGTGCAACGTCTCTGCAGAAACCGTACTACGGCCGGCTCCGGACGGCGGATTCGACCTGGCCTGACCAAAGGCGCTAGCGGTTGGCACAAGCAATGCCGCCACGAATGCGATATGTGTACGGGCGCGCATGCGCCGGATGTACGGCAATGGTACTCCTCCAACGCCGAGTCTAACGCAGACCTGGAACGGTCGGCCGCAGGCTCACAGCGCTCGAACCGGTGGCTCTCATCGCGATGGGCATGACCTTCCGCCGCAGAGAGAACCTGTTACGCCTTTACCTTCGCTGATGGTGTAAATACGGTCGACAGCATGAAGCTTCACCGCTTCGGTCTTTCCAGATGGCCAATGAATTTCTGCGATGCCCGCATCGGTAGAGCCGCCTAATCCGAAGTGGAGTCGCTGATCGTTCGACGAAATGAAGCTGCCACTGGAGAGCACGTCCTGACGCATGCGCATTCCGTTGGCTCTGAGAAACACCGTAGCGCACATTGCGTCGCGCGGACTCTTTGGGCCGCCCACCAACTTCAGTTCCACCCAATGGTGATGGTCGGAATTTACGTTTCTGAGCAGAGTAGGCGGCCCTTCGATCAAATTGATAACCAAGTCGATTTTGCCGTCATTGAAAAGGTCGCCGAAGGCCGCGCCGCGTGCTGGGATCACAACCGCGAGACCGGAGCCGACTACTGGCGGAACGTATTCGAACACTCTTGCTGCCGCGCCCTTCACGTTATGGAAGAGCAGCGGGCGCTCCGCGAACGTGGTTCCCCAATCGTGCTTGTCCACTTCTGGATAGACATGGCCGTTGACCATAAACAAGTCGAGCCAGCCGTCATTGTCGTAGTCGAGGAACCCGTCTCCCCAGCCGACGAAGGGAATCGGAATCGTTTCCAGGCCCACCTTGTCGCTCACATCCGTGAATCCCTTGTCCTGATCCTGGCGATAAAGCACCTTATAGTCATCGGAGAAATCCGTAACGAAGAGGTCGATCCTCCCGTTGTTTTCATAATCTCCCGCGGCAATTCCCATCGATGCGATTTCGCGCCCATCGCCGTTCAGAGCAAACCCCGAATCGTAGCTCTGGTCTTCAAATGTCCCGTCACCCTTATTGATGTAAAGGTAGTTGGGCTCCGAATCATCGCCGACCACCAGGTCCGGCTTGCCGTCCCCATTGATATCCAGGAAGATCGAGGCAAATCCGTAGAATGCATTCCTGTCGGCGACACCGGCTTTGACGCTTACATCCGTAAATGTTCCGTCGCCGTTGTTATGAAACAAGTGGTCCGGCTCGCCCTTGAGACCGCGTGGTCCACACATCACGGGCGCGCCGCGATACTTGCAGAACGAACTGCCGACCGCCTCCGCGCCTGAGGCGGCAAGGTCCGTGCGATCGAAATGCACGTATCCCGCCACAAACAAATCCAGCCGTCCGTCGCCATCGTAGTCGCCCCACGTGGCGCCCGACGACCAGTTACCCAACGTCACCCCGGCCTTCTCGGCCATGTCGGTAAACGTGCCATCGTGATTGTTGTGGTAGAGGCGATTCTTTCCCCAGTTTGAAACGAAGATGTCGGGCCATCCATCGTTGTCATAGTCCCCGACCGTAACGCCGAAACCCCATCGGTCGTTTGTGACACCAGCCTTGGCTGCAACGTCAGTAAATGTGCCGTCATGGTTGTTATGGAAAAGCGCAGCATGAGGAGGCTCTTCTTTGCCGTCAAGGGCATTGAAGGTCGAACCGTTCACCAGATAGATATCCAGCCATCCATCGTTGTCGAAGTCAAGAAGCGCCACTCCGGATCCGTCTGTATCGATGATGAGCGGTTTATTGGCCAAGCCCATCGTGTGGCTCCAGCCTGCCAGCCCTGCGGTCTTGGTAATGTCCTTGAAGATCACTGGTCCAGACTCAACGAAGCCACCTGCAGTGATCGGTCGCTTTTGCGCGTCATAGACGGGCGCAAACGTGCCTCCCGTGGCGTTGCCGCCCTGCTGTTTCTGCATTGAAGCGCTTTGGTCCGGTGAGGATTGAGAAGAGGCAGTGATCGGGATGAGAATAGACGCGGTCAATACACAGTGAAGCAGACCCCGAACAGGCGACAAAGAAAGGCCTCCAAGCGTTGAGTGTAGTGCAGCCGCAAGGGCAGGCCTCATTGCGGCATTTCCTCTGAATTATGGTTGAGAGGGATGAATACTTCGCAATGAGACTATGCAGACGCCCAGGTTGGTTTCGAGGCATATACCGGAAGGATACATGCGCCCAGAAGTCCCGCCTCAGCCCCAAGCTTTGCGGGTAAAACCTGCGTGCCGCCGCCCGGCATTCCCTTTGAGGCAACTCTCCCCGGCGCGGTGAGCGCATAGACATAGCTCCGACGCTCCAGTTCCTCAAACATAATGGGTGATAGCAGATCCCATGAGTTGGCGACGCCGCCGCCCACCACGTAAAGCGGCAGATTCAGAATGTTGATCAGCCCAGCCAGGCTGATCCCCAGGGTGCGGCCCGTCTCAACGTAGATGTTCTGGGCATCTGCGTCGCCTTGCCGCGCAGCATCGGCAAGATTCTGCGCAGTCAATGCCGTGTCTTTCTTGAGCCGAGCGAGCCCCGGGGCCTTTCCCGCGGCGATCAATCTATCGGCGGCATTCACAACTGCGGTCGCAGAGGCACATGCTTCCAGACAGCCGTGGTTGCCGCATCCGCAGAGGGCGCCGTCCGGATAGATCGTCATGTGTCCGGCTTCGCCACCCATGCCCGTCGCTCCGTGCCATAGCTTTCCTTCCAGAATGATCCCGTTGCCGACACCGGTACCCAGGGTCAACATGCACATCGAATCGATGCCGAGTTGCTTTCCAAGGCCTAATTCAAATTCCGCAAGCACAGCGGCGTTGGCGTCGCTCTCCAGCGTGACCGGCCTCTGCAGGAGCTTCTCCATTTCAGCCAGAAGCGGAAATCCGTCCCACCCAGGAAGATTGGGCGGATGGTGAAGGCGTCCCGCCGGAAGCTCGAGCGGTCCCGGTGATCCAACTCCGATGCCGGCAATCTCGCGGCCATTGGAATGCTGATCGATGAGTTTGATAATCGCGTCGCACATGTCATCTACAACAGCCTGGGGACCGGCTTCGAGACGCGTGCGAAGTGAAATCGAGTTCAGCACGCCAATGCCTGGCGCGTATGCAGCGATCCTTAGACTTGTTCCTCCAAGATCGACGCCGATGGTGAGAACTTGCGCGTTTTTCAAGGCCATTCCGATCACCGCAGAAGCCGATATTCCAAATCGCGCGTGCGCCTGAAACCGCGATTGAGACGACGCAAGTGCTGGAGATACTCGAAGAAAACGACCCCGCTCCCCAAAGTATCCCCATCACCGCCCGTTGTCCTTGGAAACGATACCATACAAAATCAAGAGGCTGCCAGATTGCCCTGAAGCCAGTGTCATTTTCTTTCAACAGAGCAAAAACCGAAGTTGAAGCTTGATCGAATCCCACACTCCCGTGTGCGCGAATCGGGTGCAACCTGTCTCCGCGAACGTGCATTTCCGGTTCCATGGTATCGTTTCCATGATTTGTGTTCCCTGTGATATTATTCGCGCCGGTGTTTCGATCGCGCCCCGCGCCGGACACAGGTCTGCTTGAAATCGCGCCAATCGGCAAGGAAGGTCGAATGGAAAACGCATCGGGTCTGGAAGTTAGAAAATCGATGCCCAGATTCGTTTGCATCGCGGCGGGTCAATGATCCGCGCCAATAAATCACGGCCAACTTTTAAAGACCGGTACTCCGCGCAACGCGGCTGCCCGGCTTCACAATTCAAGCAGGAGTTGGAGAACATCCGCACGAACTCCGTTGGACGAGCCGCGTTTCGAGTATCACTTGTCGAGGGCGTTTTGATTTTCCCGGTATCCCGCTGCTCCGCGTGCCAAGAAGTTGTTCAAAGAGGAGCTCTGCTGCAACTCGGCCAATCTCTTCAACGGGCTGCTGAACCACGCTTATGGACGGCCGCACCGTTGCCGCGAGTTCAAAATCATCAAAACCAAGCAAGGCGATCGTCTTGGGCACTGCAATGTTGAGCTTTTGAAGAACCTCAAAGGCGTAAATCGTCGTGCTGTTTTTGAGTGTGAACAATGCATCCGGAGGGTTTGCGCCGGAGAGCATGCTCTCAATCGCATACTCAGTTGACCTGTAGTCCTTCGCTGAAGTGTTCAACGTTGACGGGAGACCTGCGGAATCAACAGCAGCTCGATATCCCCGGGTGCGCTCCTGAATCGTAAACAAGGTGCTTTCGCCCGTAAGACAGACGATCCGTTTGTACCCATGATCGATCAAATGCTGCGTGGCAAATTTGGCTCCCTTGAAGTTATCGGTTACGACTGAGGCGACAAGAGAGTCGGAGACCGGGCGATCGATAGACACAACCGGAACGGCAACGCGCTTAAGCAGATCGCGTAGCGCCTGACTCTGTGAATTCGCAGGCGCCACAATAAATCCGTCGACCCGATGACTTATGAGAATGTTCAGATTCTCAATCTCGGTGTGCGGATCGTTATGCGATGCGGTCACAATCAGCAGCGAGTCATTGGCGAGCGCGACAGCTTGTACGGCCTCCGCGCAACTTGAGAAGAATGGATCGGCGATGCTTGGAATCACTAATCCGATGGTTTTTGTCCGATGCCCTTTGAGGACGCGAGCCGCCTGATTGGGGCTATAGCCCATGGCTTGAATGACGCGCTGCACATGAGCAAGCGTCTTCGGACTCACACGATCGCCGCCGTTAATGACGCGGGAAACAGTGGTCGTGCCAACGCCTGCTGCGCGAGCTACTTCGCTGACAGTCGGCGGGGTGCTTCGCTTCTTCATTCGGCTGGTCCACTCGAAACCGGCGTGGTATCAAGAGTCTAAGCTACACGAGTCGCGGCGTACAACCAGGTTGCACCGATCGCCGGCCGGCGCCGCGCTGTCCACGTTTGCGAAACTGGTTTGCGAATCGCCTCCGATACCGGAACAAACCAGCATGTTGTTGCCGGTGAAACGAAAACTATGAGAGGCTTCTCCATGGCTTTCGCTCGCATCCGACTGCTGATCAAAGAGCTAGCGAATGAGTTCGCCGCATTCCAGCTCGCAAACGTTTCGCAGGACCTGCGCTATTCGATCAGGCACTTAGCTCGCAATCCCAGCTTCTTTATAACAGCGGTACTCACTCTGGCGCTGGGCATCAGCGCGTCCAGTGCAGTGTTCACGGTTGCTTATGGCGTGCTGATCGATCCATTCCCCTATAAGGACGTTCACACGCTTGCCACACCGAAGCTTTGCTGGCCCGATCGCGCCGAGTGCGGCTGGCGATCCTATAGTCCACAGCAGTTCAATGAGATCGCCCAGAAAACCGACATCTTCGCCGGCGTGACCGCATCAACCGTTGGCTTTGTTGAACTCACCGGGAAATTCGAGCCTCAGCGTGTACGCGGCAACTACATTACGGCAAACACATTTGAAGTCCTCGGAGTGAAGCCGGTCCTGGGGCGCGCAACCATGGACAACGACGTCGACGCTGGCCATGAAGAAGTCGCGCTCCTCAGCTTCCGCTATTGGCAAGCACACTATGGCGGCAGTTCCTCGGTCATCGGTCAGGTCATCAACGTGGATCGGCATCCGCGTACGGTCATTGGTGTTATGCCACCGCGCTTCTTATGGCGAGGAGCGGATATATACCTGCCGATCAAGATGACCAATGAATTCGCGGTGGAGGGGCAACGACGTTTTGCTCTGGTTGGGCGCCTTAAACCCGGAGTGACTGACGCACAGGCGGCCGCGGAACTCGCGCCGATTTTCGCCGAATTTGCACAAACTGAGCCGTTCATGTATCCCAAGAATCTGCGCCTTGGAATTCTTCCGTTTGACGAGATGTTCAAGTCGGGACTGGCAGGCATTCTTTATCTGTTGCTCGGTTCGGTATTTGTGCTCCTGTTTATTTCCTGCGTCAACGTGTCGAGCTTGTTGCTCGCTCGCGCGGTAAGCCGTGAGCATGAATTTGTGGTACGCGCTTCGATCGGCGCTTCGCGATTGAGACTCGTTCGACACGCTCTCACCGAATCGCTCCTGCTCGCGTTGATCGCATTTCCTGTATCGCTGGTTTGCGCCTATGCGGGATTGCAGGCAATTCTGCGCATTGTCCCCACCGACACGATTCCCGATGAAGCAGTCATTACGATGAATGTGCCGGTCCTGCTGACCTCGTTGGGAATCGCACTTGGCACTGTGTTGATCTTTGGAACCATGCCGGCCTGGCACAGTGCAAGACCCAGGCTGGCCGCGGCGCTCAATAGTTTCCGCTCTTCCGACAGCCGTGCGCACAGGCGCCTGCTCAGCGGATTCGTCGTCACGGAGATTGCTCTCTCGCTGGCTCTTCTGATGCTCGCAGGCTTGATGGTTCGGTCCCTGATAGCGGTAGAGGGCGTGCCCGTGCCGTTTACGCCCGATCGCACGTTGATGCTTCGCATCCCGCTCTCGGACACGCGCTACCCCACGCCCGAAAGTCGCACCCTGTTTTTCAGACAGTTACTGGATCGCGTGCGAGCCGTCCCGGGTGTCAGACAGGCCACGGTGGATGCTGCTTTCCCGTTCATGGACATGTATGCGGATCGCGTGCAGATCAGCGGGCAGGACATTGACAAGCGTGTCGTGGCCCTGGATTTGACTGATCCGGACTTCCTCGAAATGTCGGGCAGGAAGATGTTGCAGGGGCACTTCCTGGATTCTCGTGAAGTGGCCGCGTCGTCGCATGAGGTAGTGATAACGCAGAATTTTGCGCAGCGCTATTTCGCGGGCGAGAACGCCATCGGCCGAACCATCCACCTGCCGGAATTCAAACCCGATGGGAAGAACAAGCTGGCAGACAACGCTTTCACCGTGGTTGGCGTCATGAGCGATCTGCCATTTTTCGTCGGATTCAATGAGAACTATCCACATGTCTTCTTGCCCTACACCGTAGCTCCGGCAGCCGCCGACAGTCTGATCGTCTCTACATCCCTTCCTACAGATGTGCTGGTCAATCCGATGCGGCAGGCGGTTCATGCGATCGACAAGGATCAGCCCATCGTCGAGACGATGAGCCTTCGGCAGATGCTGGATATGTACGGCTATGCAGGTCCGCGCTTCGCATTGGCGCTGTTCGGAAGTTTCGCGGTTGCGGCCCTGTTGCTTTCGCTTGTTGGAATATACGGCGTACTTTCTTTCGTCACTTCTCAGCGCACTCACGAGATTGGGATTCGCATGGCGCTTGGTGCGAATCGGTCTAAGGTGATGTGGTTGGTGTTGCGTCAGGCCTTGATCCTGGCGCTGCTTGGTGTGGCGATTGGACTTCCGCTCGCGTTTGTAGCCGGGCGATTGGCGAGGCGAGAGCTGATTCAGACGTCGCAGTTCGATCCACTGACAATCGTCGCCGTAGTTTGTATATTGCCCCTGCTGGCAGTTGCAGGAACGTGTTTACCGGCGAGACGCGCCGCTGGAGTCAATCCTGTGTCAGCCCTTCGCAACGAGTAGTGCGGCAGTAATGCTCACAAATGACGTGACCGCGAAGCAACTCAAGACTCACTCCGCGCAGAGTATTATTGCTCTGATTTAAGTTCGGGAGACCCTGGATGCCTGTTCCCTCTTGTACTCCCCGTTCCCTCAACGGCCCCCTGCTCCGCTTCAGTTTGATTTTTGTTGTTCTGATTTTCCAGGCTTCATCTCTCTTGAGTCAGACCGCGAGCTGTCCGACAGCATCCCCTCCTGCAGCTACTCCCGCAGCCACAACATACGCCGAAGGCCGGTATGCAGATGCGGAACGGGAATATGCGCAATCCTTCGTGCAACAGCCGCATGATGCATTGATCGCCGCTTCGCTCGTGCAGACGCTTTTGCGGGAAGGCAAGATTACACAGGCATCTGATCGCGTATCCGCAGCCCTTGCGGACGATCCCCACTCGGCTCCGATCCTCACCGCGCAAGCCGAAGTGCAGCTGCGCCAAGGGCAGCCCTGGCTGGCTCTGCAGACGCTCGATGCCGCTGCAGCCGCGGACAAATGCTACGCGCGCATCCATCTGATTCGCAGCCGCGCCCTGCGCATCGATTCGATGTACGCATCGGAACGCGCCGAGATCCAGAGAGCGTATGAGATCGACCCAGAAGACCCCGACATCCTCTACGCGTGGCGCAGGGTTGTTTCGCCGGCGCATGAGATTGAGGGAATCTATCAGGCGCTTCCCACGATGAAGGGCCTGGATGCGGAGACACGGCAAAAGGCTGAAGCATCCATGAACGCGATGCTGCCGCTGCTCTCAGAAAACTCGCAGACCTGCAAGATTCAGCCTGCCGTTCAATCGGCAACGCTGCACTTGATCCGCACCATGGAGGATGGCAAGCATCCGGATGGCTACCGGCTTGACGTGCAACTGCCAAAGACCAATGCAAGGCTCGTGGTGGATACGGCAGCCTCGGGAATCTTTATCACCAAAGCTCTTGCCGACGCGAATGGACTGCAGCAGGACGCCAATGATCCGCCCGGAACGGTACACGCCGACAGTGTACATATTGGGCCGCTTGAGTTTCGCGACTGCCTCGTGGGTGTGAGCAATGCACCATTTGCGGGAAAAGCCGACGGTATGATCGGCACCGATATCTTCGCCTCCTATCTTGTGACAATTGATGCCCGGGATGCCGGGCTCACGCTCGATCCACTTCCGCCGCGTACCGGAATTTTGCCGGGCGATCGTGCGACGTTGCCGGAATTCGCGGATTACACTCCGGTTTATCACCGGCGCCAATTTCTGCTTGTGCCGGTGCTGCTCAATAACAAAGCCCGCAGGCTCTTTGTACTCGACACCGGTATGCGCTTAAGCACCATGACATCGGAGACGGCGCATGCCATTTCCAGTACCAGGGCCAACTTTACCAATGCCATGCAGACCGCTTCCGGCCCAACGGCGCAGGTGTATCGCGACAACTTCGACTTTCAGTTTGCAAAGCTCTCCTTGCCCCGTCGAAGCCATATACTCCAGTGGGATCTTTCGACACTCGATCACGATATGGGGTTTGAGGTTGCAGGAATGCTGGGCTTCGACATGCTTCATTCGCTCACTTTGCACCTGGACTATCGCGATGGATTGGTGAAATTCGAGCCCACGACAAGTGAGGCTTCGCCGGCGCTCGCTAAGGGAACCATGACCGCATCCGCAGCGACGGCTGATGACACCGGTACCCCTGCATGTCAACAATTCGAGAATAGAGACTGGCCAGTTGCCTCCACCATTGAGGCTCGTGTCACGGAGTTGATGGACTCGGCGCACCTCAAACCCGGCAAGGAAGTATTTGTGAAGGTGCTGTATGGGCTTACCTATCCGGGTTGCGTGTTGACGCAGGACGCAATTCTATATGGGCACGTAACGGCTGCGGCCTCGTCGAAGAATCCCAATTCCTCTGAACTGGGGCTAGTCTTCGATCACGCCGATTGCGAGGGCCGGCAGAAACAGCAGCTCCCGCTGCGGTTGATCGGCTTGGTAGCCCCTCGCGACCAGTCGAGCATGTTGCACGACGCCTTGCCGACACAGGTCGCGGGCGGAGCTCGGTCGATCTCGAGCCCCGTTTCGGGCTCGACCGGTCGCGACGACGATCTGAGTCCCGGAGGTCCGCCACGCACCGTTCATCCGGGGATCGTAGTCCGCATGCCGAAGGTGAAGCTGGAGCCGGAAGGAGGGCCAGGTTGCAGCGCCAGAATCAGCAGTTCCGATCGCTCTGTCCAACTCGGGCCGGGCACTGAAGTTATCCTGACTGTCGAAAAAGTGGCCCCATGATGTGAAAGCCTCACCGAAGCTTGCCTTTCAAAAATGCGCCGCCGCGAATCGCGCTCCCGACAATGGTCAGTCAATGAAGGCTGTCCGGCCTGCGCTCTCCGATGTTTTCGATATTTGAAATGCCCTGATTCGATTTGCGAGCCGACCATCGTTCTCCGATGAGAATCGCATCGCCGGCTACGGATCGCTGCCATTTCCCTGCTTCCGGGATGCTCGCAATCCACCCCGGGGAGGGCAGATCACATTCTCGAAAAATCGACGCCCCTGTGTTCCACGATACGCACAAGAATGCGCGGGCAGTTGCAGACGCGATGGTGTCATGAATCGCAAAATGAACGCCCCGGGCTCTCTGAATGTCAGTATTGTCCGATTGACCCGGTGCAACGCTGGCATTGGTTTTGGGATTGCGTTTGCCGAATGAAGGCAGTACGCTTTCTGCTATCTCCCCGGAGTCTCCATGCGGCGCCTCACTTCCCCATTGCTGATTTGCTTGGCCCTCTTCGTATGCCAGGTTCCCGCGCAGACTCGTCGAGCCTTGCTCATTGGCATCAACACTTATCAGCCGCCGGGCACCACCGCCGCGCATCCGGCAGGATGCATTTACGGGCGATTCGAGCTGGGATCATTTGAAAACCTGGAAGGCTCAGTCAACGACGCGCAGGCGATGGCCGATCTTCTGACCAGCCCGAAGTTCGGTTTTCCGGCGGCCAATGTAGCTCTACTCACGAATCCCGCACCGCCCCAGCCGCGGCCAGGCGTGTTAGTTTTGCCGGCCGACCAAACGACTCGCGACGGCATTCTTGCCGCCATGCAGAAATATCTTGTCGATTTGCCCCGGCGTGGAGACACGGTGGTGTTTTACGACGCCAGCCATGGCTCGCTCCGCATCAACAGCAAGGGAACCAAAATGGAGGTATGGGCAGACGGCAAGCTGTTGCATGCCGACAGCACGTTGGTTCCTTCAGACGCGTACAAGGGCGGCTTTGACGTGCGCGACCGTGAGATGGCGCACATTTTTAACGCCGCGTTGGACAAGGGCCTTCATCTCACCGTTATCTTCGACAGTTGCCATAGTGGGGGCGCAGCGCGCGGGATCGGTCCGAAGTACCGGGAGCGCACCCTTGCCTATGATCCGCGCGACATCGACGAGCCTCCTGAAACCGGCCCCGACGGCAAAGAACGGACGCCACCGACGGAACGCGCGGACAATCCCGCCCTTGTGTTTTCCGCAGCGCAACAGGATCAGACGGCGAAGGAGTCGCCTCCGCCGGACACCGCGCAGGAACCACACGGCGCATTCACAACGGCCCTGATTGAATCGCTGCAGGTTCTGCCTGCGGATGCGCCGGCGGCGATGGTGTATCAGAGGGTGAAAGCGGTTCTCGAAGGAAACGGAGTTTCCGACGAAGAACCGGATCTGGATGCGAATGCGCAACGCCGTCAAGAGCCTCTGTTCGGGGGGAAGGCCACAAGCAGCAACAAGGTACTGACAGCCGCGATCAAGACCGATGATGACGGTTCGGTGTGGCTCGACATCGGACGCGTTTCAGGTGTCGGACCAGGGAGCGAATTTACGTTGGCAACGGATGACAGCGGCACTTCGCCGGTGAAGCTGCGTGTGACTGACCTGCTGGGAATCGCGCGTTCAAGTGCGCAGGTGGTAAGCCCCGCGGGAGCCAAGGTTTTGCCGGGCGAGATTTTTGCGCTCAGCAAGCTGGTACCGCCGCAATCCGATCCACTTCTCTTCTGGCTTTGGCCCTCACACCTTGCGCAGGAGGACATTGTTGCAGCGGCTGCGCAGGTGAAGGCGGCAGGAGTGGTTTCAGTCGTTGACCCCGCGGAAGATAACTGGACGCATCTTCTCAGTTGGGATGGAGCGAACTGGATTCTGCTGCAAGCGAAGCCGGGTGGCGATGCAAAATCGGCCCCACAGGGGGCAAGAAGCCTGAATACGACTGCGCCTCCGCCAATGAATCTTGGGCCGAAGCTCACGGTAGACGCCTTGAAGCAGCATCTCAGCGCAGATGCGCGGGTCTGGGTGAACCTGCCTGTGCCTCAGGAAGTGGCGGATAAACTCGCCCTCCACGATCCGCAAAGCGCCGTGCAAGCTGCGAAGGATTTTGCCGCCGCCAATTATCTCCTGACGGGAATCCTTACCGATGACGGTCCCGCATATGCATGGTTCCACAAGAGCGAGTTTGCCGCTGGACCACGACCGAGCAGTGCCGTCGCGGATCATAGCCCCGGCTGTTCCACGGATTCTCCTTACCCGGTTCGGACCGATTGGACAGCGCTGGGAGCTCCGCCGCAACCCGGCGCACTTACCAGAAAGCTGAATGATTACGCGCAGCGCCTGGGCAAGGTCCATGGCTGGCTCACGCTGCAGGACAGCGCGAATGGCGAGTCCGCCGAATCCTTCTATAAGCTCGCCCTGGTGCGTGCGCCCGATGGCGGTACCCTCTCGCAGGATCAGGCCGCGCATTCCGGCGACAAGCTTCAGATGCTGTTACAGTCGGAGGATCGCGTTGTCGATGCGCGCTGGGTGTACGTTCTCGACATCGGTTGCAACGGCCAGGGCACTCTTCTCTATCCGATCAATTTTGCAGAAAATCAATTCCCCAAGGCCGGAAACAGCGACCGCAGGTTTGTTTTGCCGCACTCGCTTACGCTGAAGGTCGGGCCTCCTTATGGAGTGGATACGCTGATCATGTTGAGTACAGCGCAGCCGCTTCCCGATCCGTCATCGTTGACGTTTGAGGGGGTCGCCACACGCGGCGTACGCGGCGCCGACTCTCCCTTGCAGCGGCTGTTAAACAACGCGAGCAGTTCGACTCGCGGATTATCTGAACCAGTGCCGACCGATTGGGGCATCACGGTTACAACACTTCGCAGCGTCCCGGGGAACGAAGTGATACGGGCTCAGTGATCGGGCGAATTCCGCCTGATTGATTCGCTCACGCAGTTACACAAGCAAGGAGAAAGATCATGTCCGTTTCCCGTCGCCGTTTTCTTGGAGACGCTTCAGCAATCAGCCTGATGGCCGCACTCTTGCCCGGGATTTCTGCTGCGCAGGAAACCCCGCCGCAGAATAACTCCGCGGACGATACTCCACACGACTCGTATGATTTCTGGAACGGATTCTTCGACTCGGTGAATCCGATGAGCCGGAACTATGGGCAGAAATCGGCCTCGCGCGGGCCAAAGGATCAACTTCCTGACCCGGCTGTGGAGACACAGTATCTGCACTACAAGAGCGACGAGAAGAAGCTGCGCTATGCAACCGATATTGGGAAAGACGAGCTGCTGGACCACGATGGCGATGTCGCCGTCGGCATCGCACTCTCGCAGTTCCATCCAGGTACGGGTGAGACCAATCTGAAAGCCTCACAGCTTCGCGTCGATACGACGCAGATTCACGCCTATCGGGACATCATTGCTCCCCTTGCGTGGACCGCAATCGCATCGGTTGAGCCGGATAAGGCGGGCAAGATTTCCCTCGAACAACTGGGCTTCAGAACACCCCAGGCCATGCAGGGCACCAGCAAGATTTTGCTCACACAAGGATCCGGCAAGCTGGCCGTGAACGTTTCCAGAGCGCCCGGGACATCGATCTTCGTGAAGGCGCTGAACGTCATCATTGCGGGAACAAAAGTTGCGGCGCCGCTGGTGACGCTGCCTGCGATCAGCGTTCCTGCCTTGAACGCATTCACCCAGGTGATGAGCTACTGGGAAGATCGGACACGGTTTGTGATGGCCGGGAACCTGACCACCGCGGTAGCTACTCAACAAGCACATGGCGATCCAGATCGCGAAGACCACTATATCGGGCTGCTTTCAGGTGACTACTTGATGGTTCCGCAAAAGTATACTGAGGAGCTTGCAAAGTCCCTTCCCGACCTTGACCTTGTGCAGGGCTACCTTGTTCGCAAAGACGCCGATCCGAATTTGCCGCTGGCAACGCGCGCGCAGAATGCGTTGCCCGGGATTACGTATGCCTCAATGCGCATCAGTGTGACGCCCCTCGATGCATCGTCGACGAGCAAGACGACCCCTGCGGGCGGAGGTGACACTTCCGGTGGCTCAGGGGGCGGATCGAGCAAGAAGGGCGGTTCCAAGAAAGGGTCGGGGAAAGGTTCGGGAAAAGGTTCGGGTTCAGGCTCGGCTTCAGGCTCCGGCTCCGGCTCGGGTTCCGGCAAAGACGGCAGCAAGGGTGGCGAAAAGACCGGCTGCAAGCCAGGCGATGCGACAGATGAGAAGAAATCCCAGACCAACTGATTGCGATTAATCCGCAGCGGCGCCGACTCTTCGATGTCGGCGCCGCTTTTCCTTTGCTCCGCGTAATGGATTCTGCGGCGTGATGCCGTTGACGGCCCCCGCCTTGCGGCGACCATGGCAGCCGTTTACACTTGCTCGTTCAGCTGATTACGAGACATGCTGCGCCGACGCCGAGGCACGTCAACGACAGTGTCGATCGCGTAAATGGAGCAAACGATGAAACGCATTGCCCTCCTCCTTGCTTGCGCCACTCTTGCAGGACACGCCCAAAACTATACGCGCGGCATTGGTGTATACCCCGGAGATCCGAAGCAGTATACCGGGCCCGCACTCGTGGCGGACACGCATACCTATCGCAACCTGGCGCTTCATCGCCCTGCCTATCAGTCGAGTGCGTATGACTATAACCTGACGGCGCAATTGATCACCGACGGCATCAAGGAGACCACGATTCCGCAGTGGCTTGAGACCTCAACCAGCAATGCAGGGGTCTTACCGAAGACTCAACGAGAAACCTTTCTGGATGGCAACGTCACTTCTTCGCTGGACGTGTCGGGCAATGCGCCGTGGGTCGAATTCGATTTGAAGGGTGGGAAAGAAGTCCCGGAGACCGATCGGATCGATCTCTATCTGCGCAAGATTTATGGTAGAGCGTTATCCGGCGCGTGGACGTACACAGTCCTGGGTTCGAATGATGGCGCGAATTGGAAAGAGGTGGGCCATGCTTCGGGTTCGCTGTGGCCCGACATGCGGGCTCCGGGTCCAAGCTTTTTCGAGTCGATTTCATTCGCCGCACCTGCCAGGTTTCGCTCCTATCGCGTCCAGCTTTCAGCGCCGAACGTACCCACCTGGGGAGTGGCGGAGCTTGCCCTTTTCGACCGGGGACACGCAGTTCGCGTGGCGGGTCCTGATATCTTCTCGAGTGCGTGGATGAGCGCCGGCAGCAGCGAAGAGTGGGTCTACGTCGATCTCGGCGCCATGTGCAACTTCGATCGCATCGCGCTCAGTTGGATCGCACGCGCCGCAGAAGGTGAAATCCAGGTGTCGGATGATGCGAGCAACTGGAAGACATTGCAGGCGATCCCGCCTTCCGGCGGCGCGAACGATGATATCCACCTCGCACAGCCGGGTCGCGGCCGCTATGTCCGCTTGCTGATGAGCAGGCCGGAGAATCCGGGTGACCGGTACATACTGAGCGAGTTCGAGGTTTATGGGCGCGGCGGATTCGTATCACGGCCGCATGCGCCTGCTCCGGTAGACGACAACGGCGTCTTGCCTCTCGCCGGCGGCAACTGGCGCGTGCAGCGTGCATCCCTTGTGCCGATTGAGGGTGAGAAGCTCGCGATGCCCGGCTTTGCAGACAAGGATTGGATGATCGCGACGGTTCCGGGAACTGTGTTGACCAGCTATCTGAATGATGGAGCGATTCCTAATCCCGACTTCGGCGACAACCAATACGCCATCTCCGATTCGTTCTTCTGCGCGGACTTCTGGTATCGCGACGAATTCAGCGCGCCAGTTGAACAGCGGCCGGGCGAGCACACGTGGCTCAACTTCGACGGCATTAACTGGAAAGCAGAAATCTTTCTCAATGGCCATCGCGTGGGCCAAATCGACGGCGGCTTTATGCGCGGACGATTTGATGTATCGGCCCTCGTGCACCGCGGCGGTGTGAATGCGCTGGCCGTGCGTATTCTTCGCGTTGCGAACCCAGGCAGCACAAAAGACAAGGCGGCACCGATGGTAAATGGCGGCGCGCTGGGCCGCGATAATCCCACGTACCATGCTTCGGCAGGATGGGATTGGATGTCGACGATTCGCGGCCGCGACACCGGCATCTGGAGCAATGTTTCAATCACCACCACCGGCCCGGTGAAGATCGAAGGACCGCTGGTGACAACAACATTGCCGCTCCCGGACACCACCCGCGCCGATATCACTATGCAGGCCACGCTGCGGAATCTCGAAGCCAAGCCGGTGACTGGGACGCTGCAGGCTCGCTTCGGAAACGTGAGTGTCGAGATGCCGGTGGCGATCGATGCTTCGTCTATAAAGGCAGTTGAGTTTTCGCCGGAAACGCAGGCAGCGCTCCGCCTCGTGAATCCAAAACTCTGGTGGCCGGTCGGCTACGGCGAACCCAACCTCTATCCGGTTTCATACAGCTTCGTTATCGATGGCGTGACCTCGGACCGGACTTCATTCAACATTGGGGTGCGTCAATTCACGTATTCAGAAGATGGCGGAGTGCTGAAGATCTGGATCAATGGGCGGCGCTTTATCCCGCGCGGCGGGAACTGGGGATTTCCGGAATCGATGCTGCGATATCGCTCCCGTGAATACGATGCTGCATTGCGCTATCACCGCGACGAGCACTTCAACATGATTCGCAACTGGGTGGGTCAGACCGGCGATGAGGCATTCTACGACGCCGCAGATCGCTACGGCGTGGTGGTATGGCAGGATTTCTGGCTTGCCAATCCCTGGGACGGACCCGATCCGGACGATAACAAATTGTTTCTTGCAAACGCGCATGACTACCTGTTGCGCATCCGCAATCACGCCTCGCTTGGAATCTTCTGCGGTCGCAATGAAGGATTGCCACCCCAGCCGATCGACGATGGGCTCCGCGAACTGGTGGCGACGCTTGAGCCGGGATCGCATTACATTTCGAGTTCGGCCGATGGGCCCGTCAGCGGTCACGGACCGTATCGCGTTGAGCCGCTTCGCTACTACTTCGAACATGCGCCAACAAAACTGCACAGCGAGATGGGCTCGCCCAATGTTGTGGAAATGGATGACCTGCGCCGGACAATGCCGGAATCGGCGATGTGGCCGCAGGGCTATCAGTGGCCGCTCCACGACTATCACGAGCACAATCCCTTCACCACGGCGGTTGAGAAACAGTATGGCGGAGCCGGCGATGTTGCTGCCTGGGTGAGCTTCGCCCAGTTCGTGGATTATGACGCGTATCGCGGAATGTTCGAGGGACAAAGCAAGAATCGGCTTGGTCTTCTGATCTGGATGAGTCATCCCGCGTGGCCTTCGCTGCTGTGGCAAACGTACGACTACTTCTTCGACACCGATGCCGGATTCTACGGCGCGAAGAAAGGCGCGGAGCCTTTACACATCCAGTGGAATGCGTCGACCGACGCGGTGGAGGTGGTGAACTATAGCGCCGGCGAACAGACCCGGCTGACAGCCCATGCGCAGGTGATCGACATCGACGGCTCAGTACATTGGGAGAAAACCGCGGTACTCGACAGCACAGAGGACAGTACCGTGTCTCCTCTGCAACTGCAATTCCCCGCCGGGCTGGCGCGAACGCATTTCATTCGCCTGACGCTGACCCGGGGCGCAGTCGTTTTTTCGTCGAATTTTTATCTCCATGGACTTGCCGAGGGCGATTACCAGGGGATTCGCGATCTGGCCGCCGCCAGGGTGAACGCAAAAACGCGTGTCGTACGCGACGGCGTGGAGTGGAAGATCGCGACCGAGTTGCACAATCTTTCGAAGTCGCCGGCTCTGATGGTGCGCGTCAAGGCCGTTCGCAGCAAGAGTGGCGACCTGATTGTGCCTGCGCTCTACAGCGATAACTACATCGCGCTCATGCCCGGAGAGAAACGGACCATTTCCATTTCGCTCGACGATGCGGATACGCGCGGCGAAAAGCCGAGAGTGCGCGTGGAGGGCTATAACCTCGCCGGCTCTGCGCCTCGATAGATTGGGCTCTTCCCTCAGACGCGAATGTCGCGCTCGAGATTTTCACGGTCCCAATTCGCGGCTGTCGCACCTGCTTCGTAGGTGCTTTGGCAGAAGGCAAGCAGGGCTCCTGTGGGAGAGGCCGCCGCGCGGATATCGTCGTACATGACGATGAATTCGCCGAGTCCTTCGTCATAGCGAGCTGCCGCTGGCGAAACTCGCGTTTCGCGGAATCCCGCTGGCGACGGCGCCATGTACGAGTAGAATGCCGGTCCTGCGAAACCGGCCCCGGGCCAGAAACCAACACTGCTAACTTCGTGCGAATACGCCTCCCGGGTGATGGCGTCTGCCCCATCGCGGGGCGGCGCTTTGCGGCCGGAGAATCGCGTGACCGCAAGATCGAAACTCCCCCAGAAGAAATGAACGGGGCTGGACTTCCCGATGAACCGCGATCTGAATTGCTCTAAGACCGCATGCGCTGAGAGGAGGATGCGCCAGAGCCTGGCCACCGCGTCGGGATCATAGAAGCAATGCTGCCGATCCTGATCGAATCGGATGGGTTCCGGAATCTCGACCGGCATCGGCCAGATTTTTACGTCGATGCCAGCGGAGCGGAGCATGCCGAAACATTCCTTGTAGAAATCAGCCACGGCGCGCGGCCCAAGCGGAAGCGTCTTCACAATAGCGTCGCTGGTCTCAAGAACAAGCTCATGGCGAATAAAGTCGAAACGAAGTTCGAACGATCTCTCTCCATAGGGAATACACGAGGTGGTCAGCCCGCGCGCCGTCACATACAGCGGCACGTTCCACCAGTGATTAACCAGCGGCGTCAGCCGCAAGCGGATCTTGCCGACGATCTGCGTCCACATGTGGAGAGTGGCATACGTGTCTCGCCAGGATTCAAGCGGGAGGGCCGGCCAGCAATTCGGGTGATCCGCAGTATTGGACATTATCGTGACCTCTTATGCATCGGCCTGCAGAGGAAGGCTGATGTCGTTGAAACCGATTATCCTCCTTTCATTTCGGCTGCTGCGAACGCATCTAGATCCCTGGCATCGAGGATTCTCCTAAAACCCTTTCTTCATGCGAAACTCGCGGACAACTTCAGCAGGATCGCGATGCTGACCGTCGACGGCTTCGTTCATGGCCCGCATGTCGTCTGCGCTGATTTTTCCGGCCAGGGCGTGAAGCGCGACCGCGATCTGCGGCCAGCGCCGAAGAGCATCATCGCGCACCAACGGGACAGCCTGATAGGGCGGGAAGTAATGGCGGTCATCCTGCAGCGCCACAAGACCCATCGACCGGATAGGACCGTCTGTCGAATTTGCTGCAATCATGTCGACCTGGTGCGCGCTGAGAGCGCGGTAGAGAAGGCCAAGATCCATGGTGCGCGGAGCACCTGCAAAGTGCAGATCGTAAGCGGCGCTGAGTCCCCGCAAGCCGTCGGGGCGCTGCTCAAATTCGTATCCCACGCCAGGACGCCACTGCGAAGCATATAACGCGGCCTGGCTCAGCGTCGTCAAGTGCAGGCGTCGCGCATCGTCACCGCGAATCACCATGGCAAAGGTGTTTTCGAAGCCGAGCGGCTCGGCAACTGTGACGTCGTACCTTGATGCGTAAAGACTCCGCACTGCTGCCAGAACAGCCTGCGGGTTCCGGTCGACCGGCTGCTTGAGAATTGCGGTAAGCGCCGTACCGGTGTATTCCACGTAGGCGTCAATGCGGCCGGCAACGAGCGCCTGATTGCAGATATAGCTGCCGGCAAGGTAAAACCGGCGCTCCACCTTCAGGCCGGATTTGGCTTCGATCTCTTGCGCAAGAAGCTCGCCGAGGATGACCTGCTCGGTGAAGTTCTTCGCACCAATGATGGGGTGGTTGGGACGCGGAGGCGAGCAACTGATGAGTGAAAGGCAGAACAAAAGAATCGAGGGAACGCGAACGAATCGCCTCATCGGCCGGGACCCTCTGCGTTGGGAATTTTAAATCGACGTTCCAGCAATCCGAGCGCCGCATCCGCTGCAAGCGCAAGAAGCGCCGCTGGAATCGCTCCCGCCAGGACCAGCCGGTTGTCGATGGAGGCAACGCCGCGAAAGATCAGTTCGCCAAGGCCGCCGGCGCCAACCGCGGCTGCGATGGTCGCGATGCCGATGCAGGTCACCGTGGCCGTACGAAGTCCCGCGAAGATGAACGACGCTGCGAGGGGCAGCTCGATTTTAAAGAGGCGTTGTGCGTCCGTCAGGCCAATGGCCCGAGCAACCTCGTTCAGAGTCGGATCGATGCCGCGAATTCCTGCATACGTGTTACGCAGAATGGGAAGAAGCGCGTAGGCAATGAGCGCAACAATGGCAATGCGCGCGGCGCGCTCGCCAAGCCATGGCAGCGGCAGAAGGAATCCGAACATGGCCAGCGATGGGATGGTTTGCAGCACATTGGCAACTCCGATCACTGGCTTGGCCCAGCGCGGCGAACGCGTGAGCCAGATGCCCGCTGGTACGGCGATAAGGGTCGCAAACAGCATGGCCGCTCCGGTGAGCCAGAGATGCTCGACCGTGAGTGTGGCGATTTCGCCGCCGTATTGGGAAAGAAATGAGGTCATCTGATTCCGTCCGTCGCAATCGGATTCGTCGCGGCCGCGAATTGGCCGCGGCGGAATGCGCTGGCATAGGCGGCGATCTCCGGCAGTTCCGATTGAAGAAATTCGTCGCGGGCAAGATTTGCGACGACACTTCCCTCGCCAAGCAGCACGATGCGGTCAGCGAGATAGAGCGCTTCATCGAGGTCGTGCGTTACCAGCAACACGGTGGTGCGAAGCCGCTTGAGAAGATCGCGAAGCATGTCCTGCATCTCCGTCCTGGTCAGGGGATCGAGCGCGCCGAAGGGCTCGTCCATCAGCAGGATCTTCGGCTCTGCAGCCAGTGCTCGGGCCAGGCCGACACGTTGCCGCTGGCCTCCGGAAAGTTGATGGGGATAGCGATGCGAAAACGCCGCGGCATCCAGTCCCACCAATCGCAACAGCTCGGTGCTCCGTTCCATTCGCTGCGGGCGCGGCTGTCCTTGAGCTTCAAGAACGATGCCGACGTTGCGCTCCACATTGAAGTGCGGAAACAAGCCCGTTTCCTGGATCACATAGCCCATCGTCCTGCGCAGATCCACCTGCGCCAACTCTTTGGTGTTGGCGCCGTCGACCAGAACGTCGCCGCCGGTTGGCTCAATCATGCGATTTGCAGTCCGCAAAAGCGTGGTTTTCCCCGAGCCGCTGCGTCCCAGAATCGCAGTGACGGTGCCCTCTTCGAGATTTATGGAGACGTCCTTCAGCAGCAGTCGTCCGGTCGCAACCGCCACGGAAACTTTTCGGAATTCCAGTGCAGCACTCATCGCAATGACTTGAGGTGCAGCTTACCACGGCAATCGAAAGAGATCTTCCTCCCGATCGCTCGATCGCTGTCCAATGCCCCTCGCTATTGCTTCGTCACGTCCGTCTCGTTATCGTCCGCATCGCGATCGATAAGCTTGTTCAACGGGTCGATCCCGGCGCGATCGGGCATCTTGTCCACGACGACTTCGAAGGTCTGCTTGCCGTCGTGTACCCATTGCTTCTGCAGGTAGAGCGGCTTCTCGTTGTCGCGCGAACCGGTGAACACGCCAATATCTACGAGATCGTTCATCTTCATCGGCGTTTCATTTCCGCTGCCGTCGGACTTGATCTTATGTGCTTCGACAACCAGCGTGACCTTGTATTTGTGGTCCGGCGTCTGTGTCACAGTCGCTGACTCCACACGATTGTTATAGAGCACAATATTCTCGAATGAGTCGTCGATGAAGTACTGGAGGTTTGCGGGAGTTTGTGCTCGCAGAGCCGCCACAAGTTCGCGCGTGTCGGGATATGGACCTGACTGACTGGCGTCGGCATTGGCATAGCGATACTGCATCAGGAAGTTGTGCAGGGCAAGGTTGACCTTGTCTTCCCCGATGTAGTCCGACAGCGCGTACATGATCTGACCACCCTTCTGGTACCAGACATACGCCTCCTGCTGAACCTGGGCGAGCGGCTCTTCGCGGCGAACCTCGGCGCCGCGTCCACGCAGATATCGATCCAACTCGTACTTGAGAAACTTGTGCATATGGTCATCGCCGTAACGGTGCCGCATCGTCATCAGCGCGGAGTATTCGGCCAGCGTTTCCGACATCATGTTCGATCCGGCAACCCGGCCGCCGATCAGTTGATGCGCCCACCACTGGTGCCCGAGTTCGTGCGCAGTAACAAAGTAAGTGAAGTCTATGTCGGTCGGTTTCTGCATCCGCTCGATAAACCCGATCCCCTCTGAAAAAGGAACGGTATTCGGAAACGACTGGGCGAATGTACGATACCTCGGAAACTCAAGAATGCGATATTGCTTGAATTGGTAGGGACTGAAGGCCTTTTCGTAGAACGCGAGTCCCGCTTTTGCGGCGTCGATCATGTCCTGCACGTCGAAGGTGTGCGATGGCAGATGATAGACATCGATGGCGATGGGGCCGTTGGCTCCTTGAAACGTGTCGCGGGTAAGCTCGTACTTGCCGGAGACGAAGGAGAAGAAGTCGAGCGTCTGAACGTCCCCCATGTCGTAGGTAAAGTAGTGACGTCCGTTGGCCATCCAGTCCTTTGTCAGGTAGCCAGGAGAGATGGCGATCTGATCGGCCGACGTGCTGACGGTGGTGCGGTAATGCACCCAGTCTGCTTGTGGCGTAAACAAATTGGTGACGCTACCGACAGGATCTCCACGCTTGGGCAGCAACTCTTGCGGGCTAAGATGCTCTTCGCGACGTCGCCGAGGATCGCCCAGTTCGTTATCAGCGCTATATCCGATACTTGGAAAGTATCCTGAGTCGAAGAATGTTCCGCTGTAGGCGAGTTCGGCGCGCTCGTGGCCGTCCATGAAGCCGCGGCTTTCCTTGCCCACGTTGAACGTCATGTTCATCGTCTCGCCCGGCGCGAGCGGCTTGTCGAGTGCATAAATTACGTAGAGATTGCGCGCGCTTGCCGAGGCGATGTGGAAGGGCCGGTCGAAGGCTACGTTTGTGACTGCTTGCTGCGCATCCGTGAGATGGATCTGCGCGATTGGTTGGGGCGTTTTGTTCTGAAGCACGAAGTGGCCCGTTCCGCTAAAGGAACGGCGCTCAGGAAAGATGTCGATTTGTGCACCGACTGAAATGATCTTGGGCTGCGGTAGGTGCTCATATTTCTTGAAGTTCTTTTCGTAGTCTGCCTGGATGTCGCGCCGATCCTTGTTGGTCAGGTATTCATTCAGAACATGGGTGTTGTAGTAGAACCACCACCCGCTCCCTACCGCAACTAGACAGAAGATCGCGGCTGCAGGGGCAAGCCCGAGCGCGTTCTGGCGCAGTAGGTGCAACCGCGCACGCAGCGAATCTTCTGCACCCCGGCGTGCGAGCCCGATGGAGAGGACTCCGAGGAATGCAGCTATCGACAGCCAATACGTAATCGACCAGAGCAGCGGTTGAACGAAGTGCCCGTAGCCGTTCATGTCGGAGTACGTATAGGGTGGAGTGGCTCCGAAAAGATACAGCGTGTTCTCCCATCCAAAGTTGAAGAGCACGGGCTGCATGACGAAAATGCCGATAACGATTCCGTGCCCGATGAACTTGTTGGACACGATGGTTTGCACAAACATGGCAAAGAGAGCAAACGTGAGGACCTGCGGAAAAGTGATTACGTAAAGTTCCTTGGCGTACTGCAACAGCTCGTAGTGATAGTAGCCGGCGATCGTCTGCATGATGATTCCGCAGAGCTCTGCGATCGTAAGCAGTGCCAATTCCACCACGCAGAGCGCCGTGAGCTTTGAGAGCCAGTCTGTCGATTCCTTCATCGGCAGCGCGTCATGAATCCCCTCGAAGTGCGTATCGCGCTCCCGCCAAACAAGCTCAGCTGCATAGAATGTGGCGACAATATAGAGGAAGATGATTGCCCCACCCTCGACAGCTTGCAGCATGAGATAAGTGACCGGCCAGACGTTCGTCCCTTCCGCACGCCCAGCGTAGTGCCCGTTGTTGAGGGCTAGCCCCGCCATCAGAACGAGAAGAACCCAGAATGGAACATCGAGCACGATGTTGCGCACCCGCATGCGGGTGAGGGAAACGTATTGCGCAAACGATGTGCCGAGGCCGAAGAACTGTTGCACCAGCGGAAATCTCGCAACGGCTCGACTGCGTACTGGTTGCAACTCCTCGTCCTGCTCGAGAGCAATGCGGGCACGCTTGCTGCTGGTGCGGGCCGTGAGCGCCTCGAGCGACATGGGAAAGAACTTCCACAGTAGCCCCAGAGTCAAGAAGCCAACGCAGATCCAGAGCATCCGGTTGTAGAGGAACACTCCGCCGGCAGCGTGAAGCGACCACGAATACAGAAGCGAATTCTTCTCCACCACCGTCCAGTAGCGCGTGATCGAGTCGCTGAGCATGAATCCGACCGGGTCGAATACACCGGGCCAGAAAAGTTTCGTGGCGCGCGTAGCATTATAGGCACCAATAAAGATCAAATAGATGATCAGGAAGGCCGCGCCTTGCACGTACACGATGAAGATACGGCGGGTCAGCGCCGCGACCATGAAGAACAATGATCCGGCGAAGAAGATCTCCACCAGGACGATGGAGAGAAAAGGCAGAAGATACCACGACAAGTGCGTCGGCGCGATGCGGGTGTGGTCAGCCCAGGGCGCCAGTGTGCCCAGCAATTCGCCGAATACCAGTCCGGAGAAAGCGAATGCCGTTACCACGTACGACCCAGCCCATCGACCGCCAAGATACGCAAACTTCGTAATCGGCTTTGTAAACACGATCTGCGTGGTATCGCGCTGAAAGTCGCGCAGAATTGATGTGCCGAAGATCGCGCCGATAATGATCAGCCCAATGAACGATGCCCAACAATCGTTGACGATGTTCGCATATGGTCCATTCAGGAGCACCTTGCCATTGCCGAACGCGACCGGCCCAAAGTCTTCCCAGGCGATACAGAAAAAACTGAAGGCAAACCATATGGCAAAGTAAACATACGTCGAAACGCTTTTGAAACGAAACTTCAACTCAAAGTAGAAAAATTCCAGAAACAATCGCATGGCGCTCTCCGGGCTCTAGTTCTTCGCGTGACGGGAAAGACTGAGGAAGTAGACGTCTTCCAGTTCTGACTCGGAGGGCTTGAATCCGTCTCCGGGATCGGCATCGGAGAAGACGCGAACCTCGTGCTGCCCCGCGATCAAGTGCGTCGAGATGACCTGCAGACTGGCTTCGAGCGCCTTCAGTTCATCGTCGCTAACCACAACTTTCGACCAGATCTTTCCACGCAATGCGCTGAGCGACTCTGTCGGGGAGCCTTCCAGCAGAACCGTTCCATTGGCGATGATAGCCATGCGCGGACACAGCTCGCGAACATCTTCGACGATATGCGTGGAGAGAATCACGATGACATCGCGTCCGATAGAACTGAGCAGATTGAGGAACCGGTTGCGCTCCGCGGGGTCGAGGCCCGCCGTCGGTTCGTCCACAATGATCAGCTTGGGCTTGCCGAGCAGCGCCTGTGCGATTCCAAAGCGCTGCTTCATCCCGCCGGAGTACGTGCCGAGCGACTTCTTGCGAACGTCCCAGAGATTCGTTTGATTCAGCAGCGCATCGACAATCTCGTTGCGCTCGCTCTTTTTGGTAATGCCCTTCATCACCGCAAGATGATGCAGCATATCGAGCGCCGAGACCTTCGGATACACGCCAAATTCCTGGGGCAAATATCCAAGGATCTTGCGGACTTCCGTCTTGTTCGAAAGAACATCCAGCCCGTCGAGGCTCACCGTGCCGGCATCGGGCGCTTGCAACGTAGCCACGGTGCGCATCAGCGTGCTTTTACCCGCGCCATTCGGACCGAGCAAGCCGAACATGTTGTTCCCGATTGTCAGGGAAACGTTTTGGAGCGCTTTCACACCGTTGGGGTAGGTCTTCGAAAGACCAGAGATGGTGAGAGCCAAGGCTGTGGACCTCCTGCCTGATATTCAGATATGCCAGATTTTGGAGAAAGACGGGAACTTAGCGGCCATGCTATCACACAGACAGATCAGCTAGATATCTCGCGCGCTATCGCATTGGCAGCGGCTCAATGCTGATTTGCCGTCTCTGCGATCTGCATCCGGCGCCACATCAATGAATAGATCGCAATCACGCAATAGCATAGGAGCGGCACTCCGTAGGCCAGCGAAATGCGATGCGTCTCCTGCGAAATCCATCCCATCAGCGGGGTAAGGACGCCTCCGCCGACAATCGACATCACAATGAGCGAGCCGCCGATCTTCGTGTTCCTGCCAAGACCCTCAATGCCCAGCGCAAAGATGGTTGGATACATCACGGACATGAAAAAGCTGGTGAGAAAGATGGCCCAGAGTCCAACCCAACCGGGAAAAATCACACCGATGGCAACAAGCAGAATATTGATCAAGCTGTAGAGCGCCATCAATCGATCGGGACGCACAAAACGCATGATGGCCGATGATCCGAACCGTCCGATACCAAACGCCCCCAGCGTTCCTGTCAGTAGGTAGCCGGCAATTTTCTCGTGCTGGTGCGTTGAGTCCTGCACGTACTGGATGAAATAACTCCACGTGCCCACTTGCGCTCCGACATACATGAACTGGGCAACGATGGCGAAGAGAAATGTGGGATAGCCGAGAAGTTCCCGGAATCTTCCGTGGCTTTCACCGGCTGCCTGGCCTTCGCCAGCCACCACGGGAAAGCGCGTAAAGGCGATGAGCACAGCCCACAGGATCGTTACCACGCCAAGCACCATGTACGGCGCCACGACGCGCATTGTCTCCGTTCGAAGATAAGCCGTGTACGTGTGCGCGGCCTGCATCGCCGCTACTTGCGATCCGCTGAGTTCGATTCCGGAGAAGATGAACACTGTCCCCACCAGCGCTCCTGCAATCGAGCCAAGCGGATTGAAAGCCTGGGCAAAGTTGAGCCGTCGCGCTGCGGATTGGGAATCTCCGATCTGGGCGACGAAGGGATTGGACGCAGTCTCGAGAAACGACAGCCCGCTTGCGATCACAAAAAGTGCTGCGAGAAAGTACGGGTAGCGGCCGATAATGGCCGCCGGCCAAAACAGAAAAGCGCCAGCGCTGAACAGCAGCAGTCCCGTCACAAAACCGGATTTATACCCGAAGCGCCGCATCAGCAGCGCCGCCGGAGTCGCCAGAAGAAAGTAGCCCATGTAGAAAGCTGACTGAACCAGCCCGGCCTGGAAGCGGGACAGCGCAAACGACTTCATGAACTGGCGGATCAGTACGTCGTTCAGGTTGTTGGGAACGCCCCACAAAAAGAATAGTGCGGTCACCAGCACGAAGGGGATGAGCACTCCGTGCGGAATCAGTCGAGGCTGAACGGGCTCTGCCGGCGTGTCTTCCGTGGAACTGATGGACATCAACGCTCCCCTCTTGCATTTGATTGTCCGAGTTCGCCGTTGGAAGACTTTGCCATCCGCGTCAGCACCAGCGAACACGAAACATCAACTCTGCCATGCCGGCGGCACGAAGAGCAAGAGGGGTTGTGCCTTTTAAATCCTCCGGCTCACATCGCCCGCATTCCGGCGTAACGACGAATATCGGGGGTAAGCGAGATCGCCGCGCTCCCCAGCACAAGTACTCCGACGGCAATCAAAATCCATTTGAGGCTCTGCATTCCTCCTCTTTCCTCAGTTTCTGCAATTTCCTTCCGGCGCTTTGCTGCGAAATCATCGATGGGAAGCCGTGGCACATCCACTCCTGTGGCAGGTGCATTTCGAGAACGACCGACAAATCAAACACACCGCACCGGTGTTGCTGTCGCCATCTCCTGCAACTGTCAACTCGCCGCTTGGATGCTGAAGTTTCTTGAAGGGGATGCCCGCGGTCCGCATCCGTTTGAAGCCAACCATCATGGAGTGGCTGGCTTGAATTTCAGGGCCCTGGTCAATCCCCCGAGTGTGAAGTTTGACGTGCGCGACTGGCCCACTTGCTCCACAACTCCGGGTCGCTCAGCATCTTGATATACACGCCGCCCACCACGGAGCGTGCTTGAAAGCCAACCTGCTTAGCCGTCACCGTGTCGTACCAGTCCGTCATCGGCACCCTGTCCGGAGTCTTGTCAAGAAACGCTGCAATCGGCGCGACGATTGTTCGAAAATCGGCCGCGGACGTTGCCAGCGTCGCCGACCAGACCGTCCAGTCAAGTTTGGTGTACGTAGCCCGATTATCGAGCGGCAGGCCGTATGGATTCAGGTGCGCCTTATAAAACGCCACTTCCTTTTCCGCTACTTCCGGGGGAAACATGTGAAGCCCCAGGATGCCATCCCACACGAGATTGTATTTCTGGCTCCATGTGCCGGACTTATCAAACGCGAGCCTGTAATGATCTCCATCTGCGGCCATCTTCACCCAATTCGCAGCCATGGTTTTCGCCGCGCTCCTATACTTCGTCGCCGCTGAATGATCCCCCAGTTTGTCAGCCAACTCGGCGTAAGCCGCCAGCGCCTCAATCGCCTTAATCGAGAGATTGGTATTGTGCGCCAGATGTCCGGCAAAGTCATCGGTACACAATTGATTTTCCGGATCGAATCCCTTCTCCAGCAAAAACTCCGCCCACTTGGTCAGCAAGGGCCAATGGCGCTGTGCGTAAGCCGCATTGCCTTCTGCGTGCGCCAGAGCGGCAAACATTAGAATCATGTTGCCCGATTCCTCCACCGGCATTTGATCCTCTTCGCTCACCTCGCCCCCGCCGTAGAGTTGTCCGTTTGCCAGCGGATAGACTCCCAGGTCGTGCGGCGCGAAACGAAACTTCCAATGGCTGCTTTCTGCATAACGCACCACAGGCTCAAGCTGCGCCTCCACCAGCTTGGGATTCAAAAGCAGAAACATGGGCGACGAGGGGTAAAGAACATCGACCGTTGAAATCGAGCCGTTGCTGAAATTCTCCTTGGGCATGAAGAACGCAACGCCGGCGTCGTCCTCAACGAGTTTGTGCGCCCCGATTGCCTGCCGAAATGCCAGCGTCGCAATCGCCGCATACTCCGGGCCCCCGGCTCGCAGCAGATCTCCTGTCAAATCCGCATCGTATTGCTCGGCTCGGCGCTCCATCGACGGATAATCGCGCTCGGCGCCCTTCATCATTCCGCTGAAACTCGAGAACTCTTTGCGCCAATACGGCAGAAGCTTCTGCCGCATGTACTCCACCGAATAGACATCGTCATAACCCAGCAGCATGTGACGCGTCACCACGGTTGCTCCCACTGCACCGAGCGGCAACACGACATTCAACGCCGGCGGAGGAGGATAGCGGCTCTGCGGCATTCTCGGCTGATCGAGATCATCCTCCGCGGGAATCTTCCCGGTCCTGGCGAAGTCATCGCGATACGCCTGGCTTCCGGCCGCGCATTCAGCTTCTTCTCCGCTCGGAACCCCCAGGTAAAAGTAGCCCCAGTCGATCCGAACGTTGTCGCCCCAATCCTTGAGAACTGGCTGCTTCGAACTGCCGACCCGCAACAGATGCATCCCCTGGATTTCCGCGCGCGACCACGTCACGGTCTCATCGGAATGATTCACGGCCGTGTTGCCATCGGCATCGAAATAGAGCGCGACATTGTGCGTCGCTCCATCGCGCGACTTCACATCCCAGGTGAGATACGTGACCGGCCGCGCGATCGCGGCAAGATCGTCGGGAAAGGCTGGAGTTAGAAACGTCAGCTTCAACTCGATCTCCGGCGACTGTAAGGTGACCATCGTTCGCGTTGGCGTGATCTCGCGATGCGTCTCTGTCAGCGCTTGGATGTCCCCATCCGCATCGCCCAGGTAGCGATATGTTTTCGTGTCGACCCTGATCAGCCCATTGAGGGCCTGCCGCACGCCCGTCCAATGTCGCGTCGAACTATCCGTGAGCCGGTCGCTCATCGACCAGATGCTGAAATATGGACCGTGGACAATGAGAGGCGTTGCCGGAGCGCGCAGGGTCTGCCCCCCATCCTGCGCTTTCAAGAACTGACCGGCCATCCCGCCAACCAGCAGAACGGCCCAGACTCCCATCGAAAATAAGCCCTTCATCGATTTCCCCTTGGCTTAATCGAACCGACGACAAGCCGCGCCCTTCGTTGACTTCCATATATGCAACTATCCAACATAATTCACTGGGACGGGGCACGTCCGGTGAACGGCCGTTCTGCAAGCGCGAACATAGATCGGGAAGAATGCGCTTTCTGCCATGGCAGGAAAGCGAGAATCGCATTTCGCACATCCAACCTTCTCTTTCAAGAGTCGGTTCAAGATGACTCAGTGAACGCAAAAACGGAGTCAAAATGCGCGCCACGACCCGCGAGAGTTTAAGTGGACTGGGAAAAAGATGAGACTGCGAGCCGGAACGGCGGGTCGAGAATTCCGTCACAGTTCCCGCGGCAAACAATACAGTTATATCTCGCTCCACGCTGGTCGGTGATTCTCAAACAGGTGCCTGCGACAGTAACCCGTCCTCTCCTCCTGCCGAGGGAACTTCTCATCATCGGACGATCTCCAGGGAATAGGAAAATTCAACGGGTGCTAAGATCAATGTATGAAGAAAGAATGGCGCAAGTTCAACCCCAGAGATCCAAATACTCATCCCAAAGACAACTCGCGAGTGGAATTGAAGTATACCGATGGAACGCAGTTTTCGGGAGGGTACTTGAGGGGCCATTTTCTTCAAGGCGGCGTTATCTCAGCGGCCAGCGTTCACCTGAGCGTACGCTGGCGCTACACGCAGTAGATCCAGTCAGCCCGTGAAATGTAACGCTCCGAATGGCCGTCCGAAAATACCAAAGGCGTCCCCGCCTCAACAACTTTTGGAACGCTCGTAACTAAATCCACACTCGGCGATGGCCCTCGTCGTACCGGCAATCTTCCCGTCTTCCGATGCAACAGCATCACCGGCTATTCGGAGCTGGACGTGTCCATCGAGACAGCAAACGGCAGGCTCAGCCACGCGAATCATTAATTGCCAACCTGCCGATACCGCACAATCAGCAGAGTGAGATCGTCCGCCTGTCCCGTGCCTCGAGAGAACTCCTCTACCGCATCCAGAATTGCCTTCATCACCGTATCGATTGAGGCCTGCGCACATCGCGCCGTCACTTCGTTGAGCCGCTCGAAGCCGAACAGTTCGTTCTGCGTGTTTGCGGCTTCCACAATGCCGTCAGTGAACAGCACCAGCACGTCGTTGGGTACCAACTGGACCCGCGTCGCCTCGAATATAGCCTCGTCCGCTAGCCCAACGGGAAGCGTTCCTTCTGTGTACAGTTCGCTCACCTTGCCGTCGCGAATCAGCAGCGGCGACGGATGCCCTCCATACAGATACTCGAGCACTCCCTCCGCATCGACCTTACCGAAAAACATGGTTGCGCAACGTCCCACCGATGCGTGCTCGCACAGAAAGCGATTTACGTGGTTGAAGACGATCTCAGGAGCGACGCCGAGGCTCATGCCGCTCAGCGCGCCTTGCAGCATCGTCGTCAGCAGCGCCGCACCCAGCCCCTTGCCTGTCACATCGGCAACCAGGAAGGCCGTCGACTCGTCGCTGAGTGGGAACACATCGTAGTAGTCGCCGCCCACCCCGTGGCAGGGCAGGTGTATGCCTTTGATCTCCAGATAAGGGAATTCGCGAAGTCCCTGCGGCACCAGCCCTTGCTGGATTTCGCGCGCGATAGCCAGCTCCTGCTCCAACCTTCGTTGCTCGCGTTCCTTCTCCACTAGCCGTGCATTGTCCAGAATGCTCGCCGCCTGCGCCCCCAGCGCATCCAGAATCTGCCGGTCGACATCGGTGAAGGCGGTCGTGCGCCGCGAGTCGAGATACAACGCCCCCAGCAACCGCCCTGCCGCTGTCTCACTCCCATCGGCATTGGCGTGCGCCACGGCATACAGCGGAATGGCCACCACCGCGCGCAGGCCCTGGATCACCACGCTTTGCGCGCTCTTCAGGTTTAGATCGGCCAGGTTCAAATCGTCGGTAATTGTCGCCGCGCGCTTGCTCACCGCCTGCCGCAGCGCGGTCTGGCTCGGTGCAATGCTTTCCGCAGCCAGCGTCCTGCCCCCGCTGCCACGCGCCAGCCGGACCGTTAGCACGCCCTCGTCGTCTGCCTCGAGCAGAAGTCCCCGCTCCGCCTTGGTCACCGACATCGCGTGATCCAGCATCGTGCCCAGCACCGACTCCAGCGGCAGCGCCGAGTGCAAAAGAGAAGTGGCCTCGAGCAGTAGGTTCAGCCTGCTTAGGCCGCCGGTGACTGCGGCCGTTTCGATGGCAGGCAACGAGCCGAGCCTCGTCAGCATGCTTTCTACATAGTGCTCCGCGGGCCGGCGCATGAAGACAATCTGCGGGCTGTTCTCCAGTCCGAACTCGATCGTGTCGCCGTGCACGAGAATCTTCTGCACAATGCGACGGCCGTTTACCCAGATGCCCGGCCGATGACCGCGATCCTTAAGAAGGTAATCGCCGTCGACTTCCTCAATGACCGCGCAGCGTCGCGAGATGCGGGGATCTTCGAGCACCAGGTGATTCCCCGCGTCTGTCCCGCGCCCAATGAGAAACGGCGTTCGCGAAACAACGACCGACTCCGGCGCCCTGTCCCAACGCGCCACTTCCAGAATCGTTTCGTATCCTGAATACTCCGACATAGTCTTGTCCGGCTTTCGATCTTAACCTGCGTTGCATGCGTTGTCTTCGAGAATCGCCATCGGAGCAAGCTCATTGCCTCTGATCGGAGAACCTCGTGCCGCATCCCGCGACACGTGTAGCACTGCTCCCCAAACGCCGCGCTCGTGCATGCGATCGTTTTCGCTTCTCCGACGCACGCGCGCAGCTCAATCTCCGAAGCAGCATCGACTGACGATCCGCGAACTGCATCGGTCGCTTATCCACCGCAAAAATTCCGCTCGGTAACTTCGAGCGGTTACCAAAAATACACGCAGCTTTCCTAAACTCCGATGGTTCAATAAGCATTCCCCACGTTACACTTACGAATCGCTCACAGCAGAGTTCGGCACTTTCCCCAGGAGGTCTCAAGCGTGACCGACCAGTTCACTGGCGCTGTCTCTTGCGTTCCTTTCGCCCGTTTGTCACGTTTTTTTGAAAATTCCTTGAGATCTCTACCCGGAACTTCGCAATGGGGTCTTGCCCCGGTGTGTGGCGCTGTCTCGTTCGTGGCAGCGCTGTTGCTGACAGCCACGGTCGGCGCATTCGCGCAGGCGCCAGTTCTGCAGCCTGGTTGGAATCAGCTATCGCCTGCGAATCCCCCACAGGAGCGCTATATCCACGCCATGACCTACGACGCGGGACACGGCCAGGTGGTCTTGTTCGGAGGTTTCGGTCAAGTTTCCCCTTACTACCTGAACGACACCTGGCTATGGAAGGGAAGCAGCTGGACCCAGGCAAATCCGGCGGTTAGTCCTGACCCACGCGCGGCTCACGCGCTCGTCTATGACGCCGCGCACAACAAGGTGGTGCTCTTCGGAGGAACAAGCTCCTCGACCAACCGCTTCGGCGATACGTGGACGTGGGACGGGACCAACTGGACGAATGTGACCCCCTCCAACCCGGCGAACAGTCCTTCGCCGCGCGATGCCACCGTCATGGTCTACGACGCGACTAACCACAACGTTGTTTTGTTCGGAGGGAGCGGTTCGGGCAATCTCGGCGACACGTGGACGTGGGATGGAACGAACTGGACTCAGCTGAGCCCTGGAAGCAGCCCAAGCGCCCGGGCTGATTATTCGATGGTTTACGACGTCGCGCACGGCCAGGTCGTTCTATTCGGAGGCAGCGACAATACGGGCTTTCGCAACGACACTTGGACTTGGAACGGAACAACCTGGACTCAGCTGAGCCCTGGAACCAGCCCGCCCGCACGCGACACGCAGGGAATGGCGTATGATGCGGCGCTCGGCGAAGTGATCATGTGGGGCGGCGAAGGAAGCGGCGGCTTTCTGAACGACACCTGGGCGTGGGATGGAAGCAACTGGACACAGCTGACTTCCCCCACCACTCCTCCGGTCGGGCGTTATGCTCCGAATGCCGTTGTCTACGACTCGGCGCAGAATCAACTCCTCCTGTTCTCAGGACAGAACGCAAGCCAGGTGTTCGACGATACATGGACATTCGCGCCGACGCAGAACTTCGGCAGCATCAATGTCTGTCCGTCGGGTCAGAGCACGCCCACCCCGTGCAGCAGTACGCTCACGCTCACCTACAACGTCGGGAGTGCGAGAACGCTGCAGCCAGCACCCACGGTAGTTACGCAAGGCGCAGCCGGCCTCGACTTCACGCTCGCCACCGGCAGCACCTGCTCCGGCACGCTCAGCGCCGCCACCTGCACCGTCAACGTGACCTTCACTCCGAAGGCGCCTGGACTGCGCACTGGCGCAGTGGAACTGTTTGACTACTTAGGGAACCTGCTGGTGACCACCCCGATCTATGGCGTTGGCCAGGGACCTGAAATTGTCTACGGTCCTGCGTTGAGCGGCACCACCATCCTCGGCGGCCCGTCCCTCGAAAACGTGCTCGCAACTCCAGGCTTTACGCCCAACCCTCGTGGCATGGCAACAGATGCGGCGGGCAACCTGTATATTTCAGACCCCTCGAACGGGCGTTTGTTGATGCGGACTAAGAACGGTACGACGACTACCGTGGGAACGCTTAGTTCCCCTCAGGGTGTAGCGATCGATGGAGCAGGCAATCTCTTCGTCGCGGACACTGGATTGCAAGAGGTCGTGGAGATTCCAGCCGGCTGCGCCAATGTCGCCTGTCAGGTCCCCGTCTACAATCCACCCTCGGCTGACCCGGTCGCCGTGGTGGTGGATGGGTTGGGCGATCTCTTCGTCGCCGCCCCTAGCGCGGGCGGGGTTGTAGAAGTTCCGGCCGGTTGCACAAGCAGCAGTTGCTGGATTCCCATTGGCAGCGGATGGCACAGTGTGAACACCCTGGCAATCGACGCCGCTGGAGATCTCTTCGTTCCAGACAGCAGCGCTGGGTTCGTCTCGGAGATGCCCGCTGGCTGCACCACCAATAGCTGCTGGATCGCAGTTGGCCCCGGATGGATTGCCCCCCGGGGTATAGCCGTGGACGCTGCTGGAGATCTCTTTGTGTCGGATAACACCGCGGCTGGCGGAATGGGTCAGTTGACTGAAGTTCCGGCCGGATGCTCCAGCAGCACCTGCGAAATCGCACTGGTCACCGGGATCTTCGCCTACGACCTGGCCGTGGACCA
Organism: Occallatibacter sp.; assembly: GCF_049582745.1. Lineage (GTDB taxonomy): Bacteria > Acidobacteriota > Terriglobia > Terriglobales > Acidobacteriaceae > Telmatobacter. The sequence goes on from NZ_JBAUUO010000175.1 coordinate 85,777, forward strand.
ACTCGGCCAGGTTTATGTCGGGGATGGGGGCAATCATCGGATTCTGCAGATCAACCAGTCGCTCGTGCCGGTAGAGGACTTCGCCACTACGAATGTCGGCTCTTCCAGCACCGACAGTCCTCAATCGCTCACGATTCTGAATGCGGGCAATCAGACCTTGAGTGCCGCCGGTCCCGGACTCGTCACCACCGGCCCCAACTTCCTGAAAGTTGCCGGCACGGGCACTCCGGCCGACTGCACGGCGAGCTTTTCGCTGGCGCCGGGTGCGGGCTGCAATTTGAGCATCAGCTTCGAGCCGCAGTTCGGGGGCAATCTCGTCAGCACCTCAACCTTGACTGACAACAATTTGAATGCGTCTCCTGCCACGCAGACGATCGCCCTCAGCGGCTCCGCGTTCGAGCCTGCAGAGCCATTGAATCTGACGGGTGCTGGAACCGGCAGCGGGTACGTATCCTCCAGTCCCTCAGGGGTGTCCTGCAACGTGATCGCAGGCGTCGTGTCTCCGGCGTCGGGTGGATCCTGTTCACCGAGCTATCCAGGCGGAACCGGTATATCACTGCAGGAGATTCCGACATCGGGATCTACATTTACGGGCTGGGGCGGGGCCTGTGCGAGCCAGGGAACGAGTCAGGCCTGCAACATAACTACGAACATAGGCTCACCGACAGATGTTTCCGCAAGCTTCTCTCCGGTCGCCACAAGTTTCGCGCTCACGGTGACAGAAGTAGGCACGGGTTCGGGAACGGTGAGCGACGATCTATCGCAGATCAACTGCATGAGAGCCAATGGAAGCACCTCGGGATCATGTTCGGGAAGTTATGCGGGCTCGGTGTCGTTGACGTCGACCGCTACCGGCAACTCGATATTCGCCGGATGGGGCGGCGCCTGCGCGAGCTCGGGAGCGAGCCCGACATGCAGCGTGACCGTGAACACGGCGCTGAATGTCACCGCGAGTTTTGTTGCGCCGGGACCCACGCAGCCTGGGCTGATGAAGCCCATTACCGCGGGCGTTGTCTACGGCCAGGGAGGCAGCTTTACCAGCGGGACCGCGGACAACGGCGGCATAAGCGCTAACAGCCTTCAGGCCATTGATGGGGTCGTCGTGGACGCCAACGGCAATCTCTTCGTGGCCGACGGCCAAAACAACAGAGTGCTGTTCTATCCCTCCGGCAGCACCATCGCCACGCGCGTCTACGGGCAGAGTGGCAGCTTCACCTCGGGCACCGCAAACAACGGCGGAATCAACGCCAACAGCTTGAACAATCCACAGGGGCTTGCCCTCGACAGCAGCGGAAATCTCTATGTCGCCGACCAGTACAACAACCGCGTACTGTTCTACCCCGCCGGCAGCACCACCGCCACGAAGGTCTACGGGCAAAACGGCAGCTTCACCACCAACACGGCGAACAACGGCGGGGTCAGCGCCAACGGCCTCTATGAGCCCTTCGGATTAGCTGTGGATAGCAGCAGCAATCTCTACATATCTGACTACCAGAACAACCGCGTACTGTTCTACCCCGCCGGCAGCACCACCGCCACGCAGGTATACGGGCAAGGTGGAAGCTTTACCAGCGTCAATTTGAACAACGGCGGCCTCGGCGCGAACAGCTTGAACCAACCTACGGGAGTTGCCTTGGACTCGAGTGGCGATCTCTACGTGTGCGACATTTTTAACAATCGCGTGTTGTTCTATCCCTACGGCAGCACCACCGCAACGCAGGTCTACGGGCAGCCCGGGTTCACGACAAATTTCGCGAACAACGGCGGAGTCAGCGCCAACAGTCTGAACAATCCCATGTACGCCACCGTGGACTCGAGTGGCGATCTCTATGTGACCGACCGCTCCAACAACCGTGTGCTGTTCTATCCCTTCGGAAGTACCACCGCGACGCGCGTCTACGGACAGGCGAACGACTTCACCGCCAGTTCCTCCAACAACGGCGGGATCGGCGCTAACAGCTTATGGGCGCCGTTTGGACTGGCCCTCGACAACGGCGGCAATCTCTACGTAACCGACTACGCCAACAACCGTGTGCTCGAATATGGATCCTTTGGCAACGTCAATGTCTGCCCTGCCGGCCAGATCACTCCTGCACCCTGCAAAACGACCATCACGCTGAGCTACTATGCTCCGGCGCCCACCACCCTTGGCGCCGCCCAGGTCGTCACACAGGGCGCAACCGGCCTTGATTTCGCGCTCGCTGGCGGCGACACCTGCACCGGCGTCATCTCCGCGGGCAGTTCCTGCACGGTCAACGCCACATTCACCCCACTCGCTCCCGGATTGCGCTCAGGCGCAGTCACCCTCTACGACAGCACTGGCGCCCAGGTTGCCAGCTCGCACATCTACGGCATCGGCCAGGCGCCGCTAGCCGTCTTCGGCCCGGGCACGCAGATCACGCTACCGGCAACCGGGCTGAATGGCGTATCCGGCGTGGCGGTGGATGCAGCGGGCAATGTCTTCATTTCGGAGAACGCAGGGGCGGTTAAGATTTCGCCCTCTGGCGTTCAGACCGCGGTGCCCACGACCGGTATATCTCTCGCATACGATGTGGCGGTGGATGGGGCAGGGAATGTTTTCCTCGCAGATTTGGGCGGCAACAAGGTGGTAAAGGTTACACCCGGCGGCGTCCAGACCACGGTGCCCGCCATCGGTCTGTTAAATCCAACTGGCGTGGCGGTCGATGGATCGGGCGATGTCTTCATTACGGATCGAGACAACAACCGGGTGGTAGAGGTTACGCCCAGCGGCGTCCAGACCACGGTCCCCGCCAGCGGAGTGGACCATCCTTACTATCCGGCGGTGGATGCCGCCGGTGATGTCTTCTTCCTGAATTCCGGAACCGGGCAGGTGCTGAAAGTTACAGCCGGCGGGATTCAGAGCACGATACCGACGGGCGGATTGGGTGCAGGCAATGGTGTGGCCGTTGATGCAGCGGGTGATGTCTTCGTCTCGGATCAAATCAACAACGTGGTGCTGGAAGTTTCACCCAATGGCGTTGAGTCGACCGTGCCAACCAACGGGCTGAATATTCCAGCCGGCTTGGCGGTTGATGCGTTGGGCGATATCTTCATCGCCGTCAATGGTCAGACCCGTGTCGTGGAGGTGAACCGCTCGCAGGTGCCTTCCCTGGCCTTTGCTCTCACCAATGTCGGCAGCACCAGCACTGACAGCCCGCAGATCGCCACATTACAAAATGTCGGCAACCAGCCGTTGAGTGGTACAGCTACCTTCAACTCAGGCACGAGCTTCTCGATGCTCTCCACGTGCGGGCCCACGCTTTCGCTTCTTCCCGGTTCCAGCTGTTCCCTGAACTTCGGCTTCTCGCCGCAGAGCACTGGGTATCTGACGGGCTCGGCGGTTTTCAGCGACAACACGATGAATCTCTCCCCCGCGGTTTCCCTCCAGACCATCAGTCTCAGCGGCATCGGCGGTCTGAATGGCCAATCGGTCACTGCCGCAGTTCCCAACGTCGTCGGGTTTACGCAGCCCACGGCATCCTCGACCCTCACTGGCGCGGGCCTGGTCACGGGTTCCGTCAGCACGGCGGCCAGCAGCATCGTTCCATCCGGAAGCGTCATCGCCTCCAATCCCGCCGCAGGCACGCAGGTCGCGCTGGGTTCTTCCGTCAAACTCCTCATCTCCAGCGGCGCCGGACAACCGCCAGCGCCCAATCCACTCTCCTTGCTCGACAACTACTTCGTCACCGGCGACTATGCCGCCGCCGGCGTCACCCTCCGCGCAGCACCGGTCGTCAACAACGTGGTCACCGGAACCATCAGCATCCCGGCCAGCACTGGCCCCAACACTCCCGGCGTACCCACGGGCGCTGACCTCATCGATGGCTTCTTGTATTGGACAACGATCGAGAGTTCCGCAACGCCTTCCGGCGCCAACGCCATCTTCCTCGGCTATCCCATCGCCGGTCAGCAGATAGGCAGCGACCTGCCCTACACTGACACGGTCGCTTCCGTCACCGGAACCCTGCGCGTCTACCGCGCCAACGTCAACACGTACTTCCAGAATGGCGCAAACGGCATCCGCGCCGGCAGCGGCAGCTTCACCGTCTCACTGCCCGCAGGCGGCGCCAACGGCGTATCGCTCACCGAGGGCGCAAGCCTGGTCATCATCTATCGCGTCTTGTCACCCAACTTCCCCCTCAAGGCTGTCGTCATCTACGACGGCTCGGCGATCCCGCCCTCCTCGACAACCCAAAACATCCAGGGATTCTACGATGCTGCCGGCGGAGGGAACATTTCAGGCGAGGTCACGACTCTGTTCGTCGACTCCACCGGCTGGAACAATGCCTTCAGTAATCCTGCGCTCGGCCACCCCGACCATTACGACGCGCCGCTCAATGCCGGCGCTGCGTACGGCGCAGTCATTCTCTCCGCGCTGGTCAACAACCCCGACAATGACGGTATTCTCGGCGCCTGGAAGGCCGGGCCTTCCGGGAACGATTTCCATAGCGGCGAGCCCGGCTACTACGACGTGAAGACCGGAGCATGGGTCGGTCTGCCCGGCGCAAAAGCTGGACACAAGGACCTCTTCGTCCAACTCGACTACATGTGCGGCGGCATCCTCTCCGACGGATCGTGCGATCCCAACAAAGAGAATCTCTTCCCCTCGCCAGACTCGCAAGGCAACGATCCGCTTGCCATGGTTCAACAGGCATTCGCGAATGCGGGTGTCGCGCTCCATCTCCAGATCGGCAATGCCGTCCCCGAAAGCACCTGCGTCGACAGCCCCGGCCAGCCCTGCCAGTTCCCCGGCGAGCCCGGCGTCGTCGGCTGGAAGAACAGCCTCGAGTTCTCCAAGGTCTGGCCGCGCAACTTCGCTTCCTGCGCCGCCGGCAGCGATTGCTCTCCGCGCTTCCCCTACGGACAGAAAGACAGCTACCACTACGTTCTTTTCGGTCACTCCCTCGCCATACCTGCGTGGAACACGCGTTACCAGACACTCACATCCATCAATGCTGTCGCCAACGGCACAACCACCATTGTCACCACCGACCGCGGCGCTCAGGGAACCATCAACTATTGTCCGAGTCGCATCACTGTCTCCGGCATACAGGGAATGCCGAGCCTCAACGGGGTCTACGATACATCGTCCTGTCCCGACTCCCGGATCATCGTCATTCCCACTCCCTCCAGCGTCACCACCAACTGGAGCTACCCCAACAACACGCTCCCCGAACCCGTCATCGGCATCACCTCTGGAACGGTTACCAGCATCTCCGGCTACTCCGATCTCGGCGGCGCAGACTCCGCCGTCACGCTCGGCCTCTGGGAGACATCTCTGACCCAGGACATGAGCAAGAAAGCCACCGTCCTTGCCGGCACTCTCTTCCACGAACTGGGCCACACCATCGGCCTCAGCCACGGCGGCCTCTACTACGACACAGCCGGCAGTTACGTCCCTACCTTTGAAGCCAACTGCAAGCCCAACTACCAGAGCATCATGAATTACCTCTTCCAGCTCGATGGCGTGGGACCGACTTCAGCCGTTGCCTTCTCCAACCAGACACTCACTATGCTCACCCAATCCTCGTTCGGTTCCATCACCACGCTTCTTGACACTGACCCGGGATTCGTCGGCAACGCGGCCACCTTCCCAACCTCATCCTGGTACACTCCAACCGCTCCCAGTCCCACCGCCAGCTCCGCCACGCTGCACTGTGACGGCGCTCCGCTCGGCGGTGATGTTGGATACCGCGTCAATGGGTCCATCGCTCCCATTACTCCAGCCTGGTCGAACGGGCAGAACATCACCTTCGATGGACAGTCCTACTCCACCCTGCGCGGCTTCAACGACCTCTCCAACATCGACCTTCGCCAGGTAGGCGCAACCGGGGGACAGTTCGCGTCGCTGGCGAGTGTGCTTGCGTTTGGCTCCTCAACCACCCCGCTCAATATCGCTCCGGGCGGAAGTGTCTCCGTCGGTCCCGGGGGCACCGTGACTCTTGGCGCCGGCGGCTCCATCACCGTCCCTGGCGGAAACGTGACCATGCCCACCGGCGGCACCATCAGCGGCGGCGGTACCATCACCCTCGGCGGAGGCGGCAACGTAACCCTCGGCGCTGGCGGCAACACCATCCTCACCGCGGGTAGCAACGGCATCATCGCACTCCCAGCCGGCGGCAATGTCACCCTTGGCGGCGGCGGCACCATCACCCTCGGCGGTGGCGGCAACGTCACCCTCGGTGCGGGTGGCACTGTCACCCTCGGCGCGGGCGGCACCATCACGCTTCCCGCTGGTGGCGGCACTGTCACGATTCCCTCCACGGGCGGCTCTTATTTCGTGCCCGCTGGTGGAACGGTCACGCTCGGCGGCGGCGGCAACATCACCCTTGGCGCCGGTGGCAACGTAACCCTCGGCGCAGGTGGCAACGTCACGCTCGGCGCAGGCGGCAATGTCACCCTCGGCGGCGGTGGCAACGTAACCCTCGGCGCAGGTGGCACCGTCACGCTTGGTGGCGGCGGTACCGTCACTCTCAATGGCGGAGGCAACATCACCCTCGGCGGTGGTGGAACCATCACCCTCGGCGGCGGCGGCAATGTCACTCTCGGCGGCGGCGGCAACGTCACGCTCGGCGCAGGAGGAACCGTCACCCTCGGCGCCGGCGGCAACATCACCCTCGGCGGCGGTGGCAACGTCACTCTCGGAGCAGGCGGAACCGTCACCCTCGGCGCCGGCGGCAACATCACTCTTGGCGGCGGTGGAACCGTGACCCTGGGCGGCGGCGGCAATGTCACTCTCGGCGCAGGCGGCAACATCACCGGCGGCGGAACCATCACCATGAACTCACCCGGCACCGTTACCCTCGGCGCTGGCGGCGGCACAATCAACGGCACGCAGGACGGTCCGGGCATCTACCCCGTCAGTGCTGGCGGTACCGTCACTCTGGGTGCCGGCGGCAACATCACTCTCGACGGCGGCGGCAATGTCACCCTGGGTGGCGGCGGCAATGTCACGCTGGGCGCCGGCGGCAACATCACTCTTGGCGGCGGCGGCACCGTCACGCTCGGCGGCGGCGGCAACGTCACCCTCGGCGCAGGCGGCGTCGTTACGCTCGGTGGCGGCGGCAACGTCACCCTCGGTGCCGGCGGCAATGTCACGCTGGGCGGCGGCGGCAACGTCACCCTCGGCGGCGGCGGCGCGGCTTCCACTGAATTGGATTACAGCACCGCCAACTCCATCGTCCGTCCCCCGACCGCACCCACCGAGACTTCCACCACGCAAGGCGTAGTCGTCAATTGGACTGCTCCCGGGTTCGGTGTCGTCGACACCTACACCATCTACCGCAGCGTCAACGGCGGAACTCCAGTTGTGATCGGCAGTGTTAGCGGCGTTGGTGGAAATCCGCCGGCGACCACGTTCACCGACACCAACCCGCCTCTGTCCGGAACCGTTGTCTACACCATCACCACCACGCTTGCTCCAGACCCCGGCACTGCCACGCAACGACAGAGCGGACCTTCGTCTCCGGCAGTGATGACGGTTGATCAGACCATTGTTCTCGCGCCTCTGCCGAGTTCAGTGCCGCTCTCGTCATCGACACTCCCTGTCTCCGCGACTGCTGGTGTCCTTTCCAATGGAACGCTGACGCCAAACCACCAACTGGTCAGCTTCGCCGCCACTGGCTCTTGTTCCGTAGGAGCTTCGTCGCTCGATACAAGCCAGGTTGTTTCTTCGGCCACGGTGACGCTCAACGGCACCGGAAGCTGCACCATCACCGCGTCGCAGCCAGGCGACAGCACTACCATTCCAGCGCCCGCGCCTGCCTATAACGCCGCCGATCCTGTCTCCGGCACATTCATGATCGTGCCCCAGGGTTCGAACCTCACTGCGCAGACCATCACCTTCCCGCAATTGCCCAACGCGCAGTATGGCAACAGTCCGGTCTCGGTCAGTGCGACGGCCTCCCCTTCCGGCTTCACTGTCACCTTCACCGCATCGGGCCCGTGTACCATGACAGGCGCCGATAAGATCGCGATCACCGGTGCCGGCAAGTGCAGCGTTACCGCAATGGCGCCATCGGGAGTCGGTTCGGATAACAAGACCTATAGCGCAGCCTCGGCCACCCAGTTGTTCAACATCGCCCCTGCGGTCCTCACGGTTAAGGCGGGAAATCTCACCATCGCCTACGGCCAGTCGATCCCATCGTTAACGAACGACTACACCATCACCGGCTACGTGAATTCAGATACCTCGTCGGTCCTGAACAACACCGCGCCGGCTCTCTCCACCACTGCCACTTCAGCCAGCAATCCCGGCAGTTATCCCATCACGGTTTCAACCGGCACCCTTGCCGCAACAAACTACGACTTCCTCTACGTGAACGGCACCCTGACCGTTACGTACACCGGATCGGTTCCTCCATCCGGCACCACTTGCAACGGAGCGTACAGCGGCACCTTCAAAGGCAGCCTGAGCGTCAGCAAAGGCCAGAACTGCGTCTTCATCGGTGGAGGCACATCCGGCAGCATCACCGAGACCGGCGGCAATCTCGTTCTGAACGGCGCGACCGTCGGAAGCAGCGTCACCATCACCACGGGCGGCGCCTTCACCATCGGTCCGTCCACCACCATCAAGGGCAGCCTCACCATCCAGAGCCTCACCAAAAGCACGGCTACCAACCAGGTTTGCGGCGCCACGATCTCCGGCAGTCTGGTGGTTCAAACCAGCAGCGCCGCCGTCCTCATCGGTTCCGGTACGCCATCCTGTGCAGGCAACATCGTCAAAGGCAGCCTGCAGGTTGCCAGTAACCCCGCGCCTGTCACCATGGATGGAAACAAAGTCAGCGGCAGCGTGCAGGTGCAGAGTAACTCCGGAGCCACCACCATCGATGGAAACACGGTGGGCGTCAGCATGCAGGTGCAGAGCAACAGAGGAGCCACGCAGATATTCACGAACGTCATCGCCAATGCGCTGCAATGCCAGTCAAACAGTTCCATCACCGGCGGTGGAAACACCGCCCCAACCAAACAGGGACAGTGCGCAAAGTTCTAGCCGAGCACTGTTCACTGTCGACTGTTCACTGTCTACCGTTCACTGTCTACCGTTCACCGTCTACGTCAGCGCAGGTTTTGTAACAAGGGCACGGCCTTACAGGCTACGGAAGAACTCGTTGCTTTGAAAGGGCATGGCTTCAGCCATGCCGTAAGCAGCACAATATCCTCGTCGGCTTTAGCCGCTGAGGGAAATGCGCGCCATGGGCGTGAATCCACAAACGCCGGTTCCCACTAACTTCGCTCCGCGCACGCCAATACTGTCTCACTCAAGGGGTTCACCTCAATTGATGTCAATAGCCATTCGGCCAAAAATCCATCCATCTATTTGATTCTATTGCATATATTTTCTACGGAGTTTTGCAGGTTATTTCTCCGAATTCCCTACACTTGCCTTAGTACGACAAAGTGACGAAGACGGCGCGGGCGGCCTGGTGAGCATTCACCCCGGGCCGCCCATTTTTGGGGACTCCAGGCCACCATATGGGACAATCCTGCCCCTGAAACGGCGCAAACCGTCGAAAACGCCCACAAGCTCTTATTTATGAATACTTTGCGACTTAACCTGTTTGCTTCCAAGTAGTTACGACGACCCCATTTGAGGCTAACTCGCCTGCAATCAGGACTTTACCGGAAAAGGCATTTGAAGGGAGTTTCACCAACATGTTCATGGCATGTCGTCACATCAAGACCAGCGGACTCCGCTGCGAGTCCCCCGCCCTGAAGGGCGGCCCGTTTTGTTACTACCACTCCAAAACCCAATCGGTCGGCGCCGAGCCCCACCTGAAGTTTGGACCGCTGCAACTCCCCGCACCCGACGATCCCGCCGCCATCCAGCTCTCCGTTGCCCGCATCAACGACGCCGTCATCAGCGGCCGCCTCGAACTCAGAAAGGCCGCGGCTCTTTTCAACGGCCTCAGAATCGCCGCGCAGCTCATTGATAGCAAGCAGCTCTTCGACGCGGCCGAAACTGTCCAGTCCGCCGAGCAGGCCCCGGACGGCGCCGAACTCGCTCCACTCGATTATGTCTGCGAAGACGACGAGGACTGCAACGACTGTCTCTACACCGAACTCTGCCCCCGCTGCATCCATCCCGGCGACGAGGATGAAGAAGAGGACGATGACGAAGAAGAGGACGATGACGAAGAAGAAGACGAGGACGAGGACGAAGAAGAGAACGGGTAGTCCCCCGCCGCGAGACGCTTCAGTTGCCTAAACGGTGACGTATATCCAACACCAGCGGATCATCCGACGACTGCCCCCGAATGCCGAGATAGCTCCTGTAAAACTCCGCGAACCCCGCGCTCTTCATGCCCTCCCGCGCGCGGCCCTCGTAGTAGTACACGGGCGGAAAATATTCGAAAGTTGGCACGTTGTCGTCGAACAGCTCGATCGCTTCGCCGCGCCGCTTAAGGCATCGATCGAATTCGGCGTCGGCCTCGGTGAACGCCCCCGCTTCAAGGTAGGCACGCCCGAGTTCGAAGTGGCCGATCCAGGTGTCGAGCAGGTTGTTCGCGGCCGTCATCTCCCGGATCGCTTCGTTGGTATCCTTCTTCTTCATTGCGATCAGGCCCGCAATGATCTTGCCGTAAGCCTGCGACTCGCTTGACAGCGACGAAGAGAGACTGGTCTCCAGCTTTTGTGCTTTGCCCAACTCACCGGCATCGGCATACGTGCTCGCTGCCAGAAACTCAATCGGAGCAATCTGGCTCTCGGCGAGTGCCCTGTCGGTGTCGGCAAGCGCGGCGGCATGGCTTCCTTGCGATTCCTCGATCTTCGCAAGCATCACGTATTTCCTCGCTGCGCCGTCGTTGTTCTTGGCCGCAAGATCGGCGGCGGCGCCTTGCTTCAGGATGCTCACTGCGTCTGCATGTTTGTCCTGGTAGGCAGCGAGATCGGCCAGTCCTGCCGTCGCGGTGGATGCGGCGTCCGGACCAAAACTCTCCAACTGGTGATACGAATGGCTCGCATTCTCGATCTGGCCTTGCCCCAATTGCGCTTCCGCAAGCACCAGGTAGCCCTGCGCAGCCTTCGGATTGATTTGAAGCGCGGTGCGCGCCTCCCGTTCGCTCCCGGCGAAATCTCCCGCAAAGGCGCTGATGAATGCCAGGTTCAGACGCGGGCCAACGCCCTTGGGAACGATCGCTACCGCGCGTTTGGCCGCTTCCAGCGCCTTGGGCGCGTTGCGTAACTGTGTATAGCAGATCGAAAGATTGTTCTGGCCCACGCGATCGGCCGGATAGCGGGTCACGAGCCGCGTATATTCCTGCACGCAGTTCTGCCAGTCGCCTGTCACGCGATAGTACAGACCCCGGTCGCGATACTGTTCCCGCTCCGTCATGTTGTCAACGTACTGCATCGCCTGCTGCATGTACTTCACAGCATCTTCGGGCCTTCCCAGGTTCTGCGCCATGGCTGCCATGCCTGTATAGGCCCACGTAAGTTTCGGATCCAGAGCCGCGGCCTTCTGGAACGCATTGAAGGCCTCCTGGAATTTGCCCGCGAACTGTTCATCCACACCGATCGAAGCCTGGTGAACCGCCTCAAGCGAAGCCGCCTTGAAGCCGCCGCTGACCTCGGCAAATTGCACTGACGTCGGCGTCGAGTCGCCCAGCGCCTTGCGAATCGGCGCTGCCAGTTCCGGAAGGCTCTTCAGGATATCTTGCTTATTTGAAACCGTGACTTCCGATTTTGCGATTTCCTTCCCGCTCACCGCATCCAGGGCAACGGCCGAAATATCGTACTGGTCGCCGCGCAGGTCGATTTCGCCCGTAATCACCGTGTTGATGTCCTGGTTCACGGCGATCAGCCGCGCCGACTGCTCGTCCAGCTTGTCCGTGGAATGCGGAAGCTTCTCGGCCTGCTTCCGTGCGTCCCCGCGACTGTATACGTTGATGAAGCTGGCGCCCTCCAGCGCAACCCCCAGCATCTGCTCCAGAGTGTTATCCAGAATCGGGTCGCCGGTATGATTCGCAAAATCCCCAACCAGCACCGAGATCGGACCATGCGCCGCTGATTTCGCCGACTGTTGCCTCCCGATCACGTACCAGGCAATTCCGGCTGCGATCGCCACAATCAGAAAGCCCGCGATCGCGAGGCGAGGCCAGGGAAGCTCCCGAATGCGGTTCATCCGCAGCCGCGTCGAAGATGCAGAAACCTTCTTCCCTCCGCTTCTGCCTTGCCAGGCGCGGAGATCCGCATCGAGTTCCTCAGCGTTTTGGTAGCGGTTGGCCGGTTCCTTCTCGAGACATTTGCTGACAATATTGCTCAGCTGACCGGGGATGTGCTTGTCGACATCTGCCAACGGTACAGCGCGTTGTTGCGTGCGCTTCAGTAAGCTCGCGATCGCGCTTTCTGCATAAAATGGCGTGACTCCGGCCAGCAACTCATACAGAATCAGACCGAAGGTAAAGATATCCGAGCTGGCCTTCAGTTCCATGCCCTGCGCCTGCTCCGGAGACATATATTCGATCGTCCCAAGCATCGCGCCGGCGCGCGTCATTCCATCACCGGAGAGGGTCCGAGCTAATCCAAAGTCCATGACCACCACGCGGCCGCTCTTGTCGCGCATGATGTTGCCCGGCTTCAAATCCCGATGGATGATTCCTTCCCGGTGCGCCGCGGCCAACCCGCAGGCCACCTGTTCCATGATGCCGACTGCTTCCGCGACCTCCAGCTTGCCCCGTTCACTGAGTATCTGATTGAGGTTTTCACCCTCCAGGTACTCCATGGTGATGAACTTTGTCTTTCCCGCTTCACCGATATCGAAAATACGGATGACATTCCGGTCTGTGACCTGGCGCGCAAGGATCAGCTCTTGTTTGAAGCGCTGCAGAATCTCAGGATGATCCGCCATCTCGGGCCGGATTACTTTGAGCGCGACTTCCCGCTCCAGTTCAAGGTCTCGAGCCTTGTAGACGGCGCCCATACCGCCTTCGCCGAGCAACTGCAGAAGTTCATAACGTCCGCAAAGCAGTTCGCCAATCCTGGATTCGGCAGCACCCCCTCGCGGATCGGAAATCGTGCCGCGAGGGGATGGCGATCGCGGCGAAGGGGTTGCTCGAACCGAGGTTCCCGGCGGAATTGTGACGTTGGCATCCACCACCTTCGCTTGGAAATCAATAAGGGTGGCGTCAGCGTCCGCCAGCTTCCCTTCGGGAACAAATCGGGATGGAGTGTCGACAATAGTAGCGTTGGGATCGAATTGGGGGCGCTTCTCTGCGGGATTTGGGATGTTCCCAGAGGAACTTTCACCCGCAAACGGAGTTCCAATGCCCGCAGGGCCGGGCTTTCTGGGGACAGGTTTCTTATCGGACCGCGTGGAGTCACTCATGTTGAGTTCTCAGAAAACTGCCTGAAGCTGGAGGAAGCGGCAACCCTGTCGGACACGCCCTGGAACGACCACGTGTTGACATCCCGTTAAAATCATATACCTTGCACCTCAACGAGGCTGTCCTCTCCATGCAATATCTATGTCTCTCCATGCAATATCGATGTGGGGTTGTCGAGCCCTCCCCGCAATTCCGGATAGGCTGCTCCCATGAGTCCACCAGCCCATTGTCCCCTCCGCCAAAAGCATGGTTCGAACAGTTCGTATTGCGCTTCTCGAATTGAACGCTGCTTCTCGATCATGATGGCAAATGATCCGCTCCGACCACCAACGCTGTGAACCAGAATCAATTGGTCTTTCGATGCTGATTTGTCCTCGAAAACGTTAGAACCCTTTCGGGACTGCCCCGGCACGAGAAGTGTCGACGTCGCGGTGTGCTTCAGGCGCGCCGGCTTCCCCACGAGCATGCCAAAGACAGAAGATCTCTCGCTCTCGATTCCTAAACCCTTGCCGACATCTCGATGAGCAATCCGACTCACTGAGTGATTTAACGATTATGCGCTCTTCTAGAATCAGCATCATATGGTCGATAATGTGGGCCAACAGGTGTCAAGATGGGCTTTCAAGGGATTGTCGATTTGGCAAAACAGATAAGGCAGGTGGGCCGCGGACTCTTCCGCAGTCCTGGATTCACCTTCACCGGAGTGGTCACCATGGCCCTGAGCATCGGCGCTATTACGACCATGTTCAGCGTGATCAAGGCGGTTCTGCTGCGTCCGCTACCGTATCACGCTCCGGCTCGCCTCGTGATGCTTTGGTCCGCAGTGCCTAGCAAGGATATTCAGAGGAACTGGACTTCTTATCCGGACATACAGGACTGGAAGCGTGAATCCCGCAGCTTCACCGAGATTGCCGCCATGCTTCGTGTGGACACGGCGGATCTTACTGATGCTGTGCCTGTCGAACGCACCAAGGTGGGGCGAGTCTCCTCAGAATTCTTTTCCGTGCTGGGTGTTACGCCAGTACTCGGCCGAGACTGGACTCAAGAAGAGGAGGACCACCGTGTGCAGGTGGCTGTGATCAGCCACGCATTCTGGCAATCGCATTTCGCCGGCGCACGTAATGCGATTGGCGCATCGATTGAAATCGATCACAAACGAGCTATTGTCACCGGTGTAATGCCGGCTGGTTTTGATTTTCCGTCCTCAGAAACAAGCATCTGGATTCCTCTGTCGTTCATTTCAAACTGGCCCGCCTTCTTGACAGCGAGACAAGCCGATGCGTTCAATGCGATCGCGCGGCTTGAACCGGGAATCACTTGGCAGCGGGCGCAACAGGAAATGGACTCGATCAGCACAGGTCTCGGTTACCAATACCCGTTATTCGAAGCGGGAAAATCGATTAGCGTCGTGCCGCTGCCAACTGAACTCGTTCGTCCGGGGACGCGCGCCGCCCTCTGGACGCTCTTTGGCGCCGTCTCCTTTCTCTTGCTGATTGGGTGCGCGAACGTCGCCACTCTCTTACTTGCCCGTCAGAGCTCACGGGAGCGAGAGCGTGCTGTCCGGACCGCATTGGGTGCCAGCGGCGCACACCTTATCCGCTTGCAGATGCTCGAGTGCTTGCTTTTGTCGCTTTTCTCTGCTCTTCCTGGCATAGCGTTAGCAGCGGCTGCCATTCCCGTGCTCCGAGCTCTTGGCCCAACGGAAATCAGAGGCTTCGGAGACATTCACCTTGATCCAGCGATACTGACTTTCTGTCTGCTTGTTTCCCTCTTGACCAGTCTGATCTTCGGTCTTGGTCCGTCCTGGATGAATGCTCGCCGTGACCCTCACGCGGCGCTAAAGGCGGGCGGACGGACCGTTGCGGGCAGCCGCGCCCGCCGCCGCATGGGGAGCGCGTTCATGTCGTTGCAGATCGCTCTTGCAATGGTTTTGGTTACTGGCACGGGACTGATGATCCGTAGCCTCATGCGCGTGGAGAACGTGGACCTAGGCTACCAGCCTCATGGCCTGCTCTTTCTCCATCTTGACGCTCCTTCAGATCAGGACCCTGCGAAGTTTTATGACGAAGTGCTCGAACGTATCGGGGCGATACCGGGAGTACGAGGGGCAGGGGCGATCGATGCACAATTCAGCGATTATGTTCCCGATGACGTGATTGAACTGGAAGGACGTTCGCAATTTTCAAGAGACGATAAAGCGGCTACGTGCAGTTCTCATGTGGTCAGCGACGCGTACTTCAAAACTGCCGGCGTAGCGCTGCTGCGTGGCCACTACTTCTCACCCGAGGATAACGCTGGTTCTCAGCTCGTCGCTATTGTCAACCAAGCCATGGCGAGACGATTTTGGCCCGGCGAAGATCCGACAGGCAAGCGATTTCGCTACGGGGTCCCCGGTGAGAGTCCGTCCGCCTGGCGAACAGTAGTTGGTTTGGTGAGCGACACGCTTCCCAATGGTCCGGAAAGCCGCTCCTTGCCTCAATTCTTTTTACCGCAGAATCAGGCTCCGTGGACTGCGTCCATGGATGTGATTGTGCGTGGCGCGCAAGATCGGCTTTCTCTTGCAAGTAATGTGCGGGGTGCGATCTTGAGAGTTAGCCCCGACATTCCGAGGTTCGAAATCTCTACGGTCGAATCGCAACTTGAACGGCTGGGAAATCGCCGGCGTTTTCAAACATGGTTGCTTAGTGTGTTCTCGACTATTGCTCTTGTCCTTGCTGCGATTGGAACGTATGGACTGGTCTCGTACTCCGTAGCCGAGCGCACGAACGAACTCGGGATCCGCATGGCCCTGGGAGCTTCCCGCAGGGATATCCTGCGGCTGGTTCTCGGCCACTCAATCACCGTCACTGGAGTTGGGCTGTTCGTTGGCTCGACGGCTGCCCTGGTTTTCTCCCGTGCAGCCTCCGGCTTGCTGTTCGGTGTGTCGTGGGCCGACGGACTCACAATGTCCCTAACCGGTGTGCTGTTGCTTTTTGTCTCTTTGGCCGCGGCGTATGTGCCGGCTAGAGCATTTCACTAGTTACTGTGCACGGGGTCATTTGTGTTGCAAGCTAAAGGTGGCGATTGTCCGCACACCCAGATGCCGGAAC
The DNA here is from genome assembly GCF_049582745.1 of Occallatibacter sp. Classification (GTDB taxonomy): domain Bacteria; phylum Acidobacteriota; class Terriglobia; order Terriglobales; family Acidobacteriaceae; genus Telmatobacter. The sequence goes on from NZ_JBAUUO010000175.1 coordinate 102,209, forward strand.
CATACTCGAACGATCTGCGAGGGAAGTTCTTTGCGGCGTA
>NZ_JBAUUO010000176.1:0-39143 GCF_049582745.1 Occallatibacter sp.
AGGCCCGCGCGCTCGATCAGCTGGAACCAGCCATCGCGCGGGCCATCGACGCCATCACTCCCCAAAACGCGCAGGCTTTCTTCCGGCACTGCGGTTACGGAGTACAGTAATTATGAAAATGCTCTAGCGCCACCCTCGTCTGCAAGCCAATGTAAACAAGACCTTTACCCTAAGAGAGGGGATAATAGGGGTCTCCAGAAGTCTCGTCCATGTTCAACGAATGCCCGCATATTCTCACCAGCGGACACAAGTGCAAGGCCGCCGCCCTCCGCGGAAAGGCCTTCTGCTACTACCCACTGCTTTTGTCCAAAGGCCTGAGGTTCGTTTATCTGATCAAAGCCGAGGGTCAGGAAACGATCTGCATTTGCATAGCGCCAGGAAGCAGACTCAGCAAGCTTCGCCGCTCACTGAAGACTGATAACTGACCACTGAAAACTGACCACAAGCCTTTTACCGCTCTTCATCCAGCGGCAGCACCCGGTTCGTTCCCTGGTACATGCTCATTAACTTGCGTTCGGCATCCTTGAGATCGGCGAGGGTCTTCTCGGGAGCCTTTCTGGCGCCCGGCTGATGAGCAGGCTCTGATTCCGCACAATAAATAGTCGTCACAATAAGCATCTTCGTAGCTCTTCTTTCTATGCAGATCTAAGGCGTCTCTATGACTGCGGCTAATGACCTCTGCACTATTGGAATGTCTCCCGCGCACAGAAGATGCATATGCGCGCAGATATTTCTCCGCGCCCATGAAGTACCAGTCAATTTATTTCGTGATTGAGGCAACCGCGAAGAACCAACATGCGATTGTGCTATCGAGGAAAACGGAGGATTTCCGGCAGGTGACCCCTGAATCCTGACCCCTGTTGTCTACTCCGAATCAATCGGCAGCACGCGATTCTTGCCCTCGTAGATGCTGACCCACTGGCGCGACGCTTCCTTCAGATCGGCGGCCTCCTGCCATGCGTGGTCGTGTGCCTCACGCTGGGTTGGATCTTCAGCTTCTGCGATGTAGATGGTCGTAATGATCAGCATTGGGAACCTCTGCGTTATCAAGTTGGACACGCGACAGGAAAAAAGGACTCGAAAATCTGCTCCAGCCCGGCTCTTTCTACGCCGTTTTGCGTTCCATTTCGGCGATTCGCCCTGCGAGAATCCGCTTCAAGTCGGCGATCTGTTTCGTTTCTACCGGTGCGGCCTCCAGGCTCTTCAACGTCTCGCGCAGGGTTACCAGTGCGCCGCGCGCTGGTGTAAAGCTGACCGGCTTTCGAAATGCAAACATCGACATCTTACGCCGCCTCCGCCTGAACGGCCCGCCCTGGTTGAATCGGGATTCCGCACCGCATCAGACTCTCCGCTTCACGGATGCGCACATGCAGATGCTGCCGTATAGCTTCTACAGCATCTGCATCGCCAAAGTCAGGACTGCGATCAAAATGCTGCAACTGTGCCTGGAGCCTGTAGAGCACATCCGAATGTGAGTGCCGATTCATATGACGAAACAAATGGTGCCATGCTTTGAAAACAGAGGAAGTGATTTGGGTCACGCTGTTGCCGATTTTGATTCCCCGCGTGGAGACGCCTGCCCGTTTCGCCGCTGTCTAGGCAGACGCGATAAATGCTTTCAAATGGCGGCGAATAAGCGCCAAAACGTGCCAGGATACGTCCAAATGCACTCGGGCCAATAGGAGATAAACATCAATAGTTCAACAGCCTATATTCGTCGAAAGATGTTTTCATTCGCTTTCCCAGCAAACGAAAAGCCCCGGCATTTGCCGGGGCTTTTGTCGAAAGGGAACCGCGACTTACATCGCAGCTACAAAGTCGGGGACCATCGTTGCCGCGCTCTCCTGCAGCAGCTGGGTCATTCTTGCTGCCATGCCGGTATACATTGAAGCCGCCCGGAACGCATTCACTCGGACGCCCTCGCTTGCGTGGCTGAACGCATATTGTGCCAGCGCCATCAGCACGCAAACTTTGATCTGCATCGCATCGCTGCGTAGTGTCTCTACCAGCACTCGATCCACATTCTCGCAATGACGCGTCGCGTAATCCGCCATCTCCAGCATGACCTTGGCGTTCTGGAACATCACCCACAGCCCGCGCGGACCTTCCATGCGCGTCCATGTTTCTTCAGGTGATGCGTTCAAGCCTTCCTTCCATAAGAACTGATCGCTCAGCTCACGCGCACTCCAATCAGGTCGAAGGCGCATCAGCAGCGACTCCCACGATTGCGAATTGCGGCGACGAATACTCAATCGCCAGCGGCCGAGATACAAGGCAACCAGAACAACTGCACCGAGTTGAAGCAGCGGGAAGATCATACATAGCCCTCAGTCCGGTCTTTGGTAACTCTTATGTCATTCCGTGAAACGCCGGACAGCATTTCACTGTTCCCTACACTTCTATCAGAAACGACACGGTTTGTGGACTCTATTTTCTGCAACGCCCCGCTGTTCACCCATCCAAGGGTAATCCACACCACTGGTCACATCAGTAACTTAAAGTAATCACTCTCGGGAGTAAATGACACTTTCGGGTCGCAGAATGGCCGGAAGGGATCAATCTGAAGCTCTTTGAAATGAGCGATTTCTAATGGGGAGAAACGGGAAAATTCTTGCCAGGGAGAGCCGCCAACGGTCAGTGGTTGTTACGCCTTCCCGATTTAGATTCCGATTCGTTCGTCATCGCCATGCGCGTAGCCCGTGCGTTGCCCGCCACGGCCAGCAGGAAATTCTGCATCTGCGGCGTAAACTCCCGCCGCTCGGGCACTTCCTGGGCAAAGCTGAAAGCCCAATAAACCAGTGAGCCCGAGTAGCACGCGCTCATCATCTGGTCCAGAAGATGGTATTGCCGGTCGAGATCTGGGCTTCCGGCCCCCAGATTCCAGTGCAGAATTCCAACGACGATGCTCGCCAGCGCGTAAAAGCCGAAGCCGGTGGCGATCTGGAGTTCACGATCGCGCCAGCCGATCGACAGTAACTGGCTGAAACCCGCCAGGATCAGAAAGAAGAGGAGCCGCATCGCGGAGACCGTGAACTGGAGGTGTCCGATGGTCTGAAAGTCTCCCTGGAGCTTGTCGAAGCCGGGGAATTTCACCAGGAACCAGATCAGTCCGCCTGCCGTCGCGACAAAGGCAGCGACCACAAAGAATGCCCATTTGGGAAGAAATGCACGAACAGGCTTGAGAACCGACATTGAAACTTCAATCAGCACGCAGAACATGAAGATTGAATCGATGATGGAAATTGCAAGGAAGATGCGTAGCTCAGTGCTCGGGAAACGACGAATGAGCAGAAAGCCGCCCAGATCACTCAGCAGGCTCCACGCAATATAGGAAGAAAAAAGGGGAAGTAGTTTGTAGATCCCTTTAAAAAACAGTAAACCTAGGATCGCCGCTTCGGTGACGCAACCGAGAAAGGTGAGTGCGGAATCCAGAACCGGCCTCCGTCTCCTGAGTAAATCGACTGAAGACCTTCGTAGTTTAGCAGCCCTGGTAAAGAATTCTCCCGCGCTGCCTAAACGTTAGTTACCAATTTATACACCGGCCGCGGCGTCACGAGGACTGGTGAACTGGCCATCTTGTACACCGGCCGCGGCGTGACCAAAACAGGCGAAGCCTTGTAGACCGGAGGTGGCGTTACGAGGACGGGCGAACTGGCCATCTTATAGACCGGCGGTGGCGTCACCAGAACGGGCGAAGCTTTGTAGACCGGAGGCGGCGTTACGAGGACGGGCGAACTGGCCATCTTATAGACCGGCGGTGGCGTAACGAGGACGGGCGAAGCCTTGTAAACCGGACGAGGCGTTACAAGAACAGGCGAACTAGCGGCAAACCCGCTCTGCGCGGGAAGAGAATGCGTGGTTGGCGCTGCAGCCGCCGTGATAGCCGACAGAGCAATAGCCGAACCAAGAGCCACGCATGAAACTTTCAACCATGACGAAGACATTTTGGTACACCTCAGCGTGTACAAAGAAAACTGCAGAAAGATTAATGCAGACGAGGCAACTCCGTACAACAAAAGTACTGAGGTCACCTCACAAAAATTAAAGATAACGTTTACTTGTACCATATGATGGGAATATACGCTCTTTGCCTTCCCAAAAGGTCACGTTACGGTGCCCCCCTCCCACAGCTCGCTCAGATACAATCTTGGCCACGGCCACTCAAGTGAACGCGTTTGAGTCTCAATTGGATTTCACGGGTCGCGATCCCACCGCGTCTCAAGAGCGCAAATCCCATTTCGCGCAGGAGATACCTTGATTCCCGAGTTGCGCGGGCAATTCAATGCCGCGTTCCATGAATCCGCGTATTCCGAGCTCCTTATACTGCTCGATCAGCGCTGCGGCGGTCCTATCCAGTTTCCGGTGGCGGAGACACCGATCTTCGTTCCCAGAGATCTCCTCGACGAGATGGCTGAACAAGGTTCCACGCTAGCCCTTCACCTGATCGCCGATGCGCCCTATCTCGCCGCAGCTCGCAAGGCGATTCCCCACGGCTACAGCGTTGTCAACGAGACGCCCCATCCGCACTTTCTTACCGCTGACTTCGCATTGGTGCGCACCGCTTCCGGTGAACTGGCGCCCCGCCTGGTTGAGATTCAGGCCTTTCCTTCGGTGTTCGCATATCAGGCTCAACTCTGTTCCGCCTACCGCGAAGTCTTCGGTCTTCCTGAATCGCTCGGCGTTTTTCTCGGGGGACTCAACGAATCAACCTATTGGAATCTGCTGAGACGAACCATTCTCGGCAACCACAAGCCCGAAGAGGTTGTCCTCACCGAGATCGATCCTCTCCATCAAAAAACATTCTCTGACTTTCATCTGACTTCGAAGCATCTCGGCATTCCGGTGGTCGACATCGCTGCGATCGAGTCTGTCGGCAACAAATTGCACTATCGCGACGCGGTCGGCTGTCTCAGGCCGATTCACCGTATCTACAACCGCGCCATCGCCGACGAACTGATTGCTCGCCATATCCGTCTCCCTTTCAATCTTGCGCATCCATGGGAGGTGGAGTGGGCCGGCCATCCCAACTGGTATTTCCTTATCAGTAAATTCTCAATTCCCTGGCTTGCCCGAACCGGACGGTTTCCGCTTGTGCCGCCCGCAGTTTTTCTCAACGACTTTCTCGCCGGCCCCGGACATGACTTCCTTGCTGCCGCCGGCGTGCCGCTGCCCACCGGCGATAGCGCATCCCGTGTCTATAAGGAGTTACTCCTCAAGCCGCTGTATTCCTTCGCCGGGAAGGGCATTGAGTTCGAACCCTCGCACGCGCGCCTCCAAGCGATCCCGCCAGAGGAACGCGAATCTTATCTCCTGCAGCAGCGCATGCGGTTCGAACCCACCATTGAAACGCCTTTCGGGTGGACCCAGGCTGAAATCCGGATCCTTTATATGTGGCCTGATGGCGGCGAACTCACTCCCGCCTTGTCCCTGGTTCGCCTGGGAAGAGGAAAGATGATGGGCGTCGACCACAATAAGAATCGGCGTTGGGTTGGTGGTTCGGCGGCCTTTTATATCTGACCGCGGCGCGCTCTTTTCTGGTATGCTCTGCACGCGCTCCGATGCTGTCTTCCCCAGGTGGAGTTACCTAGCCGATTACTACTTTTAAACTTTCGTGCTCTAGGTTCTACCGCAGAAGTTGTATACATTCGTAGTGAACGTATCCGCCGGAAAAGGAAATCGCATGATGGAGATCTCCAAAACGAACCCATCCGAGGAAATGAGCAAGACTGGGCGCGGCAACTTTCTGAAAGAAGTTCGGTGTGCCGTGCGGTTCCCGCTCTCCTTGCCGGTGGAGATGGCTGACGACAAACAGCATGACAAACCTGCCGTGACGCGCAATGTCTCCGCGAACGGCGTCCTGCTTGAACTGAATGGGCCTCTCAGTGTGGGCGAGGAGCTCGATTTCCATCTGCGGATGCCCGGAAGTGTACTGGGCACTCCCCAAGATGTGTTAGTTCACTGTCGAGGACGTGTGGTACGCTGCTCCATAAGCCAAAGTCACTATCAGGCTGCTGCGACAATCGACGAATATCATTTCGTAGAGCCGTAAGCATTCTGAATCGACGGCTGTAGCGGCCACCTATGGAACTTCTCGACGAAACACCTGATGGCGAGATTCTCGACTCACCCGTCAAGCCGGGTACGATTCGCATTATCCTTGCGGACTCTCAGGCCATCTACCGCGTAGGCATTCGCAAGATCTTCGCGCTCGAAGACGATATTCGCGTCGTGGCGCAGGCCGACTCCCTCGAAAACCTCCGCCTGGCGCTCGAACGACAGCCGGCCGACGTGGTCTTGATTGAAGGTGGCCTCCTCACAGGAGTCCCCAACGCCATTCCCGACGTCCTCCGCATTGTCCCCGATGTCAAGCTCATCGTGCAGGCCGTTAGCAACGACGAAAGCCAGACCGTTGACCTCTATCGCCGCGGCGTTCGCGGCATCATCTCGCGCTCCATCTCGCCCGACCTGCTGGTCCGCTGCGTACGCCGCATCGCCACCGGCGAAACCTGGATCGATAACCAGGCCGTGAACTGGGTCATCGATGCGTATCGTGCCCAGGCCGCGGCGCTGGTCAGCCCCCGCACGCAACCCCGGCTTTCTCCCAAGGAGACGGCCATCATCACCTGCATCACGCAGGGCAAGCGCAATAAGGAAATCGCCTTCCAGCTCGGGACAACCGAGCAGGTCATCAAAAACTATCTGCGCAAGATCTACGACAAGCTGGGCGTCTCCGATCGGCTCGAGCTTGCTCTCTACTGCCTGCACAACAAGATCATCAAGTCCGATGCCGACGAAGTCGTGGTCGCACAGAAGATCGTTGCCCGCTGATGCCACGGAGTACGGATTTTCATGCGGCGCTGCTCAATGCAGCGCCGAAGCCTTTTTAGTGGCTTTTTCTTTCGTCCCGTCGCACGACACGCCTTCGCAACTCACCGGCGTCTGCATATCGCCGCAGTTTTCCCGCGCCAGTTCCAGCAGCCGAATCAGCTCACTCAGATCCTTGCGATCCAGGTGACCCAGCAGGTCGCGCGGAATTTGCTCAATCACCGCGTCCATCTTGCCCAGCAATGCAAGACCCGCCGCGGAGATATGCGTCCAAACCACGCGACGGTCGTGCTTGTCGCGCTGTTGCCTGATCAGCTTTATTGCCTTGAGCCGCGCCAGCAATCGCGTGATGTCGGGCTCGGCGGTGATCATCCGGTCGCCAATCGCCGAGCATGTCAGACCCAGGGAGCCGGCTCCGCGCAAAATCCGCAACACGTTGTACTGGGTTAACGTGACACCCCAGTCGCGCGTCCGGCGCTGAAACACCCGTTGCAGGCAATCCGAAGTGCGCAGCACATTCAGCAGTGCCTCTTCTTCGTCGCTTGAAAACGGGCGTTCCTGCGCGATTTCTCTCTTCAAACCGGTCATGTCTGTTCCTGTGAACGTGCAATCGGCGGCCGAAATCTGGCGCCGCCGAGTTATCGGGCTTTCCTACTGCTTTACAACATCCAGTTCGATGGTTAATTGCACATCGTCCCCCAGCACTGCTGCTGGATACTTCGTCCCAATTCCGAACGCGTTGCGGCTGATTGTCGTCGTCGCCGAAAATCCGGCATGCATCTTGCCACCCATGCCGGGCTTGGGTTCCATGGGTCCTTCGACTTGCAGAACCACCGGCTTGGTCACACCGTGAACCGTCAGGTTGCCGTTTACCGTCAGGCCGTTTGCCGTCTTCGCGACGCTCGTGCTCGTGAAGGTCGCCGTCGGAAACTGCGCCACGTCGAAAAAGCCGGCGCTCTTCAGATCCGTGTCCCGCTGCGCCACACCTGTGTCAACCGTGGTTACGTCGATGGTCATGTTCACCGTGGACTTGGTGACGTCCGTGTCATTCCACACAATCTGGCCGCCCAGGTTGCCAAACCGTCCATGCACCTTCGACAGGCTCATGTGCAAAATGCTGAATTCGACCTCGCTATGCGCCTTGTCCGGAACCCACGTGGAGGTTTGAGCCACGGCTATCGGAACAGCCGTCGCCAAAATGCCAAGCATCATTGCCAAACGTTTCATTCGTTTCTTGTCCTTTCCAATTTCGTGCTCGATGGTATCGAGGCTCTGGGAATAGGGAAGGGCGACCAAGGATCGATCTCGGCCAAACAATTTCAGCCTCCGCCGAATCTTCGCGTCAACGTACACGGCCGCCCAGGGGAACCAGCTTTCTTCATGGACGCGCGAGACTCGTTATTTGTTGCAACAAATATTGTTGAATTCCCAAAGAATCGGCGGCCGAATCGGAAAGGGGCCGGTACAACACAGCAAGGGAGGGATCTTTGCCGCGTGCGTTCATTGCTTTTCCGAGGTCAACCCCCTTTTTCAATCACCGCCACCTAACCCACTCAAAACAAAGGCAAAATTGTTTTCCTGTTTTTGCAGGTTATTTCTTCGATTCGCCTAAGCTGAATCTATGAAGCGAATTAACTTTTCAACCTCTTCTTCTCACAATGGGCCTGTGAAAATGCGAAACCGTAAAACTGTGACACAGAGGGAAGAAAGCCCGTAAGTCCAATGTGCAGAATATTCTGTGTCTAAGTTCCTATCGGCAGAAGACTTTACAAATTAGATTCGCCGTAAACCACTGAAAAGGGCGACTTTCTTCCCAGAGTAGGGGGGAGGGGGAGGGGGTACCTGCAACCGATCGGTTGCATATGTTCCGCCTGCCTGGATTCCGCTTCCGGGCCCAACTACTTCGCAGATTCAAGCTCTGCCAGGATTTGCGGGCCGAGTTGGCTTACGCTCCCGGCGCCAAGCGTCAGGATCATGTCGCCCGTGTGCGCCGCGTCCGCAACCGCGGCAACTGCAGCACTGAAGTCAGCCGCGTATTGCGCATGGGGCGACGTAATCTTCGAGGTCAGCAATTCCGCCGTGATTCCCGGCAGCGGTTCTTCGCTGGCGGCATAGATCGGCAGAACGAAGACCGAATCGGCATCCGTGAAAGCAGCACCGAATTCGTCCAGCAAGTCGCGTGTGCGCGTGTAGCGATGAGGCTGAAAGACGACATGAACGCGGCCATTCGAGAACTCGCGGGCGGCGGCCAGAGTGGCGCGGATTTCCGTCGGGTGATGTCCGTAATCGTCGACCACGGTAATGCCGCGCGCCTGCCCGCGAATCTGAAAACGCCGATCGACACCATGGAAACTGAAGATTCCTGCAGCAATCTTTTCGGTTGCGATGCCGAGTTGATGAGCGATTGCCACTGCGGCGGTGGCATTGAGCGCGTTGTGACGTCCAGGGACGTGCAACTGAAACGGGCCGACCGTGCCTGCGGGTGTGGCGACCTGGAAGTGCGAGAAGCATTCCGGACGCGCCGCGAGTAAATCGAGCCGGTAGTCGGCCTCAGGCGAGGTGCCGTAGGTAAAGACGCGCCGATGCACGCGTGGCAGGATCGCGGCGAGCGCCGGGTTGTCGATACAGGCGGTGACGGCGCCATAGAAGGGAACCTTGTCCATGAAGGCGAGGAAGGCATGCTCCACGTCGTCCATGTCGCGGTAGCAGTCCATGTGCTCGCGATCGAGATTGGTGACAACCGCGAGGATGGGCGGGAGCTTGAGGAAGGAGCGGTCGCTTTCATCCGCCTCGGCAACGAGATATTGCGTGGTGCCGAGTTTCGCATTGGAGCCGAGCGCATCGACGCGGCCCCCAACAACAACCGTAGGATCAAGCCCGCCCGCGGCCAGAACAGACGCCACCATCGATGTCGTCGTCGTTTTGCCATGCATGCCGGCGATGGCGATGCCGTATTTTAGGCGCATCAGCTCGGCGAGCATCTCGGCGCGCTGAATCACCGGAATCTTCAGCGAGCGCGCCGCGACGACTTCGGGATTACTGGGCGACACCGCAGAACTCGTAACAACGACCGTAGCGCCGGTGACGTTTTGCCCGTTATGTCCCTCGTAGATCGTGGCACCGAGCTGAGCAAGTCGATCCGTAACTGGACCGCGCCGCAGGTCAGAGCCCGAGACCAGGAAGCCCATGTTGAGGAGGATTTCGGCGATCCCGCTCATGCCGATGCCGCCGATTCCGATGAAGTGCGCGTGCTGTGAAGTGACAAACATTGCGGAAGAAGCTTCAGGTTAGCAGCATAGGGCCATGATCGGCAGTCCCGGAGAGATACCCGGCGGGGGTGCTGGAAAGCAAACTGATTCAACGCCTAGCTCAAACGTTTGATAAGACGGTCCGCATGCTATCATTCCGCCGACCACGATTGTCATCGGCAAGGAGTTCACAATGATCCACCGTACGCGCAGGGATTTTTTGAAAGCTGGCTCCGCCGCCGCAGCGGCGCTTGCTGTTACGCTGAGAACTCTCGCCTGGGCTTCCGAGCCGGACAAAGTTAACGTGTGGGGAACGTTCCGCGACCGGCGCCACGCCGCGCTCGAGCCGCTTGAATGGAAACCAGCAAAGCAGGTTGCGGCGAACGCGATTCAGTTGGATACAGGCGCGGCGAAACAGGAGATCCTTGGCTTCGGCGCAGCCATCACCGAGGCTTCCGCCTACATGCTCAGCCGCCTGTCGGATGCAGAACGCGCACCCGTCATGCGCGATCTCTTCGCGTCCGATGCCATGGCGTTGAACGTCTGCCGCACCTGCATCGGATCGAGCGACTATGCAACCAAGATGTACAGCTACGACGAGAGCACCGAACCCGATCCCGAACTGAAGGCGTTCTCTATCGATCACGACAAGGAGTTTTACCTTCCCATTCTGCGCGAGGCGCGCAAGCAGAATCCAGATCTCTTTCTGTTCTCATCGCCCTGGAGCCCACCGGCATGGATGAAGCCGAACCATTCCATGTTGGGCGGCGCCATGCGCAAGCAAAGCTTCGACCCGTACGCGCGTTACTTCATCAAGTTTCTCGAAGCCTACAAAGCCGAAGGCGTCGATATCGCCGCCGTAACCATCCAGAACGAGACTGACGCCGAGCAGGAAGGCCACATGTCCGCCTGTCTGTGGGCGCAGGAGCAGGAGATGGAGTTCGCCGCACGCTTCCTCGCTCCTTCACTCCGCAAAACGGGCCTGGGCACGAAGATATGGCTCCTCGATCACAACTACAGCCTGTGGGGACGTGCGATCGACGAACTCAGCGATCCATCGGTCTACGAAGCGGTCGACGGAATTGCCTGGCACGGCTACGTCGGCGAGCCCAGCGCGATGACGCGTGTGCACGACGCATTCCCGGCGAAGAATGCGTATTGGACCGAAGGCGGCCCCGACATTAACCAGCCTGACTACCAGACTGACTTCACGAAGTGGGCCGATCAGTTCAACGGCATCCTCAACAACTGGGCCCGTTGCATTACAGCGTGGAACATCGCCCTCGACGAAAAGGGCAAGCCGGATATCGGCCCATTCTCCTGCGGCGGCGTCATTACTATCGACAACGCCACGCACAAGATCACAACCAGTGGTCAGTACTGGGCGTTTGCGCATTACTCGAAACATGTAAAGCGCGGCGCAAAGGTTTTCGCGACGAATGCTCTCGGTGATACCGGAGTCGGCTCAGAACTTTCGCACACAGGTTTCCGCAATCCTGATGGCAGCTACGCTGTGGTGCTGGCCAACAAGGGAGCAGAGAAGCAGGTGCAATTGGTAATAGGCGAAAAAACGCTCGATGTCGATCTACCCGCGGATTCCGTGCACACGCTGCAGTGGTCTTGAGCTTCATCGGCGACTGATTACCCTGAAAAAATAGAACGTGGGTGCCCCATTCATGACGCAGTTTTATCGCGTCATGAGTGGGATAGCACGAACTTTGGCAGCACCCACCATGCGCTGTAGCCGACGAGTGCGTTTCAGTAAATTTCATTCGCCGTTTGCGAAGAACGTATCTTTCCGTTTTCGACAGAAAGCTTGTACGTGATCCCATCGCCCGCCCACGATTTGATGTAGAAGTCTGATCCGGGCATCACCTTCTGCACGGTAAAAGGGCCGAAGGAAAGCGGTTTATGCATTTGCATTGCGCCCGACCCATGGTCGGCATCAATGAAGTACGCGGCGCCGTAGCCAACCACGTGCGCGTTCCCATTAGGCTCAAGTAAAACGGCAGTTCGTTCTTCCACGCCAATCCCGCGGATCTTCGGCGCATTGGGCGGAGCAGGTGTTCCGCCGTCCGCGTTCAGCCGGGACAGAAAAACCAGCAGCCGTCCCATGCGATCCCGCCGCGCAAAATGCGTATCGGTAATGATATTTCTCAAAATAGGGATCTGCAGAAAGCCATGCGCCAGACGGATGCGCGCGCCGAAAGGATCTGCCAAAGCCGTCTTTCCATCCAGGTTAGGATCGTCGGGCTTGTCGCCCTGCGCGGTGTAAAGGTACTGGCCCAGTACGGCCAGACCCGCGCTTGTACCACCGATCGGAACACCGCGCCGGATCGCATCGTTCAGGGCAGTTTGCACCGGCGTGTTCATCCAGAAATTGACGTAGTTGGCCTGGTCGCCTCCAGCGATGAAGATCGCGCTGGCGTGCTTGATGGTGTCGGAAACAAACGTATCGGCCGCCGCCACGCGATTCGGAACAATGAGAGTCGCCACTGAATTCAAATGGCACAGGCCGCGTACGTATGAGTTGTATTCGTCATCGCCGGTTGCACGCAAAATCAGGAAGTCGCCGCCGCCCGCGCGATCGCAAAGGAATTGAAACGCTTCATCGAGGTCCGTCCCGCCTCCCATCAGTGCGAATCCCGCCCGCGTTTGCGCAGCCAGATCGGTGCTCTCTCCTGTGCGGAAGTAGAGATAAGCGGGAGTTTGCATCGGCCAGCAATGCGCACTTGCCGTGAGCAAGATGCCCAGAACCATGATTCGCAAATGATTCATGTCGGTAGCTTATTTTAAGCTGTGATGCCGGCCCGTTACGCTACGGGTTCCCCCTTCGGTGCATGCGGAGAAAAGCCAGTCACGCGCGGGCTATAGTTGACTTTGGCGATTCTCCCGATCTACTGGCGCTGGCGTGGCACAACGCGACACTAAAACCCGGTCCCTCGTGTGGGAGGAGGAAGCGTCCGCAGAGCCGCGCTTTCGGCGCGCACAACCTGCCGTGCCCGTTACAGGCCGAAGCCTGCCCGGCATGCCAATCTCCATGGACGATGAGGACGACGACGGTCCTCGCACCCGCAGCAAACCGCGCAAGTTTGGCGACGAACCCACCCGTCCCTGGTGGCGACCAGCCACCACGTTCGGCCGCGTCCTTCTGACAACCGGGGTCATCGCGGTTTTCTCTGTCTTTGCTGTTTCGGCGTACGCGCTGCGCAACTTTCTTGAGCACGATGCGCGCTTCCGCATTGGAGGCACGAGCAATATTCAGGCCACGGGTCTCTCGCAAGTGAGCCGAGCTGAGTTGCTGCCCGTCTTCGGTGAAGACATCGGCCGCAATATCTTCTTCGTCCCGCTCGCCGAACGCCGCAAGCAGCTCGAGCAGATTCCCTGGATCGAGCATGCAACGGTCATGCGCCTCTTGCCCGACCAAATCCGCATCACGGTCACAGAGCGTAACCCCGTCGCATTTCTTCGCCAGGGCTCGCAGGTCGGCCTCGTCGATGCCAACGGTGTGCTGCTTGCCGAGCCGCCGGCAATGATGGCGCAGCATCATTACTCGTTTCCGGTCGTCACCGGGATCGAAAGCCGCGACGCCATCGCTTCGCGGCGCGCCCGCATGGAGGTGTATCAGCGCCTCGTCAGCGAACTGGACTCCAACGGGCAGCATCTGTCTGACCAGATCTCTGAAATCGACCTGTCCGATCCTGAAGATGCGCGCGTGCTGATGCCAGCACAGGGAACGGACATCCTGGCGCACTTTGGCTCCGACCACTTTCTCGAGCGCTTCCAGCGCTATAAGGCGCACATCGCAGAGTGGCGACAGCAGTATCCCAAGCTCGCCGAAGTCGACCTTCGCTACGAACAGCAAGTCGTGCTGCAGATGGCGGGTCATTCGAACACTGCTCCGGCAACGCTGGATCTGTCCGGGGCCAGCGCCACACCGGAGACACAGAAGCCAGATCCAGGTACGCCAGAAGTCAAGGCGACAGCGCCAAAGCGTGATGAGCCGACACATACCGACACCGCTAGGAAGTTGCATACGCATGCCACTGCCAGGCCCGGAGCAAGGACAAAGGACACGAAGGCCAAACCATCCAGGAAGAAGCATCCTGAGCCAAAGCGCAACGTGAAGAAGACGGCGGCGAAGCCGAAGCCTCATCCATCCACCACCACAGCCCACTGAGAGGACGATGAGCGAAAAGCAAGACAATCTGATCGTGGTGCTGGATGTGGGCAGTGCCTGGACTCGCGTACTGGCAGCCGACGTAAATGAGGGCGCTCTTCGCTATCGCGGCCATGGGCTGATTGAATCCGTCGGCATGCGCAAGGGGCTCATCTCCGAGCTTGGACCCGCGGCCAAGGTTGTGAAGCAGGCGAACGAGCAAGCTGAGTGGACTGCGCGCGCAAACATCGACCAATGCGTTGTGGGAGTCGGAGGTCCGCATATTCGAGGGCTCAACACCAATGGCGGACTGGACCTGGGCAGCCGCATGCGCGAGATTACGCGTGAAGACGTGCGAGCCGCTGTGGAGCGTGCCCGCGCCGTCGAGCGTCCGCCGGACCGCGAGATCCTGCATCTGCTGCCGCGCCAGTTCATCCTTGACGACCAGCCCGGCATATTCGATCCGGTTGGGATGGTCGGCGCGCGCCTCGAAGTCGATCTGCATATTGCAACCTGCTCCGGCAGCGCTTTACAAAGCACGGTGACCTGCGCCAACCGCGCCGGACTTGAAGTTTCCGAGGCTGTGTTGGAGTCGATCGCGGCCGCAGAGTCAACGCTTTCCGCCGATGAACGCGAACTCGGCGTTTGTCTACTCGACATCGGTGCGCATTCCAGCGACATGGTTGTCTTCTTTGAAGGAGCGGTCGCCCACACGGCATCGGTCCCAGTCGGCGGAGCGCATTTCACCAATGACCTCGCCGTTGGATTGCAGATGCCTGTGGCGCAAGCCGAGGAGTTGAAACGGCAGTATGGTCACGCTGTGGTCACGGCCGTACCACTTGAAGCAGAGATCGAGATCAACAATCCCGAGCCGCAGCGTCTCGTATTGCGCACGCTTGCGGAGATTCTGGAACCGAGAGCACGCGAACTTTTGTATTTTGTAAAAGAGAGCCTTCGCCAGGGCGGCGTGCTTGAGGCATTGGGCGCAGGATGCGTGCTGACCGGCGGCGGAGCCATGCTTCCGGGTATGCTCGACGTAACAGAAAGTCAGCTTCGCGTTCCGGCGCGCACGGGAATGCCGGTGCGGCTCTCGAATATGCCGGGCGAGCTAGTTCATCCCAGCTTTTCCACTGCCATCGGAATGCTACTGTATGCACATCGCACCCGTGTCACCCGTGCGGCAGAAAACAACAGTTTGCGCGCCAAACTGCGCGCCATCTTCGCAGCAAGTTTCTAAAGGCAAGGATCATGTCAACCAAGAATGGGGAGGCGCCAGCCGCTATGGATCAGCAGAAGATAGAAGCCGCAGATTTGCGCATTCAGTTTCACGATGAAGAGCAGCGCGGGGCGCGGATCAAGGTCATTGGTGTCGGCGGAGGCGGTGGCAACGCCGTCAATCGCATGATCCAGGCTGGCCTTGAAGGCGTGGAGTTCATTGCGGCGAATACCGACGTGCAGGCGCTGAAACTGTCTCTGGCCCCAATCAAGCTGCAACTGGGCGTGCGGCTTACGGCCGGGCTGGGTGCGGGTGCCAATCCTGACGTGGGCCGGCGCGCGGCGCTCGAAGACTCGGAGAAGATCATCGAGGCGCTGGAAGGGGCGGACATGGTCTTTGTGACCGCGGGTCTTGGCGGAGGCACAGGCACCGGAGCGGCTCCCGTGATCGCTTCGCTGGCTAGCGAGATGGGCATCCTGACCGTCGCGGTCATCACGCGGCCGTTCGCGTTCGAGGGCAAGCGCCGCCTGCAGCAGGCTGAGCGCGGACTGAAGGAACTGATCGAGAGCGTCGACACGATGATCGTAATTCCCAACGAGAAGCTGCTTGCAGTGGCGAAAGACGCAGGCTTTTTCGAGAGCTTCCGCATCGCCGATGACGTTCTGCGCCAGGGTGTGCAGGGTATATCCGACATCATCACGATTCCCGGCATCATCAATCGCGATTTCGCCGATGTAAAAACCACGATGGCCGGCATGGGCCACGCGGTGATGGGCACTGCGATTCGCTCTGGCGACAATCGCGCGAAGGAGGCGGCACAAGCCGCCATGGCATCGCCGCTGCTCGATGCAGGTGCAATCGACGGAGCGCGCGGCATCCTCATCAACATCACGGGCTCAAGCAATTTGAAGCTCTCTGAGGTCAACGAAGCTTCCTCTCTTATCCAGAGCTCGGCGCACGAAGACGCCAACATCATCTTCGGCGCGGTACTGGATGAACGCATGGGCGAAGAGGTGAAGATCACGGTCATCGCGACGGGCTTCCGCGACCAGATGCCCGAGCGGCGGGCGCGGATGCTGAATGTAGAAGAGATGCCGGTGGTTTCGGTTCCGGTGGTTGCGACAGACGCGTGGATGCGCGAGAAGGCTCCTGTTGCGCCGCCGGCTTCAGCGCCTCTGCGATTCATGAGCGAAGAGGAAGACGGGGAATCGGACAATGAAGACGCGGGCGAACCGGAGTTTGTGGCTGCAGTTGTTCGGTCCGGCCACACGGAGGCCGCTGAAGAACTGGCATTTGTGCCACTTCCGCGCGACTATGCTTCAGACTTTGGTAACAGCGTTCGCACCCCGGCCATTACCGAGGAACCTGTCTCGCAACCGGCCGTAAGTCCTTTGTCTGCACCTTCGAATGAAGAAGAGAGGGATCTGGATGTGCCGACGTTCATGCGCCGGATGAAGTTCTGATGCAAGCGCTCCCAAATCGGGGACTTGCATTGAATCCAGAGCGCGGTATAGTTCGAAGTAGCTCTCGAAAATCAGGGATCCGGACGTGTAAAGCTGTATATTGGTGTTGTTTTTCCCCTATTGGTTGTGGGCATGCACCATTCAAGTCAACGAGTGACATTGCTCACATACTGCGGCCAGAGCGTGTGGGATAAACAGTTTGAATTTCAGAACGAAGTGCGCTGCTGGGCAGACGCATGGCACGCAATCCACTGTTGAGGGGAATTTTTCCGGGATGAGATTGTCTTGCGTTTTTGCCTTGGGATTAGCCGTCGTTGGGTTAGGTGTCGTCGCCACTCGCGCCGTTGCGCTTGACGTGCAGCACAGCATCCATCACTCGAAGATCGTCCACAAACACGTGGCTGTTCGGTATACCCATAGCGCCGTCCATTCCAGAGCATCTATTGCAACCCATCGCATCCATACCAGGGCGTCCTCCTCGGCTACGCTTCATCATGCGGTTCTTACCAGGCGACGCCATCATCATTATTACGGCGAGCGCTTCACTGCGAGTTCGTTCGCGAAGGGCGACATCTTTGCCGGCGATGTAACCGCCGGTGAAGATCCGTTGGTTCGCCAGGCGGCGATCGACGCATTGGGCGACATGAACGGCACCGCGGTGGTGATCGACCCATCGAACGGCCGCATCCTTGCCATGGTCAACCAGAAGCTGGCGCTCTCGCCGGGCGCAGAGCCCTGCTCCACCATCAAGCTTTCGGTGGCGCTGGCAGCCTTGAGCGAAGGTCTTGTCACGCGCGATACGCCGGTGAAGCTTGCGGGCTTCCGCATGAACATGACGGACGCGATCGCGAAGAGCAACAATCTCTATTTCGAAGAACTCGGCCGCGAACTTGGTTTCGAACGTGTTCGCCACTATGCCACCGAATTCGGCCTGGGCGAACTGGCCGGATACCACATCGACGGCGAGCAGCTTGGCGAGTACCCGACCCAGGCACTTCCTGCATCCGAAGGCGGCGTGGGTCGCATGTGCAGCTTCGGACAGGGCGTCTCGATGACGCCGCTGCAACTCGGCGCGTTTGTTGCTGCCATCGCCAATGGCGGAACGCTTTACTATCTGCAGCACCCCACGTCGACCGAAGAGGTCATGGCGTTCCAGCCAAAGGTGAAACGGAAACTCGATATTGCCCGCTACGTCCCCGACATGCAGGATGGCATGGCAGGCGCGGTCCAATATGGAACTGCACGCCGGCTACGCGCCAACTTCCAAGAGCTGCCGGTCTTTGGAAAGACGGGAACCTGTTCCGATAAAGGAACGCGCTTCGGATGGTTCGCTTCGTACTCCGAAACGCCGCAAGGTGGGCTGGTGACGGTGTTCTTCCTCGAAGGTGGCCGGCCGACATTTGGTCCGCGCGCAGCCGAGCTGACCGGAGAGTTTTACAAGAATCTCTGGGACCGCAATTACTTCGCCGACAAGGGCACGCAGGCACACGCGGCGTTGCAAGAGACGAGTACGACGACGGCGCGGTAGTCGCCAACAAGCTTTGGACAGGAGCCGCCCTCGGGCGGCTTTTGTGTTGGGGAGAACGGCGAGGAGCTGATCCTTACGCGTGTGAACGGCCGGCACCAGTTCTGCCGGGTATTATCCCATCTCTTTAGAGAAAGTACCTACTTTCAGAGGTTTGGCGGGAAGGTTGTCTGCAAAGGCTTCTTCCGATTGGACATCGCTGTAGAGGTCTCTCAATAAAGGGCTTATAGCCAGGTCCATTTCGCAGTTTCCCAGTTTCGCGTGGGCATGCTTTCGAGAGGGACACAAATCTATTGTGCGCCAGAGAGGGGAAATTACCTGCAATTCCGGCGAGGTTTTTCTTTCGTTTGTTTTGTTGGGGTTGGGTTGGAAATGGGGCGTACGGGGGTTGACAGGAACTGAGGTGAACCCCTGCAGTGAGACAGTTTGTTTTTGACAGATCGCGTTTTGCTGTAGAGTGCTGTTTATTTTGAACGATCTCCGTCAGAGTGGTTCTCGGTTCGGATCCACGAACGGGGAGGCTGTTCTCTGGATTCCACGTGGTTTTATTGGCCTATGGCGGATGGTGTCGCAAAGGGCGAATTCGTTTCAGTATCTGGGGAATAAGTTCTTTGGTCGTCGACGGCGTCTCTTCTGCCAAAAGTGCGGCTGGAATTTGATGGCAATAACACTCTTGACACACATGTGCGTTTAGCGTACTATTTTTACATGGACGTTCCCGAGACACTAACGCAGGCAATCGCATACTTCTCCAATCCCCAACAGGCTTTTGAAGCTGCGGTAGAGTTTCGCTGGCCCGGTGGCAATGTGACCTGCCCTCGCTGCGAACAGGCGAAGTTCTCTTTCATCAAGACCCGCCGCATCTGGTTCTGCTACGTCTGCAAAAAGCAGTTCACGGTGAAGGTTGGAACGGTGATGGAGGATAGCCCTCTCGGACTCGATAAATGGATGTGCGCTATCTGGATGCTGGCCAATTGCAAGAACGGAATCAGCAGCTATGAACTCGCGAAGAATCTCGGCATCCGTCAGCAGTCGGCATGGTTCATGCTTCACAGAATCCGCGAAGCGATGAAACAGGACACGACACACAAGTTCGGCTTTGGCGGCCCGGTAGAGAGCGACGAAGCGTACATAGGTCCGAACCCTGCCAAGATGCACAAGAGCCGCAAGGCGAGGGTACAGGCGCGGGATGGACACAAGGGTGGGTACGTAGGCAAGACGGCGGTCCACGGAATGCTTGACCGGGAACTTCGTCAGGTACGCGCTAAGGTGATGCCTAACGTTCGCCGCGAGGATTTGCAGAATGCAATCCTCAACAACGTGACCCCGTTCGCGAAGGTCTACACCGATGAGTTCTCGGCTTACGACGGATTGAATAAGAACTTCGTTCATAAGGTAATCAATCACTCTCACGAATATGTGAACGGCAAAGTTCACACGCAGGGCACAGAATTTCTGGAGCCTATTAAAGAGAACGCTTCGCGGAACCTATGTTGCGGTTGAGCCATTTCACCTTGACCACTACATTGATGAACAAGTGTTCCGTTTCAACAACCGTGCGACGAAAGACAACAAACTTACCGATGCCGACCGTTTCGCCCTCCTCATGCTGATGGTCGCTGGCAAGCGTTTGACCTATGCCCAACTGACAGGCAAGGACTGCGATGCCGTGTGCCACCCGGAGGCAGGGACGGGGCAAGAGGAACAACCCTTCTAGCCTCGTTTCTTGCCAGCAGGTTTCACCTTCGGTGACTTCTTCGGAGCCACAGCTTTCTTTGGCTTTTGAAGGAGAGCCGTTGCAAGTGCCTTAAAGTTCTGTGCGGCCCTAGGGCCTTCGTGATATTCGTGTTTCATCTCTTAAAGTTCTCCAACTAACCAGAATAGGGCAATATGGAAAATTCCGGGCCCGAAAATACCCAACCCGAGGTAGGAAAGAAATCTTCGAACAGTACAGCCAACATCCAAGCAAACACTAGCTCCAAAACATCCCCAAAAGCCCAGAAAAAGACCAGCAATGCAGGCACACAAAAGTGGACCCTTCGGGAACACTGGGAACGCGCCAGTTCTGCGAAACGAATCAAGTGGATTTTTGAAGGATTTACCGGATTGGTTGCTTTCCTTATTCTTCTCAACTATGTCTGGCAGAATCTTCAAACCAAGTGGAACTTCGGAGAAGATCAGCGATCTTGGATCAACATCGACTACCATTGGACCCCTCTCCCTATCGGGGTCTACAACCCGACTGCGCTTGTTGGGCTCGATACGACATTGACCAATACTGGAAAGAGTCCGATCACAATTGCAAGAGGAGAAGGGGTTTTTGAACTGATTGACTCCGATAAAGCGCCATCCTACTCCCTCGCTGGACTCCACAGTGCATTCATACATGCCCCCATCCCTCCCACGAAAGACATGCGGTTCGCGATTGGATATGTAGATCAAGCTTTGAAGAAAGGAAGGCCGCTCGAAAGAGAAGAATACGAGCGCCTTCGCGATGGAACCATGTATGCAGCTGTGTTTGGATATATCGAGTACGAAGATAGATTCGGCGTTCATTGGATCAAGTTCTGCAACTGGCAGTCGTTTACCGCCGACCAAACTAAGACGTTTAGTGCGCAATCCTGTGTGCCCTTCAATCAAATTGGAGACGGGTTGGAAAGTTTGACTATGGACGGATTTAAGGGCCTGCCACGCTAGCCCTGTCATGGAGGGGCAATGTACTACGGGAAACTGCTGCGGCAGATAGCTAATGCATTGGGGAAATTGTCGGAACGAATCGATAGAGTCGGTGACCAAGTAAAAGAGAATACCGAAGCCAGCCATGCAGCAAACGCCAGCGAAGAGAAGCAGAGCCATATTAAGAAACTCTGGTCTGAGAAGGTCTTCGCTGCCGACCAGAAGACGGTAGGAGAGAATGCCGCCCGTCAAGAGGAGAGCAACCGAACACAAAAGTCGATAAAGCGGGCTACTTGGGCCGCGTTCATTGCTGCTTCTCTCTATGGAATCATCGCTGCTATTCAAGCCTATGAAATGAAACTCGCCACTGACGCTTCTATATGCGCCGCTAGAGCCGCTACTCGGTCTGCACAGACATCCAAAGAGGCCCTGACGTCTGTACAAAGAGCATTTTTGTCTGTTAACACCTTCGATATCACTAGACTCGTCAAAGGCCAAAGTTTTGATGGTAGCGTTCGTATTGCATTCAGTTGGGAAAATGGTGGTGACACACCCACCAAAGATATGGAAGTTCTGGTGAGCAGTACATGGCTCCCGAAGCCAATGCCGGAATCCTACCCGTTGGAGAAAATGCTTGGGCAGCACCCCTTGCATATGTTCGTCGGTCCAAAGAGTTCCTCGCGATCTCAACCTTTGGTCATTCCATCGCATGATGTGCTTGCGATCTACCATCATTCCGGGCATTTGTATATCTGGGGCAAAGCGGCCTATCGCGACGTTTTTAATGGAAGCCCAGTTCACGAGACGATGTTCTGCACAGAATTGACCGATGTTAACGGAGACCCGCTGGGCGGTGGTCCAGTCAACATACAGACAGCTAGTTGCGATCATGGCAATTGCGCAGACGAAGAATGCAAAGCAAAGTAAAACCAGCACTGCCCTGTCACGGCATCCTGAAATTAATTGATTAGTTGTATGTGTGTCAACCGATTTATTGCCCTTCTGATGACCTCCCGCGACCGAGGCACGCGCTGTTCATCGAGCGACGGGGCAAGGCATGCGAGTTGGGGTGAGCGACGAGGGAACAGGCATACTCGGCTGAGTGGCTGTAGTGGTTTCCCACGTCCCAAAAGCGGGACATGGGGCACCCGGCGATTCCACCGCCGGAGGTGCGGGCGGATTCTGGTCCGGGGTGGGAGGGGGGCGATTGATTTGAAACGAATTCAGTTTATTCACATCGGATAGAGTGAGATCATCGGGTGTTGGCGATGCCGGCGCGCCTAAGACCTGAACCCACATCAGCACATTGGAATCCGACCATGGCCCTCCCCGAACACATTCTCCTCACGTATAGCTATCTGCTGCTGTTCGGCTGGGTTCTGGTCGAGCAATTCGGCATTCCGCTGCCGGCGACACCGGTGTTGCTGGCGGCGGGGGGGCTCTCCGCGGACCACCAGATCAGCTTCGGCGCAGCGTTTCTGGCGAGCTTTCTCGCGTGCATGACCGCGGATACAAGCTGGTTCCTGATCGGACGGCGGTACGGACATCATGTCCTGAGGATTCTCTGCAAGCTTTCGATGGAGCCGACGATCTGTGTCCGGCGCACGCAGGACTCGTTTGGGCGGCGGCGCAGCGCGATGCTGTTGTTTGCCAAGTTTGTGCCGGGATTGGCGACGCTAGCAGCGCCGGTGGCCGGCGAGAGCGGGATGGGCCTGGGACGGTTTCTGTTTTTTGACGGAATCGGCGCGACTCTGTGGTTGCTGGCGTTGCTGACGGGCGGGAGGCTCTTCGGTGATGCGATTAAGCGCAATCCGAGTGTGCTGGACTGGGTGGGACGTTTTTCGGGTGCGCTTCTGCTGCTGGGCGTGGTGGGATTTTTTGTGTGGCGGTTGTATCGAAGGCGTGCGGTGCTGAAAAAGCTTGTGTCGCTGCGGCTGGAGCCCGAGGAGTTGAAAGCGCAGCTCGATGCAGGCGAGCAGGTGTACATCGTGGATCTGCGTCATCCGCTGGAGCTTTTGGCGGATCCGTTTACGCTGCCGAAGGCGCAGCACTTTTCGCCGGATGCGCTGGCGGCGCGGCATGGGGAGATTCCGCGCGATCGGGATGTGGTGCTTTTCTGCACCTGCCCGAGCGAAGCCACGGCAGCAAAGACGGCGATGACGCTGCACAAGCTGGGCATCGAGCGAGTGCGTCCGCTGCGGGGCGGCTACGACGAATGGAAGCGGCTGGGATTTCCGCTCGATGAGATTCCGCCGGTCAATCCGATGGTGCAGATGGCGATAAAGACGGGGACATAGGGACAATAGGGACATAGGGACCACAGGGACATAGGGGCGTCGGGGCGTGGTGACGTTTCTAAGGGTTCGCTTTTACGCGGGGTTGGATATACTTTGTGAACCAACTTCCTTGCCGTTGAATCGGACTGGAAGCGAATCGAGCTGGACCCTACCGATGTTGCATTGGTGGGTCGGCGCGAGGATCCGGCCAAGGTTCCGGATCGCGGGCGGAGGCTGACGCCGACAAGCAGCGTTGCCTTCTCCTAATCTTTTGGTCGAGATCGGCCCCGAGGGTGGATGCCTTCGGGGCTGATCTGCGTTCGGGGAGTTTTTCTGAATTGCGGCAGGGCGGGGAGAGATTGCAGGTCTGCGAAGCGAGACTTCCACCTTGCGTTGAAAGACCAGTCCGTACGGACCCGGCCCCCGCGGCACCCGGCAGAGCGGGCGGCTATTTCGAAAAGAGTCCGGAGCTGTTTCGGCCGTATTGCGAAGCGGCTTTGTGCGCCGCGTGGTTGATGATCCGATTCAGTCTCTTGCTGGTGACAAGGGGCTTGAGGTCCTCGTTTTCGCTTTCCGGTTTTGGAAGGTTCTCTGCCTCAGGTTTCGCTTTGTCGGATTGAAGATGGAGTTGAAGTAAGGAATCCATAACTTGATCCTCTGGCCCTATTCTGCGCCGAATTTCGTCGGAGTCAAGCGGGGGGCGCGGGCGAATCGACGGTCGTGGCGGAAACTCTGGCTATCCAGTGATTTGCGCGTTTGGGTTGTGACCGGCTGCGCCAGCGGTGAATAGAGAGGCGAGCTTGTTGCCGATGGGGGAGCCGATGCCGGTGCAGGGATCGGGGCCCGGACCGGCGTTGTAGTAGCCATTGCCGCCGCTGGTGATGTCGTTGAAATCGGCCGGATTCTGATAGAGCGACGGGGTGACGAAGCCGAGCTTTGTGCCGAAGGCAGCGAAGAGGCCGGCGTAGAGCGGAGCGACTGCGCTGGTGCCGCCAACGACGGTGGTCGATCCATGGACGACGACGTTGTAGCCGGTGTTGGGATCGGCATCGGCGGAGACGTCGGGGACCATGCGGCCTTTGCCGTAGGGCGAGCCGGCGGGCGGCTTGGGAATGCCGATCTGAAAGCTCTCTACTGGGAAGATGGTGGAGTAACCGCCGCCGGTGCCTTCGCCATTGGTCTGGCCGGGACTATCGTTCCAGACGGTTTCGACGGTGGAGGTTTTGTAGGTGCCTCCGCAGCCGACGACATGCGGGCAGGACGAAGGTGCGTCGACGTTGGCGGGAGTAGAGGTGCCGTCGCTGGAGTCGTTGTCGCCGGATGCAGCGAAGACGATCATGCCGAGGGAGGTGGCTGTGGCTGCGGCGGATTCCATCTCATTGGCGGCTTCGGTGCCCCAGGTGCTTTCGTCGGCGCCCCAGGAGATGGAGCAGACATCGCATCCGTCGCCGGCGGCTTTCTGGACGGCGGAGGCGATGTCCTGCGACCAGTAGATGCGAATGGTGGCGGGCTTGCCGGTGGCGGCGTAGTAGGAAGCGCCTGCGACTTCGATGTCGAGCGCTACTTCGTAGTCGGGATCGCTGTTGGAGCCGGTGCTCCGGTTGGGGCTGTTCTTTGTGCCGTCGACCGAGACGTCGGTGATGTGGGGGACGGGCTGATTGATGGATTTGAAGTACTGGTCAATGTCGGATTGCACCCAGCCGCCGCCGAGCTCGACGATGGCGATGACGCCGCCGCCGGCGAGGTTGGTGGGCCAGTTGTAGGCGGCGCAGAGGTTGGTGACGTTCCAGGGAGCGGGCGCCAGGGGGCCGATCTGGATGTGGGGGGTGAGACGACGGAGCTTGAAGTAGGGATGGCAGGGAACCTTTGGGGAAGTAGGCATGGTGGAATCCCTCGAAGAGTTGATCGCGAACTTTGGGTTTAGATGCGGGGAATCAGATGAATGTAATGTGCTCCGGGACTATGGAGAAACCAAAGTCATATCGGTTTGAAAGCCTTACTATGGATTGGGAGCCGGTGTAACGATTCCAACTAGCTGTGGCAGAAGTCGAAATTTGAGCGACACCATCCCTCGGCGGCTGAAGCCGCATTGATTCTGGGCGTTCTTACGGCACGACTAAAGTCGTGCCCTTTCAAAACGGAACTTTCTCCACAGACTGCTGAGTAAACACCGCCTGCCGGAACCCCAATCAACCGTTGGAGAAATGCCTTGGCTTACGATGATTTGCGCGACTGGATCAGGACGCTCGAAAAGAATGGCGAGCTCAAGAGGATTCGCGAGGAAGTGTCACCGGATCTGGAGATCACGGAGATTACCGACCGGGTGTCGAAGACAGGGTCAAGACGAAAAGCAGGTCCTTCGGCTACGCCTCAGGATGACAGGCAAAAATATGCGGCGGGTGGGCCGGCGCTGCTGTTTGAGAACGTGAAGGGATTTCCGGCGCACGCGGTGCTGATGAACCAGTTTGGCAGCGAGCGGCGGATGGCGATGGCGCTGGGCGTGGAGCGGCTGGATCAGATTGCCGAGCGGATCAAAGGGCTGATGAATGTCAAGGCGCCGGGGGGCGGGTTCCTGGACAAGCTGAAGATGCTGCCTCAACTGGCGGAGCTTGGGAATGTGTTTCCCAAGACAGTGCAGGCGAAGGACGCACCGTGCAAGGAAGTGATTCTCCGGGATGGGTTCGATCTGAATGCGTTTCCGATTTTGAAGTGCTGGCCGCACGACGGAGGGCGGTTTATCACGCTGCCGTGCGTGCATACGAAGGATCCGCGAAATGGGAAACGCAATATTGGGATGTACCGAATGCAGGTCTACGACGGGCAGACGACAGGGATGCACTGGCAGCGGCAGAAGGTCGCGGCGGAGCACTATCGTGAAGCGCTGAGGGCATCAGCGACCTGGGCGGGTGAGTCGGCGGGGTCAGCGTCGGCGCGCGTGGCGATGATGGCCGAAAGTGCCGGTGGGGCGGTGACGATTCCGGATGGGCCGACGGGCGGAATGCCGCAGGTGGCTTTAGGGAATTTGAAAGGGGCTGGATCCGGTAACAGACTGGAGGTGGCGGTGGCGATCGGGACAGATCCGGCGACGACGTTTTCTGCGATTGTGCCGGCGCCGCCGGAGGTTGAGGAGTTCATGATCGCGGGTTTCCTGCGCGGGAAGCCGGTGGAGATTGTGAAGTGCGAGACGGTGGACCTGGAAGTTCCGGCGGGCGCGGAGATTGTGCTGGAGGGATACGTCGAACTGGGCGAGCTGCGCAGCGAGGGACCGTTTGGCGATCACACAGGCTTCTACACGATGACGGACGAGTACCCGGTTTTTCATCTGACGTGCATCACGCATCGCAAGAATCCGATTTACGCGGCGACGATTGTGGGCAAGCCGCCGATGGAAGATGCGTGGATGGGCAAGGCGGTGGAGCGGATTTTTCTGCCGGCGATGAAGCTGACGATACCGGAGATTGTGGACATCAATTTGCCGGTCGAAGGCGTGTTTCACAACCTGATGCTGGTCGCGATCAAGAAGAGCTATCCGGGGCAGGCGCGCAAGGTGATGAATGCGATCTGGTCACTGGGGCAGGCGATGTTTACCAAGTGCATCGTGGTGGTGGACGAGGACTGCGATGTGCAGGATATCGCCGAGGTGGTGCTGCGGGTGACGAATAACATCGATCCGGAGCGAGATATTCAATTCACGCTGGGGCCGGTGGACTCGCTGGATCACTCGTCGCGGATGCCGAATTACGGATCGAAGATGGGGATCGATGCAACGCGCAAGTGGAAGGCGGAGGGGTTCGAGCGGCCGTGGCCGGCGATGATCGAGATGGATCGCGCGACGAAGGCGAAGGTGGATGCGATGTGGGCGAAGCTGGGGCTGTGAAGGAGGTTGCAATACATGTGTTCCCAACATCCAACGAAAAAGCCTGTGACGCGAGTTTTTACAATTGCCCATTCATGGCATAGCTGATGCGGTGCCTTTCAAAACCATCAGGCTGCGCGCTTTCG
Organism: Occallatibacter sp.; assembly: GCF_049582745.1. Taxonomy (GTDB): domain Bacteria; phylum Acidobacteriota; class Terriglobia; order Terriglobales; family Acidobacteriaceae; genus Telmatobacter. Next base: position 27,391 of record NZ_JBAUUO010000176.1, read on the forward strand.
GTGCGGACTCGTATGCGCGTTTGATAGCCTGAGTGCATGCGTGGTCTTTCCCGTTGGGCCATTGCGGGGTTTGTAGCCCTGACGATGGCGTCTTTCTCTTTCTCCTCTGCTGCGCAGGCTCCGGACACATTTCGCTGGATCGACTTTCACCCGCAGGACGATCAGGACGTGGTGGTGTGGGTAACGCGGGCGCTGGACGGGCAGAAGTGGACAGCGATTCGCGAGATCGGCGTGGAGTATGATGCGGCGCTGGTGATCACGAGCTTTCGCGCGTCTCCGCAGGCGTCGCCGAACCACGACACTTTCACGATCTGGAGCGTTTCGCTGGCTAACCGGGCGCTGACGCACATTGCCGATGGTGTGAATTTGCGCCTGACGGACTGGCTGCTGCTGGATGTGGGTCAAGGCAGGGAACTGGGCGCGCTCTACGACGACTGCAATGACTGCCAGGCAACGATATATTTTACGGCGCTGCACTACGACCTTCGACAGCACACGTTTGCAGGGCGGTGGATGACCGGAGGCAAGGCCGTTCCGGTGTGGAGCACGAACGCGCCGATGGGCGTGACGCAAACGCAGGTGTATGCGGTGATTGCCGATGACAACGGGCGTGAAACGCTCGGCACGTGGAACCATCTGGACTACGGTAAGAACAAGCCGGCGCAAGATGCGGTGTATCGCTACGATATCGATCCGCAGAGCGACATTGAGCGTTCGCAGTTGCTAGGAGCGAAGGACGCGGCAAGCATGAAGGAAAGACTGTGCCGGGCTCAGGACGCGGTGCCGGGGTTGTACCGCGGGCAGGATTTGTCGCTGTGCCAGACCAGCGTGAAGCCGCGCTACGCGCGCAAGCCGGTGACAACGCCGCCGGCAGATAATCACGGTCAGTCAAGGCCGCCGGGCGCGCGGCAATAGCGCGAAAACAGGCATAAAATGAGTGGAATGCAGGATTTGAAAATCCGTGAGCTTTTAATCTCAGCTCTTTGCCTTATGACGGATCAACTTCTGGAGATGATTCAGGCGCACTGACACAACTCCGCTCACGCGAATATCCATCGCATTCACCTCCTTGTCCGTTGTCAGTTAGCTTGTCTGGATCTGTTTCGCAAGCGTTGCCGTGGCCAGCGTTCCGCCCAGGCCCATCGTCTCCACGGCGGACGACGGCACGATCACCATCGAGCCCTTTTCCCGTATTGCCTCATACAGCATGTTCATTCCGCGCAGATGCAATGCGCCGGGATTGTCGTTGTAGACGCGCGATGCCTCGGCGAATTGATCGGAAACCTGCACCTCCGCGGCACCCAGAATCACGCGCGCCTGGCGTTCGCGCTCAGCCTGCGCCTGCCTCGACATTGCATCCTGCAGCCCTTGCGGAATCGTCACATCCCGCACCTCCACCGACTGCACCGTGATCCCCCACGGAGTCGTTTTCTCGTCCAGGATGCGCTGCAGCTCGCGCCCCAGCGTCTCGCGCTCCGTGATCATCTGCGCCAGTTCATGCCGCCCGATCGACTCCCGCAGCGCCGTTTGCGCGCTCAGCGTGATCGCTTCCATGTAGTCTTCCACTTCAAGAATCGCCTTCTCCGCGTTCCACACCAACCAGAAAACGATGGCGTCCACATCCACCGGCACTGTGTCGCGCGTGAGCGTGCACTCCGCTGTGACGCTTGTGACGCGCACCCGCTGATCTACATACGGGCTCAGCGTCTCGAGCACCGGGACAATGAAAAAGATTCCCGGCCCGCGCAGCCCTACATAATGCCCCACGCGCAGCAGAGCCACCTTCTCCCATTGCCGGATTACCTTGATCGCATGCAGGAGATACAGTCCAGCCAATATCCCAATCAACAGTGGCGCCGGGCCCTTCGTGAAGGCGCTCAAAATGAACCCACCCAGCACGCAAATCACAAACGCCGTTACCGCAACCCGGTTGTATTGCAGAATTCCTCTTTTGTTCATCGCTTATCTCCTGCGGTTCGACTCGTTGGCCGTAGCCCGCAACTGATCCAGTAGGTCCTGCACTGTAAATCCCGCCGCGCCAGCGCGCGCAACGGCATCGGAAACAATCTGCGCCAACTGCCGCTGCCGTTCATCTGCGGCTCGTGGCATCTTCTGATCGCTGATGAACGTCCCCGTCCCCTGGTGCGTCTCGAGCAGCCCGTCATACTCCAGTTCCCGATATGCGCGCACCACAGTGTTCGGATTCACTTCGAGGTCCACCGCAAGCTGCCGCACGGTTGGCAACTGGTCGCCAGCGCGCAGCGCACCTGAAGCCACCGCTCCCCGCACCTGGTCCACAATCTGCCGGTAGACCGGCATCCCGCTGTGCAGGTCGAGGTGAAAGTGAAATGCCGGTTTTGAAGCTTTGCTCATCGCGTCAATCAATGTGCTATACAACTAATACACCGACTCAATTCCGATGTCAAGCAGATTCCTGGGAAGATGCCACACCATTACGCAGGAACGATCAGGCCCGGGAAGGGAACCAGGAAACTCCAAAGCCGCGGAGCTGCTCCGCCGCCCTAAGCGCCAGCCCGTGCGCAACCGAAGTAAATTCGTTTCCGCCCCGAATCTTCGAAGCCCCAAACCGCGTCTCGAAAATCCGCCGCACCGCCGGCACAAACGAAGATCCCCCCGTAAGGAACACCCGGTCCACAGCACCGGGCTCAACTCCAGAACTCCGCAAAAGGGAATCGACCGCCCCTTCAATTGCCTGCAGATCTTCCGCAATCCATGATTCGAAGCTCGCCCGCGTCACCGGAATCCGCAACTCCATGCCCCCTCCGCAAAACCGAAACTCGGCATCCTGATCCCGCGAAAGCTTGAACTTCAGATCCTGCACTGCCTGGTGGAGTTGGTATCCCAGGTCCTCCTCCACAATGGCGATCAGCGCTTCGATCTTCTCTGGCTCAAGCGCTCGGATCCGCGCGCTTTTCAGGATCTCGCGAACATTATTTGTGCGCAGGAATGAGAGGTAGTGCCATCGCTCGAGGTTTGCGTAGATCCATGCCGGCACCGCGGGCAGCAGTTTATTGAGAGATCGCGCCTCTGAATCCGACCCGAGCGCGGGCGAAACCAGCTTGCGAATAATGCGCGCATCAAACGCATCGCCCGCCAGTGCCACTCCGCTGTTGCCCAGCAAATCCGCCGCCGTCCGCCCTCGTCGCCGCACTTCGGGACCCACCCTCAACAGCGAAAAGTCGCTCGTGCCGCCACCGAAGTCGCCGATCAGCAGAAGTTCTTCGTGATCGAGCGTCGCTTCGTAGGTATAAGCAGCCGCCACCGGCTCCATCTCAAAATCCACATTTTCAAATCCCGCCAGCGCAAACGCCACACGCAATCGCGCAACGGCAAATTCCTGATCTTCCTCGGTCTCCGCGCCCACAAAGCGCACCGGCCGGCCCACCGTCACATGGCGAACGTCATTCTTGAACTGGTGCCCCGCATGTTTGCGCAGATCGCTCAGCATCCGCGAGACCAGCTCTTCCAGTTTGTAACGGCGGCCAAACACTTCCGTCCCCGTCAGTGTCCGGCTTGAAAGATGGGACTTCAGCGACTGCACCAGCCGGCCCTTGTCATCCGTCTGTAGATAGTGTTCAATCGCGGCCGGGCCCGTCAGAGAATGTGTCCGCTTGGCGCCTTCGCTGTTCTGGTACTGTTCGAAATACAACACCGAGCGAAACGACTGCGTCTCGGCCCCGGCCAAAGGAAACGACGCAAGCTGCACCTGGCCTGCCCCATCTACAACTGCAACCGAGCTGTTCGTGGTTCCAAAATCAAATCCAACTGCGAGATGTCGATCCGCGGCGGTCCCCATACGTACATTATCGTGGAGTCTCACCGCCCATGGTTTTCGCAATCGGCATCCAATCATCAACGAGCTTGGCGCGAAAACCGCTTGTGGTCCCCTGCTGCATCGGCAAACCGGGCGCTGGACTTCACATGTGTGCAAGTGTCAAAGCTACTAACTCACCGGAGAGTGTCCAATGATTGAGCAGTTGAAAACCTTTCCTGAAGGTGTCCTCGCATTTGTCTGCACGGGGCGCGTCACCAAAGAAGATTACGATTCTGTTCTGATTCCAGCCGTCAATGCCGCACTTCGGAGGCCTGGCAAGATCAGGCTTTACTACGAGACTGCGCGGGATTTTGTCGGCTTCGATCCCGGCGCTATGTGGGAAGATTTCAAGGTTGGTGTCGAACACCTCTCGCGCTGGGAGCGGGTCGCAGTCGTAACGGATGTCGAATGGCTCAACCAGGCAATGCGAATATTCCGCTTCCTTATGCCATGTGATTTGAAGTCGTTTCCAACGTCGCAGGCTGATGCGGCACGTACGTGGATTACAGCCTCTCACTGATCGTTTCTCTAAGACCGCAGCGAACTGACACAGCCCAGAAGTGCTCACTTCGTTGTGAAGCATGAATATCTGTGGCAATCAATTCAAAGCCGCCGCCTGTCAGCAAAGGAAGCGTGCCCTAGAGGCTTTTCAGGAATGAGCGGATTTCGGGATTCGACCAGTCCGGGTCCCCAACGACCTTGCGCCGGATGTACCCCTTCCGGTCGATGATGTACGTCTCCGGCCACCCATCGGTCCCGTACAACTTCGCCACCGTCTGGTCCGGATCGCGCACCGTGTCCACATCCACGTGATACCGCGTCAGGAAGCGCCGATAAGACCCAGGGTCCGTATCAATGCTCACGGCAAGGATGGCGATATCCGGCCGGTCGTGGTGTAGTTGCTCCAGCGCCGGTGTCTCCTGGATGCACGGCGGGCACCGGCTCCACCACAAGTTCAACAAAACCACCTTGCCTCGATAGTTCGCAAGATGAATCGTGTTCTCGCCGTCGCTTACCGTGAAATCGGGAGCGAGCCTGTCGGCGTTGGCAGGAATACCGCCGCGATCACAGCCACACGTAAGGGTCAGCGCAACCAGCGAGCCAAGGGCAATGAGACCAGTAAACCGCACATCCTTATAATACGGAGCGACGGGTACTGAAAGAAAGGCCGCAGCACCATGACCGACAAACCGGAGTCAGCCGGACCGAGCGCACGAACCTTCACGCCCGTTCTCGGTCTTTCCGATGAGCCCGGTGAGCTGCTCGCCATCCCCGTCCGCACCGGCACAGTTTTCGATCAGCCCGAAGCCGACCCGCTCATCGAACTCACCGTCATCATTCCCGCCCGCAACGAAGAACAAAATCTGGCTGCCTGCCTGCAATCGCTGGTTGCGCAGGCCGATGATCTCTTCCAGGTTGGCCGCGACTGGGACCTCATCGTCGTCGACGACCAATCCACAGACAAAACCGCGGAAATCGCCCGCAGCTTTCCCGACGTGACTTTGCTCACTGCCGCGAAGCTCGAGAAAGGATGGACCGGCAAGAACAACGCCATCTGGACCGCCGCCCGAAAAGCGCGCGGTCGCTGGATCCTGTTCACTGACGCCGACACCTTCCACGAACCCGGCAATCTGCACCGCGCCATCCACGAAGCCACGCGTCACAAGGCGGGAATGCTGAGCTACTCTCCGCGCCAGCTCGTCACGGGCCTGGCGCAGCGTACGCTCATGCCCCTTGTCTTCTCTGAACTCGCTTTGGCCTACCCGCCTTCCAAGGTCTCCGATCCCAACCAGCGCATAGCCGCTGCCAACGGCCAGTTCCTGCTCGTAGAGCGTGAAGCCTATCGCCGCCTCGGCGGTCACGCTGCGGTCGCAGACCGTGTGCTCGAAGATGTTGAGTTGGCGTTCCTCGCCAAGCGCCGCAAAGTGGGCCTCCGCTTTCGCTACGCGCCCGACGCCTTAAGCACGCGCATGTATCGCACAACATCCGCGATGCTCGAAGGCTGGACCAAGAATCTCGCGCTCTTGTTTAACAATGCCTTGGCTACCTGTCTCTGGAAAATCCTCGACATCGTGTTGCTCATCGGCCTGCCCTGGCTTGCGATCCACCTCTGGAATGCCCGCTTCAGCCCGCGGTCGCTTAAGTGGCTTGGCGCCGGTTGGGTCCTGCTTCTGCTCTGGCTGCGGACACTCTTTCGTTTCTATGCCCGCGTCGCAAAGTCGAACTTCCCATTTCTCGACTGCGCCATCTCGCCCCTGGGATTGCCGCTGTTTGTCGCTCTCTTGTACCGCAGCTGGTTCAAGCACAAGGTATTGAACCAGGTGACCTGGAAGGGAAGGACCTATCCGGGCTGACGCGTTGATAAACCTTTAACCGCATGCAGAACAGTGCCATAGCGCAGCACCTCAGCGTCTAAACTGAAGCTTCGCGGAACTTGAGGCATCTAAAAGGAAGGGGATGAGGGGTCGAATGATCGAACTCACGAGGCGAGCCACCTTTTCGGCCTCGCACTATTACTGGAATGACGCCTGGTCGCCCGAGAAGAACGAGCAGGTGTTCGGTCGCTGCGCTCGCCGCAATGGGCACGGACACAACTACACCCTCGAAGTCACGGTTGCAGGAGAACCCGACCCCGTCACCGGATTTGTGGTCGACCTGAAATGGCTCAAGGACGTGATCGAAGACGAGGTGCTGGCGGCCTGGGACCATCGCCATTTCAACCTTGAAGTGCCCGAATTTGTGAATTCAAAGCTGATCCCGACTACTGAAAACATTGCCATCGCCGCATGGAAACGCCTTGAAGTGCCGGTAAACAAGGCAGGCGGAGCCCGCCTGAGCCGCATTCGGATCTACGAAACGCCAGAAGTTTTCGCCGAATATCGGGGATCACGCTAATGGAAACCGCCTATTTCGGCCGCCGTTACATGCTCAGTGCCAGCCATCGCCTGCACACCGAAGCTCTTTCGGATGAGGCAAATCGAGCGACCTACGGCAAATGCAACAACCCCCAGGGCCACGGGCACAACTATGTAATTGAGGTACTCGTGGGCGGTCCAGTTGACGCGGAAACCGGCATGGTCATCAATATGGCAACACTCGATGAAGTGGTGCAAACATCCATTCTTCAGCGGTTTGACCATACAAACTTGAACTACGATCCGTTGTTTGTGAATCAAGTACCGACAACGGAGAATCTTTGTAGGGCAGTGTTTGGTGTATTGAAAGGCGCGATGCCGACCGGCGGGTTGGAGTACGTGCGTATCGAAGAAACTGAAAACAATTTCTTTCAGTTTCATGGTGAATAATCGTAGGACGGGATGAACGGCGCCCGATTTCCCTGGGCGGAAGGACAAAGGCAATGGCGCAACCGATCGCAGTAAGCAAATCAATTCGCAGGGCAATTGAAAGCGATGCTGGTCTGAGCAACATCAGCACGCAGGAGATGTACCGCGAAATTCTGGGTCGCCTCGGCGAAGATCCTGATCGCGATGGCCTGCTGCAGACCCCGTCGCGCGTCGAGAAATCCATGGCCTTCCTAACCAAGGGATACACCGAAGACCCTGCAAAGATCCTGCGCGGAGCCATGTTTGACGTGGATTACGACGAGATGGTAATCGTGAAAGACATTGAGATGTTCTCCCTCTGCGAGCACCACATGCTGCCATTCTTCGGCAAGGTGCACGTCGCTTATATTCCCAAGGGAAAAGTCATCGGCCTCAGCAAAATTCCGCGCCTTGTAGAAGTATTCGCTCGCCGTCTGCAGGTGCAGGAGCGCCTCACGCGCCAGATCGCCGACACCATTCAGGAAGCAATCAATCCACAAGGCGTGGGTGTTGTTATTGAGGCTCGCCACCTTTGCATGATGATGCGCGGCATTGAGAAACAGAACTCGTCCACCGTCACTTCAGCCATGGTGGGCTGCTTCCGCCAAAAGGAAACGCGAACCGAGTTCCTGTCGCTGGTTCGTCAAAGTTGAAGGGGCGAGCTGAGAAACTGTGCCGGGTCGACTAAAGTAGTTGGGTGAATGGTCTCTTAGTTGTTGATAAGCCAGGCGGCGTTACCAGCCATGACGTAGTGAACCGCCTGCGCAAAATCACAAGCGAACGCTCCATCGGCCATCTCGGCACGCTGGATCCCATGGCAACTGGTGTATTGCCGCTACTGATGGGCAAATTTACCCGCCTCGCTCAATATTTCTCATCTGCGGAAAAGAGCTATACCGGAACCATCCTTTTTGGCTTCGCAACCGACACCTATGATGCCGATGGCGATGTTGTGGGCGAACAGACTCATCCGTCATTCTCGCTCGAACAGATCCGCACTGCCGCATCACGTTTCCACGGCGACATGGAGCAAATGCCGCCGCCGTTTTCAGCCAAAAAAATTGCTGGAACGCCCGCGTACAAACTAGCTCGCGCCGGCAAGCCGGTAGAACTTAAACCAGCGAAGATCTCCATTCGATCCTTCGCAATCACCGCACTCGATGGCGACGAGGCATCATTTGCAATGAGTATCAGCGCTGGCGGCTATGTCCGCTCCGTAGCGCACGAACTTGGCCAGGATCTTGGATGCGGTGCGCATCTCAGCAGCCTTCGCCGCACGCAGGCTGGTGTTTTCACGTTAGTCAATGCGCACTTGCTCGAAGAACTTGAACCCTTGGCCGGCGATGTTGCCGCGCTCGAAATGCTCTGCTTGCATCCACGCAGCCTGCTTCCTGAAATGCCCTCTGTCACCGCGGACGTTTTCTCGCTCGGACGTCTGCGCAATGGCGCCCAGGCAAATCTGCCGGAGTTTTCGCAAGCGCCGATGGTGAAGGTGTTCGCCGGCCAGCGCGAGCTCGTCGGCATCGCGAAGCGCGTCGCAGGGACACTGTTTCAACCCGTCGTAGTGATGGGCTGAAGCGTCGGACGCCTATTTCCGCAACAACGGTCTAAGCACAGGCAGCAATGTTTTCGCGATGATCTCGGACCCTTTGGCGGTGGGATGAATGCCATCCCCCTGGATTGTTCCCGGTACATTCACCAGATCCTTGTAGATCATCGGCACAAAGGCGACGTGATGCTTCGCCGCGAGATCGCGATACACCTGGTCGAATGCCGTAATGTAATCCGGGCCGTAATTCGGAGGCAGCGTGATTCCGGCGAGCAGCACCTTGATGTGATCATTGTTCAGGGCTGTCAGCACGGCGTCCAGATTCTTCCGGGTCTGTTCCAAAGGAAGACCGCGCAACCCGTCGTTGCCGCCAAACTCGACAACCGCAACCGCCGGGTGCGCATCGAGAACGGTGCGGATGTCAGCGACTGCATCCTTGGTCGTCGCACCGCTGGTTCCCATGTTCTCTACCTTGTAGGAATAGCGGAGCCGGTCCAGATCGCGTTGCAGGGCATCGGGGTAAGATTGGCCGGAGTTTAAGCCCAAGCCCGCGGTGATGCTGTCGCCGTAGCAGACAATCAAGGGCCGCCCCGCGGCCATGGACGGGAGAATAGAGATCGACAGGCAAAACGAAACGATAATCCAGCGCCAAGCGTCCACATTAACAGTGTAATGTCGCAGAAGGGGAACGCTGTTCGGCAAGCAGACGTATACCTGTTTGGAGGCAATTCCGGGTGATCGAAGTTCGTAATGTCAAGCGCTGGATTCAGAATGGCACACGGCGCGTTGACATCCTGAAAGGTATCTCGCTCAGTATTCCGGCCGGCCAGTTCATCGCTATTGTTGGCGCGAGCGGAAGCGGAAAAAGTACGCTTCTTGGCCTTCTTGCGGGTCTTGATACGCCCAGCGAAGGTGAAATCTGGCTCGACGGCACGCCGATTCACAACTTGGCCGAGGGCGACCTCGCTGCGGTTCGCGGCCGCAAGATCGGCTTCGTGTTCCAGTCCTACCAGTTGATTTCGACTTTGACCGCGCTCGAAAATGTCCTGCTTCCATTTGAGCTCAACGTCGAAGGCAGCGGCCTGAAGCAAGCGCGATCGTTGCTCGAGGCCGTCGGCCTGGGCGAACGCATGGATCACTATCCGGTTCAACTCTCGGGTGGCGAGCAACAGCGTGTCGCCCTGGCCCGCGCTTTCGTCGTTAATCCTCCTATCGTCATGGCCGATGAACCCACCGGCAACCTCGACTCCGCGAACGGACGTCTTGTGCTCGATCTGCTCCTCGAGCGCAACAGCCACGCCGGCACGACCCTCGTGCTGGTCACGCACGATCCTGAGATAGCTTCTCGTGCCGATCGCAAAATCGTTCTCAAAGACGGCATGATTATTGAGGACACCCTGCCCGCTGATCCCGTCGGGACGCTCATCCAAAACGAGGAACAGAATGGCTGAACGCGCTCTCACTTGGCGGCGTGCGGCTTCCATTGGCTGGCGCGATCTCAAATCCGCACCGGGCAAGTTTGCCTTTGTCGTCCTCTCCGTCGCGGTTGGCGTTGCCGCTCTCGTTGGGGTGCGCGGCTTCAGCGAAAGTTTCCGCACGACCTTAATGACCGAGGCGCGATCGCTGATGGCAGGCGATCTCAGCGCGCGTGTGTTTCGCCAGCCGAATGCGGATGAATCCCAGAAACTGGCCAACCTGGAGAAGGGCATTCCCGGCAGCGACCTAACATGGGTCACTGAAACGATCTCGATGGCATCGGTACCTCCTGATCCGGTACCGATCCTCGTCACGTTGAAGGGAGTCGATCCCACGCGCTATCCGTTTTATGGTTCCGCGCAACTGGAGCCCGCGATCGGTCTGCAACAGGCTCTCCAGGGAGACTCCGCGGTTGTTGCGGAGGAGTTCCTGATTCGCTTGAACGCGCACGTCGGCGACACACTGCGCCTGGGCGGCAAAAACTTCAAGATTGCAGCAGTACTCACGCAGGAGCCGGACCGCATCTCGGCTGGCGCGGGCATGGGACCCCGTGTGATGGTGTCGCGCTCTTCTCTGGAGAGCACAGGCCTGCTCGCCCCTGGCAGTCGCGCCGCTCAGCGCATGCTGCTGAAACTGCCGGCCACTGCGGACGACGCGGCCGTACGAAAACAGGTTGAAGCGATCTTGCCGGATGCGCAGGTGATGGATTTCAAGGAAGGGAATCCGGCACTGAGCCAGGGGCTTGACAATGCGACAGCGATTCTCAGCCTCATCTGTCTTGTTGCGATGGTGCTTGGCGCCATCGGTGTTGCGATGGCGATGCATGCGCATCTCGAACAGCGCATGGACATGCTCGCGATTCTTAAAGCCGTCGGAGCGCGCTCGTCCGACCTGCTGCGCATCTTCCTGCTTCAAACGATGGCGCTGGGCCTTCTGGGAGCATTGATCGGCGTTACCGGCGGCGCCGCCGTGATGGAGGCGCTTCCCGCAGTCTTCGGGAAGCTTTTGCCGGTCCACACGGTGATGCATTTTCCGTGGCGCGCTGTGGCAGCGGGCCTGGGTACCGGTCTGCTGACGACTCTGCTGTTTTGTCTGCCTCCATTGCTGGATGTGCGCACGGTCAGACCCATCCTGGTGTTACGACGCCAGGTGGAGCAAGGCCCGGGCACCATCCGCGAATGGTTTGCGCGTTGGTGGTCACGACGACTTCAACTCGGCATCGCCGCCGTGGTCATCGTGGCACTCGGTGCGATTGCATGGGCGCTCTCCGACTCTGTAAAGGTCGGCGGATGGTTCGCCCTGCTGTTCACGATTGCGCTGCTGGTCCTCCTCATCCTGGCCGCGGTTGCGCTTCGCGTTCTGCGTTTTGTTCTTAATCGAGTCCGGTTGCATTTGCCGTCGTCCTTACGTCATGGACTCGCCAATCTTTATCGTCCCGGCAATCAATCCGCGGCTGTGCTGGCTTCGTTAGGCACCGGGGTCATGCTCATTCTTGCTGTCTACTTAATGCAGAGCACGTTGCTGCGCGAAATCCGTGAGACCGCGTCCCCCAAGCTGCCCAATGTTTTTC
>NZ_JBAUUO010000177.1:0-179458 GCF_049582745.1 Occallatibacter sp.
CAGGTAGCAGGAACCGCGGCCGAGAGGCACAGTTGCGTAACAGAACATCCTGATCAGTTCAACCGCGCGCTCTCCTGAGCGCGCCCAGAAACCTCATGCTTTTTTCTTGACAGATGACTTACATGGAGGTGGACCACTCGGCAATTACTCATTAAGCAACACGTCAAGCGAATGTGTACCGTGTAGACCCCAGTGAACCTCCAGCTCCGCTGACTGATCAAGTCATCAGAGCCTGCATGGTGAAAACACCGCTCGGAAGATGGCGAGTTGATTTTCAGCGGAATTTGGATGTTCCTTCATGAATCGCAGTATTGGTTCGACTGTATTGGAGGTCAGCGCCAGCGGAACTCAACTCAGCATTAAGCAAAATCGCGCAGCCTTCGCCCGGAATCAGCTCTCCAGATATTCCCAGAAACTGTCGGCCAGCTCAGCGCCCAGTTCGTTCGCCATGCGCCGCGCCGCCCGCTCCACCTCTTCGACGAGTTGGTGTACATAACTGCGCGAACTGGAAATGGCAACAATCCCCAGCGTTGCCGACTGCCACGTCACCGCCTCATCCATCTCGGCCACGGAGATATTGAATCCCTGCCGCAGCTGATCCTTCATCGACCGCACCACCTGTCGCCGGTCCTTCAGCGACTGGGCGTGTTCAATCCGTAATTCGAGTGTCAATTGGGCAACGGGCATGACGTCACGCAGCCTCTTGGGTTTGACTCTCCGGGGTGCCTCATTCTAACCCCATTGTCCTTTGCCATAAATAGGGGTTCGTTGGAATGCGGCTTCATTTTTGTCAAGTGCCCTCGCCCGCGGTTTTCTTCCAGGCTATTGATCTGAAAGAGAAAAATCCTTCCCGCAGATTTGCAGGTAATTTCCTGCTCCCGGCGCACAATAGAAACAGCAATAAGAATGCAGTGCCGGGAACCTGCAGTCTCTCCGTTTCTCAGTCTTAGTCGCACGTTTGTTGCGCCTGTGCTAGGTCGTTTGTTAAGAGATATTTGGACGTAAGTTGATTACGCTCAGATATTTACGGATAGAGAAGCGCCGCAAAGAGCGGGTTCTAGGGCACTTCCTCCCAGAAGCCGGGTGGGGGTGGGGGGGGGTATAACGCAACCAGATGGTTGCATAACAGATTTATGCAATAGCACGAGACGGGAACGGGATGGAATCAAAGCGGGCCGCAAGAGGCGGTCTTCGCTATGCTTTGCACATGGGACTGCCGGCGGGCGATACGCAACTCGTGCAGATTATGGACGCGACGCTGGTCGATGCTGCGCGGCGGGCGGGCCCGTGGCTGGTATGCCGGCCGGGATGCACGCAGTGTTGCCATGGAGCATTTGCGATCAATGCGCTTGATGCCGAGCGGCTGAAGGCCGGGATGACGGCGTTGCATGCTGCTGACCCACAGAAGGCCGAAGAAATTGAGCAACGCGCGAAGGCCTGGATTGCGGAGCACGGGCCGGAGTTTCCGGGCAATGCGGCGACGGGAATGCTGGGGACGTCGGAAGAAGACCAGGCGCGTTTTGATGAATTTGCGAATGAGGCCGCGTGTCCTGCGCTCGATCAGGTGACCGGTTTATGCGATGTGTATGCATGGCGTCCCATGACATGCAGGGTTTTCGGGCCGCCGGTGCGGATGGGCGCCGGAGACGCGCTGGGTTGTTGCGAGCTTTGCTTTGTGGGCGCAAGCGAGGAAGAAATCGCAGCGTGCGAGATGCAGGTTCCACACGAGTTGGAAGAGGAGTTGGTGGAGGAGGCCGGTGGGACAGAAGAGACGGTAGTTGCGTATGCGCTGATGAGACAGGCACCGCGAGCTCCAGCCGCTGCACTCGCGTAGAATTCATTGCGTAGTGCAGGAGGTCGTCTTGCATTTCTTTCTTCGTGCCGCATTGCCGGCACTCGCCTGCCTTGCAATCCCAGCCGCTCTCGCTCAGCAGCCGCGCCTGCTCGTCGCCGAAAAAGGCGCCCAGAGCCTCGCCATCGTCGATCCGGCCAATGGCCGCGTGCTCGCATTAGTCCCCGAAGGCGGCATCACCGGCCACGAAGTCATCGCCTCCGCCGACGGCAAGCTCGCCTTCGTCCCGATCTACGGCAACTCCGGCGTCGGCGCTCCCGGCACCGACGGCCAGAACATCGCCGTCATCGACATCGCCGCTCGCAAAGTGGTCGGCAACATCGCCTTCGACCACGGCATCCGCCCGCACTGCCCCATGATCGGCCCGAAGGACGGCCGCCTCTACGTGACCACTGAACTCGACCAGACCATCACCATCATCGATCCGAAAACGCTCAAGATCGTCGGCACCTTGCCCACCGGCCAGCCCGAGAGCCACATGCTCGCCCTCTCCCACGATGGCCGCCGCGCCTACACCGCAAACGTCGGCCCCGGCACCGTTTCCGTCATCGACATCGCCGCGCGCAAAGTGCTCAAGATTATCACAATTTCCGCGAACACCCAGCGCATCTCCATCTCCCCCGATGACAAGTGGGTCTTCACTGCCGACCAGACCAAGCCGCAAATGGCCGTCATTAGCACCGCCACCAACACCGTCGCCAAATGGATTCCCATGGAAGGTATCGGCTACGGCGCCGCGCCAACCCCCGATGGCCGCTGGCTCCTGGTCGCGTTGCCCGATCAGAACAAGGTCGCGGTCATCGATTTGAAGTCGATGCAAGTCGCGCGCACCGTCGCAGTCGGCACTTACCCGCAGGAAGTCCTCGTCCGCCCCGACGGCAAGGCCGCCTATGTCTCCTGCGAGAAAGCCAACAGCGTCGCCGAAATCGACCTCGCCGCGTCGAAAGTCACACGGACCATTCAAACCGGCAAATACGCCGACGGCGTCGCCTGGGCCGGGCGATAAAGTAGCTGCTTTCAGAAAGAGAGAAACTGAGGTGCGGATTTATCCGACCGCCCGGTCCCACGTCTCCAGCGTCCGCTTGAACTCGCTCATGAATTTCCCCGCGTCCGCCCCATCGATCAGCCGATGATCGAAGCCGAGGCAGTAGTACTGCATCGAGCGGATCGCAATCGTATCGTTGCCCTCGCCATCCGTCAGCACCACCGGTTCTTTCTTCAGCGCGCCAATCGCCAGAATCGCCGCCTCCGGCTGGTTGATAATCGGAATCCCGAACTCATCGCCGAAGATCCCCGGATTGGTCAGCGTAAACGTCGATCCGCCCACCTCATCCGGCAGCAGCCTCTTCGTGCGCGCCCGTCCAGCAAGGTCGGCGATCGCGCGCGCGATGCTCGCAAAATCGCGCTTTTCCGCTTCGCGCACAGTGGGCACAATCAGCCCCCACTCCAGCGCCACAGCGATGCCGAGATTGATATTCGCGTGATAGTGAATCGCATTCTCGATCAGCGAGGCATTCAAAATCGGAAACCGCCGCAGCGCCTCAACCGCAGCCACCGCGATAAACGGCATGTACGTTAGCTTCGCCCCGTGGCGCTGTTCGAACCCCGCCTTTTCCCGCTCGCGCAGGCGCACAATCCGCGTCATGTCCACTCTGTACACCGAGTGCACATGCGGACTGGTGCGCTCGCTTTCCACCATGCGCTGCGCAATGATGGCGCGCATCTTCGTCAACGGCACAACGTCGGCCGTCAATGCCTTTGGCTGTGGAGCTTCAGCCTTCGGCTTCACTACTTGTTGCGGGGCCGGCTGCGCGCTCTCTGCCGCAGGTCCGCTTTCCGCGACGTATCGCAGAATATCTTCCTTGTTGATGCGCCCGTCTGAACCCGATCCCGGTACCATGCGCAGATCGATACCGTGCTCCTTCGCAATCTTCCGCACCAAAGGCGAAGACCGAACTCGCCGATCCGCCACTTGCCGTGAGGACAACTGCGTCTTCGGCGCGCCTTCGACCGCGATCGCGCTCGATCCTTCTGTGGGCTCCGTCAATTGACTCTGTGGTAAACCCTCACCCGCGCCTCCGATGACAGCGACAACAGCATTGATCTCGACCGTCTCGCCTTCGGCCGCTCTGATCTCCGTCAGCACTCCCGCCACAGAAGAAGGAATCTCGGCATCCACCTTGTCGGTCGAAATCTCGAACAGCGGTTCGTCTTTCTCGACCGCGTCGCCAACTTTCTTCAGCCACTTCGTGATTGTCCCCTCGAAGATCGACTCGCCCATCTGCGGCATCACGATTTCGATACCACCGCCCGTCGCTCGCGCCACTGCCGACCGCGCCTTCGTTGCCTGCAGTGGCTTTGCCTCGTCCTTGGCTTGCGGAGCGGAAACAGCCGCCTGCGTAGTCTTCGGTGCAGCAGATTTCTCAGCTCGATCTTCGGGAGCCGCAGCGGCCTTCGCTACTGAACCCCTTTCCCCTAAAACAGCGACCACGGTGTTGACCTCGACCGTGGCCCCCTCGGGAAACTTGATCTCGATGAGCACGCCGGCCGCTTCGGACGGAATCTCCGCATCGACCTTGTCAGTCGAGATCTCGAAGAGCGGCTCGTCCTTCTCCACGGGCTCGCCCACCTTCTTGAGCCACTTCGTAATGGTGCCCTCAAAGATCGACTCGCCCATCTGGGGCATGATCACGTCGGTTGGCATGAATCGTTCACTCCGCCGTGCGGGAGAAGCAGCACCCGTCCGGGTTCCTGCCGGATTATAAATTGCAGCCCATACCGTTCGGCTTGCGCTCGCCCCCGCGGTCTCTGCCTAGGCCCGCACCGGACGCTCCGGACCGCCGTGCAGCCGTTCCACCTCAGCCGGAACCTGCAGCGGTGTATCCTCTGCCGGCAACTCCTGTTTCGCCGCCGCCTGGGCCCGCAGCGCATCCAGGCTCTCCACCGCCAGCACCTGCTGCGCGAAGACCTGCCCGAACTGCCGCGCTGCCTGGTGCGCCATCTCCTCAAGTCCAGGCAAACTCACGCCCTCCGGAATCTCCCGCTCCAGGCTGGTCACCGGTTTGTCCGTAATGCCACACGGATTGATCAGTTGAAAGTCCCGCAAATCCGTCGTTACGTTGAACGCAAACCCATGCGAAGTAATTCCCCGCGAAACATGAATCCCGATCGCGCCGACCTTGCGCGCTTTGGCTGTGCCACTGCCCTCGTCAAATTTGCCCTCGTTCGCAGCAGCGTGAAGACCACACCAAACCCCCGTTAGTCCCGCAATCCGCCCAGCGCGCACGCCGAACACGCCGCACAGCCTGATCAGCGCCTCTTCCATCATCCGCACAAAGTCCACCGGCCCCAGCCGTCCGCCCTTGCCGTTCACCAGGCTGCGCAGATCGAAGATCGGATAACCCACGAGCTGGCCCGGCCCGTGATAAGTCACATCGCCGCCTCGATTGATCTCGTGCAGGGTCACGCCCCGCTTCGCCAGCAACTCATCCGAAGCAAGCACATTCTCCCGCCGCGCATTCCGCCCCAGCGTCAGCACCGGCGGATGCTCCAGCAGCAACAGCGTGTTGTCCACGCGCCCCGCCAGTCGCAAGGCCGCAATCTCGGCCTGCAGCCGCAGCCCCTCGTCGTACGCTACCCGCCCCAGATAGAGATACTCGATCATCGCTCCCTTCCATTGTAGGGATGCAGGCGACAGCACGCGCATCAGCTCCGGGAATCCGACGGGAAGATCAGTGTTGCGGCAGCGGTTCAAAGATGCCCGCGAACGCGCCCTTCACACGCAAAAACACCAGCAGCCACAGGATCGACACTACCGCCGCCAACGGCAATCCGCTGGGCGCCATCGTGATATGGAAGACATCGATGTTCACAATCTCCGCCGCCAGAATTGTCAACGCCAGCGGCACATATCGATTGATCAACAGCAGAATTGCCGGCGCCACCTGAAAGAATCCCACCGCGATACTGTAGTGCGACTCTGCCAGCGCAGTGCTAAAGTTCGCCATCGGTCCCGGCGGCATTGGTGGATTGGGCAGAAAGTGGAACATCAGATTTAAACCGAAAACAAGGAAGATTACTCCCAGCAGATAGCGGGCAATTGTTGCAACAATCTTCACGGGCAGCTCCTGGCTTTAAGATCTATCTCGGCCGAAATTCGCCACATTCGAGTATCCAATGGATGTTCGTCAAACGCCGCCCGATTCACAACTACCTGCACTCTCCGTCCACCCAGACTTGAGCTGTGTCTCGTCGTTCTGAATCTCGTTGCAGAAATGAATCCGCTGGCAAGGGATGCCGGCTTGGGACATGTACGGGCTGGAACCGTCTTCCCCAAGCGCTCCAACCCCATTGGACTAGTTCCCATTGGAGGTCTGGCATCTAGTCCATTTGGTTCCCCCAGACAAGAAGTTGATTGATCCCAAACCTGTTCTTTCGGCTTCAGTCGATTTCAGTGCGTTACCGGAATCGCCGCGTGGCAGGGATTCTGGGGCATCTCTGTCGCACCTGTCCGCACAAAGGACCGGGACTGCTTGAACCAATCAGGAAAATGAGTATCGATCCATTGGCGGCGTCACGGCGCCAATCACGCGCCGTGACACCATGAGAACTCGGCAGAGGGACCTGTAAGCCGAATTCTGTCGTGTGCGGTCATTCCTCTAGGCGCAGCGTTGCCGCATACGCTCATCAGCGACCTACCCGGAGGTTTCGGCCATTGCATGGAGCAGACCTGCGACAAAACATCGCCGCCGGAGAGTTCCACTCGAGCCGCCTGAACGCATCGGGCCGATGCGCAGCGCCGCATGACTCTTTGCGGCCGCTTCCCTCCCTATTTGGTCTTGCTCCGTGTGGGGTTTACCCTGCCTCCGCCGTTACCGTCGGAGCGGTGCGCTCTTACCGCACCTTTTCACCCTTACCTCGGGAACGGTAAGTTCCCGGGGCGGTTTGTTTTCTGTGGCACTGGCCGTCTGCGCGCCTTGAAGCGCACATCCCGGACGTTATCCGGCACACTACCCTGCGGAGTTCGGACTTTCCTCCCCCGGAACGCGCTTGCGCGTATCCCGGCAGCGACCGCCCGGTCCTCCTGCCAGCCCTAGTGTACCTTGAATCCACAACTCCAAACCGTGCCGGCCCGTTACCATGAAACCCATGCTGCGCGTGAAACTCCTTGAAACCGACGCCCGTTTGCCCGTCGTGGCGCATCCCGGCGAAGACCTTGGCTACGACGTTTTCTCTGTCGAAACTGTGCTGCTTGAACCGCACAAGACCATTCGCGTCCGCACTGGAATCTCTGTCGAGGCGCGCCACCCGCAGACCGGCGCACCGCTTGGCCTGCTGGTTCGCGACCGGTCTTCGATGGCTTCGCGGGGCATCGCCACCACCGCCGGCGTGATCGATGCGGGCTATCGCGGGGAAGTGCAGATCGTGATGACCAACCTGAGCACGGCCGCGATTGAGATCAAGGCCGGCGAGAAGATCGCCCAGATGATTCCTGTCCCTGTGCTGACTGGCCCCGTGCAGGAAGCCGAAGTGCTGGAGGAATCGGCACGGCTAGGCAAAGGATTCGGCAGTTCGGGGCACTGATTCCGGTCTCCAACCCTGCTGCCGACGGTTTCCTGCTTCTCCTCTTCACGGTCTCCTGTATCCCCCCACCCGGTATTTGGAACCTGGAGGGAGTGTTTTCAGCGGTTTAGGTTGGGCTGCGGCCTGCAGATATTTCCTGTGCAAGGAGTTGGCCGCAAATATCAGTCAGCAAATGGCTTAAGGGAAGGAGCGGAGGAACCGGGGGACAGGGATCAGGGAATAGGGAGTAACAGACGCGATGGCGGGATACATTCGGTTGCTCCTCGAGCGAGAGGATTCGATTGCAATTTCATTGTGCGCCGATCAGGGGAAATTACCTGCAAACGGGGGCGGCTGGAAGTTGCTGAAAAGTATGAGAGTTGGAAAATATTTTGGGATGCGGGGGTTGACAGGCCCATCCACCAGTTCGACCTGCCTTGATTTGCTGCCGCGCATACGCGCTATGTACGGTGTCGTACATAGTGCATCGGAGTAATCGCGATAGCGCTACGTTAGCCATACGATTTTGTTTGCAATCAACAAATAATTGAGATTATGTTGATTCGGTAGGGGCAAGCATCCCATTAAGTTTGTTGCCGAGGCTGAATTCTATGGGATCACCAAGCGATCCTCACGAGTCCTCTTCTGTCTTGTGCGAACTCCTCCGTCGCACGTTATCGCTCGTTGAGTACTACGGACATCTCGAAACCAATGAGGCCTCGCTGTTCGAGCTCAAGCTGGCGCTGATTCGCACCGTCGAGCGGCTTGAATTCGAGCAAGCCGGCAGAACCGCTGCCGCCCAAGGACGAGAGCCCGACCACGTACTTTCGTCGCGCAAAGCTCCCCACGGCGAAACCATCGATACAACTCACCTGGATAAAGAGCTAGATACAAAGCCACAGGGACTCCGGACTGGATAAGGCATCGGGATGCCGCCGCATTACACATCAGCGTGGATGCAATAACGACCAAGCCAGATAAACACCAATTGCACTGTCCAAAAGGCATAGAAATACTCCGCTCAGAAAAATATTTCCGCCGATGTAATGCGTCGTTTGCGAGGTTGTCACCGTGAATCCCTGTTGAATTGGGTACCACTTCAACAGGGCACCACTTGCCAGGATGACAATCAGATTGAGCAGGAGACAGCGCACAAGTGCCAGGCGCATTCGCAACCTCCTTCGAAGGTTTGGCGTTGAGGAAACGCCCTGAAAAGACCATACATACAACACACCTAGGATAAAGAGCCAGATGAAAGGCCTGATAGTGGCCTGCACCCTGACCGCGATCTCCATCTGTGACAGTGACGGTTGTGGTTCACACGAGTGCCTTCGCACCCGGCGCTTCTTAGAATGGTATGCAAGCAATGAAAAAAGGCACGGACAAGACCGATGTGTTTCCCGGCATTCTTCGGGGAGACGGAGATAAGGTCCAATACAAGTGCACGGTGGCGCTGGTGACAAAGCTCACCCCTGGCACGTCGGCGAATGCTGTCGCGAGCAGCCTCAGGATTGACTCAGCCGGCCAATCGCTGCCGGACGGGATGTATCGCCTCGATGTCCGCGGCCGAATTTTCAAGGTCCGGCGCGAAGGCGGCAAGTGGCCGATCTTGCAGCTCTGAGATTCCCTCTGAACAATTCGAGTGCCTCCGCAGTGCATACAATTTGAGAGTCGGGAGGCGGTATGGGCGTTTGGGCCACAGGCCTATATGCGGGAGACTTTGCGCTGGATCTACGCAGCACGATTGGCGCGGTTGCGAAGCTTCCGTTTGACAGCGACCGGCTGCTGGAGATTCTGTGCGGGAGCGAACCGGCCGCTGCGGACCAGGCTGATGACGCGGACCACACGACGTTCTGGCTGGTGGTCGCAGACCAGTTTGCGAAGCGGGGAATCGGGAGCAAGCGGGCGAGAGAGACTGCGCTGGAGATCATCGACAGCGATCGGGATCTTGCGACGCTGGAGAAGCCCGGGATGCAGCCTGCGGACCTGCGCAAGCGGAAGAAGGTGCTGGACGAAGTGCGCGAGCGCATACTGGCTCCGATCGCGCCCGTCAAGGCGCGCGAGACGATGAAGAAGCCGCAGGAGCTTCTGATGCAAACGGGAGACGTGCTGGTGTATCCGGCATTCGGCGGCAGGTGCAGGAATCCCTATTTCGTTGATCAGGACAAAGACCGGATGGGAACGGCAATGCCGTCGTGGCGCGCCGACAGCTGGGCCGCAATGGTGATGGTCGATTGCGGACGCGCATTTGATTTTCTGGCGTGGTATCGGCCGCTTACGCTGGCCGTGGCGATGGCGGAGAAGCCTGAACTTGCGTGGTTGCGCGGAGATTTGATCTGGAAACTGTGCCGTCCCGGTACCTGCACAGCTCCGCACTTCAAGCGGATGGGACTCGAGAAGACCGGTGCCATCGCCATCGACGGGGAAAAACTCAAGGCGTGCTTCGGGGAACTTCGTCCGGGAATGTCAGCCGCGGTGAGCGATATTTCGATAGCGAACCAGATCAGTGTTGGTCCGTATAGCAAAGCAGAGCGAATCGCCGAGCCGGGGAATCTGGCCAGTGTGAAGCCGGGAAGACCGTATGCGGCGATCGCGGGGCTGGGGCAGATTGTCCTGTAGACCAAATATGCAACCACGAGGTTGCGGATCGGTTTCCGGTGCAGGGGAAAAGGACTTGATCGCGCATTGTCGGCAGCGTTTTGCGCAACGCGAGAAGCCCAGACCTTCTCCGTGTGAGGAGAAGATCTGGGCGCTGCGCGGTGTCTATTTTCCCAATCCGTCGTTCTTGTGGTAGTTCGGGTAGGGTGGAACGGGAATCTCCGGGATCGGATGCTGCTTCAATTCCTCGATCACCATCTGCACGCCGGTTTCGAGCTGCTTGTCGTGGCCGGCGGCAATGTCCTTGGGCAGCTCTTCGACCATCACGTCCGGCGGGACGCCGTGGTTTTCAACTTCCCACTCACCCTTGAGTCCATAGATGGCGTAACGCGGCGCCATCACGAAGCCGCCGTCGAGCAGCGGAGGATATCCGCCGATGCCGACCAGGCCGCCCCAGGTGCGCGTTCCTACAAGCTTGCCGATCTCTGCCTTGCGGAAGTACCAGGGCATGGCGTCGCCGCCGGAGCCGGAGTTCTGGTTGATAAGCATGACCTTGGGCCCGAAGATGGCGCCGACCGGATCGTGAATCGGCTTGCCGTCGCGCTCGATCGCGCCCGAGAGCGGGAAGCGTTTGAGCACGTCGACAACGTAGTCGGCAATCAGGCCGCCGTCGTTCCAGCGCTCGTCGAGCACGAGGGCCTGCTTGTTGAGCTGCGAATAAAAGTAGCGATTGAAGTTGGTGTAGCCCGAGCCGCCGGTGTTGGGCATGTAGACATAGGCCACCTTGCCGCCGGAAAGTTCATCCACCTTGCGAATGTTCCCCTCGATCCAGGCGAGGTTGCGTAACCCTGTCTCATCGCCCACGGGAACCACGGTGACATCGCGTGCATCTTTGCCGTCGGCATTGGGGCCGACGTGAAGGATCGTCTGCTTGCCTGCCGTGCCATCGAAAAACTGGTAGAGATTGTCGTGCGCGTGGAGTTCGCGGCCGTTCACGGCGAGCAGGTATTCGCCCTCTTTGACGTAGACGCCGGGCATGGTGAGCGGCGAAGCGAGACCGGGTGTCCAGTTCTGACCGCCGTAGATTTTCGCGATGCGGTAGCGATCGTTCTCGATTTTGTAGTCGGCGCCCAACAGGCCGGCCTTCGGGCCTTCTTCGTGCGGCCGTGATCCGCCGACGAACATGTGGCCGATGTTGACTTCGCCGAGCATCTCGACCGAGAGGTACGTGAACTCGGCCCGCGAGGCGAGTCCATCGAGATAGGGTTTGTATTTGGCCTCGATCTTGGGGATCGAAAGACCGTGCGTGTTGGGGTCGTAGAGGAAGTCGCGCTGAATGCGCCAGGTTTCGTGGTAGATCTGGCGCCACTCCGCGCGCGAGTCGACCATGGTTTGCATGCCGCCAAGGTTCAGAGGCTTGCCGGGGCTGGCATTGCCGGGCTTAAGTTCGTCGGCCGGCGCGATGGTCCATCCACCTTTGCGTGCGTAGAGGATCTTCGATCCATCAGCCGAAATCTGCATGGCATCGATGTCGCTGAGGACCGACTCGGGCTGGCGTTTTTCAAGCGTGAAGCGCCAGACGGCGAGAATGCCGGAACCCTGGAAGCTTGAGGCGCGTCCGAAGGGCGGGCCCTCGAGCAGGTAGATCACGCCAGCCTTTCCGGTGGCGATGGCGCGATAGTTGCGCGGCGGAATGGGCAGAGACAGGATGCGGTTGCCAATGCCCTCGAGATCGACGGTCACCTTTACGGGCTTGTCTTTGTCCTTATCCTTCTCTTTGTCCTTGTCCTTGTCGTCGGATTTGGCGGTGTCTTTGTCGCTGCTTTTTTTGTCTTTGTCCTTGTCGTCGGCCTTGGCATCTTTTTTATCGTCGGCCACGGGCGGCTTGGGCTCGTCTTTCTTTTCTTCCTTGATTTTTTCGTCGTCGCTCTCGGGCGGAATCGGCGACGCTCCGTCCTTGGCGAGTACGACGACGTAGGGCGCGCTAGTCTGGGCGCGATCGAGCGAAGACAGGTCGATGCCTGCGTGCGACGGTCCATCGTCAGTCGACGCGATGAAGTAGAGATATTTGCCATTCAAGTCGAACGCGGGACTCGAGGCGTCGCTCATTCCATCCGTCACCTGCGTCGATTTATGCGTGTCGAGCGAGTAGAGAAAAATTGCATGGAGCTGATTATCCAGGTCGCGTTCATAGGCAATCGACTTCGAGTCGGGCGACCAGACCTGGCTGAAATTGAAACCGAACGCGCCGTAAATTGCCTTGTCGATTTGAACGGGCTTGCCGGAAGGGACATCGACGAGCCAGAGGCGGTTGTGCTTGTCAGTGAAGGCGATGTGCTTTGAGTCCGGCGACCAGATCGGACCGTAGAAGTAGCTGGGATCAGGTCCGAGATCGATCACGGTCGGAGGCTTGAACCCGGTCTGGTCGTGCAGGTAGAGCTGGTATTCGCCGGATGCATCGGAAAAGTAGGCGATGGTTTTGCCGTCGGGGCTCCACGAAGGATCGCGCTCCGCCACGCCGGATGTGTCGGTCAGGTTGCGGGTATCGCCCTTCTCCGCGGGCACGGTGAAGATCTCGCCATGCGCTTCAAATGCTGCACGCGCACCGGTGGGAGAGATGGTGGCGTTGCGGATTTCATCGGGATGAATGCTCTCGAGGTGCGGCGCAAGGCTTGCCAGCTCCCCATGCACCTGGATCGGCACCACGTGATCGGCGCCGTTGGCGGTATCGACGAGGTGAATGGAGCCGAACTGCTCATACACGAGGCCGTCCGGACCTGCCTGCATCGACTTCAGGTCGTAGCTCTTGTTGGGCTCAACCTGGCTCACCTGCTTCGTGCCGGTGTCGTATTTGAAGAGCGAGATAGGCCCGCTGCGGTCCGACAGAAAATAGATGGAATTGCCGACCCACACGGGGTTCGAGTCGTTGGAGTTTTCGCGCGGCACCTTCACGAGGTCCAGCGTTTTGAGGTTCACGATCCAGATTGGCGTGGTCTGTCCGCCGTGGTACTGCTTCCAGGCTTGCTCCCACTTGGTGATCGGCTGGTAGGCGATGGACTCGCCGTCGCGAGAATAGGAGCCCTGAACGCCGGAAGGCAGCGGCAGAGGCTCGGGGATGCCGGAGCCGTCTGCGTGCACCGTCGAAAGCTTCAGGAAGTCGCGAAAGCTGGTTGCGCCGTTGGTGATCAGCACGCGCTTGCCGTCGGGCGTCCAGCCTACTACCTGGCTCCCGGCGGGATGCCACGTAATGCGCCGCGGCACGCCGCCACCGGAAGGCATCACGTAGACATCGACGTTTCCATTGAGATGGGCAGAGTAGGCGATCTCCGATCCATCGGGCGAAAAGAACGGCCCGGCGACAACCTTGCCGTCGGAGGTGAGCCGCTCGGCCTCGCCGCCCTGCCGGTTCACGGTCCAAACGTCGTCGGCATAGAGAAAGGCGATCTTGTCCTTCGAGAGAGAGGGGTTCCGCAAAAGCAGCGGCGATTGACCGGTGGCAGAACTGGTAGTGGATTGGGCGAATGCAACGATGGGGGAGAGAATGGTCAGCGCCAGCACAAAAAGCGCGAACCGGGTACGAGCGGAAATCATCAGGCCCTCCAAGGCGTGAGGTCAGACAGATTTGGGGACGAACGTAATTTGGAAAAGCTGCGCCACAGTATCGTACGACGTCGGGCGGGAAAACGATCCTCGAATTGTGACGAAGGGTACGGTCCTTTTTCGACGGAATCGGCCGTGCAGAAACAAACCAAATCCCAGCCGAATGGCCGGTTGCTCGGATTGGCAGTGATTCGACGTGCTTTCCGCATCTGCCTGCGAGGAAACCGGTATGTGCGGAAACCGTCATTATTTACGTGAGGGTCGCATGCGTGGCTTTGTCTGTGCATCACTTTTCAGAGTCGCTGCAACCCTGGCGGAAGTTGCGCGGGTTATGCTTGCCACGCGTGTCCCTTGGGCCTGAAATCGTGGTGAATCGATCCAACCCGCAGCGCACAGCTTCCATCGCGTGCCTGATAGCTCTAGGGGCTTGCGCGACCGGCGCGCAAACCCTGCCTTTGCAAGACCGGTCTATTACGCCAAAGCCATTGGCGCCTCTGAGCGGCAACGATGCCGTCGTGCGGGACGGCCTCTTCCGCATCGACGTGGTTGCCGAAGATTCTGCAGGAAACCCGGTTTCGGACCTCGCGCCCCAGGATTTCACTCTTCTCGACAGCGGCCAACGGGCAAAGATTCGCACGTTCCGCAACGCTCTGGCCTCGTCTGAACCGGCGCCCGAGCTGATCTTCGTCCTCGACACCATCAATCTATCGCCTGAGCAACTCACGCAGACCGAAAGCGCAATATCGCAGTTCCTGCGCCGGAATAGTGGACACCTGGAATTCCCGTGTCTTCTTTATCGACTCACGCGCGACGGACTGTTTTCCTCACTGAGGCCGGTGAAGGACGGGGCTCTTCTGGAAGAAGAACTGGAACAGACGAGATCCCAAATGGCAGTGTGGAGATTGGGTCCAAATGATGAATCCAATTTGCGCCGCTCGTTGGAGGGTAGGTTGGTGCCCAATCGCCTCTCTCTACGCGCGCTCGGCTCCACTGCCATCGATCAGAGAGATGTCCCTGGCCACAAGGTTGTGGTGTGGATTGGTCCC
Source organism: Occallatibacter sp. (assembly GCF_049582745.1). Lineage (GTDB taxonomy): Bacteria > Acidobacteriota > Terriglobia > Terriglobales > Acidobacteriaceae > Telmatobacter. The sequence goes on from NZ_JBAUUO010000177.1 coordinate 14,659, forward strand.
GGGTGACCTGTGAATGGCGGCGACACGGGTTTCGACGAGGCAACGGAGTTTTCTACACGGCTGCGGGAGGCGCGCATCACGCTGGACAACGTTAACGTGTGGCTCAATCCAGTCCCGGCCTTCGATTATCACGACTACCTCGAAGCGCCCCGGACGCAAAAGGACATGCGACCAGAAAGGATGGCTCTGCAGGTGATTGCGATGCACACTGGAGGCCTGGTGGTGGACTCGTCGGGCGACCTGGACGGAGACATCGAGCGCTGTGTCCGAGAGTTGCGAAGCTTCTACACTCTCACTTTCAATCCTCCGCACACCTACACGATGGACGAATACCACGACCTCCGTGTGCAGGTCGATCGTCCTGCCCTGACGGTTCGCAGTACCACGGGCTATTACAACGAGCCTGTGTATTTCGACAATCCCCGGCCTGGGATAGAAAAGGTCACCGTCGCGCAGCTTGAAGAACTGGTGCGTTCGCACAGCGACCTCCTCCGAAAGCTGGAGAATGTCGAACTCTCCCAACGGATGAGTAAGCGCCGGCTCGATGCCCTGTTGAGCGTGATCCGCAGCGAACGAGAACGCCAGGCGCTGACGGCGGATGCCGATCTGTCATTCGCGCTTGCGCCGCCGCCCGATGAAATTGTGGATCGCCCGCCGCCTCCGATGGAGGAGCAGCGCGCCATTCTCCGGCGAGCAATCGACTACCTTCAAAATGCCATTCCCAAACTGCCCGACTTCTATGCTTTGAGAAACACCGAGCGCTTTGAAGAGCCTGTCGGGAGCGAAAGTGAGAGCTGGAAGATGCTGCACCAGGACCAGACTCTGCACTTTGCTACCGGGGAGCACGCGACGGTCCTCTATCGGAACGGACACGAGGTGGTTGAGAAGAAGAAGAAACTAAGCAAACGCCGGGTTGTCCGCGGGGTACGCGCGCGCGACCTTGAATCGACGGGCACATTCGGTCCCATTCTTGCGTACGTGATGACGGCCGCGACTGCGAGTTCAAGCACCCTCACGTGGAAGCGCTGGGAGCGCCGCAAGGACGGAGATCTGGCGGTGTTCTCCTACAGAGCCGTCAGCACCAATATCACGCCCGAGCTCACGTATTGCTGCCTTCCTGAAGGTAGCGGGACCACTCCCTACCAAAACAGGCCCGACGACTACGGCGAATTCGCGGTGAATCCCGAAACCGGAGCCATCATGCGCATCGTGACCACTGCAGATCTCGACGAAGAACGGGACCCTGACGTGCCGCTCATCCGGTCGCAAATCATGGTCGAGTACGGTGCGGAGGAGCTGGGCGGCAAGACCTACATCTGTCCCCAGCGAAGCGTGGAGGTCTCCCGCGGCCGCTCCGAGCGCGAACTCCACGAGTGGGGCATGGGCTTCAGTCTGTACGGCTACTTCGAAACCATGATCAACGACGTGAGCTTCGGCGGGTACCACAAGTTCGGGTCGGAATTCCGCATTCTGCCCGGATTCCAAGAGACCCAGTAGATAACGCCGTAGATCACCCATGCCTCGCGATTACCGGCGCTTCGGCTGCCTTTGTCTTCACGCCGATCAGCACCTGTTTTGCGGCGCGTATCCCGGACCGCACGGCCGCATGGACGGTGCCCCAGTGGCCGGTGGTATCGGTATGTTCTCCGGCAAAATAGAGTGTCTGCTCCACCGGCGTTGCCATCTTCAGAACGGCGTCCAGCGCGCCAGCAGGCACATAACTGTACGCTCCGCAGCTCAGCGCATCGGCCTGCCAGTCGTGCGTCGCGCAGCAGACCAGTTGGCTGCGCAGCAAAGAGAGCGGGAGCGCGAAGATCTTCGCAAGTTCCTTGCATGCGGCATCGCCCACCTGTTCGCGCGTGAACTGGTCGAACGAGGCGGATCGCGGCCCACCGATCCAACCGGTCAGCGTATTCGTTTCCCAGGGATTTCCCGTACACCACACCGGGGGCATGGCATCGTCTGCGAAGAGGAAGCTCAGATTTGGCAATTTCACCGGGTCCAGCGTCGCCCACCAGCGCTCGCGAAACACGAGGCTGAAGCGCCGCACCGGTCCCATGGCAAGCTGGTTTGCCGCGAGCAAGGTGTCCGGGATCGGATCAAACAGAACGCCCAGGTGCTGCAAGACCCCCAGCGGCAGCGCAATCACGGCCTGCTCGGCCAGGTATTGGGCCAATTCGCCGCCGTCGCGCGCAAAGACCGAAACCTGCCCGCGCTCCCACTCGATCTTCTCCACGGGCCGCGACAACTCGATGCGGCCACCGGCCTCGCGCACTTTGCCAGCAAGGAACTCCGGCACCCGATCGTATCCCTCGCGGACGCGGAAGAGCTTGTCGCTTCCAATCTCTTCCTCAGCCTGCTGCTGAACGGCGAGGGCGTGCACGCCAATCTTGCGATAATCGGCGGCGTTGAAGCTCTGCACGTAATTGACGACTTCTTCGCGCTTCTCCGGCGGGAGCTTTGCGAGTGGCGGGTAATCGGCAAATGCGAGGTCGGTCCCTTTCCATTTTTCGAGCCCGTGGAGGAAGCGAAAAACCTCGCCCTGCTCCGCGCACTTTCTGAGCTTGCCCCGCCGGTGGCAAACGACCTTTCCATCCAGGGCATAGGCCTCGAGCCCGGCCTCATGGATCAACTCCCAAAGCTCCGGCGGATGCCCATGAATGAACTCCGCGCCGAGTTCGAGAATCTCGCCCCGGTCGCGCAGGGTGCGGATGCGACCGCCGACGCGATCGCGTGCTTCGAGCACGAGCACCTTGCGGCCGGCCTCAGCGAGGAGCCGCGCCGCAGTTAGTCCCGCCATACCCGCGCCAACCACCAGGATGCGCTTCGATCTGCCTTTCATATCGCTTTAGATGCGGCGGCATTTCAGCGGCACGTGAAATCGTAGACCTCCTTCACGTCTCCCGAAACGAAGGAACTCCGAAAATGAATGAACCCCAGACCCCCCATCCCCGTAGATAATGGGGTCGCGGGTCTGCGGTCTTATCCGCTGATTCCGAAGGAGAACACGATGCGCAAGTTTGTCGTTCGATTCGCTGCCTGTGCGGCTCTGGTGCTGGGAGTTGCGGCCCTGGCCGCCCAGACACATGCCGGCAAAGCTGCTCCCGGCCAGATCGTGATCGTCTTTAAAGACGGACACCGCCAGACCTTCAATCTTGCCGACGTTGCGCGCCTCGAGTTCTCCGGAACGGGCGGAGTTCCCATCAGCGAGGTGGCTCCCACACCGCCGGGCGCTCTGCCCCGTGGCCATTTTCTTGGGAAGTGGGAGGTCGGCGATGGTTCCGGAGGCACCTTTTACATCACATTGGACGAGAATGGGAGCGCTTGGCGGAGCCTCCACAGGGTGCATGGACATTGGGCGTATGTGAATGGAGAGGCAAGGGTTACCTGGGACGATGGGGCCATGGACGCGATCCGCAGAATCGACGGGAAAGACCAGAAATTCGCCTATCGCGCAGGCAAAACGTTCACCAGCGAACCAGACAATGTGACCGATGCCCATAACACCAGCCCGCGGCCGATCTAACTGATGCCGATCTAACAAGCCTGGTCCAGTCTGAAAGGGCAAGGTCCAGCCAATCGGCCCGCGTCGTCCGGTCGAAATTGCGTCTACTCCGATCCAGAGCGGGCTGCGGAAACGTATCCGGAACCATGATCCCTGCAGTTGCGTACCAATCTCCGGAAGCAAAGCCGACACCCCGAATCTGAGGCCCGGCAGCGCTCTTGGCCGTCTAAACAATATCGCAGCGAGATTTCAGCAAGTAGTCCCGTCTCCACCATGACGCTGAAGCCTGACTCAGTCTCTTGTCGCCGCCTGATACGCAGCGATGCCTGCGTACACTGAGAGCAGGATCACAAACCGGGGCAGGAAGAGTCGAATCGTACCTCCATGAGCATTCTCGAAGCCTTCAAACTCGCACTGCAATCCCTGTGGGGCAATAAACTGCGCTCCATCCTTACGCTGATCGGTGTCGTGATGGGCGTGGCTTCGGTCATCATGGTGCTTACGCTGGTGCAGGGCGCCAAGCGCTACATCTCCACCAAGCTCTCCGGTTACGGCGCGGATGTGTTTACGGTGAACCGCATGTCGAGCGTGATTCTTTCCGCCGACGAGTACTTCAGCTTTCAAAAGCGCAAGATCATCCGCATCGAAGACTACGACGCCGTCAGGGATGGTTGCGACGACTGCAGCGAAGTGGGCGCATCGCTATTCAAGAACACCAACGTGGTCTACAACGGGCACTCCAGCAACAACACCGGCGTCCGCGGCTACACCGCGTCGATGATGACCCTGAATAACATCGATATTGCCCTCGGCCGCGGCTTTACACCGGCAGACGAGGAGCATGCGTTCCACAGCTGCATCGTTGGCTATGACATCGTCGACAACCTGATTGGCAGCGACGATGCGCTGGGCAAGGAGATTCGGGTCGACGGCATTCCCTTCACCATCATCGGCGTGGGCGACCGGCAGGGCAAAACCTTTGGCCAGTCGCAGGACAACTGGGTCGCCATTCCGATCACAACGTATCAGCAGATTTACGGCTACAACGATTCGGTGGACATTTACGCGCGCGCCGGCGGCGGTTCGCAGGGCATGGTGCGCGCCGAAGACGAGGCCCGCGTGATTATGCGTTCGCGCCGGCATAACGCTCCTGGGGCGCCCGACGATTTCGAAATCCAGACCAACGATACCTTCCTCGACATCGCCAATCAGCTGCTGGGCGTTTTCGCATGGGTGGTGATGGGGCTTGGTTCCATCGCGCTTGTGGTCGGTGGAGTGGTCATCATGAACATCATGCTCGTGAGCGTAACCGAGCGGACGCGCGAGATCGGCGTGCGCAAGGCGCTCGGCGCCAAACAGCGCGACGTGCTGATGCAGTTCCTGATTGAGAGCGCTTCACTGGCTTCAGTCGGGGGTATCTTCGGAATTCTTCTCGGCGTGCTGGTGGGCAAGCTGATCACGGTCTTTGTAGGGTTCCCGACCGCTGTGCCCATCTGGGCAATCTTTCTGGGCCTGTTCCTGGCCACCAGCGTAGGCATTTTCTTCGGCGTCTATCCCGCCAGCAAAGCCGCAAGGCTCGATCCGGTTGTGGCGTTGCGGGCGGAAATGTGAAAAAACAGTCCAAAGTTCAAAGTTCGAAGTTCTTAGTTCGCAGTTGATAAAGAAGCGCCGCCGAGAAAAAGAGAGTGGAATGTTGATCGGATTTCGTGATTTGTAGTTTGGCAGAAATCAATGCAGTTGGCGGTTTCAGTTTACGAATTGACGAAGCAGTTTCCGCGCGAGGAGATTTACGGCCTGACCAGCCAAATGCGACGCTCGGCTGTATCCATTCCCAGCAACATCGCGGAGGGACAAGGTAGGGCAAATTCAGGTGAATTTAGGCAATTCATCGCAATTGCAAGGGGTTCCAACTGCGAGCTTCAGACACAATTGGAACTTGTCCTGGCGTTCAAATTAGGGGATCCAGCAATCATTAACTCGGCGCAACAATTGTCGGACGAGGTTAGGAAAATGCTATTTGGCCTTCATGCCTCCTTGGATCCAAAGTCAAAGCACGCGAGAACTGCGAACTAAAAACTTAGAACTACGAACTCTTTCACCGTTGCGGAGCAACCCATGCGTGGACAACAAACCGGCGAATCCGTCAAGATGGCGCTCAGCACCATTCGCACCAACAAGCTGCGTTCGGGTCTGACCATCCTGGGCATCGTTATCGGTGTCACAACCGTCATCACCATCTCCTCGGTGATCAGCGGATTGAACAACCGGGTACAGGACTTTGTAAGCTCGCTTGGCAGTAATGTCTATTGGGTTTTCCATCTCCCCATAATCGGCGTGCGCCCGACCACGGAGATGCTCAGTCGCCCCAAGCTCAACATCGATGAAGTGTACGCGCTCAGGAAACTGCCGCACATAGTGGCGGCCGATGGCGGTTACCAGCACGTCAGGTCGCAATTTCGGGTTGGCGATGTCAGCGTGAAATACAACGGCAAGAAGATTGCCGGAACCATCCTCCAGGGCTCCACTTCGGAAGTTGGACAAGTTACGGACCTTAACTTTCTTCAGGGTCGCCTTTGGAATGACGCAGAAGACAAGAAGGCCGAGCATGTAGTGGTGCTTGGGCACGACACATGGGAACAACTCTTCGGCGATCAATACGCCGTCGGCAAAGAAGTCAACATCGAGACAGGCCTGTATACGATTATCGGCGTCCTCGACAAGCAGAAGCAGCCCTTTGGCGGCGGCAAGAATCAGGCCGACAATATGGCTTATTTCCCGCTCGGCACCTTCCACAATCTTCACCCCGAAGACAAGGACATGTGGGTGAGCGTGAAATACGACGACCCGAAAAACAAGGCTCTGGTCGAAGAGGAGATCCGCGAATCGCTGCGCATCGCGCGCAAGCTGAAAGTGGATCAGCCCGATAACTTCGAAATCTTCGGGCCCGACTCGCTCTCGAAGTTGTGGAACCAGCTCACGGGCGGCCTCGTGCTCTTCATGATCGCCGTTTCGAGCGTCGGACTGATGGTGGGCGGCGTCGGTGTGATGAACATCATGCTGGTGAGCGTGACGGAGCGCACCCGCGAGATCGGAGTGCGCAAAGCCATCGGCGCAACCAAGCGCACTCTGCTGGTGCAATTCACCACCGAGGCAGTAACGTTGTGTGCTGTGGGCGGGATCATCGGAATTCTTTTGGGCGCGGTTCTCACGTGGATCATCTACTTTCTGCCCATCGGACTGCCTGCCACCATGTCCACGATGTGGGTGGTCACCGGCTTTACCGTTTCGTGCGCAATTGGCCTGATCTTCGGCATCTATCCCGCGTGGAAGGCGGCCAACCTGGACCCGATTGAGGCCCTGCGCTACGAGTGAAAAAGTTCAAGGTTCTTAGTTCTTAGTTCTTAGTTCTGAGTTGGTAGTACTTAGTTAGGAGTTCTGAGTTGGCAGTTCACAGTCGGGCCGCCTATCATCATGCGACCGTGAACTCGTAACTCAGAACTGTGCACTCTTAGAAATCAGGCAAAGCATGGCCCGGGGACAGACGCGGGAGTCCGTCAAGATGGCTCTCGACACCGTGAGAACCAACAAGCTGCGCTCCGGATTGACCATCCTCGGCATTGTCATCGGCGTCACCACGGTCATCACCATCTCCTCGGTCATCACCGGCCTCAACAACCGGGTGAATGACTGGGTCACCTCGATGGGCTCCAATGTCTTCTGGGTATTCCACATGCCGCTCATCGGCGTGGAGCCAACGACGGAAATGCTTACCCGCAAGAAGCTTAACCTCGAAGAAGTTCTCGCGCTTCGCACGCTGCCGCACGTGATCGCGGCCGATGGCTCGTACCGCCACGTCAATGAGACCTTTCACGTGGGCGATGTCGACGTGAAATACAACGGCAAGAAAGTTGCAGGCGCGTTTCTGATGGGCTCCACTGCGGCGTTGGAATCCGTATCCGAACTCACCATGCAGGAAGGGCGTTTGTGGACCGACGCGGAAGATCAGCGCCACGCCCATGTCTGCGCTATCGGCCACGACACCGCCGAAGAGCTGTTCGGCAACCTCGACCCGATCGGCAAAGATGTAACTGTTGGGCCCAGTCAATACACGGTTATCGGCGTAATCGACAAGCGCAAGGAGCCCTTCGGGTCAGGCAAAAACCCCTCGGATAATGGAGTGTATTTCCCGCTCGGCACCTTCCATAACCTCTATCCCGAAATTACGGATATGTACATCAGCGTCAAGTACGACGACCAGCGCAACAAGCCTCTCGTGGAGGAAGAGATTCGCGAAGTGCTGCGCGTGTATCGCAAGGTCAAGGTCGAACAACCCGACAACTTCGATATCTTCGGACCCGACTCGCTCTCCAAACTCTGGAGTCAACTTACAGGCGGTCTCGTGCTCTTTATGATCGCGGTCTCGAGCGTCGGTCTGATGGTGGGCGGCGTCGGCGTGATGAACATTATGCTGGTCAGCGTTACCGAACGAACCCGCGAGATTGGCGTGCGCAAGGCTCTCGGCGCGACCAAGCGCGCGTTGCTGCTGCAGTTCACGACCGAGGCGGTTACGCTTACGGCGCTGGGCGGAATCTTTGGCATCCTGCTCGGCGCCGTACTCACGTGGATTATTTATCTTCTGCCCATCGGTCTTCCCGCAACCATGTCGACCCTGTGGGTCACGATTGGTTTTAGCGTCTCCTGTGTGATCGGGCTGGTCTTCGGCATCTATCCCGCCTGGAAAGCCGCAAACCTCGACCCCATCGAAGCGCTGCGGTACGAGTAAAAGACAGTTCAGAGTTCGTAGTTCTGAGTTCAGCGTGCCGAGGGCAGCAGCAGCAAATCAACTGTGAACTACGAACTCGGAACTCTAAACTCGCTTGGAACTGGCTTCCGCTACACTAACCGTGTGAACACGCACATCCTTGCTCTGGCCGTTCAAACATTGACTACGGTGCTGGCCGTTGCAGGGATCGGATACTTTCTCTTCGCCATCGTCGCTGCCCGCGTGTACATCGCGGCACGCCGCGCACCACTCCCGCCCTTGAATCCGGGCGTGTCGATCCTCAAATCGCTCAAGGGCCTCGACCCCGGCATGCTCGATGCGTTCCGCTCGCACTGCCTCCAGACCTACACAGGCGGATACGAGATTCTTTTTGGCGTCTCGTCACTCGACGATCCCGCGGTGGATGGTGTGCGGCAATTGCAGAGTGAATTCCCCGAGCGCGCCATCCGCCTCATCGAGTGTCCGGCACGCCTCGGAACCAACGGCAAGGTCAGTACGATCGCCCAGCTCGCGCCGCAGGCGCGCTGCGAATATCTCCTCGTCAATGATTCCGACATTACTGTACGCCCGCGCTACCTTGAGCGCGTGATGGCTCATTTCGCGCCGGTGACGCCGCAGCCATACGCGCAGCCGCCCAAACCCGTCGGACTCGTCACGGCGCTCTATCGCGGCCGCGCACACGGCACGCTCGGCTCGCGGCTCGAGTCGCTCGGCATTGCCACTGACTTCATGCCCAGCGTCCTGGTTGCCCGCATGATCGAGGGCGGCCTGCGCTACGGCCTCGGTTCCACGCTCGCCGTGAGCCGCGAGGCTCTCGAGAGGATCGGCGGGTTCGAAGCACTCGTCAATTATCTCGCCGACGACTATGAGTTAGGCGAACGTATCTACAAAGCGGGCTATCGCGTAGCCCTTTCTGCCGAAGTTGTCGAAACCAGCGTGCCCGCCTACGCCTGGCGTGGCTTCTGCGATCACCAGCTTCGTTGGCTGCGCACGGTGCGCGATGCACGTCCCGGCGGCTACGCAGGCTTGCTGTTCACGCAGGGATTCACTCTTGCCGTCGTCAACGTCATCGCCAGCGGCATAAGCCCACTCAGCCTGTGGCTGCTGGCGCTTTGTTTTTTCCTCCGCATCTCGCTGGCCATGACGGTGGGTGCCGAAGTTCTCGGCGATCACCAGGTGCTGCCCAGCCTTCTCCTGCTGCCCCTCCGCGACCTTGTCGCCACCGGCTTGTGGATCGCAGGCTTAGCCGGCAACACCATCGTGTGGCGCGACGAGCGCTTTACCGTGAGGGGCGGCAAATTAAGCACCTGAGATGCCGTTCAGAGTCCGTAGTTCTTAGTTCAAACGCGAATGGAAGTTTCGGCGCACACAGCAACTGTGAACTCTGAACTAAAAACTCTGAACTGCTTCACTCATAGCGCAGCGCGACCAGCGGATCGACCTTGACTGCTTTCAGTGCGGGTCCAAGACTCGCCGTCAGAGATACCGTAACGAGAAATACGGTGATGGCGAAAAACGTGAACGGATCGTAGAAACTCACGCCATAGAGAAAGTCAATGGATCCGGGGAAAGCCAGCGTCCGATGCAATACCAGCGAGAGCGCCGTACCTCCTGCGAGGCCCGCAACCATGCCGACAACAACAGGCCGCAGCCCTTCGACGCCGATGGCGCGGAGAATGCGCCTGGCGTCGCGCCCAGTGCGATGCGCACGCCGATCTCCCGGGTTCGCTGGCTCACTACGTAGGCCATCACGCCATAGATTCCGATGCCCGCCAGCGAAAGCGCCAGCAACGCGAGAATGGCTGCAAGCATGGCCAGGGCGCGGGCCAGCGTTCTTTGCGGATTCAGCAGCATCGTCTGCACATTCCACAAAGAAATACTGGGCAGAATATCACTGTCGAACGAGCGTAGCCGGCTCCAAACGGCTGCAAGCGCGGTCTGCTGATCGCCGCGAACGCTGAAGAAGATGGGATAGATCGACGCCGGATCCGTGGCCAGATAAACATGCGATGGATCGATCCGCGTGAGATTTGTGAATCGTACATCCCGGGCAATACCGATGACTTCAAACTCGGTCAGCTTGCCGTCGAAGTGCAAATCAAGCTGAAAGTGCTTGCCCAGCGGATCCACATTCGGCCAGAACAGCCGCGCCGTGGAAGCACTGATGACGGCAACGTGCGCGCCGGTGATTGATTCCTGCGGCGTGAAATTCCGGCCGCGCAGTAGCGCGATTCCCAGCGTGTTTAGGTAGTTGTCTGAAGCATAGCTCGCCAGCGTGCGCGCCTCGCTCGATCCTTCGAGTACGTCGCGATTCTTCACGAAGATCGGCGGCGTCCACGTGCCCATCATCGGCCCCGTGCCGTAGGAAACGCTCGCTACCTCGGGCACAGTCTTGAGCCAGTCAGCCATGCGATGAAGCGCGACCGCGGCCTTGACAGGGTCGTCTCCGTAGTCGGCGCGCAGCAGGTAGACGCGATGCGTTTCAAATCCCGGCTCCGCCGCCTGCGAACGTAGCAGTCCGCGAATCAGCAGGCCTGCGCTGCTGAGCAGCAACATGGAGATCGCGACCTGGCCGCCGATCAGCAAGCCGCGAAGTCGCGAGCGCGAGACACCACGACCGAATGAAGTGTTCTCATCCTTGAGGGAGGTATTCAGGTCGGGCCGGGTGAATTGCAACGCCGGTGAGAGCCCGAAGATGAACCCTGTCGCGAGCGACAGGCCAAGCGCATAGATCAGGACGCGTCCGTCGGGACTGAGATTCAGGCTGAGAACAAAGTCGCTTCCAAGCTGACGCACGAGTATCTGGTTGAGCGCAACCCACAGGAGCTTGCTGGCAGCGGCCGCAAGGCCAAGTCCCACAACGCCACCACCAAGGGCGAGCAACATGCTTTCAGTTAACAGGTGGCGCACCACGCGCGCACGGCTAGCTCCCAGCGCGAGGCGGACGCTGATCTCCTTTTGCCGCGCAGCGCCGCGTGCAACCAGCATGTTGGTTATGTTGGCGCAGGCTACCAGCAGAACCATGGCGAAGATCACCATCATGGCGCCGACGCCGGCCTGAAAGCGGATGTCATTGGTGTTTCCAAAAAAAGCGGTGCGCTCCAACGCAACAGACAAGGTCCGATCGCGCATCGTGTAGCCTGCGTCAAACTGCCTCACCAGCGCATCCGTCTCGGCTTGTGCCTGCGCGGCAGCAACACCGGGATCGAGCCGCGCCAGCACTTGAAATTCAAAGTCGGTGGCCTTGTGCAGCCAGTCCTGGCCGGGAACAAGTTGCTGCTGCATCGAAACCGGCGCCCAGAGATCAGGAACCTGCGGGTTGAGACTCGTGCCAGTAAACGCGCGCGGCGTAACGCCGATAATGGTGAAGGCAGCGTTGCCAATTCTCACCATGCTGCCCAGCACGCGAGGATCGCCGCGAAATTGCCGCAGCCAGTATGCGTAGCTCAGCACGACAACCGGATCGCCACCAGGTGCTGGATCTTTCTCCGCTGCGAATACGCGGCCGATTTCCGCGTTGATTCCGAGTGCCCCGAAGTAGTTACCTGAGACGATCTGCGCTTGCGCAGGCTCCCATTGGCTGGTGCCGGTGGACTCGTCGCCCGGCGCAGCAACAAGAACCTTCACCAGCGAGCTGGTAGCAATCACGCTCTGAAATACGTTCTGCCGGTCGCGAAGGCTGCTGTATTCCGGGTACGAAAACGCGTACTGGTTATCCGATGAAACCGCTCTGGAGCGTCCGGCGCATCCTGACCACGCTGCCTGCATCGGCGACCGGAAGTGGTTTGAGCGCCACCGCATTGTAAGCCGTGAACAAGGTTGTATTGACGCCCACCCCGAGTGCGATGGTGGCGATGGCGATAAACGTGAATCCCGGGCTGCGTGCCAGAGCACGGCCGGCGTGGCGAAGATCCTGCAAAGTGTGTTCGATCCAAATCAACGTTCGCGCGTCGCGATGCGCCTGCTTCGCCTGCTCAACGCCGCCATACGCGCGATGCGCAGCCATCCGCGCCTCTTCCGGCGACATGCCGCGGCGTTCGAATTCATCCCCGAGCAAAGCCAGGTGCGACGCGACCTCGCGGGCCAGCTCTGCTTCCGCCTTGCTGTTGCGAAAGAGATTCCGGAAACCGGCAACCATTCGTCTCCACTGCGCCATCGTCACAACGCCCCCACGAAATTTCTATCTATCGATTTTGTTGCGCGAATCACTGAAGAGCTCTGCCTACTCTTCGCGAAGCGCGACCATGGGGTCGACCCGCATCGCACGGCGAGCGGGGATTGCACAAGCGGCAAAGGCCACAAGCAGCATCAATATTGAAACGGCCGCGAACGTTGCCGGATCGTTGGGCCGCACGCCATACAGCATGCTCGCCATCAGCCGTGTCACAGCCATTGACGCTCCGATGCCGATGATCGCGCCCACCAGCGCGAGCACCAGTCCCTGCCGCACCACAAGCCGCATCAGGTTGGTTCTCTGCGCGCCGAGAGCCATGCGAATGCCTAGTTCGCGCGTGCGCCGCGCCACTTCATACGAAAGCAATCCGTACAGCCCGATGCACGCCAGCACGAGCGCGAGGATCGCGAAGAAGCTCGATAGGCGCGACATCAGCCGTTCCTTGAAGAGCGTTTGCTCAATCTGCTGCATCTGCGTGCGCACGTCGAAAAGCGGCAGGTTGATGTCGGCCGCGGCAACGGCCCCTCGTACCTGCTTCACCAGCGCCGTGGGATCGCCGGTCGTGCGCAGCTCAAAATGCGCGCTGTTGCCCACCAGCGGCTCGAACATCGTAGGCTGGATCTCGCTTTGCGGGCTCTCGTAGCGTGTGTCGCCAACCACTCCGATAATTCGGTAGCCCGGTTGCGGCGTCTTTGCAGGCTCATCTCCCTGCGAGTTGCCGAAGTGCCTTCCCATCGGATCCTGGTTTGGAAAAAACTTCGCGACAAACGCATGGTTGACGACAACCGGCACAGCCACTCCCTGCGTTGCCGGCAGTGCGGAACTCGCAGCCGCCGCTGCATTCGCTTTCGCTGCGGCCCGCGCCTCCCTGACTTTTTCTGCGTCGGCAAAGTCCTGCGCGGTGAACGATCGGCCGGCCAGCATGGGAATCCGCATCATCCTAAAGAAATCCGCTCCCACTGAGAGCACCTGTGCTTCCACGTTCGATTTCGGCGGCGCGCCATCGAGATGGATATCGGTGCTCGACCAGCTCCGGCTCAGGAGCGCGCTCTCTGAATAGCTCGCCGAGACGACTCCGGGCAAAGCCGCGAATCGTTCCTGCAATTGCCGGTAAAGCTGCGAGGTCTGTTGGTCGTTGTAGCCCGCAAGGTTGGGATTGATGCCGAACAGAAGAATGTTTTGCGTGTCGAATCCAGGATCGATCGACTGCAACTTCTGCAATGTCCGCACCAGCAATCCCGCGCCGACCAGAACCACGATCGAGAGCGCGACCTGCGCGACCACCAGCGCATCTCCCAGGCGAAGACGTTTGCCAGCTTGCGGTGCTGCGCCGGAACTCGACGAGGCGTTTTCACGGAGGGACGGCGTGAGGTCGCCTCGCAATCCGCGCAGCACCGGGGCCAGGCCGCACAGCAGTCCTGTGGCAAGCGTCAGGCCCGCCGTAAACGACAGCACGCGCCAGTCGGGAGTAGTGGTGTACGCGAAAGGCTCGTTCGCCCCGTTCGACACAAACTTCGTGATCGCCTCAACAGCCCATACGGCAAACAGCACTCCCAGTGAGCCACCTGCGAACGATAGCAACAGGCTCTCGGCCAGCAGCTGGCGTGCGATACGCGAACGTCCAGCACCAAGCGCCTGGCGCAAGGCGAGTTCCTTCTGCCGCCTTGTTGACCGCGCGAGGATCAGGCCCGCCACACTCGCGCACGCAACCAAGAGAATCAACCCAACCGCGATCATGATCAGCGTAAGCATGGGTGCAATCTGGCTGCTCTCTCCATCCAGCGCTTCCTGCGCAGGTAGCGCCCGGATCCTCGGCGCATCCGCTTCCTTGAAAACAGGCTTCGCTCCGTGCATCGTTTCCACACGGAACAGCGTTGTGAGTTCCGCTTGCGCCTGCGCCATCGAAACGCCGGGCTTCAGCCGGCCGGCGATCAACACCCACCAAGTGCCCGGATCGGCGAGCCGGTTCTCGTTATCCCACCACTCGCTCCGCACAAGTCGGGCAAGGGACAGCGGCATGAAGAAGTCCTGATGTTTGCCGGGTGTCAGGCTTTTGAAGGCGGGTCTGGCGATCCCAACGACCGTGGCATCGACGCTGTTGAGCCGCACCACGCGTCCGACCACGGATGCATCGCCGCCGAAGGCGCGCTGCCAGTAGCCATAATCCAGAACGATCGCCGGCGACGCGGATTGTGAATCATCGGCGGGCCCCAGCGTTCGCCCCAGGAAGGCGCTTTGCCCAATAGTTTGAAAATAATCTCCGCTGACAAAGAGACCGCGGGTCATGTTTGCCGGCCCGTTGCCGCTGAAGTTTACCTCGATCGGGCCCGCGAACGCGGCAATCTCTGCCAGCGTGCGCGCGTTGCTGCGCAACGCCTGAAAGAACGGCACAGAGAAGGAGCAGTCCTGCCTGCAGTCGCCGTAGCTGCTCCTGCTTTCAATCTTCGCTTTATTCTGCGCGCTCCACTCCAGGATCACGAGATGTTGCGGATCTGCGGCGGGCAGCGAACGCAGCAGTACTGCGTCAATCTCGATGAAGATCGCGGAATTGGCGCCTATGCCGAGCGCCAGCGTCAGGATGGCGACGGCAGCGAAGCCCGGCGATTTTGCCAGTACCCGCAGCGCATAACGAAGGTCCTGCGCGGCTTGCTCGGCCCAGAGAAAGGACCGCTCGTCGCGATGGGCCTGCTTCGCCTGCTCAACGCCGCCGTAGGAACGTTTCGCCGCAAGCCGCGCATCTTCCGGCGACATGCCGCGACGCTCGAAGTCCTCCGCAAGCAAATCCAGGTGTGACGCAACCTCGCGCGCAAGCTCCTGCTCCACGCGGTTGTTGCGGAACAGGCTGCGGAATCTGGCGAGGAGTCTTCGCAGGCGAGCCATGGCTACAGTTCCTCCGCAAGAAGCTTTTCCACCACGCCCGCCATCTGCCGCCAGCGCGCTGTCTCTTCGTCGAGCGCTTTCATGCCGGCCTTGGTGATGGTGTAGTACTTCGCTTCGCGGTTATTTTCAGTTTTGCCCCAGGATCCGCGCGTCCAGCCATGCTGTTCGAGCCGCACCAGCGCCGGATAGATAGTGCCCTGGTTCAGATTCAGCTGGTCGCCTGAAACCTGCTCGAGTCGGCTAGCAATGCCATACGCATGCAGCGGGCCCATGGTGGCGAGAGTGCGCAGGATCATCAAGTCGAGGGTGCCTTGCAGGATTGGTAACGTCATCTTCTTCACTTGGCATCCAAGTAGACGACGTATTGTACTTGAATGTCAAGTGGAAGCTTTGATTTTATGGCGAGTTGCAGCCTGCGTGGGATTTCGCTGAATCGCGCGGCGTGCGACTTCGGATCGACGCAGGAAAAGGTGCGCCGCTCATCCGGTTGCACGACCGCCTTGGCAGGGCTATTCTGCATTCCGCAACAGATTCACATAATCTCGCTTTCTTCCGGGACATTGGTCTGCTAGATTTGCCTTCACGCGGCCTGAGCTTTTTATCCCTCCAATCTCGAATGAAGCGGCCGCGCAAGGAGAGATCGAATGCACATCCCCTCACGAATTGCCACCCGCCTGCTGCTCTGTTGCGCCGTGGCCGCTGCTCCCGCCTTTGCTTTCGCCCAGGCAGCCCCTGCCAAGCCCGCAGTCGGCGCACAAATGACTCCCGCAGCTACCTACGGAAAGCTGCTCAGCGGCATGGAGAAGGAATTTGTCGACGCCGCCGAGGCCATGCCGGAAGACAAATTCAACTTCGCTCCGCCGACGACCATGGGAGACTTCAAAGGCGTGCGCAGCTTCGGCGCGCAGGTAAAGCACGTAGCCCAAGCCAACTGGTACTTCTTCGGCGGCGATATGTCCGAGGCTGACGGGAAGGCGAAGTCGGATGCAATTGAGAAGCTAACCAGCAAAGCCGATATTGTGCAGGCGCTCAAGGATTCCTTCAAACAGGCGCACACCTACATCGGCGGCATTACCAACGAAAATGCGTTTGTGATGACGGCGCACGGCACGCGCGGCGGCATGGCTGCCTTCGGCATTGCCCACATGATGGATCACTACGGCCAGATGGTTGAATATTTGCGCATGAACGGCATCGTTCCCCCGGCCAGCCGCGGCAGCATGTAAATCTGCAACTGTGAATCTCTGAACCTTCGCGGGGCGACGGCGCATCTTGCATTCAATATGAAAGATGTCGCCTCGCCCGTGCGGAAATCACCAATGCGCACCGCCACGCTCGCGCCAAGCGAGAGACTTCGCCCTTACATACAGCGTTTTCTCATTGTCGAGTACACTTCCGGTTGGTCCAACACGTTGCTCCCCGGTCCTGGGATGGTTGCCGCATTCCGGTTCAAAGGCAATTGCCTCGTCAACGATTCTAAGGTTCCCAATGCACTGGTAACCGGCCTTTGGGATAGAACCCGCACCCTGACCCACGCCGGCAGTTGCGCCAATGTGCTCGCCATGTTCACCCCGACCGGCGCGGCCGCGCTCCTGCGCGAACCCCTTGAGCATCTCTTCAACCTGACAATGCCCCTGGATTCCCAGGCGCGGCGCTCGCAACTGTCCCTTGTTGAAGAACAGCTCTACGAATCTTCACACCACCCGCAGCGTGTAAAAGTCGTCGAAGGCTTTCTCCTTGAGCAACTGCGCAGACGCACGCCCGATCTGCTGGTTGCCGCTGCTGTCCAGAGCATCCGCGCAACGCGAGGCTCGCTCCGTATCGATCGCCTCGCCCGCCACATGGGCCTGAGCCAGAGTACGCTCGAGCGTCGCTTCTGCCGCGAAGTCGGTACGTCCCCCAAGAAGTTTGCAGCCCTTGTGCGCCTCCGCCACGTGGTGCAGCTGCGCCGCGCGGGCGTCAGCCTCACTGGCATTGCGCATGCCGCCGGATATGCCGACCAGCCTCATTTCATTAAGGATTTCAAGCGCTTCACTGGGCAGGCACCGGAGTCCTTCTTCGCGACAGCCACCGCCTTCTGTTAAGCAATTGCGGACGATTCCCAAGGCGCCGAATTTGTACAATTCGGCGGCGGCCCTCAGCGCATAGCCTGACAACCTGAGAGGCATATCCGTGCTCGATCGCTACGCAACCCGGATGCACATGCCAAGGCGCGCATTCATTTGTGCGACGGTGTTCGCAGCCGCGGCTGCCTGCATGCCGGCGCAAAGTCCATCCGACACAAATCCAGGAGAACCTATGAAGACGTTTGTCATCATCTTTCGACAGAGCCCGCCATCCCCGACGCCCGAAGAGCGTCAGCGCATCACCGCAGACGTGGTGGAGTGGGCACAGCGCATCAATTCCGAAGGCCATGAACTCGACCCGCGCATCCTTGCACCCGAAGGGTCTGTACGCGGCGAGCACGGAAGCGCATCGCTTCCTGCGAACGAATGGCCGGTTACGGCACTTCTGTTTCTTCAGGCGCACGACCTCGAAGAAGCTGCACGCATCGCGCAATCCCATCCCGCGCTACGGAATCGCGCCGTGGTTGAGGTGCGTCCGTGGAGCCCGCCCGTGCGGCCCGCAAAACAATCCTCGAAGTGATAAGGGTTGCTCTGACGCGCATTGCGATACAAGACTCAATCACCTGGGAGATCACAAAAAAATGAATTTGCTTGTTCTCGGAGCGACTGGCGGGATCGGAATTGAGATTGTTCGTCAGTCCATAACGCGCGGCCATGCGGTAACGGCATTCATCCGCAGACCTGAGCGCCTCAGGCCTTTCGACGGCCGCATCTCCATCGCCACCGGAGACATGCTGAATGCATCGGAACTTGCGCGCGCCATGCGAGGTCAAGATGCCGTGTTATCTGCGTTTGGTCCGCGGGTACCCATCGCGAGCACCGACGCCCATCTTCTGCGCCACTTCGCAGCATCCCTCACCAATGCCATGAACGAGGCCAACGTTCGCCGCGCCATCGTGGTGTCAACGGCCTTCCTGTTCAAGGACGCCCTGCTGCCGCCGGCCTATCTGTTCGGTCGTTTGTTTTTTCCCAGCGTCGTCACGGACGCCACCGGCATGGAAGCCATGTTGTGCGCCAGCGGTCTCGATATCGCGATTGTCCGGCCGCCGCAGTTGACTGACAAACCACACACCGGAAAGTTCCGCGTGCGCGAGGGACACCTGCCCGCCTTCGGGTTCTCCATCCCGCGCGCAGATGTGGCCGACTTTATGATCTCGACGGCCGAAAATGGTGCATTCGCAAAATCCGTCGTCGGCGTCTCAAGCTAAGGTCGCCCTCGCGATATCGGCTTACTGCTCGCGAATTGCGGAAACCGGATTGACCCGCATCGCGCGGTGCGCCGGCAGATAGCATGCCAGCAGTGCCATCGCCCCCAGCAGCGCAACCACAGCGATCACTGTCGACGGGTCCGTTGCGCTGATGCCGTACAGCATTCCATCGATGAAGCGTGTCAATCCGAACGCAAGCGCCAGTCCCAGCGCCAGACCCGCAATCGTCAGCCGCACTCCCTGCATCAACACCAGCCGCAGCACATCGGCCCGCGACGCACCAAGCGCCACGCGAATTCCAATTTCATGCGTGCGCAGTTGCGTGCGATACGCCACTACGCCGTAGATTCCCGTCGCCGCCAGCACCAGCGCAATCATGGCGAACATGCCTGCGAACGTACTCTGCATCACCGCAAACATGCTCGACATCTGCGCGGTCTCGCGCATGGTACGGACATCAAACACCGGCAGCCGCTCGTCGACCTCGTGGATCGCCTGCTCCACAGCCGGAGCCAAATCCGCGGGATTACCCCTCGTCTTCACCTGCACGGTCAGTTCGGGTTCAGACTCCTGGAAATAGCTCAGGTAGATCATGGGTTCAGGCAGCTCGTTCATCAGATTGTGCTTCGAGTTCCGCACCAGACCCACGACCGTGGACAGTTGGCCCCAGATCTTCAGCCTTTTCCCCAGCGGATCCTGCCCTGGCCAATACCGGTTCGCTGCTGTTTGATCCACAACCACCACACGGGGCGCTGTCTCATTGTCGTCCATTGTGAAATCGCGCCCCTCGAGAATCGGTATGCCGAGGGTCTCGAAATACCTCGTCGTCACTTCAGCCCTGCGCAGTTCCAGAGACTCATGGGGACGCGGGACATATCCTTCGGGATATGCATCCACTGTTTTGCGGTTGAAGTTAAATGGAACCCAGTCCGTCAGCGATGCAACCGTCACCCCCGGCACTGCTGACACGCGATCGAGAATCTTGTGCCGGATCACGCGCACTTCTTCATCCGAATAGCCCGCTATGTTCAAGCCGACGGAAGCGGTGAGGATATGGTCCTGCTCAAACCCGGGATTGGCGGAGCTGATGTTTCTGAGCGTATGCAGAAAAAGTCCGGAAGTCACCAGCAGCGCCAGTGAAAGAGCAATCTGCGCCACCACCAGGCCGCTGAGCAAACGGCGATTGTGCGATCCGCCTGATACACTGGCCGACTCTTCCTTCAGCGCCTCGGCAGCCGGCACCCGCGACGAACGGAGTGCGGGAAACGCTCCGCAGATAGCGCTCGCCAATAGTGAAAGCAGCACAATGACAATCACCACATCGTGATCCACCGTGCCGTTGAGGACAACAGGATTTGCGTTTGGCGGAATGAATCGCGCAAAGCTTTTCGCCGTCCACGCCGTCAGCAGCAACGCCAGCGCTCCGCCGGCACACGACACAAAGAATCCCTCCAGCACCATCTGCCGTACCAGTTGAATCCGTCCCGCGCCCAGCGATTGCCGTATCGCGATCTCGCGGCGGCGCGCGACAAAGCGTACCAGCGCCAGCGTGGCCACGTTGGCGCACGTCAGCAGCAGCACCACCCCGGCAATTGCCAGCAGAATCGGCAGTGTTGTGGCCATATAGACGTTGGCGCCAAACGGTGACCGCCACATCGGATCCAGAGTAATGGTGTTCACGCCCAGGTGATCGTTCGGATACGCGGCAACGATCCGCTGCATAATGGTTTGCAGATCCTGCGTTGCTCGATCCCGGCTTACTCCCGGCTGCAACCGTCCAAGTACGTTCAGCCATGTCGCGCTTCGATGCGTCATGCGCCACGCATTTGAGCCGATCGGATTCAGCGTTGCCCACAAATCTTCACGGATGCCGGGCATCGCTCCGATGAACCCCTCCGGCGCCACGCCGATCACAGTTACGGGATGCCGCGCGATCTCTAACGTCTTGCCCACAATCGCCGGGTCTCCTGCATACCGTGTCTTCCACAACGAGTAACTCAATACCACGTAGGGAACGGCATCGGGGCGCGTCTCTTCTTCCGGCAGGAAGAAGCGTCCTAGGATTGGATGGATGCCCAGCAGGTCAAAGAAGTTCGAAGTGACGTTGCCAACGTAAATCCGCTCCGGCGTCGTTCCGCCCGTCAGCGTGAGCCAGTCGTGGTTATACCCGAGGATGCCGACAAAGCTGCGATTCTGCTCCCGAAGGTCTCGGTAGTCGGGATACGAAAGCGGCGGCGAAGGCGAAATATTCCATTGCCCGCGCATCACGCTTACCAGCGCGCCGGTATCCCGCGCCCCGGGGATGGGATGCAGCATCGTGCCATCGATCCAGCTAAAGACCGTACTGTTCGCACAGATGGCCAGCGCCAGCATTAACCCTGCAGTAATTGTGAATCCAGGACTCTTGCGCAGTTGCCGCAAGGCAAAGCGTACATCCTGGAGCAGTCCACTCATGGACGCCTCCTCAAGGAATCTTTGCTCTTGGGGAATTAGAGTACTGCTGGAAGCGGCTGCATGCAGTGCGCCAAAGCACGCTGCAAAGCAACTAGCTTATCTTCTGCTATTTAAAACGAGACACGGGCGCGATGAAAGTCTTCCGCTGTCCATCCCCACTTTATACTGTCGGTTTTCGAACAGCTGCGCGAATCCGAAAACTCTAATTTTTCTCTCCCTGGG
The DNA here is from genome assembly GCF_049582745.1 of Occallatibacter sp. GTDB lineage: Bacteria > Acidobacteriota > Terriglobia > Terriglobales > Acidobacteriaceae > Telmatobacter. The sequence continues at coordinate 36,011 of NZ_JBAUUO010000177.1, forward strand.
TTGTCCAGAACTGCAACTGCGCTGCCCACGCCGCCGCCGGACTCCGCGGAACCGAAGCCAGCCTGCTGGTATTTCCGATCCTTGCCTGCCTCTTTTACCTGTTTCACAAACGCTATCCGAAGCAAGAGATTGATTCCGGAGCGTGCGAAGAGCAAATTGTCGTCCTCAAAAGTATGTCCCCGCCCTGATGACTTAGGACGGGGTGTGAGGGCTGCAATTCAGCCGGGATCAAAGCAGGCTGGGGAAGGTGGTTGAGGTGGTGATGCGGGTTGCCGCAACGACCCCTGTAAAGGTGGCGGCCTTGCTCCCATCGAGGTTATATCCCACCAGCGTGAAGCTACCGGAGTAGCTCTTGCCATCTTCGCTGACAGTTAAGCGCTCGGTGATTTGCGCTCCTCCCGTCGGATTGCCGATGCCGGCGGGCGCATTCGCCGTATCGTTACCGAGCCAGGGCAGGTGGTTGACGTAGTAGGAGCGAGTCCCCGACCTTTGCCAGACGCCCAGGCAGAAATTTCCATCCTGCGGCGGTCGAGCCGATTCCATGATCTCCGTCTTGTCGCTGTGGAAGACGGCGAATGCGTTGTCGATCATCGGGTACGCGTCAGGTGGGATCGCCGTGCCGTTGATCGTGTGCGCGGTGAAGATGACATGCCACATACCGACGATCGAAGGGCCGTCGTTGTCGTCGTCGTCGAACAGCGCGGCATGCATGAACTGCGCCGAGCCAAGCTGGGGATGCCAGGCTGAGGGTTTGACGTAATTCTTATTGAGACCACACTGTGCCAGGACAGTTGGCACCATCACCATCGCGAGCACAAGCGCACTCATCGCCGACATTAGACTGCAATTTCTTGTCCTCATTTGATCTCTCCTCGGCCGGGGAATTTGCCGGCAGTGCACCGAAGCTAATCGCGCGCCATGCTTCTGAGGCAATGAAGAGGTGGTAAAGCCCGAGGTGAAGATTTGGTAAAGGAATATCTGCTTAAAAACGAGCGGAATACGCGCTATGCTTGTAGACCCGTCATCCCCACATCGCGCGCGGAGGGTCCCGTGCCAACTCAAGCCGTCGGGCCCATGTACCAATTCGGCGATTTCCGGCTCGATTGCGGCCGCTTCGAGCTGTTCCGCAACGGCCATTCCCTGCGCGTCGAACGCAAGCCGATGGAGTTGCTCATCCTCCTCGCAACGCGTGAAAGCCAGCTCGTTACCCGCGCCGAAATCGCCCAGCGCCTGTGGTCGAGTGAAGTCTTCGTTGACACCGAGCACGGCATCAACACAGCCATTCGCAAGCTGCGTTACCTCCTGCGCGACGACTCCGAAGATCCCAAATTTATTCAGACCGTCACCGGTATGGGCTATCGCTTTATCTGTGCCATCGAAGTCTCAGAAGAGGCCCGGCCCGACGCGGTCCAGCCGGTAGACCCGCCAGCTCCAGCCAACCCCGTTCCAACCAGCGAGGTAAGAAAGGACGAACGCCGCAAGAGAGTCCCAGCCTGGCTCCTGCCCGCCGCTGGCATACTGGTTCTCTCCCTCGCTGGCGCAGCCTGGTATTTGCTCCGCCCCCTGCCCCAGCCCCGCATCACCGAATACAGGCAGATCACCCACGACGGCGTGCAAAGGTGGGTTGCGGGAACGGACGGAATGAGGCTCTTTGTCGTGAGCCTTGCCGGAAAAGTGAAAGCTGCTCAGGTTGACATCTCCACAGGAGAGGCGACGAACCTGCCAATTGCGATGGAGTTTACCGTGCCTGGTCCCGTATCCCCGGATGGAGAGACTCTACTGGTGTTTCAAGGGACGGATAGAACCCTTTGGACTACCAGCACCCAGGGGGGCTCGCTTCGCCGGCTGTCGGATAAGTCGATAGATTCGGTTGTTTGGTCTCCCGACGGAAAGTCCCTGATTTACACCTTGGAAAACGGAGATGTCTATGTCATGCGAAGCGATGGAACCGACGTTCACAAGTTAACTTCTGTGGGAGGTCCGGTCTTTGACATCGACTGGTCGCCGGATGGCAAGACGATCCGGTACACGAAGGATGATGCGTTGTGGCAGATGACTTCCAGCGGATCCAATCCACATCGCCTGCTCCCCGACTGGCCCGCTTCCCAAGGGATTTACTGCGGCCGTTGGACCCCCGACGGAGAATTCTTTCTCTTCGTGGCGGGACGCGCACGTTTACACGAGTGGGGTTATAAGATGCAAATGGGTCAATTGTGGGCACTCGATGAGCGTCGCAGGTTGTTTCGGCGTCTCCCCGCCGAACCAGTCAAGCTGACTGCGGAGGCGATAGGTTGGTGGGACCCGATTTTCAACAAGGACGGGCAGAAGATATTTGCGCGCGGCCTGACACCGCGGGGCGAACTTCTTCGGTATGACCCGAAAACCAGGATGATCGAACCCTACCTGGGCGGCATTTCCGCGGAGTTCGTGACCTTCTCACCGGATGGCAAGTCCCTTGCCTACGTCACCTTCCCTGAGGGCATTCTGTGGCGCGCCAATCGGGATGGCAGTGGGCGCGTCCAAATGACCGACCCACCCATGTACCCCATCCTGCCCCGATGGTCGCCGGACGGACGCCAGATTCTCTTCATGGCTTCGCCGGGTTTGCATGGCAGTGATGTGATGTTCATCATGCCTGCCGAGGGCGGAAAGCCACAGAGGCTGCTCCCCAGGGAGAATGGATCGGAGGCGGATCCGAACTGGTCTCCCGACGGCCGCAAGGTTGTCTTTTGGGACGGGGTCCATAACGACATCCGCATACTCGACATCACCAGCCATCAGGTCATGGTTCTCCCCGGATCCGACGGTCTATTCTCGCCACGCTGGTCTCCGGATGGCCGCACCATCGCCGTATTTGACCCGCCTAATAACCGAACCAAGCTCTTCGACTTCGCAAGGCAGCGCTGGTCAACTCTGGTAGACATGGGGCCGGGCGAATTTATTGAGTGGTCACCCGACAGCCGCTACATTTACTCCCTCTGTCTCGGCGACAGTCCGGGAGTGTGCCGGATCAATATCGAGAAGAACCGACTGGAGCACGTGGTTGATATGAAGGGGTTTCGCCCGACTGGATTAATCAACGCCTGGATAGGATTGGATCCCTCGGGCGCGCCGCTGATTCTTCGCGACGCCGGCCTGGCCGAAATCTACGCCCTCTCGTTTGAAGTCAAATGAGAAACTGAATCTCAACAGTTCTGCCGATGGAGTTGTTGATCCTCCTCGCCTCACGTCCCGGCCAGCTCGTTACCCACGCCGAAATTGCTCAGCTTGGAAAATACGACCGCGATTTTGACCATGTACCAAAATTATTTGAAAGTCTCCGCCTTCCGTGCTTTCCTCATCCCGCTTTCCCCGCCCCTGTCGCGCCTGACCGCAATTCTCTTGCAAGCCAACAGTCGCTCTTTGTAGTAAAACGGTTCTCTGATACGAAAGATCACCTGGTTCCATTTGGGAGGTTTGGAAATGCTTTCGCGTAGAGAACTGATGATTGCTTTGATTGCGACTGTAAGCACCGCCGGCGCGTTCGCGGCGGCTGACCGTTTGCCGCTGCTCGGCTCGTCCGTGTTTGACTGGAAATCGGTTCCGGCCAAGCCGACGGAAACGGGTTCGGTGAGGTCTTTCTTCAAGGTGCGTACACCAACGCTGGAACAATTGGAGGTGCATGTCACCACGCTGAATCCCGGGAAGTCACCGCATCCGCCGCATCGCCATCCGAACGAGGAGATGATCATTGTGCGTCAGGGCACCGTCGAGGCGCTGGTGAATGGCGACTGGAAGCGGGTTGGACCGGGGTCGGTAATCTTCTTCGCTTCGAATCAATTGCACGGTCTGAGAAACGTGGGCACTGATCCAGCTGTGTATCACGTGATCAACTGGAAGACGGCTGCTACTCCAACTGATACCCATGAATGAGAACTTGTGGCCCTAAAGCAACTGGTCAATCGCCGGGATGAATGAGGGGGCAATGAAAGTGACATCCGCACGTCGTATTTTGGTTTGCCTCAGCAGCTTGATTCTTTCCTTCGAGGCCGGAGCTTGTGTAGCGCAGGCGGGAGTTCGCCGACTCGGATTTTTTGAAGGACAGACAGACATTGGCGCAGTGTCGCCTCCGGGAGTCGGCACCTACGACGCCGGGAACGGAGTCTACACGGTCGCCGCGGCGGGCGCCAACTTGTGGACGACAGTCGATGCGTTTCACTTTGCTTGGAAGAAGGTATCGGGCGATGTTTCGCTGACGGCCGATATGGCGTTTCCTTCGACTAAAGGCAATCCCAGTCCTCACCGGAAAGCGGTGCTTATGTTTCGCCAGACGCTTGATGCAGACGGAGTGTATGTGGATGCGGCGCAGCATGGGTCGGGCATGACGGCATTGCAGTACCGGCGCGAGCGGGGCGTAACCACGCAGGATATCGAACTGAACATCGAGTCGCCCCGACAGGTTCGGCTGGAAAAGCGCGGCGACACGATCACGATGTTTCTGAGCAATCACGGGGAACCGCTGCACCAGGTGGGAGCATCCATCAAGCTGCATTTGGACGGGACCTTCTATGCCGGGATCGGAGTTTGTTCGCATAACAGCGAAGTGGTCGAGACGGCGACGTTTAGCAATGTGAAGCTTGAGAAGCCCGCCGAGACGACTGCGCAACCGGTTCTCTTCAGCACGTTGCAAACAATCGGTATTGAAGACAACTTCCGGCGCGCGATGGTGGTGGCAACAGGACCTGGTCGGATGGAGGCTCCAAACTGGAGCAAAGACGGCAAAACCTTGATCTTCAATCGCGACGGACACATCTGGGCGATTCCGGCTGAAGGCGGACCGGCCAGGATGATCAACACGGGTGCGGCGACAAACTGCACCGGAAGCCATGGATTGTCGCCGGATGGAAAGTGGCTGGCGATCAGTTGCAGCATGCCGGGAAAGCCCGAGACACGCGTGTATATCGTGCCATCTGATGGCGGGGAGCCGAGGCTACTCACGCAGAATCCCTCGTCCTATTTTCACAGTTGGTCGCCAGACGGAAAGACGATCGCCTTCACGCGGCCGAATCACGCGGGAGGCGGCAATATCCTTTCGATTCCTGTCGAAGGCGGAGTGGAAACGGCATTGACGACAGGAAGCGGGATCAGTGATGACCCGGACTACTCGGCGGACGGGAAATGGATCTATTTCAATTCCGATCGCGCAGGCGGTCTGATGCAGATCTGGCGCATGCGCCCGGATGGGAGCGGCGCGGAACAAGTGACATCAGATGAATTCAACAATTGGACGCCGCACCCTTCGCCGGATGGAAAATCCATTGTGATTGTCGGTTACGACAAGGATGTGAAGGGCCATCCGACAAACAAGGATATCGCCCTGCGAATCCTGAACATTAGCGATGGCAAGGTTCGCGTTCTGGTCAACCTGGTGGGCGGCGCAGGCACCGACAACGTGCCCGACTGGGCGCCGGACGGGCTCCATCTGGCTTTTGTAAGTTTTCAGATGCTGCCGGAGGGAGATTCAGGTCCGAGCCAGTGACGGGTGGCGGCTGCGATTCAGGAATATCCACATCTGCAAAGAACCGTGATCGGCCGAATCTTGCGGGAGAGCTTGCACCGGTCAGGGTCGGCATCTAAACTCATCCGGTGCAGTAACATTGGGGAATCGAGGGCTGTCCGGATGCACCGCCGCGTGGCCCTTGTCTGCATGAGTTTTCCCGATGGAATTCGGCAGAGCACAGGTCGCCGAATGAATCGAGAGCGCCAGGATGGTGAGGCCGGAGGTCAAAGGAATGCGCGTCGGCATCTTCACACGTGAGTATCCGCCCCTGGTATATGGCGGCGCCGGCGTTCACGTCGATTACCTGAGCCGGGAACTCGCCAAAGTGATTGCAGTTGAGGTGCACTGCTGGGGTCCCCAGCACTCTGACGTGGGCAACTTACACGTTCGCGGAGCGGAGCCATGGCCTGAGATTTCCAATGGCACTGAAGGAAAATTCAAGGGAGCACTCGAAGCCTTCAGCCTGAACCTTACACAGATCAAGGCTCTCGAGGGAATCGATATCGTACACACACACACGTGGTACGTGTCGATGGCCGGATTCCTTGCAAAAAAGCTCTACGAAGTTCCGTTCGTCCTTACAACACATTCCCTTGAACCGCTGCGGGCCTGGAAGGCCGAACAACTTGGCAGCGGGTATGCGATGAGCTCGTGGATGGAGCGGACGGCTATTCTGGATGCCGACGCCGTCATTGCAGTCTCGCAAGGGACGAAGGAAGACATCCAGCGAGCATACCCAGAGGTCGATCCAGCGCGCATTCACGTTATTTATAACGGGATCGATCTCGCGGAGTATCAGAAGACCGCGGAGACCAAGGCTCTGACGGATTATGGTGTTGATCCGGCTGTTCCCTATGTGCTGTTTGTGGGGCGAATTACTCGTCAGAAGGGCGTCACGCATCTCGTTGATGCCATTCGCTACTTGCCCGCCGAGACGCAGGTAGTGCTGTGTGCCGGGGCGCCGGATACGCCGGAGATCGCAACCGAACTTCGAGACAAAGTGAACGCGGCTCGCAAACATCATCCGCGCATTGTGTGGATCGAAAAAATGGTGACCAAACGGGAGACGATCCAGCTTTACAGCCACGCACGTGCCTTTTGCTGCCCGTCCGTTTACGAACCGTTTGGCATCATCAACCTTGAGGCGATGGCTTGCCGGTCGCCGGTCGTTGCGAGTTCCACCGGGGGCATCAAAGAGGTGGTTGTCGATGAAATGACGGGCTATCTCGTTCCGTTTGAACAGGATCCTGTAACAAGCTTTCCGCGCGATCCGGAGAAATTCGCGAAGGATCTTGGGGCCAGGATTAACGAATTGCTCCGGGACGAGGAAAAATGCAAACGGTTTGGTAATGCGGGCAGGCGTCGGGTTGAGGACATCTTCAGCTGGACGGCGATTGCGCATCAGACCATTGACCTCTATCAGCGCCTGATCGAGCAAAAGAAGAAGCAGTAAATAGGCCACTCGATTGGGTAGATAGAAAAAATACTGCTGTAATGCGGAACGGCGAGAATCTTGCAGAACATGATTGAGCGGTGACAACAATGCGATCGGACGGACGCAGACGCGTCATTATCGAAGGAATTACGCCACAGGTGGATTGCGGGCGCTTCGCGGCCAAGCGGACAGTGGGCGATCAGGTGCACGTCGAAGCCGACATTTTTACGGATGGGCACGATGCGATTGCGGCTTCGTTGCTTGCTCACCGGGAGGGCTCCGACGAATGGACGGAGATTCCAATGAAACCCCTGGTGAACGACCGGTGGGAAGCTTCATTCCGGGTCTCAGAGCTGGGACGCTACGGCTACAAGGTCCTGGGGTGGGTCGATCATTTTGAGACGTGGCGGCGCGACCTGCTGAAGCGCATCAAGGCTGAGAGTGATGCGACCGTGGACTACTTGATCGGTGCGGAACTTGTGACACAGGCGGCACAAAGAGCGTCTGGCGGGGACCAGGTATGGTTGCGCGAGCGAGCTGCTGTTTTGCGCTCGGGATTGTCGGCCAGCGAACTCCGAATTCACGCAACCGATCCCATGCTGCACGAGCTTGCGCTGCGTTATCCTGACAAGCGGTTCGCCAGCGAGTCGACTCCGGAATTGACGATCGTTGTCGATCCTGTACGCGCCCGATTCAGTTCCTGGTACGAATTCTTCCCTCGTTCGACGGCGGAGAAGCCGGGAGCGCATGGTACGTTTGCCGATTGCGAGAAACGGCTGCCGTACATTGCGGAAATGGGATTCAACGTCGTGTACCTGCCGCCGATTCATCCCATTGGGAGGATGTTCAGGAAGGGACGCAACAACAATCCCGAGTCTCAGCCGGGTGATTCCGGCAGCCCCTGGGCTATCGGCGCAAAAGAAGGAGGACATAAGGAAATTCTGAGCGATCTGGGAACGGTCGACGACTTCAGAAGATTTGTCGCCAAAGCGGATAAGCTCGGATTATCGGTTGCATTGGATATTGCATTCCAGGTCGCGCCGGATCACCCATACGTAAAAGACCATAAGACTTGGTTCAAGAAGCGGCCGGACGGAACGATCCAATATGCGGAAAATCCACCAAAGAAATATCAGGACATCTATCCCTTCGATTTCGAAAGCGACGATTGGGAGGGGATGTGGACCGAGCTGAAAAGCGTTTTTATTTATTGGATCGATGTGGGCGTAACGATCTTCCGCGTCGATAATCCGCACACCAAAGCGTTCCCTTTCTGGGAGTGGGCGATTACGGAGATCAAGCGGGATCACCCGGAGGTGCTCTTCCTCGCGGAAGCCTTTACCCGTCCGAAAATCATGTATCGGCTCGCGAAGCTGGGATTCAGCCAGTCGTACACGTATTTTCCATGGCGCAACGGAAAGCATGAGATCACGACTTACCTCACCGAACTGGCGCAGACGCCGGTGCGGGAGTTTTTCCGGCCCAATCAGTGGCCCAATACTCCTGACATCCTGACCGAGTTTCTTCAAATGGGAGGCCGTCCAGGCTTTGTGATTCGGCTGTTGCTGGCGGCGACGTTAGGCGCCAACTATGGCATCTATGGTCCAGCCTTCGAATTACAGGAAAACAAGCCGGTTAGGCATGGCAGCGAAGAATACCTGAATTCTGAAAAATACCAGATCAGAACCTGGGACCTGGAGCGCCCGGACAGCCTTCGCAATCTGATTGCACGGGTGAACGCTATTCGCAATGAAAATCCAGCTCTTCAGAATGATTGGACATTGAAGTTTCATTCCACCGACAACGACCAACTGATTTGTTACAGCAAGGAATCGGACGATCGCTCGAACCTGGTTGTGACAGTCGTGAACCTCGATCCCCACCACACGCAGGCAGGGTTTGTGAACCTGCCTTTGGAAGAGCTCGAAATTCCTCAGGATCGCCCCTTCGAAGCCGAGGATATGCTGACAGGCGAGCGATACTTATGGCAGGGCCCGCGCAATTACGTCGAGCTGAATCCCATGACAATGTCGGGCCACATTCTCAAAATCCATCGTCGTATGAGGGTGGAAACGGATTTCGAATACTTTCTTTAGTTTCGTCGATTTCGATTGGATTGGCTTTTGAGACATCCCAAGCCGCCATCAGGGGCGTCGACTAAAGCTGACTTGCTTTCGCCGCAGCTTCTGCCCCTTCAGCAAACGTCAGTCGTTCAGGTGCATCAAATCAGCTTGGAGACCCTCCGCGTGAAGAAGATTGCAAGCGCCACTGATCCGCTCTGGTACAAGGACGCGATCATTTACGAGCTTCACGTGCGAGCCTTCGCCGACTCCAACAACGACGGGATCGGAGATCTCCCGGGCTTGATATCAAAGCTCGATTATCTGCAGGATCTCGGAGTCTCGTGCATCTGGCTGCTGCCTTTTTTCCCTTCTCCGCTACGCGATGACGGATACGATATTGCGGATTACACGAATGTCAATCCCTCATATGGAACGCTGAGCGACTTCAAGCGGTTTCTCGATGAGGCTCACCAACGCAATATGCAGGTGATGATCGAACTGGTCATTAACCATACGAGTGACCAACATGCCTGGTTCAAAGCCGCGCGTTTGGCGGCTCCAGGCTCACCCGAGCGCGAGATGTATGTCTGGTCACAAACAGACCAGCTTTACAAGGATGCGCGCATCATATTTACCGACACGGAGAAATCCAATTGGACATGGGATGAGACAGCGCAGGCTTACTACTGGCATCGCTTCTTTTCACACCAACCCGATCTGAACTGGGATAATCCGCGCGTGATGGAAGAAGTGCTGAAAGCCATGCGCTTCTGGCTCGACATGGGCGTTGACGCGCTGCGCATGGATGCTATTCCTTATCTTGTGGAGCGCGATGGAACTTCGTGCGAGAACCTGCCCGATACTCACCATGTCATCAAGGCAATCCGCGCAGCCATCGACGCCGACTATGCCAACCGGCTGATTCTGGCTGAAGCGAATCAATGGCCGGCGGATGTGCGCCCTTATTTCGGCGATGGCGATGAGTGTCACATGGCGTTCCATTTTCCGCTGATGCCTCGTATCTACATGGCCCTTCGCCAGGAGGATCGACTGCCGATTACTGACATCATGGCGCAGACTCCTCCCATTCCGGATAGCTGCCAGTGGGGTCTGTTTCTACGCAATCATGACGAGCTGACACTGGAAATGGTGACAGACGACGAGCGCGACTACATGTACTTTGCTTATTCGGCCGACCCCCGCATGCGTGTTAACGTCGGCATTCGACGCAGGCTCGCGCCACTGGTCGACAACAATCGACGCCGCATCGAGCTGCTTAACTCCCTCCTGCTCAGTTTTCCCGGAACGCCGATCCTCTATTACGGCGACGAGATCGGGATGGGCGACAACATTTATCTGGGCGATCGCAATGGCGTGAGAACTCCGATGCAATGGACATCGGATCGGAACGCAGGGTTTTCCAAGTGCGATCCAGCGCGCCTCTACTTCCCGGTAGTGATGGACCCGATCTACGGATACCAAGTGGTGAACGTCGAGGCGCAACAGGCGGATCAGTCCAGTCTGTTGCAATGGACGCGCAACATGATTGCGCTGCGCAAGCTCTTCCAGGTCTTTGGCCGTGGAAGTCTGCTCTTTCTCAATCCGTCGAACAGGAAGATCCTCGCGTATCTGCGGGAACTGGAACAAGACTATGGGACGCATGAGATCGTATTGTGCGTCGCTAATTTGAGCAGGTTTGCACAGCCGGTTTCGCTGGATCTCGCAGCGTACGAAGGCATGGAACCAGTAGAGATGCTGGGCTACGTTCCGTTCCCCACGGTCACGGCCGCGCCATATCGGTTGACGCTCGCGCCGTATTCATTTCTTTGGCTCGAATTGCAGGCTCCGACTTCGGACGCAAAGAACCTGCCCGAGCTTCAAGGCGTGCCGGTGGCAGAACCTCTTGGGACGGAAATGACGGTACTTGACCTGAAAACATCCGGTTGGCCTGAAGTCCTCACAGCCAATGGTTTGGCGCGCATTGAATCCGCATTGCCAAACTGGCTTGCGCACCAACGGTGGTTTGGTGCCAAGAGCAGAAGGATCCAGTCCGTGCGCGTTTCGCACTGGGCCGACCTCTCCTCCATCGCGGAGTCGAATGCGGGAGATTTCCGGTCCGCTAAGTCTGAGGACGATCTCGTTTCTCCGGCCATCCTCTTCGTAGAGGTGACTTACTTTGAGGGTGCACCAGATTCTTATCAGATTCCAGTCGCAATGAGCACCGGGAATCAAGCGGACACCATCGCCCGAGAACGCCCAGACAGCGTCCTGACCACTCTTGCGTTCTCAAGCGGCACGGCCATTCTGCATGACGCTACACTCCGCGAAGACTTTCGCCGAATTGAATTAAAGTTGATCGAATGCAACTCTACGATCCCTCTCGCATGTATCGATATTCCCAAGTCGACGATAGCGGCGCAGGCGACTTCCGCTGAACTGGACGTAGCCAGCCTCAAACCCTCAGGGGAGACTTCGGCCGAATCCATTGGCAGCAAGACCAAACCGAACGTCCTTTCAACACAGCCACTGCCGCTCGATGTGCAACCTGGCGAAGCAGCATCTGAGCTGCGTCCAGACCCAGCAGTGACTCGGGTCGCCAGCGCCGAAAGAATCAAGCCGAGCGAGTCGCCTGCAGCCGGAGAAACCGCAGGATCGACCGCATCTCTCAGCGCCCATGCTTCGTCCACGCTTCGTGATTTAGAAATCTCAAAGACGTTAGAGTCCCGCGTCGGCTCGGCGGAACAGTCCAACACTTCCATCATCTACGGCGATGCGCTGATTCTGAAGATGTTCAGGAGGTTGCAGCCAGGCCAAAATCCAGACGTGGAGATTGGGCGGTTCCTCACTGAAGTTGCACATTTCGATTGCATTCCGCCGTTCTTCGGCGAGATTGCGATGACGTCCGCGTCTGGGGAAAAGACAACAGTCGCGATGCTGCAGGGCTTGGTAGCTAACGAGGGTGACGGCTGGGCGTGGTTCCTTCGGCAGCTAAGCGGTTTTTACAGGCACATTTCTCTCAATTCCAGTGCACCCGTTGTGCCGTCTGCAGAGTTTGGAACTACTCGATCACTCCCGGATTGGATGCCCGAAATCTGCTTCGAAACGATGGTGGCTTCCGCTCTTTTGGGTCGTCGAACAGCGGAGATGCATATCGCGCTGAGTTCCCCCTCCTCTGACCCGGCGTTTATGCCAGAACCATGTTCCCATGACGACCTGCAGGCGGATGCACTCCAGATTGAATCGCAAATACGATCTGCTTTGGAAGCGCTCAAATTGAGGCTCTCGTCTCTTGACGAATCGGCCGCTGACGATGCCGGTCTGCTCCTCTCCAAACGCCTGGAACTCTTCGATCGGAGCCGCTCAATCGTGAATCTTGCGGCGGCGGGGCAGCGCATTCGCATTCACGGCGATTATCATCTTGGACAGACGCTCAGGACCGGTACGGCACACGGCGCCACCGGGAATGGCGACTTCATTTTGTTGGATTTCGAAGGCGAGCCGGCACGGCCTCTTTCTCAGCGCCGTCGCAAGCAGTCGCCGCTGAAAGATGTGGCTGGGATGCTGCGCTCGTTTTCCTACGTGGCTTTCGCGGGATTGAATGAGTACGAACTAAACACCGCCAGGTCGACGCAAACATCGGCAACCACAAGCCTTGGCACGTGGTCCCAGGCGTGGCAAAGGCTCGCCTCGGCCGAATTCCTTCAGGCCTATCACGAGACCATTCAAAGGAAACCGGAGCTTCTGTCCTCGCCCAGCGAAACGCAGACCTTGCTGGAAGCATTTGTGCTTGAGAAGGCACTTTACGAACTGCAGTATGAACTCAACAACCGACTCACGTGGGTGCATATCCCGCTTGCAGGTATCCTGACATTGTGCAAGTGACCGGCATCAAATCCATACAGCCGGCCATTTCGTAGATCACCTTCCTGAGAGAGACGCACAGTTCTAATCCCCTATGGTAACCACGAATTCAACTCCGGACGCTCATTCGACGGAAACTTCCGCGCCAGCGGGAATGCTTGTTTTTGTCGCGCCGATGGCGGCCGAGTCACTTACGAATATCTTTGCGACCTTGGTCGCGCTCTTTCCTGCGGAAGGCCTCCTTATTGCGACTCCTAACGATACGTCAGGAACTACGTATCCGGGTCTGCGCATAATTTCGACGCAAGCTTCAAACGCCGTTTGGCCGTTAACTGCGGCTGATTTTGTGCATGCAGTGAATGCCGCGAAAGAGAATGGAACTCGCGGAGTCCTGATGCTCGGCCCTGGTGCTGACTCTTTGAGTGCCGCGGCACTGCGCGAACTGGCGAACGCCGTATCGGATTCCACCTTCGATCTCGCGGTCCCCCACTACTCGCTTCCACCGAGCGCCGGTCTCGTGAACTCGGCCATTCTCTACCCACTCAGCCGGGCCTTGTTTGGTTCGCGGGCACGATTTCCGCTGTCGATTGATTTGGCCTTCTCTCTCCGCATGGCGGATCGGCTCGCCAGTACAGCGCAACGCTTTGTCAATTCAACTCAGTCTGACGCGATTATCTGGCCGGTAAGCGAAGCCGCGGTTGCTGGGTTGAGTGTCGATGAGATCGACGTAGGAACGAGGATGTTGCCGCAACCCGCTGAACCAAACATCAATGCGATTCTTACCCTGGTTACGGGATCTCTGTTCGCAGACATTGAAGCAAAAGCCGCATTCTGGCAGCGGCCTCGCCGACTTCCGCCGGAAAGGCGGACCTCTCGCCCAATCCCTGGGATCGAGGGAGAGGTTGATGTCGTCCCTATGGTCGAAGCATTTCGCCTGGCATTTTCAAACCTTCAGGAAATCTGGTCCCTGGTGCTGGCTCCAAATTCACTGCTCGGCCTGAAGCGGCTCTCGGTTGTGGAGCCTTCGGCGTTTCGAATGACGGAGAATCTCTGGGCACGAATTGTTTTTGATTTTCTAGTGGCTTACAGACTGCGCACTCTCAATCGCGGACATCTGCTTGGCGCATTGATTCCACTTTATCTTGCATGGGTGGCCGGTCACCTCAATGTTGTGAAGTCGGGCACCAGTTCCGAGGCTCACGTTGAGGCGGTTGCCGCCGCATTTGAATCTGACAAACAGTACATTGTTTCGCGCTGGCGCTGGCCAGACCGGTTTAACTCGTGATGCTCTGCCGCAGAGAGTGCTATTCACCGAAGACCTGGATTGGGTAATTCAAGGAGAGAGTCCGATGGAAAGATTCCTCGCCACAATGCTCCAGACGGTTCAAGACTATAAATCGCAGCCGCCTCCGCTGATCTCCGACAATGGTTCGATTTGGCACCACATGTCTGACGCGCTCCACCAATCTGTTTATCGAGTGCTGTCGCTGTTGATCGCAGTCCTGCCCGGCATTCTTGCGGTTTTTATCGCGCTAACCCTCTTCACATTGATCGGCATGGCCCTGTCCACGATCCTGCGCAAGGGGCTCGGATTTCTCAAGTTCGACGAGAGATTGAATCATGGAAATTCAGAGTGGGCCCCTTCCAGTTCTCCGACGGCCCTTATTGCGCGAGCCTCTTTCTGGGGCTCTGTACTGCTTGGATTGATAATCGGCGTTTCGGCATTCGACGTATCTTATGCAACCGGCGCACCGCTACCGGTTTCGATGTTGCCCTATTTGACGCACTTTGTTGGAGCTGTCCTGCTGCTGATTGCGGGAACCCTGATCGCGCGATTCCTTGCGCGTTCCGTACTCATTGGGGCAGTGAATGCACAACTGCACTATGCGAGGTTTCTGTCCCTCGGCGTGAAATGGCTGGTGCTCGTACTTACCGCGGCAATGGTGCTCGACCATCTTCAAGTTGGCGGAAAAATTGTTGAACTTGCCTTTGGAATCCTGTTTGGCGGCATTGTGCTGACTCTTTCGCTCGCGATCGGCCTTGGCTCACGCGAACTCGTAAGTCGATCTCTCGAAGGGCGAGTCGACTGGTCGGCGGATAAAGCGCATGCACCTCAGAACGAGGCGGTACCGGCCTCCGAAGAGCCCTCCCGGCACGAGACCATCCGTCACTTCTAACGCTGGGGGGAAGTCTTGATGACAGCAATCGACTCAGGCGGCAACGCGATAGCGCCGTTTTCGACAACGACATTCGGTTGCGACCAAAGTATCAGGTTGGCTTCTTGTTCAACTTGCAGAAATACGGCTTTTGCCGCGAGGTTGATTGCGATTACAATCTCTGCGCGTATCACGCTCAGCCACCGTTGTTCTTCGTTATAGGTGACTTCTAAGCTCCCCGGCTCACCGTTGTTGAGGGACGGCGTAGCTCGTCGCAATTGGATCAACTTGCGGTACCAGTCCAGCGTTTCGGCGTGAAGAGGTTCTGACAGTTCATCCCAGTTTAGCTTTGAGCGGTCGAAGGTCGCAGGATTCTCTGGATCGGGGATTGTCGAAGGTTCCCATCCGAAGGCTAGAAATTCTCTCTTGCGCCCTTCTGAAACCTGCTGGGCCAGTTCCCTGTCTCGGTGATCGGCGAAGTACAGAAAGGGCGAAGTCGCGGCCCATTCTTCACCCTGAAACAGCATCGGAATGAATGGCCCGAGCAGCACGAGGGCCGCCGCAATCTTCGCGCGATCGGCTCCGGCGCTTTGGGCGATTCTGTCGCCGAGTGCCCGGTTGCCGACCTGATCGTGATTCTGGATGAAACCCAGGAAGCGATGTTGGGATATATCCTTTACGGCGCGGCCATGCATCCGATTCCGGTATCGGGAAAAGATTCCATCGTAGACAAACGTCTTTTGGAGCGCCTTAGCGAGTTGAGCCAGGGATCCGAAATCTGTGTAATAGCCGGTAAGACCATCCCGTGTTAGTACAGCAAAAAGAGCGTGGTGAAAATCGTCGCTCCACTGCGCGTCCATTCCAAAGCCGCCACATTGGCGTGGAGTCACGATGCGCGGATCATTCAGGTCGCTTTCCGCAATGAGCACCAGTTTGCGGCCAATGGTCGCGCTTAGAGTCTCTATCTCTGCTGCGAGTTCTTCAAGAAAGTGGATAGCCGAGCGGTCCACAAACGAATGCACAGCGTCGATGCGTAAACCATCGATATGGAAATCGCGCAGCCACATTTGCGCGTTATCGCAAAAGAACCGGCGCACCTGGTGCGATCCAGCTTCTTCAAGATTTACCGCGCCGCCCCACGGAGTTCGATGGGCATCCGTTAAGTACGGACCGAACTTTCCAGTGTAGTTTCCAGACGGACCAAAGTGGTTATACACCACATCGAGAAGCACTGCCAGCCCGATGTCGTGTGCTGCATCGACGAATCTCTTCAAGGCATCGGGGCCGCCATAGGCTTCATGCACCGCAAAAAGCGCCACACCGTCGTAACCCCAGCCGTGATCGCCGTCAAAGGCCCCGACAGGCATCAGTTCAACATGCGTGATACCAAGTTCATGCAAGTATTCCAGCTTTGCAATCGCAGAATCCAGAGTGCCTTCGGATGTGAATGTACCGATATGCAACTCATAGATAATTGCACTGGCCAGCGGAGGCGCTTGAAATCCTTGGTCTTTCCATCGAAATGCGTGTTGATCGTAGACACGGGAGAGGCCATGAACGCCGTATGGCTGCCACAAAGACTTGGGATCGGGCACCGCCTTGGAATCGCCGTCGATCAGAAAGCCATAGTCGGTTCCATGACCGGCAGATGCAACGGCAAGGTCCCACCACCCTTCATCATCCGGTCCAGACATGGGAAGAGATTTTCCGCCGACTTCCACTGAGAGCGTCGCTGCGCGCGGAGCCCAAACATTGAACAGGTGCATGCTTCAGCTCTCCGCTTTCACGAGGAGCGCTGCAGGAAAGCGGCCGAGGATGTTCTGCAGGGGCATGCAGCCACCATGCAACGTGTCATCGGTAAACAGGTTCGTCCAGCGGTCCCCTGGCAGTTCAACTGTAGTGTTCGACCAATGCCCGCCGAGTTTCACGGGCCACCTGGGAACGATTGTCGCCAATTTCCCGGCTCGCAGATAGCCCATCGCATGATCAGCCTTTTTTCCCTCAAACGAAAGCGGTTCGAAATCTGCTTCCGCGCCAAACAATTCCGGCCGGCGCCTGCGTAGATTGAGTGAGCGGTAGAGCACCCATAGCTTGGGAAGACCGCTGTCCATTCTGTTAACAATCTCTTCGACGGGAATTTCAGATTTAAGCTCTGAGAGAAGCGACTGTCTTACAGCGTAATCGATCGGTCCGCGGTTGTCGGGATCGACCAGGTGCAGGTCCCACAACTCGCTGCCTTGGTAGGTGTCCGGGACACCCGGAGCAGTGCACTTCAGCAGGGTTTGCGCAAGGCTGTTCACTCTTCCCGGCATCAGGATCCGTCCTACGAACTCCTCAATCGCGGCCATAAACTCATTGCTGGCGTAGATGCGCTCGATAAACCCTGTCAGAGCGTCCTCAAATTTCCTGTTCTGCTGCGTCCAGCTGGTTTGCTGCTTCGCTTCTCGGACGGCCTTCTCCATATAACCGGTCAGCCGATCGCGCTCAATGGGCCACGCACCGATCATGGTTTGATATAAGAAGCATTCCGTGTTGCGATCCGGTTGGGCGTCCGTCTTGAACGTAGCATTCAGGCGAGACCAACGCCGCAGGAATCCTCTCCATTGAGTGGGGACCTCGGTGATCACGGCAAGACGGGCCCGCACATCGTCAGACCGCTTGGTATCATGGGTGGAAAGCGTAGTCATTGTGGCGGGATGAGAGGCTTGCATCTTCATGCAGCACTCGAGGAACCCCGAGGTCGTGGGCCCTTCTCGATCAGGCGCGGAGCCCACTTCGTTTAGCCCGATCATGCGGTTGAAGCAGTAGAAAGCTGTATCTTCCACGCCCTTGGCCATCACCGGTGAACTGAATTGTTGAAATCGGTAGACAAATTCGGTTTCAAGTGGCCCACGAGACCGCAAGAGCAGCACATCTCCCATGAAGTCGAATAGACCCGCGTCAACATCCGGTCTTTGGCTCTTCGCTCTCTCAACGGCTTCCACAATTTCATGGCGATCCTCATCCACGATCTCATTCCGATCGGGTACAACATAGGTCCTGTAGACCCGAAATGCGGAGCCAACTTCGCGGATGGCGCGCCTGATCTCAGCCCGCGTATAGTCACGCCGATCGCGGTTGTTTTCGCAGATTTCGACGAACAGGCTGGCAAGCCGGTTCACGTCGCTGCCGAGGGCTTCATGCGCTACACTCAGTTTCTTCTCGCGGGCAATTTCTGCGAAGTCCGTTGGCTCATTGGTGAAATCTTTGTAAATCTGGGTGATCTCTTTCAACCCTTCCGGATATGTAAGCCATCCGTTGCAAAGGTTCAGGAAGTCGTAGCCGCTTGTGCCTTGGATCGGCCAATTCTCGCGAAGAGACTCTCCAGGCTCGAGTATCTTTTCGCCAATGATCCACGCCTCAGGACATTGTTGCCGCAAGCGCGTGAAGTACTGCAATGGATCGCGCAAGCCGTCGGGATGGTCCACGCGCACTCCGTCGAGAACACCCTCGTGTAGCCAATCGAGAATCCGGCGATGGGTGGCATCGAAGACGTGTGGCCGCTCAACGCGCAGTCCAACAAGGGAGTTTACGTCAAAAAATCGGCGATATCCAAGCTCTTGGTCAGCGGTGCGCCAATATGCCAATCGATAGTGCTGCAGATTCAGTAACTCATCCAGGGCATCGTAATCCCCATTGATTTCGCAAACTGCTCGGTCGACCGCCTGCACCGCCGCTGGGTGCTCTTCACAGAATCTCCGCAGAAGATCGTAGATGACTTCCTTATCCCGATGTCGTGAATTAATTCCCTCAGTGTCGGTCGCTTCCGGTAGAGGCAAACGCATCAGGCTATCGGACAGGAAGCTGAGGGTTGAACTATTCGCGTATCGAGCCGCGCGATCCAGGATCACGGGGACAGACCTCGGTGCAAGCGGATAGAGATGTTCGGAGTATCGGACGCACAACGAGCCGCTCTCTTGATCAATCTGAATCTGGCCTGCGGTAAGGACCCGGCCGTATTGATCTCCAAGAACTGGTATTAGCACCTTGTTCTGTAGTTTGACCTCGGATGAGTGCCAGTCGATATCGAACCAAGTTGCGAATCGGCTCGAAGGACCGTTCTCGAGAATATCCCACCAGTTCTGATTGCGTGCTCCGATGGCCATATGATTCGGAACGATATCGAGTACCTGTCCGAGTCCTAGTTCCGCGAGACGAGCACAAAACCGATGATGTCCTTCCTCACCGCCTAGTTCCTCATTCACCCGCTGATGGTCGACCACGTCATACCCGTGCATGCTGCCAGGAGCAGCTTGAAGATATGGCGAGCAATAGACGTGCGATATACCTAGATCCAAGAGATAAGCAGCCATGTCCGCCGCATCGTCGAAAGTAAAGCTTGCATTCAACTGAACTCGGTATGTCGAAGTGGGAACGCGCGCCATATCTCTCTTGGCACCAGGTTAGTGCGGGATTGGAAAAACGAATAACTCGGCCGTAAGGCAATTAGATGCTGTAATTGTCGGGGGAGGATGTATTCCAAATGCATTGCTGCATAGCTTCAGATCAGCAAGGCAGCCAGAATGGCGAAGACGAGTGAGATCGGCATAATAATCACGCCGAGCTTGAAGAATTGCCAGCCACTGACATCCAGACCTTCACGCCGGATTGCAGTCAACCAGAGGATTGTAGCAAGCGAGCCCGTGATGGAGAGGTTCGGACCGAGGTCGATCGCGATCATGATGACCTTTGCGAACATCGGCTGAAGCGGAACCGTGCGCAACGCAGCGCCCGTGATAAGCCCTAGCGGGAGATTATTCACAATGTCCGTCCCGAGACCCACCAAAATTCCAAGCGCGAGAGCAGCTCCGGATTGGGGAAAATGAAGGCAGCTCTCGAACACATTGTGAAGCAGTTGCATGGCTCCGGCGCTCTTCACAGCTTCCACGATAACGAAAAGCGCTGCAACGAGAGGCAAAATGCTCCAGCTGATTTGCCGTATCAGCCGAATCGGGTTCGACCGGCTCTGAACTGCCACGATCGCTGTTACCGCCGTCGATGAGAGAAACGTCGGCAGACCGAGGCTAATCTCCATTGCAGACGCTGTAAGCAACGCGATCACAACTGCAATGATTCCGATTAGGCTCGTTTTTCCCATAGCCGATAGGCGGACATCCGAGATCGAACCGTTACACGGTGCGGAGATTTCTTTGTGGCAATACCACCGAAGAAGCGCATAGGTGACGATGATTGCGACCAGAGAGGGAACACTGAACCCGGCCAGCCAGCGAAGCAGAGGCGGCATAGTTGAGTTGAATACCACCAGATTCGCAGGATTGGAGATGGGCAGAACAAAGCTGGCCGCATTCGCGACCAACGCACACGAGAAGAGATAAGGGAGTGGCGGCGCCTTGGCGCGCTTGACCGCCGTTAGCACGGCCGACGTAAGAACAATCGCCGTGGCGTCGTTGGACATGAATATGGTCACGAGCACGCCGACTACAAAAATCGAAGTAAATAGCCTCGTCGAAGATCGGTTCGCCGATTTGACGGCAACATGTGCCATCCAGGCAAACACACCATAATCACTCGCAAGCTCAGATAGTAGCATCATGCCGGTTAGGAAGAGATACACATCCAACCCTTCTGCAACCGCCTTGCCGGCTAAGGCAAGCGGCATCAGGCGCAACAGGCACAGCAGCAATGCTCCGGCCGAAACCCAAACGGCCTCCGGCGTTTTGAACGGCCGCAAAAGCATCAGGATGATACTGGAAGCCGAGATTGTCCAGATGAGGATGTGTGCCATTGTTCTTTCGCGTCAGACGAGGAGTTGATTTCCAGCTTGTGCCGCTTAGAGAAAAGACGAACTCCTGATTGGAGCTTCCGGACGATGGCGCACCGCTTCCGCAATCACCTTTTTTGCTTCAGCCAGTTCTTCCCCTTCAACCTGGAGCCGCGGTGGACGTACACGCGCTGAGCCTATTCCGAGCTCTTCCTGCACGAGCTTGATCAGCTGGACAAATTTGGAGACGGTGTCCATGCGCAACATGGGCAGAAACCAGCGATACAGATCGTAGGCGGCTTGCTTGTTGCCTGCACTCGCAAGATTGAACAGCTCGACGGATTCACGCGGAAAGGCATTCACCAGCCCTGCGATCCAACCGGTGGCGCCAGCCTCAATTCCTTCCACAATTGCATCATCGACACCGACAAAGACGGCAAGGCGGTCGCCAGTGAGCGCGCGAATCGCGGTAACGCGGCGGATATCGGTCGAGGATTCTTTCACCGCGACTAGATTCTCAAATTCTCCAGCAAGCTCTCGAATCTGGTCGGGAATGAAATCTGTTCCGTATGCGATTGGGTTGTTGTAAAGCATGGCAGGCAGCGCAGTGGCGCGTAGGATTGCCGCGACGTGTGCTTTCATCTCATGCCAGTCGCCTCGGTACACGTATGGCGGCAAAATCATCAATCCCTGCGCACCCGCGTCGGCAAGCGCCTTGGCAAGCCGCACTGCCTCTTCTGTCGACAGCGCCGACACTGCTCCAACCACAGGGACCGACGACGAAACTGCTGCAACTACTTTGCGGACGATGTTTATCTTTTCGTCAAACCCAAGGGTTGCCGCCTCTCCGAGCGAGCCTAGACACACAATCCCGGTGCATCCATTCTTCTCCAGCCAGCGGGCATGGCGGTCGACGAAAAGCCAATCAATCTTGAGGCTTTCATCAAATGGAGTAGTCATGGCCGGCATTACGCCTTTCCATTTCATAGCGGCTCCTTTGCAGAATCGGAATGACTGCTGTGACGGTCAAATCTGGACGGCAAATAGGGGTCAAGAGGCGTGGGTAAGTGCCCGCCCGAGAGTGCTGCGGCTACTAATTCGCCCGTCGCGAGCGATGTGGTGATTCCTAATCCTTCATGCCCGCTTGCCAGCCACACGGTTTCGTCATCCACTGCGGGCCCAATCAATGGAAGCTTGTCCGGGGTAGCGGCGCGAAACCCGGTCCAGACACGTATGGCATTGAGGGAACCAATGGACGGTAGGTACGCGGTCGCTCTTTGCAACATGGCACTCAGGATCTCCTGGTCCACTTTCGCTGTCTCGTCTCCGTATTGACGCGAGGATCCAATGAGGACCTGGCCGGTTTTCCGCGGCTGTACATTGAATGCTACCGAATCTGATGCGACCGAATGAGCGCTCTTCAGATATCCGAGCTCAACTAATTGATGGCATACATAACCTGGATATCGATCGGTTATTACCAGGTGCCCTTTACGTTTCTTTACCGGAATTTCGCCGGTCAGCTCGGGAGCCCAGGCGCCTGTAGCATTGATGACGAAAGGAGCAGCTAGCTCCTGCCCATCGTTCAAAAGCACACGTCCGCTTCCCAATGCTGTAACGCCGCGTTGAAGCATCAAGGTGGCGCCAAGACTTTCCGCGAGATGAGCAAAATGACGGGCGACCGCCGGCGGATAGACCACGGCATCTTCGGGAACCAGCATTCCGCCCGCGAGACCTGGCCTGACATTCGGCTCGAGTTCCTCAATTTTCCGTGCGGTCAATAGTTGCGCCGGAACGTTGCGTTCGCGATAAAAACTCGCCTTCCGCTCAGCCTCGGCCATCTCCTCTTCATCCGCGGCAAGCCATAGTGTTCCCGGCATTTCATATTCGGCGCAGGGCGGAAGCCCCCGCGCGGTCTTCGACCATAACAACTGCGAATAACGAGTCAGTTCAAATTGTGCTTCGGAGTCGTCCATCACGACAATGTGACCCATACCTGCCGCCGTTGCGCCGCCTCCGAGCACGTCGCGTTCGACGAGAGTAACCTGCATTCCAATTCTCGCGCAAGCCGCCGCAGTGGCCGCTCCGACAATTCCACCGCCAACGATCACTGCATCGAAGCTAATTGGCTTCATGCGAGGATTCCGTTGCGGAACGGATCTTCGGGATCGAAGATCAGCGTGCTCTCCGCCATCACAAACGCGGAACCGGTGATCGAAGGGAGGATGGCCCCGTTTTGAATGCGAACATGTCCCTCGAAGACTGTGCCAAGGATTCCTTCCTGACGCCATGCGTCGCCCGGCGCAAGCTTTCCCGCAGCGATCAGGCAAGCCATCTTTGCGCTGGTGCCCGTTCCGCAAGGGGACCGGTCGTATGCCTTTCCTGGGCAGAGCACAAAGTTTCGACAATGGTTTGCGGTCTCGTGCGGCGCGGTGAAGAGTTCGATATGGTCAATTTCCGCACCATCGGCGCCCGTTATCCCACGCGCGGAAAGTTCTGCGCGAATCTTCCATGCGTGCTCAGTGAGATCATCGACATTCTTTAAGTCGAGCGGCAGCCCATCATGCTCGCAAAGAAAGAACCAGTTTCCGCCCCAGGCTACATCCCCAACGACTGTTCCGTAACCGGGCACGTGAACGTTGACCCCAACTCTATAGCGGTAAGCGGAAACATTTTCAACGGTGACACGATTTGATGAGAGGAGATCAATTTTTACCTTGCCGACTGGTGTCTGCAGAAAGTGAATCCCTGGCCGGATTCGGCCCAGATGGGCAAGCGTCACAGCGACACCTATGGTTCCATGACCGCACATTCCCAGGTAACCAACATTGTTGAAGAATACGACTGCAGCTATGCAGTCGGGCGTATCCGCCTCCAAAACCCATGCGCCGACCACCACATCGGATCCACGCGGCTCGCACAGAATGGCACGACGCATTCCATCATGATCGTGACGCAGCTTTGCCATCCTCTCCGTCAAAGATCCTCCGCCAAGGTCGGGCCCTCCAGAGAGGACGCAGCGCGTCGGCTCCCCCGCAGTGTGGGAGTCAATCACTTCGATCTTTCTGAATAAGCTCTGATTAGCGGTCATAGCTCTATCGAAGGCGTCTGCACGCTTCTTGCGCAGTATACAAAATGAGTTACAATCAACGTCTCTCTCGACGATGGCGCGATCCGATTCCGCACAAACCGAAAAGCCACAGGTTGATCTAACCGTCAACGGTCGTCTTGTCTCAGTTCCATCGGGCTCGAGCGTTGCGGCCGCGCTCTTGCAGGCAGGAATTGCATTGCGCGAGTCTCTATCCGGTGAGCCGCGCAGCGCATTTTGCGCGATGGGCATTTGTATGGAATGCTGCGCCACCGTGAACGCCATCCCGCACGTCCGCACCTGCCAAGTGGTCGCACGACACGGCATGGAAGTGGTCACGGGATGATGAGTTTTGACGTGGTAGTTGTCGGCGCGGGACCTGCAGGAATGTCCGCAGCGTCCGCGGCAGCGAAACATGGCGCCGAGGTTTGCCTCATTGACGATAACGCAAACCCCGGTGGTCAGATCTGGAGAAGCAACAATAATCACAGTGACCGTCGATTCGCTGCACTACAAGAAGCTCTCGAAGATTTCCGTGTCGTGTTGTGCAGAGAATCCGCTGTCGTAGCGCATCCCGCCTCGAATGTCCTGCGAATCGAAGCTTCCGTAGGATTCGATGATGTCCGGTATCGCCGACTCATTCTGGCCACGGGCGCCCGTGAGCGTTTTCTGCCGTTCCCTGGATGGACGTTGCAGGGCGTCATGGGAGTTGGCGGTCTTCAGGCGATGGTTAAGGCCGGATTGCCCGTCGAAGGTAAGCGCGTTGTGCTTTCGGGCAGTGGCCCCCTGCTGCTGGCCGTCGCCGCAGCCCTGGCCAGAAAGGGCGCGCGCATCCTTGGCATCTTCGAACAAGCATCTGCCGCGCGCGTCGCGAAATTCGGCGTGCAGCTTCTTCGCTTTCCCGGCAAACTTCGCGACGGGGCAGCCTATCGCGCGGCATCACGTCATGCCCCCTATCGAACAGGTGCCTGGGTCGTCGAAGCGTATGGTGATCGCTCATTGCGGTCAGTCGCCGTTTCGGTAAATGGAACAGTTCGCACAATCGAATGCGACTACCTTGGATGCGGATTCCATCTCGTGCCGAATCTCGAACTCCCGCGCCTGCTTCAGTGTCAGGTTCGATCCGGATATGTGGAAGTAAATGACACACAGGAGACGTCAGTTCACGGAGTTTATTGCGCTGGTGAGTCGACCGGGATAGGGGGCCTGGAAAAGGCCCTGTGCGAGGGTGAAATCGCCGGCCTGGTATGCGCCGGCCACTCAGGCGCACATCTTTTTAAAAGACGCGATCGCCATGCGCGATTCGCCGAGCAACTCGATCGAGCGTTTGCACCGAGGCCCGAGTTGAAGGATCCTGTGGCGCCGGAGACTCTTGTATGCCGCTGCGAAGATGTACAGCGCCACGCGCTCGATTCGATGCACTCATGGCGCGAAGCCAAGCTTCATACCCGTTGCGGAATGGGGCCGTGCCAGGGACGCATCTGCGGAACAGCGACGGAGTTTTTATTTGGCTGGAATTCAGAGCATGCTCGGCCGCCAGTCTTTCCTGCCCGCGTGTCCACAATCGCTTGTCCAGCAGAAGTCTCTTCAGATGTTTCTGTCCTTGGCGCGTAGATGAGTTTGGACCGCGGACGGATGACGAGAGTCGATCAATCAATGCCCTGGAGTAGACGGATCAACGGCATACAGTTTGACGCGAAAGATTCCAATTCGATGCGGGTCCATTGAAAGCTGACGGCCTTGGTTGCTCTGGTCTCCGTTCAAACGTCGCACCACGACCCAATCATTTGCACTGCGGCTCACTTCCTCGATACGCGCAATGCCGCTGATCTTGTTGTCCGTATCGGGATCCCGCGCAAATGAAATCGTTAAACCGCTCCCGGCAACATAGAACTCGTTCCGACCCGATTCAATCGCAATCATGGCCCCGTCATTGGTTGAAAGCGTTCGGGAAGGCCACGAACGAGAGAGCGCGCACTCCAACAGATAACCGCCAAGCGCCACGGTGCGGGTTGGCCTCGGACTGTCTTTATGAAGCACGAGCGCTCGAGTAGTTCCTGCAACCTGGCTCGCCAGCAGCAGGTCGCTCATTTGGCTTAGCACACCGTAAACTTCCGCAATACTCGGCCCAGAAGTGTCCTCAATCCTCGACGGTTGCGGGCTGTCAATCCCAAATGGAGAGAAGCCGAAGGCCTTCGCCTCTCCATATGCATAAAGCGCGTTATAGGGAGCGCTGCCCATACGCGCTTCCGGCACAAAAACCGCATTTCCCTTAAACCGGTAGCGGTCAATCCAGTCCTCGAAGTTGGGCCAGTAGATATCGGGAGAATAGAAGTCGATCGACGGCGCGGTAACACGATAGACCTCAAGAAAATAAGGGTGCGGTCCGCCGCTGGGATACTCGCCTGCGCGCTCACCCGGCGCGGGTAGCTGGCAATTTACATACATCGGCAATGGATACTCGCGCTTTCCCGCCTCCACCACGGCCTCAATGTACCGCGCGTAGTTCCATGCCATGAAGACCTCGTCCGATGCATCTCCAAAGACATCGCGCCAGGTCTTTCCTGCAGGGTTAAAGTGCGCTCGCAACTCAGGAGAAAAGGAGTCGCGCTTCTCTTGGAGCTCTTGCACCAGTTTCGCTGGAGCCGGACCTTCAAACAGCTTATTGGCCGCTGCAGACCGGTCGCGACCGCGGCCGAGATAGCCAACTTCATTCTCCACCTGCACCATCAGCACGGTCTGCCGGTCTTCGTCTTTCTCTTTCAGATGCTTCATCAATGATGAAAATGCAGCGCTATCGGCGCGAAGCGACTCAGCTCCCAGGGTAGAAAGAATCTCCAACTCATCGCCGGTCGATGATTCAGATCTTGGAAAGCGCTTCGTGTCCTGCTTAACCCAGTCCGGCGCGTAACTCGACACGCCATTCTTCCAACTGCCAAACCACAAAAGCACGAGGTGCAAATGCTGTTGTCGTGCCACATCGATCCAGCGATCCAGGATGCTGAAGTCGAAGGTGCCTTCATTGGGTTCGATTTGTTCCCATGCCACCGGCATCAAGACGGTGTTCACGTGCAATGCGGTGAGCCGGGGAAGGATGCCATCCGCTTGCGCTGCAGTACCCGCGGAGGAATTGCCAAGCTCTCCACCGAGAATCAAGAATGGCTTGCCATCGACGATGAGTTGACCGCCGTCGCCCGATTTGGAAATCCTGGGCAGTTCGGCAGAACCTGCCATCAGGGCGCCAGAAAGACATCCCGAGATCACTAAGACGAGTATCGCTTTGTGCATCAAGACTCCCAGTCCGTCTATCACTATCAGTTTGCCTTGCTAAACAAGCTGAGTGGAATCGCATCACCCATCGCCTTATACCCGGCTGGAGACGGATGCAGATGATCGCCACAGTCATATGCCGGCAGCAGACGATCCGGGTGCTCCGGGTCGCGAACAATGCCATCAAAGTCGATCACCGCGTCAAAGTTTCCGGGGGAGCGAATCCAGCGGTTCACTGCCTGCCGGTCGGCCTCGCTCAGCGGTCCGGGATGATAGTAATTCGATCCCGCATACGGAGTAATTGTCGCCCCGAATACGTGCAGTCCATGAGCATGGGCGCGTTCTGTAATCTGCTGGTACGCTTCGATCACCCGCCCCACGAGCGCATGATGTTGCTCTGCGCCCACCTCGCCAACACGCGCCAGTCCGCCAAGATCGTTCACTCCCTCAAATACAATCGCCCAACGTACGCCTGTCGGCGCGAGCACATCGCGATCGAAACGCGCCAGCGCATTGGGCCCAAGACCGTCAGAGAGAAGATGGTTCCCGCCAATCCCCTGGTTCGATACGCCGATGCTTTCGGTTGCGGGCGAACTTTGCAGTCTCGCTGCGAGCACGTCGGTCCAGCGATCGTTTCCGTTCGTCGTCGCTCCGTGCCCGTCGGTGATCGAATCGCCCAGTGCGACAACTGAAGCCGAGCCCGCCCCAGACTGGACGTCGATCTCGGATACCTGGTACCAGTGATCCACATGTTTGGGCTCAGTAAGTGTGGCTGCGCTCACCAGGTCTCCATGGACGTGATACGAAGTCGCCCGCGAGCCCGGGTGCCCAGTCTCACGTGCGGGTGGCGATTGCAAATGGAAGGTCACGTCCAAGTCGGAAAGCGGTGGCACTGCGTAATCCACCGGATCGGAGATCAACTCGGCACCCGGCGGAATAGTAGCTTCTGCACTTCCGGCAAATGTCAGCGGCCGATCACTTGAAAGTTCAATTGCCGATGAAGTCGGAGAAGGCGGCCGAGCAATATGCGCAGATGTGATACGAAGTGGCTCCGTACCGAACGCGTTGGAGAAGTGCACTCGGAGCGACGGACCGCCTACGGATAGATGAAAGATCTGTCGCAGGGTAGCGTCGGTCAGGTCTTCCGGTGAAAGCGCATTCTGTGGTTCTGGAATCTGCTGCGACGCACCCCAACTCGCAACCCAGACCGCTTGCTTCGATGCATGCTGGGGTTGCGACCAGGCCGCTATGCAACTCAAAAAGATGAACGGCCCGACCAGCGGGAAGAATCTCCGTGCTTGTTGCAAGACGAGAGGTTTAATATGGACCCCCAACTAAATCGCTTTGCGAAAACGTTCAAAGCATAACACTCTGGAGCATCTCCGTGACCGTCTTCAAACACCCTGCACTTATCTGCCTTCTCTCCGCGTTTTGCGGGATCGTCGCGAACCCTGCAATCGCCCAGACCGCCGCTCCGCCGCCCGTTACGTTTACGTCCGAGCAAGACCACCAGAACATGATGGAGCAGCTCGGTATCAAGGCACTCCGCCCGGGGCCAAGCGGCGATGAAAAAGCGCCCAATCACGCTAACTACGACGAGGCCAAGGCTAACCCATACCCCGATGTGCCTGATCCGTTATCGATGAACGACGGCCAGAAGGTGACGACTCCCGCGATGTGGTGGGAAAAACGCCGTCCTGAAATTGTTGAAATGTACTCGAAGTATGTCTATGGCCGGGTACCGAACAACGTTCCGCATGTAGCGTGGACAGTCAACGCAGTGGATCACGAGATGATTGGCTTCACCCCTGTCATCGCGAGAGATGTCGAAGGCGTTGTCGACAACTCCGCATATCCGGCCATCAGTGTTCACATCCACATGATGGTGGTATTGCCGGTTCGAGCCAAGGGGCCGGTGCCTGTTTTGATGATGTTTGGGCACGCCGCGTTTCCGAATCCAAATGAACCATCCGGTGGCGACATCGACAAGATCAATAAGGCATGGGAGTCCGTGCTCATCCAACGGGATCCATCGCTGAAGCAGGTCTTCGAACAGCACCCCGCCTGGCAGCCGGTTAAAGCCACGCCGTTCCAGTTCCCACCATTGAATGAAGATGGCGGTCTGCCCAACACGTGGCAACTGGTCGCAGCCGGTTGGGGATTTGTCCTTTTCGATCCAGCCAGCGTGCAGGCTGACGATGGAGCCGGCCTTACCCGCGGAATCATAGGGCTCGTCGATAAAGGACAGCCGCGGAAACCGGAAGAATGGGGTGCTCTTCGCGCCTGGGCATGGGGAGCCGGCCGTGGCCTCGACTATCTCGAAACCGATCCCGCAGTCGACGCAAAGCATGTCGGCATCGAGGGAGTTTCACGCTATGGCAAGGCCGCACTCGTCACAATGGCATTCGACCAAAGATTCGCGATGGTGCTGGTCGGTTCCTCCGGGAAAGGGGGAGCTACGCTATTGCGCCGCAATTTTGGCGAAGCAGTGGAGAGCCTGACCGGCGGCGAGTATTACTGGATGGCGGGCAACTTCATGAAATATGGCGCATCGGAAGCGACATTTGGAACCATGACACCCGGAGATATCCCCGTCGATTCGAACCAGCTGATCGCCCTTTGCGCTCCGCGCCTGACCTTTATCAGTTATGGAATTCCAGCGAAGGGCGACGCCAAATGGCTCGATCACGAAGGCAGCTTCATGGCTACCGTCGATGCAGGCCGCGTCTTTAATCTACTCGACGCTAAAGGTCTCGAAGTGGAAGGCGACTACCACACAGCCCAAATGCCTCCCGTAAACACCGGGCTTCTCAACGGACGGCTGGCATGGCGCCAGCACGATGGAGGCCACACAGACGCACCGAATATGAAGTACTTTATTGAATGGGCCGACAAGTGGATCGGCCATTCTCCGTCACAGTAGAGGAATGCGACTCGATGCTGGTGTGCGGCTCGAAAGCTACGAGCGCGATCGCACCCAAATATCCGGCGCGACGGCCGAACAAAGTCGGGCGCCGAGTCAACGGTCGACAAAATGTCTCAACCAGTTCCACCGCTGTGTTCACGTCTCCCTTTTGCGACGACTCTTTTGCTCTCTTAGCCAAGGCGCGGAGATTCGTGTTAATCTGCGAACTTCCACGCATGGATGAGTTGGAGAAAGGAACTCCTGCGGCAAGCGCAATGCGCCCAGGAGCTGATACTGCAGTGGAACAGATTCATGGCGGCATTCGGCATATTGATCTGACGCATGTTCAGCGAGCCTCAAGTGAAATGGCTCGAAGAATCAATCGTGACATTGTGCTCGAACTCATTCGAGAAAATCAGCCGGTCTCACGTGCCGACCTATCCCGAAGTTCCGGCCTGCAGCGCAGCACCGTATCGCAGATCGTCGAGCAGCTCATTCGCGAGAAATGGGTGCGCGAAGGTCCCATCGCGGTTTCGGCGCGTGGACGCCGCCCGACCATGCTTGGGCTGAACGAAGAACTCGGCGTGTTGGCGATAGACCTTCGTCCAAGCATGGCCACCGTTGCAGTTGTCGATTTGAACGGCAGGCTCTTGTCGCGATCCCAAGTGCCGATATCGTCCGATCCTGTTGCTGCGACTCGTCTTCTCATCGAATGCGCACAACGGGTTCGTAATGCTGTGCCGCGCCATTCAATCGAAGGTATCGGAATCAGCCTACCGGGCCGTGTCGATCCAGCAACGCAAAGGCTGATCTTTGCGCCGAATCTCCGCTGGCCAGACTTCGACCTCAAGAGCGCGATTGAATCGAAGATGCATCTGCCGGTAAAGATGGAGAATGCCGCGAACGCATGTCTGATTGCCGAGCTCACCTTCGGTCGGCTTGATGGAATTCGAAATATTGTCCTGGTGACGATATCCGAAGGCGTGGGAACCGGCATCTTCGCCAATGGCCATCTTATTACCGGAGACGGCGGCCGCGCCGGTGAGTTCGGGCATGCTCCGATTGACCCCAATGGGCCCCTCTGCGCCTGCGGGCGTTGCGGATGCTGGGAGGTGTTCGCTTCTTGTCGTGCTGCTCTCCGCTATTATCGCGAACTCCAGCAAGATTCGAACGGCACCACATTTCACGATTTGCTCCTGATGGCTGAAGATGGCAATTTGAAGGCCGCAGCAGCGCTGGACCGCCAGGCGCAGCAGATTGGACGTGGCTTCGGGCTCCTGATTGCCGGGCTCGCTCCCAGCATGATTCTGGTCGCAGGCGAAATTACGGGAGCATGGTCTCGCTTCGGCCCGATCATCGAACGTGAAGCTGCCGGATTTACGGTTGCTGGTTTGCCTCCCAAAATTCTTCCTGCACACGAAGGCGAAATAGCGCGCCTCCGCGGTGCGGCGGCTCTTGTATTCCAGCGCCACTGGCCCGTTCGCGAATCCGCTGACCTCCCCGAGACCGGACTGAAGAAAAAAACCCGTAAATCTTCAAGGAAGCGCTAGCAGGAGTCATTCCACGTTCTGCCTCCGGAGCGATACAACCGGTTCAAGAGGGACCTGGTCCTGCCTGACTTGATGGTGGACAAGACCGGAACTAAATCGATTTCCAGTTCTTGACAGCTCTGCGAGGCGGCATCGAGTGGAATCATACGCAGATCAATCACTTCCAACCGCAGGGCGGAACGTACCAGGAACCGCGCGGCGCGTTTGAGTTCAATGGCTTTGTCACTTCTGCCCTGGGGTCCACCCCGACATGGTTCAATTCCTGGGCCGATTTTCTGCTCGGCCTGCCAAGCGGGACCGGCAAAGCCAGGTCGCTCTTTAATCCGAACGCCCTGCGCTGGTCCGTGTGGGCATGATACTTACAGGACCACTGGCAGGTCACTCCCAAGCTGACGGTGTCGGCGGGCGTTCGCTGGGAATATTACCCATTCGGATATAGCGACAACGGCAAAGGACTTCGCGTTCTTGATCTCGCCACCGGCAGCGTCCGGGTCGGTGGTTACGGCAGCACTCCTGTGGATGACGGTGTCGACACCGGAATCGGGCAGTTCCTGCCGCGAGTGGGCTTCGCCTATCGCCTCAGGCCGTCGACGGTAATTCGAGGCGGTTATGGGATGAGTGCCGATCCCTACACCTGGCACGTCCTCCGCAACGCCTATCCGTCCGTGCTGCTCGATACCAACAGCCCGTCCAATACCGCGGATTACGTTCCTGCGGCAAGCCTTACCGGCTTGAACGCCGCGGGCTTGGGCGCCGGAAGCTACTCTGTCCCGGCTGGTATCGTTCTGGCGCCGTTACCCGATCTCAGCAGCGGTTCGATCCCGCTGCCTACGAACATCAGCACTACAACTGTTCCCAAGTCCTTCGACCGCGGGTACATTCACTCCTACAACGCCGCGCTTGAGCAGGAGATTGGCAGCAACCTTACATACACCATCGGCTATGTCGGTACGTACGATCTTCGGCCGGTGATCAATATGAATGCGAACGCTTCGTTGCCCGGTGCCGGCTCAGCCGGCGGTATTCTGAGCCAGAGATTCGGTGCCAACTACACGGGAATGATTAACGTGCTGAATCCTTATCTCCACAGCCGCTACGATGCGTTGCAGACCCAGTTGAAATACCAGTTTGCCGGCGGATCGAATGTCACCGCTGTCTATACGCGGTCGAAGGCGTTGGACTATGCGGAGAACGAAGATCTCGGCGGGCTTGCGTACCCCTATCCGGATCCGGCAATTATAAGAAAGAACTATGGAGCGGCCGGCTTCGACCGGACAAACAACTTCGAGTTCAGCGGCGTAATCGCACTGCCCTTCGGAAAAGATGAGCCGTGGCTGAAGTCAGGCTTCGGCGGCGAGATCCTCGGCGGCTGGCTCGTCAATCCGGTGGTCAGCGCCATGAGCGGTTTCCCACTTACGGTCAGCGCGGGGGGGCAGCCTGAACGCAAACGGGTCCGGGCAAACCGCCGATCTCATCAAGCCCTTCAGAAAGCTCGGTGGCAAAGCGCCCCGCACCGGCGTGAGTTGCGCCGTGGGCACTCCCACCTGCTCTTACTTCGACCCCAGTTCTTTCGCTGCTCCTGAGATCGATCCCAAAAACCCCGCAACGGCCCATTACGGAAACACCAACCGCAATGAATTCCGCGGGCCCGGCTTCTTCAACATGAATCTGAGCGTTGTGCGTGATTTCAAAATAAGGGAATTCGCCACGCTGCAGGTGCGAGGCGACGCATTCGGTTTCACCAACACGCCTCATTTCAACAACCCGGGCGCCTCGTGTCCAGCCAGCGCAAACCCGGGCCAGCCACATTCGTGCAACACCGGTAATAACAATTTCGGTGTCATCACCGGCGTCGTCCAACCAGGAGGCTTCTTCGGACCCGATCCCGGAAACCGCGTTGTTTGGCTCGGTGCTGCCGTGACGTTTTAAAAAGGGAGAGTATCCTCTGCAATCGAATCAGGCGGTGCATTTCAGTCAGCAGCGCCTAAGTGATCGTTCCGCCTAGCACTGCCACTATTTTCCGATGCAGAAAGTCGAAAACGCGCGAATAGCCAATATCCATGAGCTCATTCGATTTGCCGGTGCTCACAGAGTCCCAATGGAGTCCCAAAGTAGGTTCGTGGTCGCTTCCTTGCCGCTAATGGAGTTGGTTCTCCACGCATTGACTGTCGGCCATCCAACTCTTCTCTTTTCCTGGGATGGGAACATCGCTAGGCTGAGCACATTTGTGGAGGGCGTCGACTAACCTTTTGTCTTTGGCGCTGAGTTTCGCTTTTTGCGCGCCGAATCTGAAGTAGAGCCTAGTGCCGCTGTTGGCATAGTCCGACAGCGCCCCGTCCACCACGGCTGTCTGCATCTCTGTGTCAGAAATCAGTGCTGCCCAGTCGCGGTCAAGTGCTTTGATGTTCTCTCCTGTCCTCGCTTTTCTTGCTTCTTCGTCCCGGTGCATATAGAAAATAGCGGCTAGGATCGCCAACACTGCGACGCAGAACAAAGTCAGTTTCCATTTCATGGAACCCTCCCGAACGCGCTGTGTACACATATCGAATGAC
Organism: Occallatibacter sp.; assembly: GCF_049582745.1. Taxonomy (GTDB): domain Bacteria; phylum Acidobacteriota; class Terriglobia; order Terriglobales; family Acidobacteriaceae; genus Telmatobacter. The sequence continues at coordinate 70,191 of NZ_JBAUUO010000177.1, forward strand.
AGTCTGTTTCGCGAAATCCGCGGTACACAAGATGTTTACACCACCTTCCAGAGAGGCTCTCGCGCGCGCGCGTACTGTTCAGCAACGCTTTTTTATAGGCTCTACTTCTTCTGGTAGATCGCCAATCCACACTGACTCGCAACGCCGTCGGGACCGTCAAGGTCGGCGAGATCGAACTGCATGACGATGCCTGTTCCCAAATACTCATCTGCCATCAGCACGAGTTTGTGAACCGGCGGCGAGGTGTTCACCTTATGGATGAGGTCATGGGAAAAAAGAATGTGATTGATGCCGAGGTTCGAAGGAAACAGCGCCATCAGGTCGGTTGATTTCGACCATAGTTCAGACTGAGGCTTTCCGTCGTCTCGGCGGTACATGACCGGCACGCCATCGACGGTGCCATTAATCGAAGCGCCAACATCAATCCACGCCTTGACCAGTCTTCCCCGCGAGTACCATCCCTTGGTGAATTTAGCTTCACCCGGAACACATTGAAGAACGAGCGCGGGAGCATCGAGCGATCCGCGCTGAGGCGGTGTCAGGAACCTACCAGTAAGGGTGTACTGAACGAGATTCGTTCCACTGAATGCGTCGGTCTTCTCCTGCTTTGCCCAGCCTTGAGCTGAAACCGAAGTCGCCAAGAGGCAAACAGCCAATGCAAGGAATGAAGCTTTCATCTGGTGGCACCTTTGAGCCAACAACTCTAGCATTCGACTTGCCAGCGATTCAAGTTACCTGCGTTTGCGGGCGGCGAAACAGAAGCAGGAACAACCCCGACCTTAGTCTGTGTCGCTCCTCTGCTCATCCTCGTCTATGCCAGATAATTTTCGAATAAGTTCTTCTCTTACAAGTGCTGCGTCTAAGTGCGGCGATTCAATCCGGTTGGTTGGGACGAAATGACCGCCTAACTTCACAATTAGTTCGGCGTAGGCTCTCCGCTGACCGTAGTCAACGAACGTCCTTTCATCCGTTATCTTCCCTTCGAATGTGGCGATCTTCGTCTCTACCGAGTCAAGGCCCTCGTTCAGCCTTTGCACCAGGCGCTCTACCGGAATTGCCTCGCGGATCACTTCGCCGAATGCTCTTTCGACAACAGGCAGAATCTCCGTGGTCGCATGATCCGCGCTCGATTCGCGGTAACCGGCCTCCAGAGCCGCTCTGCGGGCGCTCTTGCCCTCGGTCAGCCCCTCCACAAAGCGCGCCTGCTTCACCGTTGGCCTCCGGTTTACGGGGTTATTCGGGGATCTAATGGGCATAGTTTTTGACCCCCTCCTACGCTCGAGATTTCCATCTAACACAACACATAAGAATCCAACCTTAATTGAAGAACTAGGACGGGTGCGCAGAATTTGCGTAGGGTCGCGCATAATTTGCAGGCCTCTCTCGCAGAATTTGCGGGAGTCCGCCCCACAAATCGTCAACTTCAGAAGCGTTCTTTGCCGAAGATCGGCCACGGGGTTTGCGCTTCTCCCTCGGTCGCTCACTTGGGTGAATGTCTGTTTCAGGAATTGCTTTGAGTTCGTAAACGGGTCGCTGACCGGGACTCACGGAGAACTCAATAAGCCCCTTTTCGGCCAAGTGCTTTCTCAAATCAATAATGGTCCGCTCAGACAGTCCGGTATTGGCGGCAAGAGTTCTGTCGGTAACCCTGAAGCGGACAGAACTAGATCGGTTGGCTTGGTCGCAAAGAGCCACGTACAACCATCCTGCAGACGTTCCCAACGCCGCTCCGAGTCCACTGCCGAACAGACGATACGGAAACCTCGCGAATCTTCCGATTGACCACCAGTCGCGGGAGCGCGATGGCGGTCCTCCCCTGATCGCTATCATTCTCTTTGGCGACTGTTCATCCGAAGAGTTTACCGGGATTGAACTCGATCGCTCCGCAGGACGGAGCTTGGCCAGGCGCCTATCGAAGTCGTCGTCAGGGCCAAACATTACTGTGCTCCTGGGCCTTTGCTCTCCGAGTTGGCCGCGACACGCGAATCAATCCAAGTGTGAATCTCGGATTCAAGCCAAGCAACCGCGCGTGCCCCAAGGCTGTACGGGCGCGGAAACTGTCCGGCCGCGATCAGTCGATAGATCGTCGCGCGCGAATAGGGAACTCTACTTCGGACTTCAGAAAGGCGCAGGAAACGTATGCGTCCTGCTTCGCTCGAAACTGCTGCATTTTGCGCTGGAGTGTGTGGGGAGTGAGATGAATCTAGCGCGCTGGAATGCGCTCGCGAATATTCCCTCGGGTTGCCACGCATAATTCCTGCTTTCTGGTGGCACCCAGATTTGAATATCTAGTTACATAAGATATCACAAGCGCTCTTGAACACCACTTAATTCCGTTGCACGAATCGATTCGAGGCTACACTTGGCAGGGTTCAACTAATACCAGACAAAAAGAGGTGAAGCCTATGAAACGTTGGATTGATCTTCTTGCGCTTGTCTCACTGGTGTCCTTGGTAGGCTGCGGAAGTTCCGGAGGCGGATCATCCGTTGTCAACCCACCTCCAGTCCAAGCGCAGTCTGGATATTCAAATTCCAGCATCAATGGAACCTACTCGATCATGCTGAGCCGCGGCGACGCCGAATCCGATATCGGATCGTTCAAGGCTGACGGGAATGGCAAGATCACTAATGGAACGCTTACGGTCATACAAGGCATTCCCGGCCAGAACTGCCCGCTCACTTTCACCGGGAGCTACTCATTACAAAGCACGGCCGCGGGTACCGGGACGATCACGACCCAGCCTTCCACCGCTCCGGCTTGCGCTAACCTCGCATCACGCACGCTCAACTTCACGATTCAAGCAGCACAGTCTGGAGACACGATCCTGATCGCTGAGTCAGACGATGTGCTTATGTATTCAGGATCAGCGAGCAAGCAGTAGGCGAAAGGGGGCGCTCTTGAGCCCTTTTTCTGGCCGATTCTGGGAGCGCCGGTACACGAGGGTCAAGCAGACTTGAAGTTGCCGATAACCACTTTGCTTTCGTTCACCAGGCTATCGACGTAATCCGCCCACCATTGCAGCATTTTCTTCCGCTGGTCTGCATACTCGGCAATGATGTACACGGCACGGATGCCCTCATGCTCGTGGCTTAGAGCCTTCTCAATCACGTCTTTGTTGAAGCCGTGCTCCGTTAGCAGCGTTGCGCCCGTTCTCCGCAGATCGTGGATAGTGAGCGGGTCCATGTCCTCAAAGGTCAGACCCTCTAGTGCTTTATTGAGAGCGTTCTTTGCAAACGGCCTGGTGGTCCTGCCACGGCCCGGAAGTACAAAGTCGGAATCGCCGGCAAGCTTCTTCAACTCTCTGAACATCTCTGCGACTTGCGTTGACATGTAGACGATGTGAGGCTTGCCCGTCTTAGCGTTCTCTGCGGGGATGGTCCATTCGCCGTTATCGAAGTTGACGTGCTCCCAGGTGGCAAACAGGAGTTCCGACTTACGCACCAGCGTCAGAAGGATGATGTGCAGGGCAAGCTTGAATTGCTTCCGGATGTTCGAGTCATAGATGGTCCGGAGATAGGTGCGAATCTCGCTTGCCGTGAGGACCCGTGACCGCTTGCGCGCTTTGCCGATGTAGCGCGTCGCGACCATTGCGGCAGGGTTTACGGTCACCAGCCGCGTCTCTATGCCGTAGTCATACATTCTCTTGATGACGCCCCGCAACTGAATCGCCGCTGCCACTTGCCCGTTATCACGCTTGCGGTAGACCAGCTTTTGCACGTCCAGCGTGGTCACGTCTTTAAGCTGCATTGTGCGGAAGGCGGGAAGGATCTCGTTATCGAGATAGCGCCGGATGTGCTTTGGCTCTTTCCAGTTCTTTAGAACCTGCTCGGTGTAGTAGCGCTCTGCAAATTCCTTGACGGTCGGATTTGCCGTGAAGCCTTCACGAGCAAGCTTTTTTTCCATGAACGGGGATTTGCCCTGTCTGACCGTGGCCGCATACTTGTCACGCTCGGCGCGCGCTTCTTTGAGGCTGACTTCGGGATACCGCCCAATGACCAGCTTTTCCCGCTTGCCGTTCAGCCGATAGCGAAACACCCAAGATTTGACTCCTGCGGGGGTTACATCGAGCAACAGGCCGTTACCATCCGCCTTGCTATACCGGAGCCCGCCTTGAGCCTTCAGGGCCTTTACAAGTGCATCTGTGAGCGCCATCCCATCCCCCTTTGGGACTCCAGACCCATTTTTCGCTAATCTTCGGCCTGTGGAGCCCCACTGGAGTCCCGTTTATCTTGTGCTCTCTTGGGACTCTGAGAGACAGTATGCGCCTATGCACGCTAAAAATAAAGGGGAATATGTAGGAATTCGATCTTCCGTAAGACCGTCTGAGAACCTAGTCTATTTTCCGATGCAGAAGGTGGAGAAGATTAGATTGAGAATGTCGTCGGGCGTGGTTTGGCCGGTGAGAGAATCGAGGGCCCACAGGGCTCGATAGAGATCCAGCAGAATCATCTCGTGGGGGATGCTTGTCGCATTGGCGCGAGTGGCGTCTTCCATTGCCGTCCGCGCGGTGGCGACTGCCTGCTGGTGGCGGAGGTTGGTCAGCAGGCCGGGTTCGGCGGCCGCTCCGCCCGTAGCCAGCGCTACTATTCTGTTGCGCAATGCGGCGATCCCATTACCAGTCAGCGCCGATGTGGCGATAGCCTGAAGCTCCAACTCCTCGGCGGCGGACTGATCTGCGCGCAATGCATCGCTGACGTTGTCAGCCAGGTCGCTCTTGTTGATGGCGACGAGCGCAGGACGGTCGTGGAGAGCTGCCAGCAGGCTGCGTTCTTCGTGGTTTAGCGGCTGGGTTGCGTCCAGAACGACCAGCACGATTGCTGCGTCTGCCAACGCCTCGCGACTGCGCGCGATGCCAAGCTGCTCCACTTCTTCAAAGGTCTCGCGGAGGCCGGCGGTGTCAACCAGTTCCAGCGGAATTCCTTCAAGCGATATGCGTTCGGTTACCAGGTCGCGCGTCGTTCCGGGAGTGGCCGTCACGATGGCGCGATCGCGTTCCACGAGGCGATTGAACAGAGAGCTCTTTCCGGCGTTGGGTCGGCCGACAATGGCCATTGTCAGTCCATCGTGCACAATGCGGCCGCGCGCGAACGAGGCCTCAAGCGCAGCCAGCGGCGGAACAAGCTGGGCAATGCGGCGAGCGATTTCGGACTGTGGCGTAACGTCCACGTCGTCATCGGCGAAGTCGATGCCGGCTTCGAGCAGAGCAATCAGTTCAACCAGGGCTTGCTTGGTTGGATAGACGCGGCGGCTGAGGGCGCCGCCCATCTGGCTGGCGGCCTGGCGCGCCTGGGTGAGCGTCTGGGCGTCGATCAAGTCACGGATGGCTTCGGCCTGCGTGAGGTCGAGCTTGCCGGCGAGGAAGGCGCGCTCGGTGAATTCGCCGGGATTTGCGAGACGGGCGCCGAGCGAGAGCGCACGCCGCAGCAGCAGATCGAGAACCACAGGCGAGCCATGCGCTGCGATCTCCACGAGTTCGTCGCCGGTGTATGAGTTCGGCGCAGAGAACCAGGTGACCATCGCCTCGTCGATGCGCTCGCTGTTTGCATCGTTTTCATCGAGCACCTCGGCGAGACGAGCATGAGCGTGTTCCAGCGGTTGGCGCAAACGGATGAGTTGCGCGGCAATCGAAGCGGCTTGCGGACCGCTGAGACGCACGATGCCGATTCCGCCTCGGCCGGGGGGCGTGGAGATGGCGGCGATGGTATCGACGATCGCGGCGGTGATTTCAGGCACTTTCGATTCCATGGCCATAGCTTGTTCCAATTGTAGGGAACCGAAGTGCCTGCACTTCCATTTACGTTCGCTCGAGCCGGCGCACGTAGCGCAAGCAGATCAGGAGAGGCACGACGCCGACGATGCCGAAGCTGCAATCGATGAGTCGCCAGTAAAGCGGGATGCCGCGGATCGGCCCAGCGATGAGTGCCAACGGCAACACGCCCGCGCAGGCGATGACTCCAAAAACGAGAACCCATTTGTTGCGCACCGGGTTAACGAACGGACCGATGAAGGTCACGGCAATGACGAGGTGCCCGAAGGCCAGCCAATCGGTGCCGTAGGCCATGAATGGGTAGTCGCGATTTGTATTCACGATGCCCTCGTGCACGCGGCGCAGCCAGACGTGCAGCGCGGGTTCGACCCTTGGGGGAGGCATGGGGGGAACACCGAAGATCCGGTTCAGCGCGGCAGTTTCATGCTCAAGGGGAAAGGCTGTCACGCCGCTGAGGATGAGGCCAGCGATGAAAAAGGCGAGCCAGATTCGGATTCTTCTGATCAGCCGGACGGTATCGGTATCGAGCACCAGTGCCTCTGCTGAGGAGTGTATTCCAGCCGGGACCCCCACCCGATCTCCGGGCATAGATTATCTTCTTTCAATGATTCCTATCGATGGCGGTCAGCGTAAGGCTTCATGGAATAGTCTGAACTGAGAAGAAGATGATGCGCATCGCGATTTTCGGTACCGGCCTGCTGGGCACCTCGGTGGGCCTCGCTCTGCGCGCCGCCGGATTTAAAGGTTCGATCGTCGGCTGGAATCGAAGCCGTGGTCAGGCCGAAACGGCATTGGCGATGGGCGCAATCGATTCCATCGGCGCGGACGCAATCGCAACTGCTAAAGCAAGCCAGGTCGTGTTGCTGGCGGTTCCCATCTTCGCAACCCTCGACCTGATGGAGCAGCTCGCCCTCGTGCTTGGTCCCGAACACCTCCTCACCGATGTGGGCAGCACCAAGGCACAGATTACCGAATCCGCCGGCCGCCTCTTCAACACTCCCGATCGCGCTGCATTTCTCCCCGGTCATCCCATGGCCGGCAAGGAGCGCGGCGGCGCTAACCTTGGCGACGCTAACCTCTTCCGCGGCGCGGTCTGGCTCTTTACTGACAATCCGCTCTGGGAGCGGTCTCCGCAGTCCGCCGACCTTGCAAAGATCTGGCGCGAGTGGGTGATCGGCATGGGCGCTCGCACCATCGATCTCGGCCCTCAACGTCACGATGAATTGGTCGCCTGGGTCAGCCACCTTCCCCAGTTCACCGCAACTGCGCTCAGTGCCCTGCTCGAAAGCGAAGTTGGCGATGCGCCGGAATTAAAACACGTCGGCGGCCGCGCCCTTCGCGAAATGACGCGTCTCGGCGCCAGCCCCTGGTCCGTGTGGCGCGACATCGCCCACACCAACACCGACGCCATCGCGGCGGCGCTCCAGGCTCTCGAACAGAGCCTCGCCCACATCCGCGAGAATCTGCGCACGCCCGAATTGCGCGATGAATTCGAAAAGGCCAATCGCTTCCGGCGCGAATAGCGCACCGGCCAGCGCGCCCCGTTCTTCTCATCCCCTATAATCCTTTGCCATGCGGCTTCTCCTTCGCGACATGCGTTTCGGCGTGCGCACCCTCGCCAGGACCCCCCTCTTCACCCTCGCGGTTGTTCTCACCCTCGCGCTCGCCATCGGCGCGAATACGGCGATCTTCACCGTCACCAACGCGCTTCTCCTCCGCCCTTTCCCGTATCACGATCCCGAACTGATCGTCGGCATCACCTCGCGAGACGCCACGAAAGACTACGGCGGCACGCTATTGCGTTATGAACTGGTTCGCGATTACAACCGGTCATTCCAATCCGTTGCCGTGTGGACCAGTGACAACCTGAATCTCACCGGAAATGGCGAACCCGTGCAGGTTCCGGTCGCACGCGTCTCTCCCGGATTTCTCGAAATGCTCGACATACATCCTCAACTGGGCCGCACCTTCACCAGAGAGGAAGGCACGCCTGCCGGCCGTCCGGTCGTCATCCTCACCGCTGCCATCTGGCGTGCGCGCTATCATGCCGACCCCAACATCGTCGGCTCCGTCGTCAACATCGACTCGGTTTCCAGCACGGTCATCGGCGTACTCCCCGCGGATGCGCATTTTCCCTTCATGCCCAAGTCGGACATCTTCTCTCCGCGATACTTCGAGCTTTCCCTCATGACGCCCCAGCGTTTGCGTCTCGGCGTCGGCTATCTCAACATGATTGCGCGCATCGGCACCGGCACTTCGCTCGCCGATGCCAACAACGAGCTGGCCGTCCTCAATCAGCGCTATCACGAACAGAACCCAACCGCCCCCGATGCTTCCCCTGGGACAACAATGACGGCATCGAGCCTGCGCGACGAGGTCGTCGGTGATGTGCGGCCCAAGATACTCATCCTCTCTGGCGCCGTGGCCGTGGTTCTGCTGATTGCATGCGCCAATGTCGCCAGCCTTCTGCTCTCGCGCGCCCTCGCACGCAGGCAGGAGATCGCCACACGCGCCGCCATCGGTGCGAGCCGCAGTGTGATCGTTCGCCAACTCCTCACTGAGAGCATGCTTCTCGCTGTCACCGCCGGCGCTCTTGGTGTCGGCATCGGATGGGCCGCAACACGCGCGCTCGCGACGTGGGGCGCGTCTCAGGTGCCGCAGGGTTTTTCCGTCGCCCTCGATCTGCGCGTCCTGCTGTTCACCCTTGCAATCTCGCTCCTCGCGGGCATCGCATTCGGCATCTTCCCCGTCGCGCAGCTTGCCCGCGTCGACTTGAATGCCACCCTGTGCGCCGAAGGCCGATCCGCATCCCCCGGCCGCTCCGGCTCCGTGACCAGATCGTTCCTGGTCATCGGTCAGATTGCTCTCTCCCTCGTGCTGCTCATTGCCGCCGGAACCCTCCTGCGCAGCTTCAACCAACTCATCCATGTCGATCCGGGGTTCGATGCGCAGAATCTGCTCACCATGAATCTCTCGCTCTCCACGACAAAATACGCCAGGCCCGATCAGCAGGTCGCTTTCTTCGACGACGTGCTTGGGCGCGTATCGGCCCAGCCCGGCATTCGCTCCGCCGCCATCAGTGCGGCCCTGCCGCTGACCTTCAAGCGCATCACGCCCGTGCTTCCTGAGGGTCAGCCCGATGTTCCTCTCGCACAGCGGCCCTTTATCGATATTGAAGCCATCAGTCCGCACTGGTTTGAGATCATGCGCGTTCCCCTGCGCACCGGACGCACATTCACGAGCGCCGACAACGCCACTGCACCCCCGGTCGTCATCGTCAATGAAACCTTCGCTCGCCAGTTCTGGCCCGGTCGGTCCGTAGTCGGAAAAAAGATCGTCATCGGCCGCAGGCCACAGGCGGCGCTGGTTGTCGCCGTTGCTGCCGACGTCAAGAATCAGGGCCTCGAAAAACAATCGCAGCCCCAGCTCTATCTGCCCTTCCCACAACTCCCCTGGAGTGACATGAACCTGCTGGTGCGGACCGAGGTTCCCCCGGAGACAGCCATCTCCACGATCCGCGCCCAGATCGCCGCCGTCGACAGCAATCAGCCTGTAGATGAGATCCGGACCGCTGATGACCTGATCGGCACCTCGCGCGCGCAACCCCGTTTCACCATGTTGCTCGTAGGCGGATTTTCAGCAACAGCCTTCCTGCTGGCCATTGTCGGCGTGTATGGAGTTCTGTCCTATTCTGTCGGCCAGCGCCGCCAGGAGTTCGGCATCCGCCTCGCTCTCGGCGCTCATCGTTCCGACATCCTGCGCATCGTCATGCGGCAGGGAATGTTTCTGGCAGCAGGTGGCATCGTCGCAGGACTTTGCGCCGCCCTTGCGCTCACCCGGTTTCTTGAGCATGTTCTCTATAAGACCGGATCCCACGACCTGGCGACCTTCTTTCTGGCGCCAATCGTATTTCTACTTGTGGCAGCTCTTGCCAGCTATCTTCCTGCCCGGCGTGCCATGAAGCTCGAACCGGTCGACATTCTCAAGTAATTCGCCGGTCGAATTCAAGCCGTTCGTTCAACGACATCGATGCTGTCCTTCTCGGGATCAAGAACCTGGAAGCCCTCTGCTCGTGCGGTTTCCATCAACACCGGCGACGCCGAAACAAAGATGATCTCGGTCCCCCTGAACATATCGCGCGCCACCAGCGCGGCTCCCAACTGCAGCGCCTCCGTCCAGCGCAGCTTGGAGCGGTCCAGAAGTTGCCGTGCAGATTCCAACACAGCGGGATTCAATGGCTCTTGCACCATGCGTGCTGCCTCAATGCGGAGAATCTCGAATGCCGCCGCGGCATCCGTTTGACTGATGTCCCCGGCCCGCTCCCGACGCCGAATCGCCGCATACACCTCCAACGGCGCGCAGGCGGCAATCAGCTTGCGGTTATCTTCAACCGACTCCATCAGCCGTATCAAAGCATCGGTGCCCGATTCCTGCACAAATAGCTTCGCGAAGGCCGTGGATTCCAGGAAATAGCAATTCACAACTTTCCTCGTTCTTCCTGGATCACGTCGCCAATTGATTCGCCCTGGATCGCTACCGGATGAAAGCGTTGGGCTTCTTCAGGCACGCCGGCCTCGGCCCGATTCAATCGAATCGTCGTCGTCGGGTACGCAGGAGTCTTCGGATTCGCAATCTTGCTGGTAAGCACCACGCCGCGCTGTATCGCCTCCGCCAGCACCGCTTGTCTTGATTCCGGATGCTGGTTCCAGCGAAATGCCTTGCGCGGCAAAAACGAATCCCGGAACCACTTCAGCGCAATGAACGCATGCCCGCCCCGCTCCGCTTCCGCCAGCGTCGCGCACAGTTCCTTTACCCGCGCGTCCAGATCGGCCGGTACCACCACTTCATCGCCGGCCTCCTCTTCAAAACTCGCCTCGATCGCGGCTCGTGACCCGCGGCTTTGCCTTGCCGGCGCCGTACCGTCATCCAGGCGTTCAAAGTAGATGCGAACCTCGTCCTCTTCCGGCGACCAGCTGTCTGCCGGTGCATTCCGGCGCTTGCTGCGTCCGTTTTCGCTGCACAATTCGACGATCGCCTGGTACCCCGGAGGCGCCAGAAAGCGCAGCGCGCGCACCAGCCCGGGGTCCTGGGAAAATGCCAGTTCGCTCAAGGCCTCTTCAATAATCTCTTCCGCGTCCGGAACACTCAAATTGCTGATGTCTACGCTGCTTTGCGCAGCCCGGTTCGACTTCATGACATTCTCCATATAAAGCTTCTTTAGCCTGCCCTCATCGCGCTGCGCTTCGCTGGAATCGAAACCCGCGAGTGGCATGTCTTGCGCGGCGGGTGACAGGTTTCCGATCTGGATGGTACTGAGCCATCGGCTTTTCCGAACGCTTGTAACGTAATCAGGGCCGATTTAGTCTTGCCGAGGCAGCTTGGTCGCCACCTCTGCTTCTGTCTTGATACCCCACAGGGCCGAGTAAAAACTTTAACTTAAAAGCACTTGCAGCCTAACCACGCACCAGTGTAAACGATTGTGCAGCCGAACCCCATACCCGTGCAAGAGACGCCTCGGAGCCCCCATCCGCCCGGCAACCCCGATTCCCTTCAAAAGTCTCGGTACAGTTGTCATATTCTTCACACCCTCATCTTCGTACAATAGGAGGATGCGGCGTTGTCTCCTTTTACTGTTACTTGTTTCGCTGGTTTGGGAAAGTAGACCCCTACACGGTCAGGTAGCGGCACCATCATTCGACCTGATCGGACCTAAAGTCGACGTGCACGTGAAACGCGGAGATCTCACTCTGCCGATTGGCCAGGTTCCCAACCTTCTTCCCGGCGACCGTATCTGGATTCATCCCGATTTCCCCGAAAGCCAGTCCGAGCGATACGTGCTGATTGTCGCTTTTCTGCGTGGCGCCACCAATCCTCCACCCGCTGATTGGTTTACCCGCGTGGATACCTGGTCGAAACACGCTCGCGAGGAAGGCGTTTTCGTCACCGTGCCAAAGGAAGCGCAGCAGGCTGTCGTCTTTCTTGCGCCCGCAACAGGCGGCGACTTCAGCACCTTGCGCAATGCCGTCCGGGGCCGCCCCGGCGTCTTCGTGCGAGCCACCCAGGACCTGCAGGCCGCGAGCCTCGACAGGATGCGCCTCGACGCCTATCTCGCCGAGGTCAAAGTCACCTCGCAGACTGACCCCAAATCGCTCAAAGACCGGGCGCAGAAGTCAGCTTCCGTTCTCGGTATCCGGCTTGAACAGCAGTGTTTCGACAAGCCGACCGATCAGCAGGCTCCGTGCCTGACACAGCACACTGAAGGCATGGTGCTCGACGAGGCCAACGTCTCCAATCGCGTGTCGCAACTCACCAGCGGCAGTAGCGCCGATTTGATGAATCAGCTCAGTTACTCCGCGCTCGGCGGAGCCGGAGTCTACAGCCCCTACATCGGCGCGATCGTGGATACCGCCCGAATTCTTGCCTCCCTCCACACCGCGCATTTCCAGTACATCCCCGCGCTCGCTTTGCCCACCGAGGATACGCTGAACCTGCGCTTGAGCGTTCCGCCCTCATTCCGCGACCCGAAATCCGTAGTCGTCGTCGCCCTGCCGCCCGTGGCGCCCTCCAAGTTGCCCCCATTGCACCCGGTGAACACCGCGGAGCAGTTCTGCGCACAGAAGACCGGCCTTGTGCTCCCGGCTGAAGGCGCACCGATGGTGTATGCCTCTCCTGAAGCGCACGACCTCAAGCTGCACATTGATGCCAAGACCGGTCCGATGGACGTGCCGCTCAAAGCGGATGCTGCCGAGGGCGGCCTCGTGCCGTTGCATTCCATTCCCTTGCTGCCCCCCGGCGAACTCAGCGGAGTGGTGCAAGGCAAGTGGGGATTCGATGACTGGATCGGGCCGAAATTTCACCTCGTCAGTGCCGAAGCCGGCAAGTGGACCGTTTCGCCCGGCGACCAGTCCGCCCTGGTGGTCGGACGCGAAGATACCATCCATATCAACGGCCAAAATACCTTGTGCGTTGAGAACGTGGAAGCACAGTCAACCGGAGCGAGCCCGGTAAAAATCCAATGGAAGTCTCCCAAGCCCGACACACTCGAAATGGGAGTGCCCCTCAAGGACGCTGCGCCTGGTCCGGTTGCGATCAATATCCAACAGTACGGCCTGGGCAAGCCCGACAAGATCACCCTCATGGCCTACTCCGAGGCGGCGTCTCTCGACAGGTTGAAGCTTAGCGCCGGTGACGACGATGCAGCGCTCACCGGAAACCGGCTCGATGAAGTGGCCAAGGTCTCGCTCAACGGTATCGACTGGACACCCGTTGGCCTGAAGCGCGTGCAGGACCAGGACCAGTTGCAGATGAAGGCGGACAGGGCCACCGACCATCTTGAACCGGGAAAGCACTACTCCGCCAAGGTTGAACTGCGCGACGGACGCGAATTAAAAGTCCCCGTCAGCGTCGACCCGCCCCGGCCGGAAGTGACCTTGTTAAGCAAGGGTACGCAGGATGAAGCATCGGCCGATCCCTCACCTGTTCACCTGGGAAGCCCCAACGACCTTCCCGTGGACGGCAGACTGGTGTTCTTCTTGAAATCGAAAACACCGGCAAATTTTCCGCGCAACGAAAAAGTGGAGGTCGCGGCTGCAGACAACAGCTTCCACACCACTCTCTCCGTGAGCGATGGAACGCTGATGCTGGAAGATGCGAATACGGCGCTTGGCGTCGTCGAACCCTTTTCCAAGTTCGGTTCATCGGCATTCGGGCCACTGCAGGCGCGTGCCGTCTCCGCAGACGGCGTGGCTGGAGAATGGCTCTCGCTCGGAACACTGGTTCGTCTTCCCGGCTTCAAGGAACTGCACTGCCCGCATAGTGTCTCGCGGCCCTGCACGTTGACGGGTACCAATCTGTTTCTGGCCGACTCAATTGCAGCATCACCTGATTTCGACAACGCCGTGAACGTGCCGGCAGACTTCACCGGCACCCAGCTCATTGTGCCGCACCCGGCAGGTGGAGTGTTGTACCTGAAGTTGCGCGACGATCCGGATACGGTGCAGACGCTGGCGCTTACCGTGATGCCAATAACCCCCGGCACGTCTGCTCCCGCAGCAATCAAGACCCCTGCCCCAGCGCAGCCTGCGGAGCAACAGAACGCACAAACCCCACCGCCTTCGAAGACTGAGCCCTAACCAGAGCACACAAACGCCGGCTCCGCGCCTTTCAAGACAGATCCGCAACGGCGCGTGGACAGATTTGAGCTTATGGGGAGACATCCCCCGCGCTCGGTGACTTGAATCACACCAAGGCCGTGCGTTCCGAAGCTCCAATCCAGACCTGTTTGCAGAAGGAAGTTCGAAAGTGCATGACTGTTCAGCCCTGCCGGCCTATGCAGCCAGTTCCGGGCGTTTAACAAACTGTTGATGATGCCTATGCCGGAGAGTCCGTTTATGCTGAAAGCATGCTACCGGCCTTCCCCATTCGACCCCTGCTCGCGTTATTTGCCGTCGCCGCCGCATCCGCCGTCGCCCAGACAAGCGACGCAACCTGGAGTTTCGCTGTCTCGGGAGACAGCCGCAACTGCGGTGACTTCGTGATCCCGGCCATTGCCTCCAGTGTGAGAGCACAGCACGATGCGTTCTATTGGCACCTGGGCGATTTCCGTTGGATGTCGAACCCGGACCAGGATCTGCTCGCAATGCAGCCAGCGGGCAAGGAACTCGCGATGGACGAGTATCACCGCATCGCGTGGGACGATTTCCTTACCCATCAGATGGCGTCCTTCGGCACGTTCCCTGTCTTCCTCGGCCGCGGCAATCACGAGACGGTTGCCCCGATGACTCGCGAGGGCTACATCGAGAAGTTCTCAGCCTTTCTCGATCGGCCTGAAATTGCCGCCCAGCGTCAGGCCGATGGCCCCGGCGCCGCACCAATCGGCCCCTGGTATCACTGGACACACAATGGCGTGGATTTCATCACGCTCGACAATGCAAGCAAGAACGAATTTTCAGATGAACAATTGAAATGGCTGCGTGGGGTTCTCGATCGCGACCTTGAGCCGGGCTCGGGAATTCACACCATCGTCGCCGGAATGCACGAGGCGCTGCCCCACTCGAAGGGCGCCGAACACGCCATGGACGACTGGGAACTGGGCGAGCGAACCGGAGATCTTGCGTACAACTGGTTCTACGACGCACAGGCCGCCGGGAAGCACGTTTACCTCATTGCGAGCCATTCGCATTACTACTCTCCCAACATATTCAGTACACCGTACTGGAAGCAGCACTCCAACCGCGTGGTGCCGGGACTCATCATTGGTTCGGCAGGTGCACGGCGGTACGCTTTGCCCCGCCATGCCGACAAGTCTGCGAAGACGCACATCTACGGGTATGTGCAGGGACTGGTGCAGCCAGACGGCCAAATTGATTTCAAGCTCCACGAGCTTTCTGAGCAGGATCTGGTCAAAAGCCGCTGGCCCAACGCGCCCCTCGCCGCCATCCACGAGTGCTACGTCAACAACGCCGACTAGAGCGGTTTCGGTTCAAGTGCATACAGAACCGATGCGGCCCAGTGGCTTTTTCCTTGAGAAAAAGCCTTCTTGCACCCCAGTGGCTTTTCCCATAAGAAAAGGCCTTCTTGCACCCCAGCGGCTTCTTCCTTGAGAAAAAGCCGTCTTGCACATCGTCCCGATGCCAACATGTGAAGCCAAACCGCTCTAGCAGGCTGCGGAAAAACTCGTTGCTTTGAAAGGGCATGGCTTCATGCCTTGCCGTAAACTCGTTGCTTTGAAAGGGCATGGCTTCAGCCATGCCATAAGCAGCACAATATCATCGTCGGCATTAGCCGCTGCGGGACGTTCTTTCGACGATTCGCCATTTCTTTCCCATTTTTCTGCAGCCTGCTAGGGAACGGAATTGGCGAATAAGCAATCCATCCTGGCAGGATCATTCTTAAGTGAACGGAGCCCCAAACGTCGTTCAGTTTGGGTGTGGTGAGCGAGGAACCTGCTTTTCAGGGTTGCCTGGCTCCCATCAAGGTCACAGGGCCAGTCCCCCGGAGACGTCCGAGAATATCCCAGGGTGCCGTCCCGTAGGGCCGCCAGAAACAGCCCTGGTCCATTCGATTTCCATGGCTGTCAAGCCCCTCAGCCCGTCATCGCCGCCCAACCCCCTCAAAACAAACGGCAAAAAGATTTCGCAAATTTGCAGGTCATTTCGCCGGTTCCGCTAAGCTGAATCTATGCGGCTGACCTCCATCTTTCGATTGCTGTGCTCCCAAAGTTTCCAGAGGTCTCGAAGGCCGTTAAACATGGCCATAGCGGGCCAAAATGCGCCAAAAAAGCGTCGGAAAACCGGTGCCAAAATGAGTTAACCATCGTCCTCACAGTAAGTTAGTTCTTCGCGTCGTCCTTCTTAACAACGGGCCTGTGGAACCGCGAAACTGTAAGACTGCGAAGCTGGCACGTAAGTCCTTTACTGAGAATTATTTGCGGCTAACTCAAATCATAGGAAATATTTGCCGCCGCACGGCGCGCATAACCCGTTTGCAATCAGGTCGTACTGTCCAAATATGGGGTGGGGAGTGGGGGGGGGCAACGAGCAACCGGAAGGTTGCATCTCGAGAGGCGTTCACTTTTCTACCATCGCCGGCGGCTGCTCGCGGTCCGTCCGCAACGTCGGCACGGCCCGCAGCGGGCTTTGCGCGTAGGCGTGTTCCGGCTGGGTGAGCAGCTTTGCGCACCGCCCCGTCTCCACCACCTGCCCTGACCGCAACCTTCGCGGGCAACGCCCTTCGCGTGGTTCTCATCTCTACGCCTTGAACCAGGAGGTTCTCACTCTATGAATACAATTAAATGGCTGGCGCCATCCCTGCTTGCTCTCTGCGTAGCATCGGCAGGCGCGCTCAAGGCGCGTGCTGTTGAAGCACAACCTGCCCCCAACGCATCCTTTGCCCAGGACCACGATCACGATCAGGACCGGTGGGACCAGCCGCCGGCGGAATACCGCGATGCGCAGCGCCGCGGCTTCCACGAAGGCGTTGAAGCTGCCCGGCACGATATGAGCGAAAACCACCGCCGGGATGCCGATGACCACGAAATGTACAAACGTCCTCCTGTCGACAGAGACGACCGCAGGGCATTCCGCGAAGGTTTCCGCGAAGGTTACAGGCGCGCGATGGAACACATGAGGCACGATCGCGACGATCACCCGCATTTCTAACCCACCACCGCAGAATCATAATGCCCGGTGTCATCGCCGGGCATTTCCATGTCGGCGTACACGCGCCACATTACAGCAACTGTTAACCACACAGGGTGTTCACAGAAACATGCAATACTCCCATTGGCAGATCGAGGGTCCCGGCAGTACGATTGCGGCCTGAAGTCTCGCGGGCGATGTCGCCACTCACGAAAGGAGCCTTCGCAAGATGAACATGAATAAGCTTCAATTCGCAGCACTGATCGGATGTGCTGCTTTTATGCTGCTCTCTGCGCCGCGCATATACGCGGCAACTCCCGCACCTCAACCTCCGGGTTTCGGCCAGGACCGCGACGACTGGCAAAGACCGCCGGATGCCTGGAACGATGTTCAACGGCGCGGATTCCACGACGGAATGGAAGGAGCTCGCAAAGACTTCGATAACCACCGGCGCCCGGACGTCAATAATCGTGACGAATATCGCAATCCCGATGTGCCCGGCGGGTTGCGCAAAGCCTATCGCGAGGGCTTTCGGCGTGGGTACAACGTGGCCATGTCGCACATCATGAACGGACCGCCCATGCAACCGCCCATGCAAATGCGCGCACCGGTTCGCGCCTGGGATGCTCCTCCTGATGAATTCGACGCTCTGCGCCGCCAGGGATTCCAGGATGGCATTACTGGCGCCAATAGGGATTTCGAGAACCATCGTCGGCCGGACGTGAACAATCGCGATGAATATCGTCATCCTCACCTCCCGCCGGACCAGCGAGAAACTTACCGAGAGGGATTCCGACGCGGATATCAGGTTGGCATGGATCACCTGATGGGCGGTCACGATCATGACCGCGATCACCGTTGATGAGCACCTGCCTTGAATAAAAATGCCCGGCGCATTCAAACGCCGGGCATTTCACTTTTCCGCGACGAATCAGAGATGAATCCAGCCCGCGCGAATCAAAGCAAGCGAGCCGGTCGCAACCACCACCCACAACATGATTCCTTGCAGCAGCGGCCGGGCGCCCACTTCGCGCAGAGTCCGCTTCGAGATTCCTGTGCCGATCAGAAACAGCGTGACCGTCAGCCCAAGAATCCCGAGATGCCGCAGAACCGGATAGGCATTCTGGAACACGGGCACGTAGGTGTTCGCGACGGAAGCCAGGCAAAAGAAGAGAATGAACCACGGCCATTGAATCTTCGCCTTCTTCTTCTCAATCAGCGCCGTTCCCACCGACATCGGCACGATCCATAAAGCCCGAGCCAGCTTCACCGTCGTGCCGACCGCAAGCGCGACGACGCCATATTTTGCCGCGGCGCCAACCACTGAACTCGTGTCGTGGATCGCGAGCGCCGACCAAAGTCCGAACTGTGTCTGCGTCAGATGCAGCGCTGCGCCGATTGCCGGAAACGCAAGAAGAGCGACCGAGTTCAGCGCAAATACAGTTCCAAGCGAAACCGCGATCTCTTCGTCAGTGGCATGAGTTACAGGCGCAACGGCCGCAATCGCGCTTCCACCGCAGATCGCTGTACCAGCCGAAATGAGGAACGAAACCCTGCTCTTCACCGCAAGCAGCTTGCCCAACCCCCATCCCAGCAGCATCGCGAACGTGATACCAGCTGCGGTGTAGATCAGCCCGCTCCGTCCAACGCGCAGCACCTGCTGCAGATTCATTCCGAATCCGAGTCCTACCACCGACACCTGCAGCAGCAACCTTGAAAGCTTCCTTGCATCGAGATGATACGGATGCTCAAACGTGAAACCGTACGTTAGGCCGGCAACCAGAGCCAAAGGCGGCGACAAAAGGCCGCTCGCCGCAACAATCAATCCACCAAAAAAGAGATTCTTCGACACACATCAAGCTTCACGGATGCAAGACCCCGTGTCCAAGCAGAACTTCTCATCTCTCATTTGCGCTGCTTATTGAGTCACGCGCCGCGCATCATCGCCGCACGATCGATGACAAAACGCCGGAACTCCTGCACCAGACCCTGGGGCTCGGGACCGGCCGCGTAGATCATCAGGAAATCGCGTTGAACACGCAATCCCTCGACGGCGACAATTCTGAAGCTTACGCCGGCTCGCAAATCCTTGGCGATCGCCCACTTCGAAATGAACCCCGCACCAAGGCCAGCTTCCACGGCAGACTTGATAGCCTCGGTCGAGTCAAGTTCCATCGCAAATGTCAGCGAAGCCGGCTTCAGGCGGTGACGTTCCAAGGCCATCTCCAGTACATGCCGCGTACCCGAACCGCGCTCCCGCATGAGCAGAGGAACTTTCTTCAATTCCTCCACCGGAATCCGCGCTTGCTCAGCCCATTCATGAGCGGCCGGCACGATCAATACCAATTCGTCCACGAGAAACGGCTCAGATTTCACATCCCGGCTTCGCGATGGCCCCTCGATGAAACCGAGGCCGATCTCGTGCTGCGCGACTGCCTCGACAATGCGCTCGGTATTTCCGCTGATGAGGGAAGGCTGCACGCGCGGATGCCCCGCGAGAAACTCGCCCAGCATGCGCGGCAAAACATATTGTGCAATTGTGGTAGAAGCGCCGAGTGCCAGTTGCCCCGCAAGCTCTCCGCCCATAGCGGCGATTGCATGCTCGGCCTGTTGCAGAAGCACACTCACCCGCTCGGCATGATCCAACAGAACCTTACCTGCAGCCGTAAGCGCAACCCGCGAGCCGGTCCGATCGAAGAGCTGCACGCCAAGGTCTTCTTCGAGCGCCTTGATCTGGAGGCTCACCGCAGGCTGTGTCAAATACAACTCTTCCGCCGCCTTGCGAAAGCTCAACTGCTGCGCGACAGCTCGGAACACAACTATCCGCGCATTCTCAAGATGGGCCATGGCGGTATTAGAACACCGCAACCGCGCTCTGCATCGCCAAGCCGGCTTACGGCAGGGAAGGCTCGCCGACCGCCAACTCGATTTCGACGCTCGGCGCGGACAACAGCGTGTTGTGAATCAGACAATGGTGCACCGAGCACCGCAATCCTTCTGTCTGCTCCGCGCTCAGCTCGGCTGGGCATGTGACATGAATGCGAAAATTTCCTAGCCGCGCCGGCTGCATCAGCTTTTCTGCTGTCACAGTGACTTCCACGCCGCGATCTTCCAGCTTGCGTGTGCGCAGATATTGCACCGCATAGAACTCCGCGCACGAACCGAGCGAAGCCAGCATCAACTCCGGCGGAGTCATTCCTGCATCTTCGCCGCCGTTTTCTGTCGGCTGATCGCTGATCACCGAGTGTGAACGTGCCTCAATACTGAACTTGAATTTATCGATCTGTTTGACTTTGACTTCCATAGAAACCCTCGCCCTTCACTGGATGAAAGACACGAACACAGCGGTTCGTTACAGAGTTTCTATGCCTATTTCGCGACCGGCGCAGTGATCAACCGCACGTACTCGCGCGTAAGCACTGTCCGAAGCCGTTTCGCCACTGCCGGATCGCATTGCACATCCACCCTCCGGCAGCGATCGATTGCACCGCGTAAGTCATGTAGAAATGCCACGCAGGCTGGACAGCCTTCAATGTGCCGTTCCATCTCCTCGCATGTCGTCGGCTCAACGCGACCATCCAAATACTCTGAGAGCCGCGCAAACAGGTCACGGCACGCCGCAGGCCGTTTCCCGGCAGTCTTGGTGTGCCCTCCGTTCTTCCCAATCGCTTTCAGCGGAGCACTCCGCTCGGCGACAACGCTTCTCATTTCCTTGCGCGCTGCCAGGCGCGCCCGATGCAGCCTGACACGCACTGTCCCCGGCTGCAACCCTAGAACCTGCGCGACCTCTTCGGTCGTCAGCTCCTCCATGTCGTGCAGGACCAGCACCAGGCGAAGTGCAACGGGAATTCGCAAGACGGCCTGTTGCAGCATTCCCTCCTGCTCGGCTTGGACTGCGCTTCCTTCGGGGGATAGCGACGTATCCTTCAGGAGCATGGCAAGCTCGGCATCGTCTGGCATCAGTTCATCGAGCGACACGTGCCGCCCCCCACCATTGGCAGGCTTGCGCCGCATGCGCCAGCACCGGTTGCGCGTCACGGTGTAGAGCCACACGGAAAGCGCCCGCGGATCCTGAATTTTGGCAAGGTGCTTCAACGACCGAAACAGCACCTCCTGCATGGTGTCTTCGGCGTCTTCCTGGTGGCCGCAGACTTTCATGCTGAACGAATACACAGTGTTCTGCAGCAGGCCGATCGCCTCATCCACGGCTTCTGGGGAGTCGCGGCGCAGCAGGTCGATTGCCTTCGTCAGTTCAGGTCGCATCGCACGTCAGATTGTCTCTGTAGTCAGTATATTGGTGCGCGCCACATTCACTCGCTGCCCACGAGAATGTGGGCCGACGTTGGGAATTCATCACCGGTCTTTGCGATAGAGCAAGTCCCGGATCACTTTGCGCCGCTCCGCGTTCACTTCACTCAGCGCTTTGCGCTCCTCGGCGCTCAGGTGCCGATTGTCCGCTTGCTCTTCGGCTTCCGGCGCGCTGCACTCGGGACAGCGATTCGCAAATCCCGGTTTATCAGGCCGCAACTCGAACTCTTCCCCGCAGACCACGCAGGTTTTGATCGGGAAACTCATCGGCTTTATTTTATCGAAGGCGGGATTTGAAATGCCGCGTCCGATTTCGCATTTTCGACGTTAAAAGAGTGACGATCTCTACACGCAGCGCCTGAAGGCGGCTGGTTGAGGCGGCTTGATTTCTCTCTAATTCCTTTGACCGGACTTCCTTTCGTGGTTATCCTGAGTGCTCACCTCGACCTCTGGAGGGTCTAATGCAGGCGAGTCATCCAAAAGTGTTGATTCTGGACGATGACCCGATGCACCTTGAAATCTATAGCTTACTGATGAAACAGGCTGGCTATGATACTCTGCCTACCCTGGTTCGGTTTGTTGGAACCAAGATTCCGCGCGGAGAGTGGATCGGGCTCGTTCTGCTCGACTACCGCCTCAACTCCACGAAAACCTCGCCGGAATTTGCCACCGAGATTCGAACCCTCTACCCCACGGTTCCGATCATCGTTCTCTCCGATCTTTGGTCGCTGCCTACCGATATTGCCCCGCTCGTCAACGGCTTCGTGCGGAAAGGCGAACCTGCCAAATTGCTTGAGACTGTTTCGCAATTCTTTGCTGCGCCTCCCGATAGCACGACGGTGGCCGCGAGGCCCGCTGGCCCGCCAACACTTGAATAATCTGTAGCTTCCTGCCGGCGCAGCCTGAACATCGGGGCAACCAATTTGCGGTCGTTCACCTCTAAATCAAAATCTTCTGCTTCCCCTCATCGGAAGACTTGTGTAAGCCTCATGTTTTCTGCGCGCCTTTCATTGCTGCTTTTTCTGCTGCATGCGGGCCTGACGCTACCCGCATCGCCGCAAACCCAGCCTCGCGCCGAGAAGCTTAAATCGCTGACTTTGCAGCAACTTGGCGAAGTGACGAATATCCCCGACGCCCTTCGCTTCGTCCCGGGAGTCAACGTCGTCCGCGTCAACGGCTCACGAAACTGGGCGGTCGGCATCCCTGGTTTCGGCGATCCGTTCTCGTCGTCGTCAACGGCAAGAAGATGAAGCAGACCCCGCCAACCGAGCGATCACCACGACGGCGCCTCAACTGTGCGCGTGTCATCCGAGGGTTTGCAACCCCGCTGTTCGTCGCTGGCGTAGTGATCACAACGTCGATCGGCCAGACATCCAAGCCCAACGAATACGACGTCAAGGCAGCTTATCTTCTTAATTTCGGGAAATTCGTCCGCAAGGCCGGCGGACAAACACGGCGCACGTCTTTCGACATCTGCCTGCTGGGGCATGACCCAATGGGCCAGACCATCGACGACCTCGCTGCGAACCAAGCCATCGACAATCAACCCGTACATGTTCGCCGCATTCCCGATGCTACCCAGACCAAAGGCTGCACAATTCTCTTCATAAGTGCCGACGAAAACGACCATCTGCGCGAAGACCTGGCTATCCTGTCCTCATCCGACGTACTCACCGTAAGCGACGCTTCGGATTTTCTTGACCGCGGCGGCATGATCCAGTTCCTTCTCATCCAAAATCAAGTGCGTTTCGCAGTGAATCTCAACGCGGTCAATCGTGCTCATCTCGTTCTGAGTTCGGAACTGTTGCGAGTTGCATCATCGGTAATCGGCAAGCCGCCTGCGGATGACCTGCCATGAGGATCTGGAGCAGCCAGTCCATCTCAGACAAGTTCATGCGTATGACGATGCTGGTAAGCGGAGTCGCGCTGCTGCTGGCTTACGTCTCATTCCTTGTCTACGACCTCTACAGTCTTCGGCAGGAGCTGATAAGCTCCATGGCAACTGAAGCGAACATTGTGGGCGCCAACAGTGTTACGGCACTGTTGTTCGATGACAAGCAGGCCGCTGAAAGCACTCTCTTGGCGCTACGCAACGCACCACAGGTCCGCTCCGCCTTGATTCTTCGTCCCGATGGCAGCGAGTTTGCGCGCTATCTGCGCAGCGCTTCGATCCCGTTCGAACTGACAAACCGTCTTGCGCCTGATGAAACGCAGCGTTACTGGACAAAAGGGCGCTACATTCTACTGGGAAGCAGAATCCGGTTTCAGGGTGGACAGGTGGGAACAGTCTATCTGGTCGCCGAAACCGGCGACGTGGCACGGCGCGCTGAACGCTTCGGACTGATCTCGGCCGGCATGCTGATCATATGCTTTGCCATTGCCCTATTCGCGACGTCGGCATTTCGGCATCTGGTAACCGACCCTCTCACGGGGCTGGCAGAGACCGCACAAATCGTCACGCGCAAACGGGACTACTCCGTACGTGCCAAGATTCCTCCCAACAGCGACGATCTTTCATTCCTCGTTCAATCCTTCAACGAAATGCTTGAACAGATCCAGGCGCGCGATCGTGCCCTTGAAGCAACTCGAAGCGATCTTGAACGACGAGTGGAAGAACGCACGGCGGAGCTTTCCGCAACCAACAAGGAGCTCGAGGCGTTCTCCTACTCCGTTGCCCATGATCTGCGTGGCCCGCTGCAGCATATCAACAACATTGGATTTCTGCTGCAGAATTCTTCTGAAGGACTGAATGAGGAAGGACGAATGCTGGTCGACCGGCTGCATGAAGGCGCGCGGCGTATGTCCGGCCTCATTGAAGATCTGCTCAATCTGTCGCGCGCGTCGAGCCACCCGCTCCATCGCACACTTATCGACCTCAGCCATATCGCCGAGGTAACTGCCGGCCGCCTGCAGGCTGACAACTGTGGCCGCCAGGTTTGCTTCATCGCCGCCAAAGGGGCGCACATCTTTGCAGACGACGGCCTCATGCAGGTCGTTCTCGACAACCTGCTTGGAAATGCGTGGAAATACACTTCGAAAATGGAATCTGCGGAGATTGAGTTCGGCTACACCGAGGAAGAGTTTGGAACCGTCTACTTTGTGCGCGACAACGGAGCGGGCTACAACCCCCGCTATGCCGACCGGCTCTTCCGGCCGTTCCAACGACTCCACTCGCAGAGCGAATTCACCGGTACCGGCGTAGGACTTGCAACTGCCTACCGGATCATTTCCCGCCACGGCGGAAAGATCTGGGCCCAGGGAAACGTAGATCAGGGAGCGACATTCTTCTTCACCGTGCCGGATACCGAAACATGACACCGGAGATTTAACGGCTCCAGTATTGGCGGTTCAGCCCCAGGTGATACTTCAGGCGCGGCGCGATCCTGCTCTCGCGCCGGCCAATCTTATACCCAAGATACTTGGCAGCGGTACGCATAAGTGCCGACGGCACCTGGTGAGGGGCGCGCTTCAGCAGGTGCTTCAACTCGGAGGCAACAAAGCGTCGACCTTCGCCGGAAGCACTGCCAAACTGTTCGATAAGCCAACTCGCGCGCGCGTGCAGAACGCCGATATCGAAGTACCTCCGGAATTCCTCGGCGATGGAATAGGCGTGGGAGTGGCGCACCATCGCATCGGCCACATAGGCGGTCTTCCACCCGGCGCGATGCAGGCACGCCACGACCAACGTATCTTCGCCAAAGACGACGTCCGGCGAAAATCCGCCGACGCTCATGAGCGCGCTACGCCGGTACGCTCCGAATGCATTCGAGAAGAAGATTGACTTGAATCCATGCGTCCGGCGGCTCTCCCATGTGCGCACGCCGGAGGCCGGCGGATAGCTGAAGTGCCGTGCATGTGCTTCAATCGGCCCAGCCATCTCTCGTGGAAGCTGCCGTCCATACGCCGCGCCAATCTCCGCATCCTCAAAGGAACGGACGAGGTTTGCAAATGCATCCGCGCCAAAGGGCGCGGCATCCTGGGTCAGGTAGATAAGGATATCTGCGTCTTCAGCAAGTTCGGCGCCAAACTGCCTTGTCCCGCCATGATTGAAATCCCTGGATGGAATCTCGACAACTGTAAATCCATCGCGCCTCGCCAGGTCCTGCGTACCGTCGGAAGAAGCCGAGTCAATCACGATGACCTGGTTCGGCACCAGACTTTGCGCTCGGACTCCCGCAGACAATGCCGGCCAGTAACGTGCCGCATTGAACGTGGGAATGATGAGCGCGAAGTCGCCGCGCACGGCAACCTCACTTGATTGGTTCACGAAGTGACTCTTTCTTGCAGCGTTCGAAATCAGGAATTCACGCTGGATTGCTGCGGATAAGTGCTTGCCATTCCTAACGGGCGTTAGCGTTCTGGCTGTTTGCCGAGCAAAGGTCGCGACGGCATCGGTAATGAGCGGAAGGAGTAACCAAGGTGCGCGAGAATCAGCTCGATCCGCGTGCGGACCATTTGCAGCCGGGATTTCGCGTGGCTCGCATTGTTGCCGTGACGCCTGTAGAACAGAAGGTCTTCATCGATGAACACGAAGTTTCCGCCCAACAGATCGTTCCGCGTTCCGATCCACGCATCGTGCAAAAACGACTTGCGCGCCGGGAATGGCACCACCCGCCCCAGGAGTGACGCGCGCAGCGCCATCGCAGAGCCCTGGTAGTGATTGGTGAGGAGATTCCGCCAAAATCCATGGGAAAACCGGCCATGCCGGTTAATCCGGGAATCGGGCATTGGCCGATCGCTTTCGTCCATCATCCGCACCCGGCTCTGCACGATCCCCACATCCTGCCGGTTCTCAAACGCGTCGAGAAAACGTCGCACCTTCGTCGGGGCCCACACGTCGTCGTCATCGCTCAGGAACAGAATGTCACCGGATGCCAGGCGCAGTGCATCTTCGAAAGTCGCGACTACTCCGGCATTGCGCTCGTGTTTGAAAAGTCGAATACGCGGGTCGCCGATCTGCGCAATTCGCGCGAGTGTGTCGTCCGTCGACCGATCGTCGACAATGACGACCTCATCCGCCGGCCCCAGCTGCGCAAGGATCGATCGCAGTTGCGGCTCGACGAAAGCGCCGCCATTGTAGGCCGCCATGCACGCTGACACTTTCAGCTCAGAGTTAGGTGCCCTTTTCGTTTGCTCGTTGGCCGCAAACTTATCGGTGGACAACATCCATTCAGCGATGCGCTTCTGCCGCGATGTGAATAGGCGG
The DNA here is from genome assembly GCF_049582745.1 of Occallatibacter sp. GTDB lineage: Bacteria > Acidobacteriota > Terriglobia > Terriglobales > Acidobacteriaceae > Telmatobacter. The sequence continues at coordinate 96,611 of NZ_JBAUUO010000177.1, forward strand.
CGGACCAATGCCTGCACCGTGATCCGCCGCAGTTCCGCGGAATCCTTCCGCCACCACTGCTTCACGAGGCGAAGCGCCAGCCGCAATGTTCGTTCCCATCCCGCACCGCGGTTCATGCGCAGATCCCAGAACGCTGTTTCGGCAAGCAGGGCATTGCGGTAACGCTCCGGGCTCATTCTTCGCTGCATATCTTTCATCGAAAACTCATGCTCGACCTGGATGTCACCCGCCACGTAAACGCGTTTGCCATGCTCCTGTAGCTTGCTGAAGATCATCGCATCGCTGTTGTCGAGCCAGAAGCGTGGATCATATCCGCCAACTTGTTTGAGAGCTGCAGTGCTCAGCATCGCACCCGAGTTAAAGGCAAACACCGGCTCGCCGGGCACTCCGACAAAGCCCGGCCGGTACCACCGCGGGATTACGCCAAACTGAAAATGATTTGGAGAAAGCTGTCTTCCGCCTGCCGCGATCTGCGGCACAATCGCGCCAACTCCCGCATAGCGCGAACTCTCGCGAGCCGCCGCCGCCATTTTTACCCAAAAATCTCGCGGCACCGCAGTATCTTGATCAAGTGTCAGCAGCCAGGCCGAACCCTGCTCCTCCGCCCATGCGAGCGCACGGTTATAGGCCGTTGCCAATCCAGAATTGCTTTCATCCGCGAAGTAATACACGCCTTCCGGCAGATTGGGAGCTGCATCGGGCGCCGGACTGTTGTCCCAAAGCACCACGCCCACATCGCCCCTGGCGCTGCCTATCTCCTCGCGTGCGGCCAACACGCTTTGAAACGCCGGCGACTCCGCGGCATTCATGCGATAGAGCACAATCACTGCCGTGACCTTGAGTCGACTCGACTCCGGCCCGAATGCTGGATGCACTCTTCTCACTTGGGCACCATGCCTTTTTGCTGCGTGTCGTCCCAGTGGAAGCACTCGCGCTGCACCACGCTCTGAATTGCAAACTCCAGAATCGTTGAAAGGGGCGTAAACATGTCGCTGAAGAAGATGAACGAAAGGCAGCCAAGGAAGACGCCGGCCACGAGAATGTTCTTCGGAAGGGAGCGCTCCATCAGCCAACCGCATCCAACGCCCAGCAAAAGGTTCGCGAGATAAATACCGAGGTATGAAAAATCGAGAGCGTACGCAGCGAGATAGGTGCTGGCGCCATCGATGATGCTCAGATCATTGTGAATATATGCGTGCGGATTGGCAGGCGTCAGAAACGAGGGCAACAGCGGATAGAGGAAAGAGAGCGTCGGTCCGTGAAAACTGCCCTTCGCAAACAGCCAGCACAGGTTTGAAAGCGGAATTGAAATGTAGGACGTGAGCCACAGATATGCCATCGGCCAGTCAAAATACTTGTGCCGGATCTGGAGATACTCCAGAAATACGCCTTGCGCAGTGCGCGCATTCCCAATCAGCGTGATCGCGACGATCGCGAGGGCGAGACAGCCGGCCGCGATCGAATAGAGTTTTTTTCTGTTCATCCGGGTTTTCAGAGCGAAGACGAAGAGCATTTGCAGGAGCGCGACCATGAGAAGTCCGCGCGTAATGTACAGCGCCATGCCTGCAATGCCGAACATGGCAAACAGTACTTTGCGCCAGCGTGAGGCGTCGAGCATGGAGTTGACGGTGATCACGACCAGAAGCGGGAACAGGACCTGCTTGAATCGGCCATATGAGAGATACGAGGCAGGGTCGCCGAGCGCGGGCGGAGGACCAGACAATATCCAGTTGCCCCCAATCAGCAAGAGCGAAGCCACGCAGAACAGCAGATTTATCTGCCAAAGTCGCGTCACATTGAGCGTGTAAGCTAGCGTCTGCGAACGCGTCGGCCAGTGGTGCAGCAGGGTTCGCGCCACGAGGTATCCAAGCAGAAACGAGCCCAGCGAAAGCGCAAAGAGCAAAACCGGCATTCCCATTGACGGATACGAAACATAGGTGATCTGAAAGCTGAGCGACACCAGCATAAGCACCCAGTTCAGCAGGAAGATGACGAGCGGATTGCAGAAAAGCGGAAGCTCGCTCCGGCCCATCAGGAGGCCGTGCACAAATCTGTGCTTGGTCAATCTCTCCGTCAGTTTCGGCCACAGTGCAGCAGGCGAAAGTGAGACTTCGGCAGGCTGCACCGCGCTGAGATTTGTACCGCGGAGAGGGGCGTTCATGACAACTCCCGGCCCAGACGAAAATCGGCGCACATAGATCCGAGACCCCGAGCGTAATGTGCGTAGCCTGGCAACTGACCGACCATCTGTATCGTTCGGAGACCAAGGCTGGGCGAAAGGTTCGATTGCGTTCTCAGGAACGCAATCTTTTCGCGTATCTTTCCGATCAAAACATCATGTTCATTCCAACCCTCCGTCAGCACACGGTGCAGCAGGTCTTCAAACTGGCGGGCAACACGGCTGTAGAATTGTCGCCGGGTCTCAGGCCGGGTCCTCATGGCTTGCGCGCTCGGCGTGTCGTTGACGCCGAGTTGCTGGCCGCTGTGAATGCGGTAATCGGTGAGTGGCTCGGGAATTAAGGTCAAACGGGAGTGCAGCGCAATCATCCATGCCAGCCATCCGTCGTGCACCCAGGTGGCGGGGATCGGTGAGCAATAACGCCGGATGGACGCGCGAAACATCAGGGTGGCTCCAGTCACGATATCGTGCTTCAGAAGTGTTGCCGTGGGGCAGCCGATAAAGCTTCGCTGTTTTGCTGCGGTGAACTTGTGCCTTGCGAAGAGCCGCATTCCGATAGGCCGCCCATCGCCATCGATCAGGTTGGCGTCAGAGAATGCTCCGCCAAGAAATGGATCCGCAGTCATCGCATCCAAAAGCCGTTTCAGCTTGGTCGGCGCCCAGCGGTCATCCTGATCGCACAACGCAATAAAGTCGCCGCGCGCCAGGCCGATTGCCTGATCGAAATTGCGTGTGGATCCCAGCCGTTGACGGTTCAAAATGAGCTTGACCGCAAACGGAGCAGATGCCTGGAACCGCTTCAGAATTGAGAGCGTATCGTCGGTCGATTGATCGTCACAAACTATGAGTTCAGACGGCAACTCCGACTGCAATGCAATGCTCTCGAGTTGTTCCCCGAGATATCGTGCGCCGTTGAATGTGCACATTGCCACCGAGATGCGCGACGCGGATGTGGCTTGGGCCTTTGGGATCACAGATTAAGTCTCCATGTGCGCCCATTGGCGTCGTTTTGTCTTGAAGATTGCCGTCGCTGAAATCACTCCGGCCAAGCCAAGCACCACGAAATAGGCAAGCGAAACACCCAGCGCTCCCGAGGTCTTCGCGAATATAACAACACTCCCCGCAGTGCAAAGTGCAGTCACTATGGACTGCACCAGAAATGGCTCGCATTTGTGCGCTCTCAGATAAATCGCCTCGCTCTGCACCACATGGCTACTTAACGCCGTCAGCAGAAGCAGGAGGAAGATTGGCCAGTCCTCAATGCGTTGACTGATCTTCGGCATGATGTTCGGCGCTGCCACTACACCCAACAGCACGAGCACAGCGCCGCCTGCAAAGAGCGAGATCGACTGCCGCAACGACCGAAAGAACATGCGGTCCAGCTCAGGAGTTTCCTTTTTCGCGATCAGGCTGCCGAACGGCGCGGCTTTTGTGGTCATCCATGCCAGCATCATGGCGCTCATCTGCACCACGATACTCATGGAGAGGCCCATCTTGCCCGCCTCCACCGGCCCGCGAAACGCGAACAGCACAGGCGTGAACAACTGAAAGATGAAGTAGTCGCAGAGCCAGCTCACGGCAATCTTCCACTGGAAGGGCCACACCTCGCGCCGCCAGTTGATTCCCATGTGGGCGACCTGCATGCGCAGCAACGGGACGAGCAGCCTGCGGCGCGAATACAGCATAAAGCTTGCCACGGTTCCCTGTCCCAGCAGAACCATCGCCGGTGAAAAGAGCCCGTGGTGGCTCAGCAACGCGGTCCACGCAGCGGTCACGCTGATCAGTGACTGAAAGAAGCGCATGCGGGCCACTTGCGCCACTTGGCCGCATCCCTCGAGAAACGAGAGCACTGGGCCGATGGAGAATGTGATGGCGCAGGCAAGCACTGTAATCCGCAGCGGAACAACCCACATCTGTGGCGCCTGCGACTCCTGGTGCAGAGAAAAGAAGCGCATCCCACCCACCAGCAACACAATGCCCATGACGACCGCCGCGCTTGTGTACCAGCGCACCGCGCGTTGCAGCAGAGACGCAAGCCGGAAGTGGGCAGCTTCGTTTCCTGTGATGCGGCCATCGGCGTGAAACTCCAGGAGCGCCCTTTCATGCGCAGCCACCTGCAGAATCACAAATGAGAATCCCAGCTCGAACACGCTCTGCAGCGCCACCAGGCTCCACAAGGCATAGTAATAACCCTGCTGAGCAGCGGAGAGAAAATGCACAATCAGCAGCACGCTTCCTACGCTTCCCAGGCCCTGCACCACACGCCCGAGCACTGTAAATGCTATCGCCCGGTCGAGGCCGATGGAGTGTGGCAACTTGTAGCGTAGAAAGTCACGCATCGCCAGCCAGACACTTCCTGTGGGCCGCGGCGATTTCGTTGTCTCAGTCAGCATAAGTTTCGGATCGGGATCGGATGGTTGATGATGCGAAGAGTGAAGCGCAACAGTGGACAGGCAAACTGCGTCAGCTGGTTGCCTCGGGCCGTGCATGTTGCAGCCTGGTCACTTCCTCCTTGGCTTGCAGAGTCGTCACTTCCTCCTTGGCCTGCTTTGGCCTGGCGGTGCGCCCGGTCCACAGAGATCGTTTCAGGAGGTCCAGCTTGTCCTTGGTGACAGGATTTTGCTGCATTCTTAGCAGGCCTCCCCGCAGCAGAGCCAGCATAATTCCGAAGGTGAAGCCCGCGGCAACGCCGGCGATCCCAAACAAACCGCGCTTTGGAAACGACTTTTCTTCTGGAGGCACCGCAGGATCCACAACCTGGATGAATGCGCCCTCTCTTGCTTCGTCCAGCTTGGCAAGTTCGAGCTGGCGCGCCAGGACCTGAAAGATTGCTTCGTAGTACTTCACATCGCGCAGCCGGCGAATGTACTCCAGCCCGGCCTCAGGAACCGCGCCCTTGGGAACAAATACATCGTCTGCGGAGCCGCCTTTCGATCCAACTAGTTTGTCGAATTGCGTACGCAGGCCGTCAAGTTCTGTCTGTGCCTGGGTCAACGCGGGATTTTCATCGCCGGCGTAGGACCGCATGGCTTCGATCTGCACTTCCTTGGCAACGATCTGGGCACGTAAGCGAGCTGCAGAATCGATCATTGCCCGGGCCTGGCCATCCACCTGCACCATCCCTGTAGAGAGCTGTGTCCGCTTCAGGGCCTCATCGGCGTTGTCGAGATCGGTTTTTGTTTTATCGAGCTGAGTCTGGAAGATAACCCTGCGCTGCGATGCTTCGGTAATGGCGAGATGTTGCGACAGATCTCTGAACTGGTTGAGATATCCGTTCGCAATTTCCGCAGCCCGATTTGGATTTCGATCCCAGAAGTTGAGCCGGATCAAGCCATCCTTGGTCGTTCCATCGATCTTGGTGTGCTTCTCAAGAGCTTTTCTCGTTTCGGCCAGGTTGGTCTTTCGATACTCCGACTGCAGTCCGTAGCGCTGAATCACCGCATCTTCAACCGAGCGGCTCTTCAACATCGAGACGTACATGTCGTTGACGTTTTTCATGCCGAGCATGCTGCCGGCCATCCCGCTCACTGCGCCACCCATGCCCTCCAACTGGCTGGCCAGCATGGAGCTCATCGACGAATTCCCCTGCGGGGGAAGAATCGTCACCGTCGCCGTGTACTCCTGCGGCAGTGTGAATGCCAGAAGAAGTGCGACCCCTGCACACATCCCGGTTACGATTCCGACCAGCTTCTTGCGCTGCGTAACGATGAGCAGAACATCCAGGAATGTGAGGTCTTCCGGCTCGCCTGGATGTGTCGACGGGAAGACAATGTCTTCAAGCTGTTCATTTGCCGTGCCGCCGTTTCGCATATTCACCATGGTTCCTGTACTCCGATTGGTGTTCTCGCAACACTCGTTGTCTTTGACGCATGCCTTACTGCACAATCACATCCGATCGAATGCGCGACTAGCGAATCACATTGATCGCCGCCGCTCCAAGGGCGAACTGTGAAAAGACGGCCGACCAATCGGTCAGGCCGCGCAGAATTGTCGTCTTGTTCAGTTGTTCCGGAACGATGATCGTATCGCCCGGATAGATCACCTGGCGGTCGAACTTGTCGTCCGCCCAAAGCGTGCGATCAAGATACTGCTTGCTTACTACCGATCCATCTGCGCGGATGATGAAGATCTGACGCCGATCGGCATTCCGGTTCGGACCGCCGGCGGTGCGCAGATAATCGCCTGCGTGCTTGTGCACCTGGTAGACAAACGAGTTCGGATCGTAAACGGCGCCGACGATTCCCACAGTCGAGGGAACCGGAGGCACGACAAATCGATCCCCATCCTCCAATGGAAGATCAGGAAGCGAATCGATGTCCGACTTGAATGGATCGATGTGAAGAACGACGCGCCCGGTGGCGCGAATCTCCCGCAACCGATTCACCAACTGGCGCTGGCTCGACAAGGAAGCGCCAACCGTAGCTGCCTCCGTCGGACTAACAACCGACGCAGCTTTATTCGACGCGGAGATTTCGATTTGATACGACAGCGCAGAGACGTATTCGTCAAGCCGCTGCTGCTGCTCGCGCCTTGTGCTTTCGCGGCTGAATTGCGACCCGTAGAGATAGGCCTGCGGGGTCAGCCCTCCAGCACGAATCACAAGCTGACGCAACGTTTCGCCGGGCAAAGCGCTGTAGACGCCGGAGTGAACGAACTCTCCCTCCAGGCGAATGTACTTCGTCTGTTGCGCACGCGGAACCCGGATGTCCGCGTCAGAAAAAATCGTGATCACGTCGCCAGGTTCGAGTGCGATGTTGGCGCCATCATCGTCCTGCAGCACTGCTGCGCCCAGGTCGAAGGGAAGCAGACGCGTGGTCAGCGTCTTTGGGTCAACGCGCTCGACGACCGCATAGCTCCAATCAATATCCGGTGAGGTTCTTACCACCTGCGTCTCGATTGGAAAATGCGGCGCTGTCACTAGGTGTGGGCCTGAGCCGAGGGTTTCATGAGCTGACCCTGAGACCTTCGCCACGTTACCGGGCTGCCCGTTCTTTGTCTCGGTCCCCTCTTCGCTTGAAGCTGCCAGCGACTGGAATTGTGCCGTATTGCCCTGCGGTACAGCGGTATCCGTGGGCACGCCCGCTGTCAATCCTGGAAACAACCCGCTATTGATAGTCTGTGCATCCGCTGGGGTTACGGGCTGAGTGATCGTTTGGCCAGACTGGACCGACGGCGCCTCCATCTTGACTGGCGGGAGCATGGGTTGAAAGTCCGCTACCGGCAGTCCGAGTTGCTCACGGCGCAGCCAATAGTCCGGCGTCAGCAATGACTCTTTGTTCGGGATCAGATCGCGGACGCGCATTCCTTGGTGCCACGCAAACCGTCCCGGCGTGGCCACGTTCCCACGCAGGGTCACGGTCTTGGCGAAGCGCGGCGCTTTCGCTCGAACGCGAAGAATATCCGCATTGCGCAGCGGAGCAGCCAGCGAAGTTGAATTCATTCGAACGTCGATGGCGACGCGCGCGCTGGCTCCTGCTGATTCATTCTGCGTGCGCTCAACTTCCAGCGTCGACGTCTCTGCGGCTGCTGAAACGCCACCCGCCAAAGCTAGCGCCTCAGCGATACTTTCATGACCGCGCAGCTCATAGATGGCGGGCACATTGACGCTGCCAACTACCGCGACCTGGGCCCCTACGGCCGGAAAGTAAAGGACGTCGCCCGTCTCCAGGTTTACATCCTTCGATTTGTCCCCTTTCAAGAGGAGATCGTAGAGATCGAAGTCCGCGATAAACTCGCCGTTGCGCTTCAGCAGGATGTGGCGAAGTGATCCTTGCGGCCCCGGTCCTCCGCAGGCAAACACTGCGTTCACAAGCGTGCTCAGAGAGCTAATGGTGTAACTTCCCGGCCGGCGCGCCTCTCCCGTAACAAACAACTGGATCGAACGCAACTGCCCAAGGTTTACATTCATGTCGTAGTTGCGATATACGCGGTCGAGCCGCGCCTTAAGAAAGCTCTGCAACTGGCGAAACTGCAGCCCGGCCAAGCGAAACTCACCTACCTGCGGAATGTATACGGAGCCTGAGCGGTCGACAGTCAGATGCAGATTTTGGGTGACCTGTCCCCAGGTACGAATCAGGAGTTCGTCGCCGGGTCCGATTACATAATCAGGCGTGACAGGGAGCCGTTGTACGGGGGCGAAAGTGTTCGGCACGTTCGCAAACAAATCGGTCCCGTAGACGGGCACAATTCGGCCGATGGAACCGGCGACCAACATCTGAAATTCAGTTAATGGTTGCGGCTTGACGGGTCCCGACGGGTGCTGCCGAAGCCCGGCGGTGCGGTCGATCCCGTCCGCGTCATCCCGATAAACCGACATCGGCGCAGTGGGCGCACCGGGGTTCATTGTGGGAAAGGACCAAGATGTTCCAACGCCTCCATCGGCGGAGGGGGTCGACTCGACAGACGGCGACATCGACACGCACGCCGACAGGTCGCCGTTGGCGCAGTTCGAACTCGTCGAGCCTTGCTGAGTGCTCCCGGGATTCACAGCGGGTGGCTCGGTTTGCGCTCTTGTTGCGGCAGAGGATAGGGCAACTGAAAAAGCGATCAATATCCGCAAGCACTTACGTACGCACGCTCTCATGCTTTTGTCTTCCGGTCGCAAATCTCCGGAGCTCTGCGTCGCATGTCCTTCGACAAGCGATCCGCCCAGCTCCGGTCTAATCCCAGCTCAATACGCTCCGCGCATCGTAACGACAGCGGGAATCGTCTGGGTAAGGATTTTGAAGTCGAGCAAGCAACTCCACTTGCTCGCGTAGTCTCGATCGAAGAGCACGCGCCGTTCAAAGCCGACGTCGCTGCGCCCCGAAACCTGCCACAACCCCGTGATGCCCGGCCGGAAGAGGTCGTAGTAGGCGAAGTGTTGGCCGTAGAGCGAAACCTCGGCCTCGACGATGGGCCGCGGTCCCACGAGCGACATATCCCCCAGCAACACGTTGAACAACTGCGGCAACTCATCGAGGCTTAGCTTGCGGATAATGCGTCCCACCGGAGTGATGCGAGGATCCGGCGCGTCCTTGTTCAGCGGATACGCCGCTTCATTTCTACGGTCCTCGTCACTTCTGCGATGTCCATTGATCTCGAAGACGTTGTCTTTATGCTTCCGCGTGTACATGGAGCGGAACTTGATGATGCGGAAAGGCGCTCCGAATCGTCCCAGCCTTTCCTGGGAAAAGAAGATCGGCCCTGGCGAGGTCAATGCCACCGCCAGCGCCACCACCAGCATCACGGGGAAGAACAGGACGATGAGGATGCTCGCCAGAAGAATATCCATGGTTCGTTTCAATACTGCGTAGCGCCACGAAAACGCCCTTCGCACTGCAGCCGAAAGATAAGGTGTGGGGCGCCTGGAGACGGTCGCCGTGATTGCTTCATGTAAGAAGCCGACGGCTGCGATCGCGCTCACTCCGGGTGTGTCGGCTTCATAAATATTTAAGGCGGTGCTTTTTCCTTGCATTCGCGATACCCTCGCTTTTTGTGTTTCCATGCCCTCGCGAATTCTTTAAAGGCTGAGTTCGCAGCGGCGTGCGCATGGGCGTGCAATATAGTTTTCCTCCGATGTGCCCTCGATGCTGCCGAAGATGAGCCGCACAAGGAACCGGAGAACGTTCAGGGTAGGGATCAAGGCATTTCAATTCGTACAAGAGTCTTCGATGCGTTTTTTCTATGTGTTTATATGTATTGCAGGCGCCGGCGGAATTACGTGCCGGCTAACTCCACATCATCGCCACTTACTTCGATGGCGATACTTTGCATCAGCAGGCTGAGAGTCAACACAACCTGGAGCCCGCTTTTCTTGCGAACGACAATTCCTTCCACACCGGAGAGCGCGCCTCGCGTGATGCGCACTCGCTGTCCGACCGCGAGCAGTGGGTGCGGTTCTGCCTTCGTCGCGTCGAGGCCAGTGCGCAGTGCTTCTACTTCCAGGTCCGGCAATGGCGCCGGTTGCTTCGCCGTTCCGATCATCGAAACCACGCCGGGCACCTCAAGCACTCCAATCCGATCGTGCAAATCGATATGAACAAATACGTACCCAGGAAACAGCGGCAGATCTACCATCGCCCTGGTTCCGTCTTTCCACGTGTGCTGCGTGCGGTAGATCGGCAGAAAGTGCTCGATCTGCCTCTGTTCCAGATTTCGAGCCACGCGCTTCTCGTGCCGGCAGGTCGTGTACACCGCAAACCAGTGCCTTGCCAGGCTCAGAGACGAGGCCTGCGAAGGGATACTGCTGTTTTTGAGCAAGGCTTCGCCATCCTCGCTTGGTGGAGCGTTTTCCACAGCCGCCCCAGCGGCACTTTCCTCATCTTGCAGGAAGCCCTTGAAACTCTTAACCGGCAGTCACCAGCATGCGCACTGACTTGCAGACACAAATGCGGTGACGGACGCTTCAACGCTCGTTGGTACGTTCCACTAGTTGTCCTGCGGGCAACAAATCGAGCAGATACTTGCAGTTAGGCGAGCCCTGTTGCGATATGATTTGCTTTCTTCTATTCGGCTAAACGTCCTTGTTAAGGAGCCTTTATGCAGCTGACCCCGCCTTGAGCCCTGAAACTTCGCGTTTCCAGCTACAACAGAAGAGACGCAAAAACCGGCCGAAGAGTTATCTGGCCTTTGCCATTGCGCCAACATCTTCTTCCCTCTGCCTCATTCGCTCTGCTCGACTTCGGACAAAGTGATAATGAATTTACGATGCTGCTTGACTGGACAAAGGGACCGCTCGCCGAGGGACTGCGCTGCTACCAGAAGCAGGAATTCTTCGATGCCCATGAACATTGGGAAGGCATTTGGCTGAGGTGCGATGAGCCTGAGAAGACGTTCCTGCAGGCCCTGATCCAGGTCACGGCGGCCTTCCATCATCTGAAGCGTGGGAATCGCGCGGGGGCAGGATCTTTGCTGCGCCGGGCTTTGGTGCGACTGGACAGCTTTCCGGCAGAGTATGAAGGAGTTGCGGTAGAAGCGGTGCGCGCGAGCATTCGCCGATGGCTCGAAGCGCTCGAACTGGAAGACGGCATGCTCCAGCTTCCGTTCCCGCTCATCCGATGATGCCGGACCCGGACCCCAAACAGGAATGGCGGGAATGCCCAACCATCTCTGTAAAGAAAATCTCTCTTTTCAATGATTTACGAAGGAGTGCGACCGCAAGCTCCTCTATTGGTTGAATCTAGCTGAAGAGTCCATCATGGGAGTCTACGCGATTCGTTATCCGTGACCCGTTACGGATGGGTGTCCCGGGGGCAGGAGGGCCGCTCGTTTTTGGTCATCTTTACCCTATGATGGGCTGGAAACCTCATGATTCAGGTCGAGAGAAGGGCCGGTTCGCGACTGGCGACGGTAGTTTGCGCAGCTGTTCTGGCGATCGCCGTGTACCCTTGCGCCGCCCAGACCTCCACGCACAAGAAGAAGACGCCACCCCACGAGCCAACCTCGGCTGAACTCTTTGAATACATCCACGGGACGATGCTTGCGTACAGCGCGGAAGACGGGGCGAACGACAATCTGGAGATTTCGATCGATCCCACGGCGACGATCTTAACCGTCAAACAGCCCGATGGACACTGCGATATTTTTCTCGATGCGCTCGATGCCAACACGATCGTGTGGGACGTGTACGATGCGAGCGACTCAATGCAGACGCGGGCGCCGCTGGCGCGGCTGACGGTGGATGCAATCGCGGGCAAGAAGGCCCGCACCTGCTACGACACCGACAACAATCTCGATCCGTCGATTCCCTCGACGCGGGCGCGGATCTTGTTTTCGTGGGACATGATTCCGGATGGATCGGGATTCCAGGCGAAGTTCACGAAGGCCGTGAAAAAGCTGATCAAGCTGAGCGGCGGGATGCCGGAGAAGAATATCTTCAGGTAGCTGTGGATCGGCCTGGATGGCATCGGTTTCATGTAGGATCCGCTGGAGTACGGCTCGCGAACACGGACATTTGGACGGGCCGTTTTCGCCGCGACGGATTTGACGGAGAGGTTGTGCTCCATCGAACCTCCTATCGTCCGGACCCGGGGCGGGGAGGCTGTTTCTCTGGTGGCTCTAAGTCTTGATGGTGGGGCGACTGGTCTCTGTGACGAATCTCGGGCTGAGCTGAATTGCGCACCAAGGGTCGCCGGTGCAGTCAGCTTTTGTGACGGGAGGGGAAGTGGCCGGAGACACTACCGCCCCCCGTTTGCGGCGGGAGGCGGCTGGTCAGAAGAGCTGTGCTGTCAATCAGCGACAGCGGTTGCGGCGACCGGCTCGTGCACTTCCTGAGACGCATCGGCCGCTACCGTGACCCGCAGGTGCGCGGTGACCTCGCGGTGCAGCTTGACGGAGATGGTGAAATCGCCCAGGCTCTTGATCGGTTCGTTGAGCTGAATCTTGCGGCGGTCCACTTCAAAGCCCTTGGCAGCAAGCTCACCGGCAATATCGGCGGAGGTGACGGAGCCGAAGAGCTGGCCGTTCTCGCCGGATTTGCGGGTGAAGCTGAGCACAACAGGTTCGAGCTTGGCGACCAGTTCCTGCGCCTGCACCTTTTCGGTGGCAGAGCGGCGCGCGGCAGCTTCTTTCATTTGTTCAATGACGGCCTTGTTGGCCAGTGTGGCCTGCAGCGCCAGCTTGCGGGGGAGCAGGAAATTGCGGCCGTAGCCGTCCGCCACCTTCACGACATCGCCGCGGTGGCCGAGGTTGGCTACGTCTTCTTTCAGTATGACTTCCATGTGAAACTCTCCAGATTTACGGGCAGCCAGACATCGTGCCGTCCGTCCGTTGTGTTAGACACAGGCGGCTGACTTTCAGTTGCGCCGCGCCAGATTCTATCGCGATTCTTGCGCGGACGTCGCCTGCGAAATTATTCAATCACTACAACTAAAGCGTCATAGGTAACAGAGGTGCCTCAGAGCGTGCAAGTTAGTGCCTTGTTGCAAAGGGCAGCAGGGCGATATTGCGTGCCTGCTTGATGGCCCGCGTCAGGCGGCGCTGGTGCGTGGTGCACACTCCGGTGAGCCGTCGGGGCACGATTTTGCCACGCTCGGCCACAAATCCCTGCAACAGGCGGACATCCCGATAAGGAATGGCGTCAATCTTCTCGGTGCAGAACTTGCAGACCTTCTTGCGGCGGAAGAACTTGCCACGTCCACCGGGGCCGCCGGATCCACCGGGACGTCCGCCGGGTCGACCACCGGGTCCACCGGACGGGCGTTCGCTTTGTGGTGCTGGTGCGCTCGCTTCGGGCGCTTTTACCGTTTCATCAGACATTTTGTTTCCTCTTTATTCTGTTGGCTTTCTGGCGCCTGATCCCAGGCACAGAAAGGCAGTGTCGAACCGCCGCGAGCGTACCTTTACCGGGACGCGAAGGCGGCGAAATCCATGGAACGCTAAGCGCTGGCCGGGACACTTTCAGGAGCGGCCTCGGCAACCGGCGCTGCGGCAACCGGCGCATGAGCGGCCGGTGCAGCGGCCGCAGGCGCTTCCGCGCTGACCTTGCGGCGCGTGCCTCGGAGTGCCTTGACCTTCGCCAGACGCTTTTCTTCCTCGTCAATGCGCACGGTGATGAACTTGATGATCGGCTCTGAAACGCGGAGACGGCGTTCCAATTCCAGCACCACGGCGCCGCCGGCCTCGATCGTCATCAAGATGTAATTGCCGTCGTTGAACTTGCGGACGAGATAAGCGAGCTTGCGGCGGCCCATCTTCTCCAGGTTCTTGACCACGCCGCCACCGTTGGTGACGTTGGTGGTGAAGCCCGCGATCAGCTTGTCGACTTCTTCTTCGGCCACATCGGGCCGAACGATGAACATAACCTCATACAAACGAGACATCTGTATTCCTTTTCCGCCGGAACCCGTTGGCCCCGGCCGTGCAATCTCAGTGAACAGTGGACAGTGATCAGTGGACAGTGATTCTTCGAAGCTGTTTGCCTTGCTAATCCCTGTTCCCTGATCCCTGTTCCCTGCCTTCATCCCTTCCGCCGGGTTGTTTTACTCGCGGCGGTTAAATTCGTTCATTGCGGAGCCCGGTCCTTCCTGGATGATGCGCCCGGTGGCGGTTGCCACTTTGTCGAGCACCTCATCGAGTTTCGCCAGGTCCACCTTGCGCATGGGCGAAAGAAGGTAATCCCTGCCCGGTCGTTTGCTGCCGGCCACGATGGCTTCTGGCGGCAAATCCGGTCCTACGCCGATACGCAAGCGCAGCCACTCCTGGCTGCGCAGGGCCGAAGTTACACTGCGGGCTCCGTTGTGTCCCGCGGGCGAACCGCGCTCCCTGATCTTGAATGTCCCCAGCACCAGGTCGAGCTCGTCGTAAATCACGAGCAGATCTCGTGCCGGGTCCACCTCGAACTCCTGAACCAGAGCGGCGAGTGCGAGCCCGCTGAGATTCATAAATGTTTCCGGCTTGGCCAGGATCGTTTCGCGCCCTGCGATACGGCAGGTTGCGGTAACGGCCCGGCAGCGCCGGTTCTGCACCACAACGCCAGCTTGCTCGGCGATGCGGTCAATTGCCATGAACCCCGCGTTATGCGGCGTCCACAAATACTCGAGTCCGGGATTGCCGAGCCCCACAACCAAAAATGGCTTAGTGGGGCCGGGCCGAATTCCGTGCTCGTTCTGATCTTCCACCGTTGCTTACTTCTTCCCTCCGGCAGCGGGTGGCTTGGCAGCAGCGCCTTCTGCCGCGGCAGGTTCGGTCTTGCCCTTCTTGGCCACTTCTGGTTCGGTGGGCGTTGCACCGGGTTCGCCGACTGCAACCACTTCGCCCTCGGCAGGAGCTTCGACAACTTCTTCGCGGATCGAAACGACGTGGGCCACTGTCGCGTCTTCGTTGTTCAGGTACTCGATCTTGTCGGAGTGCGGTAGATCGCTGATACGTAGAACGCCGTGCATCGCGAGTTCGCTGACATCGACATCGATGTGGTTCGGGATGTCGGCGGGCAGGCACTCGATTTCAACTTCGCGCAGAACCTGGTCGAGAATTCCGCCTTCGGTTCTCACACCGACTGGAATACCGAGCAGCTTGACGCGGACGCTGACACGGAGAAGCTTGTCGAGCGCGATACGCTTCATGTCGATGTGGATCAGCTTGTCCTGGATGGGCTCGCGCTGCGTGTCGACAATCATGGCCTTGGCTGCCGGAGAGCCGGCGACCTCGACATCGAAGATGGTGTTCTGGCCGGTCTCAGAGAAAAGTATCCGCGAGATCTGCTTGGGGTCGACTTCGACCGCGACGGCATCATGACCCGCACCATAAAGGACAGCAGGAATCTTTCCGGCGACACGCACGCGGCGCGCGGCATTTTTATTGAACTTGCCCTCACGGGGCTTGGTTACGACAACTTCAGGCATTCGATTCTCTTTTCTGTATTCGGGCACGGGCGTTTTGAAGCGCCGCTCCCTTTGTTGGGCAAGTTCACAGTTCTTAGTTCGAAGTTCAGAGTTGAAAAACCATTCGAACCGTTCTGTGAATTGAGTGTTGATCTCTGTCGTTGCGTGCTGTGAACTCAGAACTACGAACTCTGAACTCAGCTAAACAACGTACTGACGCTGGTCTCCATGTGGATGCTCTCAATGGCCGCGCCTAACAGGCCGGCGATGGAGAGCACTTTGATCTTGGGCAACTTCTGGGCCGCCTCGCGCAAAGGAATGGTGTTGGTGACAACCACCTGTTCCAGGCGCGAGTTGGCAATTCTGTCGATGGCCGGGCCGGAAAGCACGGCGTGACTGGCGCAGGCGTACACCGCCGAGGCGCCGCTGGCATAGAGCGCGTCGACGGTTTTGACGAGCGTGCCGGCGGTATCGATAATGTCGTCGATGATAAGGGCGGTCTTGCCGGCGACGTCGCCGACTACGTTCATGACTTCGGCAACATTGATGTCGGTGCGGCGCTTGTCGACGATGGCCAGCGGTGCGCCCATCTTCTGCGCAAAGTGGCGGGCACGCTCCACACCGCCCGCGTCCGGCGAAACCACGGTGAGGTTGGGCAGTGCGAGCGAGCGGAAGTGGCTGACCAGCACCGGGCTGGCGAACATGTGATCGACGGGGATGTTGAAGAACCCCTGAATCTGGGCCGCGTGCAGGTCGACGAAGAGGGCGCGGTGGGCGCCGGCGGTGGTGAGCAGATCGGCAATAAGCTTGGCGCTGATGGCGACGCGCGGTCGGTCTTTGCGATCCTGGCGCGCGTACCCGTAATAGGGGACCACGGCGGTGATGCGGGCGGCGGAGGCGCGCTTGAGGGCGTCGATCATGACGAGAAGTTCCATCAGGTTCTGATCGACGGGATAGCAGGTGGGTTGTACTACGAAGACGTCCACACCACGGACATTCTCAAGCAACTGGAAGTAGACTTCGCCATCGGCGAAGCGCTGGAGCTTGACCTCACCGACGGGAACGCCGATGTGGCGTCCGATCTCCTCTGACAAGGGACGGTTGGCTGTCCCGCTGAAGAGCTTGAAGCGCCGGTCCTCGCTGAGATTGCGGGTCCGCTTGCGCTCCGGTGCCGGTTTGGCATCCTTCGCTCTCTGGTCCGGGTTTTGGCCAGGGTTCTGGCCTGGATTGGGCTGCTTGTTGGCGTCGCCCGCACCGGGTGTCTGCTTGTCTTCCAACGTTTCTGTCACCGTTCCTACTTCCATCATTTCCGAGGTACCTCCAAGCTGGTTGGCTTTGGCTGCATTCCGGTCGTACACAAAAAACTGGCTGGGCGACTAGGATTCGAACCTAGACAAATGCCTCCAAAGGGCATTGTCCTACCATTAGACGATCGCCCAACTTCCGCGAAAAATTCGAGGTTATCCCGAATATCCTGATTGGCAGCCGTTCGCGAGTCTCTCTCCCGCCCAGCCCGGCTGTCAACCTTGTTGCTGCACAAGCATGTTGGCCCAATATTCCGAGCGCGGCAGGGTACGCGTGATCTGGCTCTCGACGCCTGCCGCAGTCAGCCGTTCCTGAGCTGCCTGTGCATCTCTCTGGGTCAGGTACAACCCGAAGAGCGCCGAACCGGACCCGGACAGCGATGCATGAAGGGCTGCCTCCGGAGTGTCGGTAGCCGCAAGAAGACGCTTGATTTCTGCAAGGGAGGGATGCTGGGAAAAGACGACGCGTTCAAAGTCGTTTTGGATCCAGCTACTGATCCCGGTGCGGACAAGCGCGGACTCTTGAGGTCCGGCGAGGTCTCCACCCAAAGTAGAGACACCGGAGGAGCCTGATCCATGCTGACCCTGCCGGATTGCTCCTGCGAAGGCGCTGGCATAGGCGCGGCTCAACTCATTTAGTTTATCGGTACTTGCCTCGGGGGTCAAACCTTCGGCGGCGCAGAGGGCGTCCCAGTCGCGGAAGGCCTGGGGGGTGGAGACGCCGATCGAGGGGGTGGCGATGACGCACCAGACGGGTTCGAAGTCGGGTAGGGGATAGACTTCCTGGCCTCGGTCCAAGCCCAGAACGGCGCCACCTATCAGAAACAAAGGGACATCGGAGCCGACCTGGGCGGCGAGATTCAGTCGTTGACCAGGCCAGTTGCGGACCTCAGAATCGAAACCCTTCTCCAAGTTCTTCCATGACTTGAGTTCCTTTTCGAGGCCGATGAGAGCGGCTACAGCATTAGCGGAGCCCGCCCCGAGTCCGCCTTGGACAGGAAGACGCTTTTCAATGAATATTCTCACCTCGGCGGAGATGCCTAACTCTCCTAGTGCGAGATCAACCATCTTCCAAGCCGTGTTGCGTTCGTCGAGCGGAACCCGATCGTCATTCGAGACCATCCGCACCGTTGTTTTGGAAGCAGGTTGCGCGCTTACCCGGACGAGGTCATGCAACTGAAGGGTCTGGTAGACGGTGACGAGTGCGTGGAAGCCGTCCGGGCGAGGCGCGCCTATTCCGAGTCCGAGGTTGATCTTGGCGTGCGAGCGGACGGTGGTGGGCATACCGGTCCATTGTAGAGCGGGGCCGTCCTGCGGCTTGGAGGTCCAATCCTGCAACTTAGGTGAACTGCAGAGCCGAAATGCTCGTAGAATCATGGTGCGATTCGGATCCAGATCGCGTTGAGCACGCGCGCGAAAGGAGAACGCCATGCCTGTCCCGGGCAAGGTCGCTTTGAGCGCCGCGCTGGGATGTGCGTGCGTGCTCTGGATCGGATCGGCGGCTTCGCGGGCCCAGGATCTTCGGCCCACAACAGAAGTGGCTGCGTCCTACTCTGCTTCGATCGAGTTGCTCTACGACAAGCCGTATGTTTCTGTGATGGTGAATGAGCGGGGTCCCTTCCGCTTCCTGATCGACACAGGCACGGGCACACAGGCGCTGGTGTCGCCGGAGCTGGCCGAGCAACTCGCGCTGCCGGTCGTGGGACATGCGCGGCTCACGGACCCGAGCGGTCTGGGAGAACAGCGGTCCGAAATTGTCTTGATGCGTGCGGTCACGATTGCGGGCGTGGAATTTGCGCAGGTGAAAGCGGTCCGCCACAAGCTGTACGGCGAGGGAGAGAATTGCCAGGGCGTGCTGGGGTTTACGCTCTTCAAGGATTATCTGCTGACGCTGAATTTTCCGGAGCGGCGCCTCGTGCTCGCTCGAGGAGAGATTGCGCAGGACGGCGGCAGTTCGGCTTTACCGTTTCGCATGCCGGATGGGGTCCCGATTGTCGCGCTGCGGATCGGAGGGATGCATGTGGAGGCGCAGATCGATTCAGGAGGCACGGGACTGAGTTTCCCGGAAACGGTGGCGGAGCATCTGAAATTCCTGTCAACGCCGATCGCGTTCGGAAACGGCGAATCGCTGGCAACACGATTTCAGATCAAAGCGGCGCGGTTGCGCCCGGATGTGCGGCTGGGGCGCTACACGTTCAGGCAGGCGTTCGTTGAAATCAATCCGGCGTTTCCGCTGGTGAACGTGGGATCGACGCCGCTGGCGAAATTTGTTGTGACCTTCGACCAGGCAAAGATGCTGCTGCGGCTCTCCTCGAACGCGAAGACATTGCACCTTAATGCATCTCCTACGCAGCTGGAGCTGATCAACGAACCGAAGCGCGAGGCATCGGACCGCAAGCTGGTACCGGTTGGTTAGTATTTGAGCTATCAGGTGTCAGCCCTCGCGGGATCGGGAGGACGAGCTTCTCGCTTTAGTGTTCTTTTTCCAGTTCTACCACCATCACTTCAATTGGATCTTTGCCTGCGTTCACGTCGGCGTGTTGCGTGCCGGGAGGATTGGCGGGAAGCCAGTAGGCATGGCCGGTTTCCCATGCGTGCTCTTCGGAACCGCCGGTCTCTTCGACGATCTTCATGGTGCCGCCTTTGAGCGCGATGATGACGCGGGGATGGTCGTGGCGGTGCATCGTCAACGGCGCGCCGGAATAGACGACGGACTTCCACACCTTCACGTCTTCGTTTTCGAATTGCGGAAGCCGATGCGTACCCGCCTGCTGCGAACGCATCACGGCTACCGTTCCGGCGAACACCAAAACCGCGACGATTGCATGACTTGCGATCTTCTTCACCTAATCCCTCCCGTGGCCCAAGCCTGGCATTACGATATCGAATTCGATTGCGATTCGAGTGGGCCGGTGGTTAGGCTTAGAGCGACGATTCCCCTTGCAGAAACCGATGTTGCAACTTCTTCGCGTCGAGCCGTTCACTCTCTCAGCATTTCCACGGGTTTTGGAGGTTCCGATCATGAAGCGTCGTAGTTTTCTCAAAAGCGCAGCAGCGTTCCTGCCGGCAGCCGGGCTAGATCCTATGGCGTTCGCCGGCCTTCCGGGAGCAGACGCCCCGCCACAGGGCATGGTGATTGGCGCGGGCAAAGATCGGCTGGGCGAAGCGCATTCGCGCGGGTACAGTTCCATTCTTTTCAAGGTCCTGCCCCGGGAGACGAGCAATGGGTTATTTGTCATCGAGCACATGAACCTTGTGAATGGCGGACCCCCGCTGCATAAACACCCGAACCAGGAGGAGTACTTCTACCTGATTTCAGGAGAAGTGCGGTTTGCCGTGGGCGACAAGCGGCTTACGCTTCATGCGGGCGAGTCGATCCTTGGGCCGCGCGGGATTCCGCATACATTTGCGGCGGTGGCCGGCAAGCCGAGCCACATGCTGATCTCGTTTTCGCCGGCCGGCAAGATGGAGGAGTTTCTGCGCGCCACGGCGATCCCCAATCCACCGACCGAGGACGCAGCATTTTGGAGCAAATTCGACATAGAACTCGTGGGACCGTCGCCGTTCAAAGCCTGAGCACCGCCCTGGGGGCGAGGCAAAGTATTGCGGGAACATTTATCGATCTCACGGCGTAAAAGCTGTTTGCGGGCTACACTGGTTCCGCATGAAGGGGTGTGCCTGAACGCACACGAAAGGTGGAAAACGCAGAATGAAAATTCTTATGTGCGGCATAGTTGTGATTGCAGGAATGGCGGGCGTGTTGTCGGCAAATGCGCAGAGCACCGGGCAGGAGCCCGCGGTCAGCCCGGCCCAGACGGCGGCTCCGGCACCGACGGCCGATCAGGCACTAACGGCCGACGAGATTGTCGCCAAATACGTCGCTGCCATCGGCGGGAAAGACGCGATCAGCCAGGTGAAGACCGTCACCACGGAAAGCACGGTCTCGGTCATGGGCAACGAAGTCCCGAGCACGACTGTAATCGTCGATGGTGTCGGCTACAAGAGCGAGACCGATTTCAACGGGCAGAAGATCGTTCAGTGCTACAACGACAAGGGTGGCTGGATGATCAATCCGATGGCCGGCGCTGCCGATCCCACGCCGATTCCGGATGATCAGTACAAAGCAAACAAGGCGAATATCTATATCGGCGGTGCGCTTTACGACTACGCGGCCAAAGGCAGCAAAGTCGAACTGATGGGAAAAGATGGCGATGCTTACAAGATCAAGCTGACCACCAAGGACAATGTTGACTCGACCTATCTCATCGATCCCGCGACATATCTTGTCAGGTCGCTAACGACAAAAGGCGACATGCAGGGGCAAGAGGTCGAGGTTACGACGAAATTGTCGGATTACCGTAAAACAGAAGTGGGCTTCCTGATGCCCTATGCCCTGGACATCGACTTTGGCGGCCAGTTCGGACTGAACATCGCGATCAAGAAGGTCGAACTGAACAAGACCGTCGACCCCGCCGTTTTTGAAATGCCAAAACCGGCGCCCGCGGCATCTCCGGCAGAATAGCCGCTTTGCTCAAGCGCCACCTGCTGCCTTCTCAGGAGGTGGCGCTTGACGCCATTTGTCTCGCTTCGCGGAGAGTCGACACCGGATCACCCGTGGGGTGGAATTCCATGGCGATCGCGTGGCGGTAGTGCAGTTCGGCAAGCTTGCGATAGATGTTGGCGTAGTTGATTTCGCCGGTACCGGGCTGGTGACGGCCAGGGACGTCGGCGACGTGGATGAGGCCGATCACATCGATGTGCTTGTCGAGCTTTTCGATAAGATTGCCTTCGGCGATCTGCTCGTGGAAGAGATCGTAGAGAAATTGCACCTGCGGGTGGTTGACGGCACGGACGATGTCGATGGCTTCAGCGGCCGATTGCAGGAAGTAGCGTGGATTCTCCTCGGGATCGATGCACTCGAGCAGCAGGCGCACGAGCTGACCGTCGATCCGTTTGCCTTCGATCAGTTCTGCGGCACGTTTCAGGCCGTCGATGCAGCTCTGATGTTGTTGTTCGCGTGACAGGCCCGGGACGACGTTGCCGGAGAGGACGATCATCGCGGGGCAATCGAGCTTTTGCATTGGTATCAACGCCTGCTTGAACTCAGCTAGAAAAGCATCGAGCAACGCAGGATTACCGACACCATTATGCAACCCGGCGGTTGCGTCAAAGCGGATGCCCAGTTTTTGGCGCGCTGCGTTCGCGCTGGCGTAGTCCGCTTCGCTCCATTTTGCATATTCGCCTACAAGTTCGACGTTGCTGTAGCCGGCTTGCGCTACGTTGGCTAAGCGCTGCTCGAAGGGTAGATCGGTCCACACGGTCCACAGCATGATGGAGAGCGGGAATGGCAGTTTGGTGGCAGATATGTTCTGCGCATCGCACACGGGTTCTGCGTGCAATAAACAGCCCGCGATTGCGGTGGATGCGATGCCTTGCGCGAATTGGCGGCGATTGACGCTCTTCATGTACTTTCCTCAGGGGCCAAAGCCCCGGTCATATTCTGCTGCGATTACAGCACGCGACCCAGGGGGTACCCCGAGTCGTGCCCCGACACAAACCGGCCTTCGACGAGTTTTTCCGCAGCCTTTAAAGTCCGCCCTGGCACAATCGCAGGTTCACGTTGTTTCAACTTTGCCGGAGCGGCGGAGGGCTTGCCAATCCTTTTCGGTCTGGTTGGCATAGAGAACTCCGAATTTTGCCAGAGTTTCCGCGAAGGTTCCGCCGGAGCCAAGATAGCCGGCAATAACCTGCGGGTCCCCGGAGCGGGCGTGGCCTCGAGCGAGCAGTTCGCCGCAGACTTCGCCGAACGCCATGAGCCCGCTCCCGGCAAGATCTGTGAGATCGATGGAACCCTTGTGGTCATTGAGCTGACGGACCAGGAAGTGGCGTGCGCCGATGTGCGTCCAGCCCAGAAACGGGTCGGACTGCAACTGCATGGCGCGCTGTCCGATGACCACGCGCTGGCCGTTGTGCAAACACGGACGAGCGCCCGACAGGTAGGGCGTGTAGGCCGACGGAGCTTCTTCCTTGATCTGCAGAAAGAGCGGATCGTTCGGTCCGTTGCCCTCGAAGTAGATGCAATAATCGCGCAGGCCCACGGAGCCCGTTCCGACCACTTTGAAGGCCACGTCGACGGGACGATAGAGCGAGAGCAGGTGCTGGCGCTGCGACTCCAGGATTTCGCGATAAGGATCGAGCGCGCTGAGAACCTTTTCCGCCTGCGAACCTGTGATGCGCGTGAGGTTGGGTTTGATCTCCTTGAATCGCCGGGTGCCTGGCTTGCCCGGTGTGGGTCCAATGAGTAGTTCGAGATTGTGCTGGGGAGTGGCACGCTCCGCTTTGAGCAAGGCCTTGTGAACAGGCTCAACGTTGCCGAGGCGATGCACCTGGAATCGTCCCACTTCGAGCAAGGGCATTTTTGCAAAGACGCGCATCTGCTCGCAGTAGCGCAGGATGCATTGTTCCACGGCCTCGCGCGCCGAGGACTCTTTATGGCGCGACTCACGCCCGGCAAGAACGAGTGAGACGGCCATACGCTTCAAATCCCACTCGAAGGGGCCGCGGATGGTTTCGTCGAAGTCGTTGATGTCGAAGACGAGCCTGCCATCCGGTGCGGCAAAGGCACCGAGGTTGCGCACGTGGGCATCGCCGCAGAGTTGCGCTTCAATGCCCGTGTTGGGCAGCACGGCGAGATCGGCGGCCATGACCGGCGCGGCGCCGCGGAAGTAGCTGAAAGGCGATTGCGCCATGAGCTGATGTTTCAGTTTCAGCAGAGCGGGAACGCGTCCGTGCTCGGCTCGCTCCAGCAGCGAGAGCGGCGTTGCCTTGCGCGCCTTGATGTTGAGTTGATCGTTTTGCTGGCGACGCAACTGCCTGCGCCGCGATTGGCCCAGATTCCGTCGTTCCTCGGGCGTGGCCCAGTTCATGCTTGGGATGCTCCCTCCGCTTGTCTATCGAAGGATAGTCGTTACAGCCGCAAATGCAACTGTCAGCTTTCGGGGAGCGGAGCTGAGTTCAGACGTTGCGATGGCTCGTTTACACTGGATTTCCGGCACACGATCCATTCCACATGCTCGTTGAGAGTGCCCGCCTGGAGGGAATTCCCTTGAAGTGTCACTGCGTCCGCGTGTCGACGGCTTTTGCCGCGCTGTTGCTGGTTTTCCCGGTTCTGCCGGCGCAGGAGAACGCAAAGCCGCTCACGGTTGAGGGCATCTTCGGGCATGGGGAGATGCTGGGCTCGCCGCCGGAGGGGCTGGCCTGGTCGCCGGACGGACAGCACCTGACATATCTCGATGGCCGCGAACTGATTGATATCGATCCGGCGCTGCGAAAGCCCCATGTTCTTGTGGGGCGTGGGAAGCTCGCGGCGCTGGTAGGTGGAAAGGAGACCGAGCAGGACCGCGATCACCGCGAGCGCTACGGCATGGCGAGTTACTTGTGGGCGCCGGATTCAAAGCACCTGATGTTCGACTCAAACGGCAGCTTGTGGATCTATGACCTGCACAATGGAACGGGAATCGACATCGGCTATTCAGGCGAAGGATCGGGCGACGATCCCAAATTCTCGCCGAATGGCGAGTACGTTTCGTTTGTTCGCAATCACGGGCTGGCGGTGGTTCCGTTGCGCGAGGCGGGGACCCCAACCGTGATGGCGGCTCCAGCACCGAATCCGGCAATGCTCAACGGCGAAGTGGACTGGGTGTACGAGGAAGAGCTGGACACGAAGAGCAATTACTTCTGGTCGCCCGACTCGAAGAACCTTGCGTTTCTCCAGATGATCGAAGCCGACGTGCCGGAGTATCCGATCACGGATTGGATCCCGACGCACGCCACGGTCGATAAGCAGCGGTATCCCCAGCCGGGCGACCTGAATCCCGATGTGCGCGTGGGGGTGGTGAGCGCAAAGGGAGGCAAGGTGTCGTGGCTGCACGTGCCGATCGGGCAGGGCCAGGACTATATTCCGCGATTCGGTTGGGTCGATCGCAAGACGCTATGGGTGGAGACCCTGAGTCGGGATCAGAAACATCGAAGGATCTTTTTTGCGGACCCAGGCACGGGGATCGCGCACAGTGTACTGGAGATTTCGGACGAGAAGTTTATTGATGAGAACTTCGATGTGTACGTCGGGCACGGCTGCATTGTGCTGACCAACTGGACGGACGGCCACAACCATCTCTATCTCTACAAGTACAACGAAAGCAAAATCGACTCGACGAGCGCAACGCTGGAGAAGCAGTTGACAAAGGGGGAATTCGAAGTCGGCGAGGTGTATCGCGTCGACCCGGAGAGGAAGGACATTGATTACGCCTCGAATGAAGGCTCGCCCCTGGAGCAGCAGGTGTGGCAGGTGACGTTTGACGGCGAGCGCAAGCAACTGACCTCAGGCGCGGGTAATCATGATGCCAACTTTGCGCCATTGGGAGGCAGCTTTACCGACAAATATTCTTCGCGCATGGAGCCGCCCGTGCTGGAGCTTTGCGCGGTCGGCTCCAATTGCTTGGCGTTCTGGGCGTCGCATGCGATTGACACGCTCGGCCTGCGTGCTCCGGAGCAGCTCGAGGTCAAGGCGCATGACGGAACGACGCTGTATGGAACGCTGCTGCTGCCGGCAAACGCGACCGCCGACGCGAGTGTGCCGCTGATTGTGAATCCCTACGGCGGGCCGGCCGTGCAAACAGTGTTGAACGAGTGGAGTGATGGGCTGCTGTTCGATGAGTTGCTTGCGCAGCACGGGTTTGCCGTGTTGCATGCAGACAACCGCGGCATGGCCGGCCGGGGGCGTGACTTTGAGGAAGCGGCCTATCACAATTTTGGTCCCGTACAGTTGGAGGACCAGCTAACGGTGGTGGATGCGGTGCTTCAGAAATATCAGCAGCTCGATCGAAAACGGCTGGGATGGTGGGGCTGGAGCTGGGGTGGCGCGTTTACCCTCTATGCGCTGACGCATTCCGATCGGTTTCGTGCCGGAGTAGCCGTGGCGCCGGTGACGGACTGGCGTAACTACGACTCCATCTATACAGAGCGGTATATGGGCCGGCCGATGGACTTTTCCGAGGGCTACAAGGATTTTTCGGTGGCGAACGCGGCGGCAAATCTGAAAGGGCGCATTCTGCTGGCTCATGGGACCGGCGACGACAACGTGCACTTTGAGAATACGGTGCAGTTTGTACAGAAGCTGATTGACGCGAAGATTCCGTACGATCTGCAGATTTTTCCGCGTAAGACGCACTCGATCTCAGGCCCTGAAGCGCGCATGCAGTTATTCACGCGCATCCTTGCGCAATTTGAGCAATATCTGAAGCCGCCGGTCGAATGAAAATCGAACCGGAAGTGAATCAGGCAACCCGAGCCGAACTCGAGCGGCTTGAATTGCTGCTGATGGACCCGGCGGTGCGGCGCGACCGGGAACGAGTTGGTGCGCTGCTGACTTCAGACTTTGTGGAGTTCGGCTCTTCGGGCCGGGTGTGGACGCGGGATGCGATGCTGGAGCAGTTGGCGACCGAGACGACGTGCACACCAGCGCACGTTGATAACTTCGCGTTTCGATTGCTGGGTTCGGATGTAGTGCTCGTGACTTATCGGACATTGCGCATGGATGCGTCGGGAGAGCAGTCGGTCACGTTGCGAAGCTCAATCTGGATTCGTGAGTCGAAAGGCTGGAGGATTTGTTTCCACCAGGGGACACGGGCGAGCTAGCGGCGATCAGCCGAAGCTGCCGAGCTACATTTCGTGCCGGCTGAAGAGGTTATCCTTTTCGCGGCTCGGGCAGTTGGTGCATTCGAGGCAGCAGACCAGAAGCACGGCCACTCCCAGGGTGACCAGGATGGCCAGCACACTCGCATACGAAGAGATCCAGTGAAATAGATTATGCATAAGCCACGGCGGCCTGCTCCCCATCCAAGTCCGCCAAGGATTCGAACACCACTAGCGGCAAAAAGGCTCGGTTTAGGAGTGAGCCCCTCCGGCAGGCCAAGTTTACCACTTAATAAGATGCGTGTATTTAGCAAAACGTGCTTGAAGTGAGGCGAATAGAAGACGAATATCGAGGATGCAGTGGAAATCGCCGACTCAAACCCCGTAGACGGACCCGAACCGGAAGAATGGCCGGAGGGGACGGTTGCGCCCGCAGCAAAGCGACAACCAGCCGAGGATCGGAAAGACGATCCATGCCTCAACTGGCTCTTCGTCGACCTGAACTCCTATTTTGCTTCGGTGGAGCAGCAGGATCGGGAGGAGCTTCGCGGAAAGCCGGTTGGAGTGGTACCGATGATGGCGGACACAACCTGCTGTATTGCCGCGAGTTACGAAGCAAAGGCGCATGGCGTAAAGACGGGAACCATCGTTGCGGATGCGAAGAAAATGTGCCCGAATATCGTGCTCGTGGAGGCGCGGCACGAGATGTATGTGGATTATCACCACCGGATCGTGGAGGCGGTGGAGAGCTGTCTGCCGGTGACGGCGGTGATGTCGATCGACGAGATGGCCTGCCGGCTGATGGGGCGGGAGCGGCCGCTGCTGGCGGCGCTGGAACTGGGGCGCAAGGTGAAGGCGCGGATCCAGGAGCAGGTGGGGCCGCTTTTGCGAAGTTCGGTGGGGCTGGCGACGAGCCGGTATCTGGCCAAGGTGGCGAGCGACATGGAGAAGCCGGACGGGCTGGTGGCGCTGCCGCTGGATGTGCTGCCGGAGGCGCTGCGGCGGCTGACGCTGCGTGATCTGCCGGGGATCGGCGCGAAGACCGAAAAGCGGCTGAACGAAAAAGGTATTCACACGATGGACGACCTGCTGAAGCTGGATTGCGAGCAGGCGGGAGAATTGTGGGGGTCGGTGTGGGGCGGGCGGCTCTGGCATTGGCTCAGGGGCGAAGACTTCGAGATGTCGGAGACCGAGCACCTGAAGTCAATCAGCCACTCGCACGTGCTGGCGCCGGAGATGCGGACGGCGGAGAAGGCGTGGGCGGTGGCGCACAAGCTGCTGCACAAGGCGGCGATGCGGCTGCGGACGCACAAGCTTTGGGCGAGTTCGATCGGTCTGGCGGTGGGGTTCTCGGTGCCGCGCGGGCAGAATGCGCCGGTGAGTCGCTTTGGCGTGCCGACGCGCGGATGGCGTCATGAGATCCGGCTGAGCGAGTGCCAGGATAATCAAACATTAATTGGCGCGCTGTGCCGGTTGTGGGCGGAAAAGCCGAAGGGGCAGGGGTACGATGAGCCGTACTTTATCGGTGTCAGCCTGAATGGGCTGGTGCCCGATCGGCTGCACTCGCTGAATTTGTTTGATTCGCTCGACAACGCGAAGAGCCGGGCAAAGCTGCTGGAGGCAATGGACCAGCTCAACCAGAAATACGGGATGAGCACGCTGGCGCCGGCTACGATGCTGGCGGCATACAGGGCTGCGCCAACGCGGATCGCGTTTCATAGTATTCCTGATTTGTTTTGAGGGCTGGTTGAGAGCGCGATGTGCAGTCCGTTTAGACGGATGAGGTCAGACTCTGGCGGAATGCGCATGTGCCAGCCACTTCAGAACATTGCGAACATCATCGTAAAGAACGATCGTTTCATAACTCCAGAGAAAGAGGATGATGAAGAAAGCCCTCGCATGGTTCTGATGCAAATTCGTAACGGTTCGCCGAACGAATTCGCGAATGGCGGGGATCCTCGCGAACTGAGCAAAGGACAGACCAATGATTGCACCGACGATGATGTCCGTTGGCCAGTGCGCGCCGAGGTACACCAGAGGGAAGCAAACGCCTGCAATCACCCAGGTGAAAGCAATCAAACCAGCACGCGTTGAGGCCATCAGGATGGCCGCAGCCAATGCAAAAAACAACGCTGCGTGATCACTGGGAAACGCACTCCAGTTAATCAACACGAGAGTTTCACCAGGCGGAAGGCGAAAATGAAGAGAGGGGTCGGCGATTGGTCTGGCCTTAAAGGGGAGACTGAGCGCCAAAGCGCGAGCTGCGAGTACCGCAAAGAGGGAGAAGAAGACTGATCCAAGAAGAAGGTCGAATCCCTTGCGAAGTTGTCCGGGGCGATCACGGTCAAAGAGCAAGAACAATATGAGCAGGACCATCACGCCGCCCTGCAGCAGATTTGTGGCGTTGGTCAAGCCAATCAGTCTGTCGATCGAATGATGGCGTCCCACAAACTGATTGAGGAACCACTCGATCTTGAAGTCGAAACTATTCATCTTACAATACGCCATTAACTTTCTATTCACGGGCGCATGCTTTGGGAATAGCACCTTTGGTTCATAATCCCCCAGGTGTTATCGGAGAACGACCGAATTGCACCCTTTGATTAGTGAACAGTGACGGTGACCTGCATGGTGGTTCGGCCGTATTGGTTGGTGGCGTTCAAGGTGTAGGTTGTGGTCTTGGTTGGCGTGGTGGCTACGGTGCCTCCACTTACACCGCCAAGCACGTCGATGAAATCGTAGGAGTCATTGCTTGTGTTCCAGGTCAGCGTGATGGGTGTCCCGGCCGCGACGGATGAAGCGGAGGACGTGAAGCTGTTGATCGTGGGCGGCTCGCCGGTGGGGGCGGTGTTGGCGTCGTATCCGGGGAACGCGGGGGTCATCTGCACGACTTCGAAGTTTGAGGATTGGATAGAGTCGAGGTTGTGCAGGTCGTCGTCATTCCAGCGGGGATCGGGCACGCCCTGGAAGTAGAAGTAGCTGCCGTTGTCGGCAAGGATCATGCCGTACTTCTTCATTGCAGTGAGAATCACCTTGTTGACGGCGGAATAACCAGAGATGTCGAAGCTGGCTTTGAGCCGGATGCGCATGCCCATGATGTTGCTGACGCCATACGTGGTGCCCGCTGCATGGCTTGCGGGTGCGACGAAGTAGCCGCCGTTAGCGTCATTCTTGGTTTGCTGCATGGTGAAGCGGATGGCGTGATTGATAGCGCCGGAGGCGACTTCGTCGTAGCGGACGAGGCCGGGGAAGATTGGTAATCCGGCGGCGTCGGCCGATGTCCAGCCCCAGGGGCGGCGATCGTAGTTCTTCAGGTCCCAGATGGTTTCAGACGATGCGCTCCATGCTCCGCCGCAGCGATGCGTGTTGAAGGTTTCATAGAGCATGCAGGAATGGCGATCGAGCACAAGCACGTGTGAATCGCCGATGTAGGTATCGGGCCATCCGGTGCAATCGGCGGGCGAGCCTTCGATGGGCGCGGTGATCGGGAATGGCGCGGAGGCAACATCGCTTTCGCTGGCGTAATCGACCACGGAGATTGGAGCGAGCGGCGTTGTGCTGGAGTCAACGACGACGTAGGGGATGCCGTAATTGCCTCCGGCCACGGAAGACCAGTCGTGATGAAGATGCAGTCCTGCGAACCCTGCGGCCGAGGTAATCGCCGTGTTATTTGGATCGAGTGGAGCAGAGGAGATGTTGGTATTCCACGCCGTGGTAGAGGTGAATGGCAGGAAGCCATTGAGACTGGCGTTATCTCCAAGACTCATGTTTGCGCAGCTTGGTCCGGCGGTCGTTGCAGTCACAGTGATTGGTACTGAATGGAATTTGGTGGAGTCGGCAGTCGATGTTGCGGTGATGGTGAGGGAATTGGCCCCGGTGTTTGCGGGGGTGAAGGTCACGGCTGTTCCCGACTTAACGGCGGCGGTTGCACTAAGCGTGCCTGCAGCAGCCGGACTGATCGCGAGATTCACGGTGTTGGCGAAGGATCCTGTACCGGTGACGGTGGGAGTGCAGGAGGATGTCTGCGCGTCAGTAATTGAGGATGGGCTGCAAGTGAGAGAGACAGCGGTGACCGTCGGTGTCGCAGGCGCGCTAATGGTGATCTTTGCGGTCCCCAGCTTTGTGGAGTCTTCGGTCGACGTTGCCTCGACGTTGTCGGAACCGGATGCGGGCACAGTCGAGGGAGCGGTGTAGAGTCCGGTGGTCGAGATGGTTCCGGAGACTGCAGACCAGGTCACGCTCGAACTGTAGGCGCCGG
The DNA here is from genome assembly GCF_049582745.1 of Occallatibacter sp. Classification (GTDB taxonomy): domain Bacteria; phylum Acidobacteriota; class Terriglobia; order Terriglobales; family Acidobacteriaceae; genus Telmatobacter. Next base: position 127,346 of record NZ_JBAUUO010000177.1, read on the forward strand.
TTCCGAATACGGAAGCGGAACACTGGCTGGTCTGTCCGGATTGGAGCCTCGCCGCGGCACAGGAGACGGTGACTGCGGTGATGGTGGGGGAGGGGGGAGGGGGGGTACTGCTTCTGGTGACATCCCCACAACCCGCAAAGCAGAACGATCCGAGGATCAACAGGCTGAGTAAAGTCTTGCATCTCATGGCACTTGTCCTCACGTATGGGTCGAAATGTCCTGTCGAAATGTCCTGTATTGATGGGGTGATTTTATTCGTTTCGAGCTTTGAGATCCCGATCAACGCTCGTGCTCGCTCAGCCTTTGGTAATATCTCCTCCCCGCATGAACTTTCTTTCGTGCAAAGCGTACCTTTTGCATCCTGAGCCGCGTTCCCCTGCGGATAAGAGAGTAGAAGCGAAACCCATGGCCGAGAAGTGGCACCCGGATTTCGAGCGACTGGTGGACGAACATCAGTCCATGGTGTTTTCGCTGGCGTGGCGCATGACCGGCGACCGCGGATTGGCGGAAGAGGTTGCGCAGGATGTTTTTCTGGAGCTGGACAGGCATATGGAACGGATCGAGAGCCCCGAGCACGCGATGTTCTGGTTGCGGCGGGTGGCGATCAATCGCTCGGCCGATGCGCTGCGGCGGCGGAAGGTACGGGGCGTGGACCTGTGGGTGGAGATTGAAGAAAATCACGGGGCGCCTGTAGAGGAACGGTCATCTCCGCTGAGTGCGCGGCTGGAGCAATTGCTTTCGACCTTGCCGGAAGCGCAGCGGGCAGCACTGGTGTTGCGGTACCAGGAAGATCTGACGCCGGAAGAGATTGCAGCCACGGTGGAAGCGCCGGTGGCGACGGTAAAGAGCAACCTGCAGCGGGGATTGAAGCTGCTGCGGTCGAAAGCGACAACGCAGTTGAAGGAGTACATTCGTGGACTTTGAGCGGCGTGGGCAGACTGGAAACACAGACCAGCCTGAACAAATCGACGAGTTTGAAAAGGAATTGCGGCAGGCAATGGAGCGCCGGCCGGCGCCTCCGAGTCTGAAGCGGAGGATTCTGCAGCAGCGAAATATTCGCCGCACCGAGCGGATTCATAGCCACGCAATCTGGTGGCAGCGGCTGGCGGCATCGGTGCTGCTGGCGGGAGTGGTCGCCGGCGGCTATAGCTGGCGGCAGGTCGAAGAGCGGCGCAAAGGCCAGGAAGCGGCAGAGCAGGTGTTGACGGCGTTGCGGATTACCAATCACGCATTGAACGACATGAACCGGCGGCTTGCGGCACGCAACCGGGCAGACGAGCAGTAGCAGACAAGCAGGCAGGGAGAGATTATGAAAAACCGAATTGCAGCTTTGGTCTTGGGAGTGATGGTGCTGGTCGTTCCGGCTGTCGCGCAGAATTCGCAACTGCCCTTGCCGTCGCCCGTGGAGAAGGAGCTGTCCGCGAAGGCGTCGAGTGTAACCGAGGTGACGCTGGGTAAAAACATGCTGGCGTTTGCCGCAAAGTTCATGGACGGCAAGGACAAGGACAATGCAGCGACGCGGCATTTGATCGAGGGCCTCGATGGGATTTATGTGCGCGATTACGAGTTCGACAAGGAAGGCCAGTACTCGATGGAGGATGTCCAGAGGCTGCGCTCCTACTTTGAAACGAGCGAGTGGTCGCCGATTGTGCGCGAGCGCGACAAGAGGAGCGGCGAAAGCACCGATGTGATGATGAAGATCGTCAATGGCGAGACGCACGGTATGTTCATCCTGGACGTGGAGCCGAAGGAGTTGAGCATCGTGCTGATTCTGGGTCCGGTAAAGATGGAAGACTTGAGCAAGCTGGGCGGCATCGGCGGACTGGGCATGCTGGGCGACATCCAGAAAGATGCGAGCAAGGAAAAGGCGAAAGACAAGATGAAGAAGGACAAGGATGGTGACCAATGAAACGGTTCATTCTTTTTCCCATTTGCTTTCTGGCATTGGCCGTTCCGGTGGTGGTGTTGGCGAATGGCGCGCAGGGCGGCTTTGACGGCGTGATCAGTTCAATTGAGACGCGGTACCACGTGCATGCGGAGCGCATTCCCTTGATCGGCTTGATCAGCTTTATTTCGCATAAGGCGACGAGCGGCGGCGTGAGCGGGATGCAGGTCGCCGAGATTGACGACTTTCATGCGGACGTGGATGGTGAAGAACTAAACAGGATGGTCGGGCAAAAGCTCGGCTCCGAGTGGGAGCGCGTGATTCGCGAGACCAGCCGCAAGGGAAACAGTCAGACGCTGATCTACATGCATCCCGAGGGCCCGCGGATGGGCTTGTTCGTGCTCGATCTCGACGGACACGAAATGGACGTGGTGCAGCTCTCAGTGGATCCGAACCATTTGAATGAGAGCATCGCGAAGTACGATCACCATCATCGCGAGAGTGATTCGGAAGGAAGCCGCGACGACGCTGAGAACTAAACCGGACGCACTTTCAAACTCCGACATTCGGTGACGATTGCAACGAGCGAGCAGGAGTCTCTGGAACACCAGGGACTCCTGTTCGTTGGTGCGAAGCAGGCCTTGATTTCATCAATCGGCGCGTCCGGGGGTGGGTGCTGCGAGCAGGGCGACGGTGACTTCCTTACCAGAGTCATTCGAGGAGAGTTGATTCTCCTTCATCCAGCGCTTGCGGCCAGCGTGATAGATGGAGAGGTACCTGATGCTTCCCGGAATCCGGGCTTCGCAAAGAACGTAGTGCTCGCCAAATTTCTTGAAAACAAGGCGTCCAGTCTCTGAGGGCCGATCATGGAAGTCTGTCCTTGTCGGATCGAGGTAAGAGCTGCCGTTTTGGTTTCTGAGAATCACGAGGTCCAAGTTCCGGAGATCGAAGGTGTAGGTGCCAGGCTCCATGTGCGCTCTTCCGAACTCAAAGGCGAACGGCACCTGTGCCTTAAGCATTGTCGATTGGGCATGGAGTGCCGGAGACAGCGCGGCTGCGGCGACCAAAGCGGCGATGGTGCGAATGGTTGACTTGATCAGGTTTGTCATGTCGTTTTCTCCTTGGCGAGGGCATTGAAAAGCGCCTTCACTGGAGAACGCGCAGTGGCTCGGCAAATAGTGCAAACTTTTTTTGAATTATTTTTGGCGTGTCGGAAGGGATGCAGATTCCGGGTGAAGTTCGCGGTAGAGCCGAATGCGCGCGAGGGACCAGTCGCGCTTAACCGAGCGAGGTGCAATGCCGAGCACGGAGGCGATCTGTTCCACAGTGAGGCCGCCGAAGTAACGCAGTTCGACTACGCGCGCCTGTCGCTGATTATGGTTCGCAAGCCTCTGGAGGGCCTCGTCGAGGAATTCGATTTCGCCCAACCTTTCGGGAGAGATGGCGAGGGCTTCGTCCATGTCGACCCGTCGTAAGCCGCCAGCTCGACGCTCAGCATTGCGGGCGCGTGCATAATCGACGAGGACCTGTCTCATGACGTGTGCAGCAAATCCAATAAATTGACCGCGTCCATTCCAGTCGACCTCTTCGCCTGTCAGACGCAGATATGCTTCGTTGATTAAAGCAGTTGGTTGAAGCGTATGGTCAGGACGTTCACGGCGCATATAAGCGGCCGCCAATTTGTGGAGTTCCTTGTACACGAGGGGTAGTAGTTTGTCAGCCGCGGAGTCATCGCCCGCATGCATGGCATGAAGTAATTGCGTGATCTCACCAGAGCGGGAATCCATTGGGCTACTCCTGCTGATTGCATGTTACTGTGGAAATCGGGAGAAGGCACCGATCAAACGCACAGGAATCCACGATGGAGAATCCTGATTTGGCTGCGGAGGACCTCTTCGAAGAGGCGCTGGAATTGCCGAGGGAGCAGCGATCGGCATTCTTGGAAGGTGCTTGCCGTGGTGCGCCGGAGCTTCGGCGCAAGGTGGAATCCCTTCTCGAAGAAAACGATCGGATAAGTGGATTTCTATCGAAGCCGGTATATCCTGCAGCGGATCCGCCGACAATTGAGGTGCCAGCTCTGCAAGGCGTGCTTTCGTCAGGGTCGAAGCTTGGCCGTTACTCGCTTGTATCATCGCTGGGCGCGGGCGGGATGGGCATCGTCTATCGCGCACATGATGAAAAGCTGGAGCGGGATGTTGCAGTCAAAGTCCTCAACCCCGGAATGCTCGTCTCTAATGAAGCGCGCAGGCATTTTCGACGGGAAGCCCTGGCGCTGGCCAAATTGAACCATCCCAATATCGCCGCGGTGTATGACGTGGGCGAACAGGATGGTATCGACTATATCGTGATGGAACTGGTGGGGGGCGAATCGCTCGCGGCCAGGCTGCGCTCCGGCGCTCTCGGAATGCGGGAGGCGACTTCGATTGCGTTGCAGGTCTCCGATGCGCTGGAAGAGGCACACGGGCGGGGCGTAATTCATCGCGACCTGAAACCCGCGAACATCATGATCACAGCACGAGACCGTGCAAAGGTACTGGACTTCGGGTTGGCCAAGCTGTTTGTCCAGGCGGGGCAGGAGACGGCAGCGACGATCATGGAGACGCGGGGAATGTTGGGCACGCCCGTCTATATGTCGCCGGAACAGGCGCTTGGCAACGCCGTAGATGCGCGCACAGACCTGTGGAGCCTGGGCGTGGTGTATTACGAATCACTTGCCGGACGTCCGCCGTTCAGGGAAGACGGAAACCTGGCGACTCTGCGCGCTATTGTCGAGAAGTCGCCTTCACGGCTTCGCGAGATGCGTACGGATGCACCAGCAGAGGCAGAACATCTCGTAGCGCGCGCTCTTGAGAAGGATCCGGCGAAACGATACCAGACGGCTGCGGAGTTCGGGCAGGACGCACGGAAACTTCTGGATGGTTTGAGTGGCGCTGTTTCGTTGACAGCGGCAGGGCCGTCGCACAGATTACGCAACCTGGCGGTTGCGGTTGTCCTGGTGATAGCGATCGGTGCGGTGGGATACTGGCTTTATCGCCGGGCGGCGGAACGGCGTTGGGCGCGCGAAGATGCGCTGCCGGAGATGCAAAGGCTTGAGGAGGCACGGAAGCCACTGGCGGCTTTCCTGATTTTGCAAAGGGCAGACGGTATCTTGCCATTCTCGGCGCCGCTGAAGCAGTTTGCAGCAGAAAACACGCGCAACGTGGCAATCGACGCAGATGTGCCGGGCGCGCGCATTGAGATGCAGGACTATCTGACGCCGGATGCGAAATGGGTGGATGTGGGAACGACACCCGCCAGGAACCTCCGCATACCAAATGGATATTTCCGGTGGAAGGTCTCGAAGGACGGAATTGGGACGGTGATCGTCGCAGCACAGACGGACGCCACCATGAGCTTTGCTCTCGCCGCACAGCAAAAATCCCCGGCAGGAATGGTGTATGTTCCCGCAGCGCCGTGGGGCAGCTATATCGCATTCATCGGGTGGGTCGGCCCCTACAAGCTGCCCTCGCACTTCGTCGATCGATTCGAAGTGACGAACCGCGACTATCAAAAATTCGTCGACAGCGGAGGCTATCAGAAGCCGGAATACTGGTCGGCGGAGTTTGAAAAGGATGGCCGCAAGCTTTCGCGCGACGAGGCAATGGCGATGTTCCGCGATTCGACCGACCGTTCGGGGCCGTCGACATGGACGGCCGGGCACTTTCCTGAAGGACAGGCCGATTATCCCGTAACGGGGGTGAGCTGGTACGAAGCCTCGGCCTTTGCGAAGTTTGCCGGGAAGAGCCTGCCTACGATGGCGCAGTGGTATGAAGCGGCTCCGCCGGACGAGGCGGACTACACAGCGCCGGAGAGCAATATCAGCAGCAATTCCGCGGCGGCGGTTGGAACTTATCAGGGCGTGGGACCATTCGGAACCTATGACATGGTGGGCAATGCTCGCGAATGGGTAGCGAACATGGTGGACGGGGACGAGCGGCTGATTCTGGGCGGGTCGTGGATGTCGCCCAACTATTTATCCATGAACCCGGAGGCGCTTTCTCCGTACGATCGCGCGGCGGGGAATGGATTTCGCTGTGTCGTAAACACCTCACCACTTCCCCCGGCAGTAACGGGGCCAATCCGCCGGGTTTCGCGCGACTTCAGCAAGGTGAAACCGGTGAGTGACGAGGTATTCCGGGCCTACGGACTGCTGTACGCGTATGCAAAATCCCCGCTCAACGCAAAAGAGGAAGGAGTTGTTCACGAAACTGCGGATTGGCGCGAGGAAAAAGTGTCGTTCGATGCGGCATACAACGGTGAGCGGATGTCGGCATATTTGTTTCTGCCCAAGAGGGCCAGGCCTCCGTACCAGACCGTTGTGTTTTTCCCCAGCGCACGGGTAATGTTTTTACCGCCCAACAGCAATGAACTGGGAGACGTGAAGTTCTTCGATTACATTCTGCAGAGCGGGCGAGCGGTCATCTACCCGGTGTATGAAGACACGTATGAGAGGCGAATGAAATATAGCCTGCCCGGCGGCTCCCAGAACATTACGATGACGACCGATTGGTACAAGGATGTGTCGCGATCGCTCGATTATCTCGATACGCGACCGGATATCGATCATAAGGCGATGGCGTATCTTGGCGTGAGTATGGGATCCGCCGCGGGCGTCCTCATCGTTCCACTGCTGCAGAATCGCTTGAAGACGGCGATCTTTCTGGATGGAGGATATTTTCTGGATGCACCTCCGCCGGGCGGCGACCAGGCGGATTTTGCACCTCGCATAGAGATTCCGGTGCTGATGGTGAACGGCCGCTACGATTACACGTTCCCCCTGGACAAAGCGCAGGATCCGCTCTTTCAGATGCTGGGGACGCCGCCTGATCAGAAAAGCCACGTGGTGCTCGACACTCCGCATGATGTAACCGAGCAGCGTCCGCAACTGGTAAAAGCGGTGCTTGAATGGCTCGATCGCTACCTGGGGCGCGTCGAGTAGCTGCAATCGTGCGAGTCGGAGGCTGAGCAGTGCGGCGGATTCAACTGAATCCCGTATCGTCGACAGGATATCGCGTACATGGCGCAGGCTCGATGTTTGCGATGGCGACGCTGCGAGCGCGCTATTCCGCTCGCAGCGTTGTCATTGGGTCAGAGCGCGACGCACGCCGCGCCGGCACATAGGATGCAACGAGTGCAACGGTGAGGACAAGCAGAACTACCGCAGACAGCGTGACGGGATCGGCGGGGCTCACGCCGTAGATGAGCTTCTGCATGACTCGGCTCATGCTTAAGGCGAGCAGCACTCCCAGGATCGTTCCCGGCACGGCCAGCCTTGCGCTTTGCGTTAGAACCATGCGCAACAGATCGGACCGTTGAGCTCCCAGTGCGACACGCAGGCCAAACTCCGAAGTTCGCTGGCTTACCGTGTAAGCAATCACGCCGTAAGCGCCGATGGCCGCCAACAAGATTGCCAAACCTGCGAACAAGCCGACGAGAACGAAGGTAAAGCGAGGAGTAGAAACCGAGGAACCCACCACGCTATCCATCTGCTCCACATCCGCAACCGCAAGTGCCGGGTCGAGGCGATGGACCGCAGAGCGAAGCCCGTCGGCAACCTGGCGCGGATCGCCCTGGGTGCGGATCGCGACGGACATGTCGGATTCTGGAGCCTGGAACTCCGACCACCAGAAGGCGGGCTCCGCACCCGGGCTGTTCGGCTGATCCTTCACGTCGCCCACAACACCTACAACTGTCATCCAGTCGGAGTCTTTCTTCGGTACATCTTCGAAAGTGATGCGCTTGCCGATGACGTCCTCGTGAGGCCAGTAGCGTTCCGCCATTGCGTGGTTGATGATGAGAGCGAAGGGTGCATCTTTCTTGTCTGCCTCAGTGAGGAAGCGGCCTTGGAGCAGTGGAATCCCCATGGCACTGAAGTAGCCGGGAGTCGCCATGTGATAGCGCGCATGGTTCTCCTGATTCGGGGGCGTCTTCTTTCCTTCGATCACGAATCCGCCGGCATTTTCGTCATAACCGGTCCAGGGCAAGTCGCTCCCTGCGCCAGCGCTTTCCACACCGGGCAGTGTATTCAAACTTGATGCGAGCCGATCGTAGAATTGCGCTATCTGTGGCCTCGTTTGGTATTGCGCGTTAGGCAAGGAGAGGCTCGCGGTCAGGAGGTGATCCTGTTGGAAACCGGGATTGAGATGAATGAGGTTGAGGAAGGTGCGCAGCATGAGTCCGGCGCCAATGAGAAGCACACTGGCGAGACTGACTTCTGCGATCACTAGCGCATTGCGCAGGCGGCTTTGATTGCGGCCCGCCGTTGAAGTTCTGCCAGCCTTCTGCAGACCTTCCTTTGGGTCGGTTCGCGACGCCTGCAATGCCGGAGCGAGGCCAAACAGGATTCCGGTAATAAAGCTCACGAGGATTGTGAAAGCCAGCACTGGGCCACTTACGTGGATGTCGTGTGCGCGCGGGAAATCCGCCGGCAGGAGCGAGACAAGCGCATGCACTCCGCCATATGCGAGTGCCAGCCCGAGTGCTCCGCCAGTCAGCGAAATCAGCAGGCTTTCCGTGAGAAGTTGACGCACCACGCGGGAACGCGGCGCTCCCATCGCAAGCCGGACGGCAATTTCACGCAGGCGTGCAGAGGCCCTCACCATTAGAAGATTTGCGGCGTTTGCGCACGCAATGAGCAGCACTATGCCGACGGAGCCTAATAGCACCAGGAGCATCTGGCGGCTCGAACCCACGAGTTCCGTGTAGAGGGGCACCACCAGTACGGTCCATCTGGAATCATACGGATGCTCGCGCGCAAGCTGCGCCATGATCGCGTTCATCTCGGCGCGCGCGCGTTCCACGCTGACACCATTCTTGAGGCGTCCGATGCCCTCGATGAAGTGCGATCCGCGCTGATTTGAATTTCCGGCAAAGGAAAACGGCCACCACACATCGACGCTTTCTCCGTACGCGACCGCGTGATATTCGTTGCCCGGATGCTGCGTTCCCGCGGGCATGACGCCGATCACCGTGAAAGGCTGCATGTTCATCGTGATCTTGCGGCCGATGATGTTGGGGTCGGCGCCAAAGCGCGTGCGCCACACGCGATCACTGAGAATCACTTGAAGCCCGTTGCCGGGAATCTCTGCCTGAAAATCGAATTCGCGGCCTAACTCGGGTTGCAGTCCCAAAACGCGAAAGTATCCCGAGGTGATGCCGAAGCCGTTCAGCCGCACCGGCTCGCCGTTACCCGAAAGCTGGACGTCTCCGCGCGTGAATGCGGCGATGGATTCGAACGAATGGTTGCGCGCCCTGAAGTCGAGAAAGTCGAAAGGGTTGAGGGGAAATTTCGGGTACTCGCGGCTGGAGAGGAAGATACGAACCAGGCGGTCGGGCTGCGGATACGGAAGCCTGCTCAATAGCACACCGTTAATCACGCTGAAGATGGCGCTGTTGGCGCCGATGCTGAGCGCCAGAGTGAGAATCATGACCAGGGCGAAGGTCGGATTCGCGAGGAGCTGCCGGAAAGCGTACTTCGTGTCCTGCAGCGTCAACTCGATGAATGCGGTGCCGCGTGCCTCGCGGCAGTCTTCCTTCACCTGCTCATGGCCGCCGAACGCAAGACGCGTGCGGCGCTTTGCTTCCTCTTCTGTCATGCCGGACCGCATGTACTTCTCGACCTGGCGATCGAAGTGGAATCGAAGCTCATCGTCCAATTCCTCTTCAACCGCGCTGTGACGAAACAAGGCGCGCGTGCGATAACGCAGATCATCCAGCATGGCCGCGTCACGCTCCTTCCAGAACCTGCGCAACGGCAACGGTCAACTTGCGCCACGCTTCTGTTTCCCTTTCCAATTGCTTCTCCCCGGTCCGCGTGAGCTCGTAGTACTTTGCGCGACGGTTGTTGTCGGAAGTGCCCCATTTTGCCTTGATCCAACCGCGTCGTTCGAGCCGGTGCAGCGCGGGATACAACGATCCCTGCTGGATGCTGAGCACTTCGCTCGAAACTTGTTGTACGCGCTCTGAGATGGCCCAACCGTGCTGTGCCCCGGTCAGGAGTGTGCGCAAAATAAGCAAATCCAGGGTGCCTTGAGGCAGCTCGATCTTCTCCGGCATTCGTTCCCTTTCGCTTCGACAAGAGCATAGGACAAACTCTTGTCGAAGTGCAAGGGGAAAAACGACGAAGGCGATTCTTTTCGTTGCAGGTGATCCGCAGGGGTTCGATTCGCGTTGATCCCGATGTCTACACTAAACGTGAGATGGACGGCCTGACTTCATTCGCGCATGCGGGTTATCGGGGCAGGCTTGCGCCTTCGCCTACGGGGTATCTGCACATCGGGCACGCGCGGACGTTTGCGACGGCTTGGCGGCGAGCGCGCGAGGCGGGTGGCGCGCTGGTGATGCGGATGGAGGACTTGGATCGCGATCGCAGCCGGATGGAATATGCGGCGGCGGCGCTTGAGGATTTGCGCTGGCTGGGATTGGACTGGGATGAGGGTCCCGATGTCGGCGGAGCGTTCGGGCCTTATGCGCAGAGCGAGCGCGGCGAGGTTTATCTCGACGCGTGGAAGCGCTTGCGCGAAAGCGGATTGATTTATCCGTGCCGGTGTTCGCGAAAGGATCTGGCGGCGGCGGTCAGTGCTCCTCATGAGGGCGCGGGGCGCGGGCAGGATGCGGAGGATGAGCCGGTGTATCCGGGTACTTGTCGCCCATCGTGCACAGGCAAGGGTGTCTTTGAAATTTCAAGCGAAATGGCGGATGGGCCGAGCGGGATGAACTGGCGGTTCCGCGTGCCGGATGGGGAGCCTGTCGAGTTCGAGGATTTGAATCTGGGAACGCAGCGCTATGTGGCGGGAGTGGATTTCGGCGATTTTCTTTTGTGGCGGCGGGATGGAGTGCCGGGGTCCCCGTGGACAGGTCCTCGTCCGTGGGGTGGTGGAGTGCCGGGGTCCCCGCGGACAGGTCCTCGTCCGTGGGGTGGTGGGTGCCCGAGCTATCAGCTGGCATGCGTGGCTGACGATGCGGCGATGCGGATCACGGAGGTGGTGCGTGGCGCGGATCTGCTGAAGTCGACGGCGCGGCAGATCTTGCTGAACCGGGCGCTGGGGTTTGCGGATCCAAAGTGGTTTCATTGCGAATTAAGTGTGGACGACCAGGGGCGGCGGCTGGCGAAGCGGCATGATGCGTTGAGTATTCGTTCTCTTCGAGAGCGTGGGTTCAGGCCAGAAGCCATCCTGGAGGTTGCCAGATAGTCGAGTTGATGGCGGATACATACTTCGGGCGCAGGCCGCCGCTTTGCGGTCCGCCCGGGTTGATCTCGTTATTGATCGAGGACGGCGAGGTCGAGCGACGCAAGCTCGGCGGGATCGCCGATAACATCGATGCGGCTGATTTTTCCATTGGCAAACGAGAAGCGAAGGACCCGGAAGAGGCGTCCTCGCGGCGCCACAACAAGCCCGACTGATCCATCGACGAGTGCAATGCGGGCGGCCCTTGCGCCTTGCGCGGCGGTGATAGCCTGCCGTGCCCAGGATTCGGCGCCGCGGACTTCCGCGGGAGCGCCGGGGAGGCGCGAGACATGGTCGGAGTGGATTTGAACGTCAGGATCCAGCACTGCGACGAGCGCTTCAAAGTCACCACCACGTAAAGCTGCGAGAAAGGCGTCAACCACCTTTCTCTGTTGAGGGAGGGTCGCGCCCGAAACTTTGCCGCCTCGAATGCGACGACGGGCGCGGCTTGCCAATTGCCGCGCCGCGTTGGGCGTGCGTCCGACGATGGATGCGATCTCATCGAAAGACAGATCGAACATATCGTGCAGCACAAACGCGAGGCGCTCGGCGGGGGCCAGGCGATCGAGAACGACCATCAGCGCGAGACCAACCGAATCGGCAAGCACCGCTTCCTGCTCAGGGTTTGCGGTGGCTCTTTTGGGGGCGGGCGGTTCGGGAAGTTGTTCCTCGAGAGAGTCTTCGCGGCGCGAGGTGCGGGAACGAAGCATGTCAAGACACACGTGTCCCACAACGGTGGTCAGCCATCCGCCGAGATTCTCGATGCTGTCGGCATCTGTGCGGCTGAGGCGCAGCCACGCTTCCTGCACGGCGTCGTCGGCGTCGGCCAACGAGCCGAGTATGCGATAGGCGACGGCGCGCAGCCGATCCCGGTTTTGTTCGAATCGATCCGCCAGAAACTGAGATTCGCTCATCGGTCACATTTCCTCGACTGCATTCGTCATGGGATTGACGAACGAAAGCTAATCAATGTGACAAGGAGTCAATGACTATGCAATCCCGTATCAACAATCCAGCTATGATTCTCCCCGGCGCCATCGAGACGCTGCAAGCACTGGGCAAATTAACCGAAAAGAGCGGTTTGCCGCAGAAAATACGCGAATTGATGCACTTGCGCGCAAGCCAGATTAATGGATGCAGCGTATGTGTCGATATGCATTGGCGCAACCTGAAACGCTCGAACGAAACCGACGAACGCGTCTTTGCGGTGGCGGCCTGGAGGGATGCTCCTTACTTTACCGACGCAGAACGTGCGGCGCTGGCGCTTACCGAGGCTGTCACGAGGCTGAGCGATCGGCCGGATCCCGTGCCGGACGAAATATGGAACGAGGCGGCGCGGCACTTCGACGAGCCGGCGCTCGCAGCGCTGGTGCTCTGCATCGCGGTGATCAACCTGTGGAATCGCCTGAATGTAGCCACCCGGCAGGTGGCGGGCGAGTGGCTCAAGTCGGCCGAGGCGAAGGCCTGGGTGGAAAACGCCGTCGCGGCCCGCTAAACCGAAGGGTACGCAGGGGTTGCGCTCTCACATCCTCTCCCGGTTCAACGCGGAGAGGATGGAGCTGTGCCCTTTTTGGGGCAAAAGCTCAAGCTCGGGACATGACGTGGAGGCATCGGGGTACCCGGACAACGATGACTATTTCGGTTACTGGCGGTGACCATCCGGGGATGGCCCGAAAGTGTTATCAGTGTCAAACTCTTGATCTACCGTTGTTTTTCGGCATCAATATCTACCCGGCGCGGGATAGCGCATCGACACCGACCACTCTTCCCCAGGAGTCCGCAGGCGATGGCAAACGACAGAAAACGAAGCTTTTTCTCTTCATTGTTCGGGAAAAGAAAGCAGACTGAACAAGAAGAGATGGCAGAGCTGGAATCGAAGAAAAGATTAGAGGCGCGAATCCAGCAAATCATCGCGGAGAAGGCTGCGGTTCCCGAACTCCTGATGGTCGAGAAGAACCAAGATGCGGCGATCTCCCAGCAAGAAGAAGAGGCTGAGGTTCCGGTGCAGCTTCTGCCGATCTCAGCGAGCGTGATCCCGATCCGCAAAGCCCCTGTTCAGCCTGCCTTCACGCTCGCGGCCTTCGAAGCTCCCCGGTCTTACGCGGCAAACGGGCGGTGATGAGCCGAGCTTGACGATTTCGGTAGAGGTGGTATGAAGAAGGCCTGAATTCAGGCCTTCTTTGCGTTTTGGTGGCTTTTGCCGCGATCAAAACAGTTTATTTCTCGAACGAGACCGTTTGCTGCAGGGGGAGATTCCGAGACGATGAACCGGCACGGAGGACGTACTGCCCGGCAGGCAGTTTCCAGGAATCGGATTCTTCATCAAAGATCATCAAGCGATCGCGGTTGACGGTTACGGTGGCTTGCTTTGATTCGCCGGGTGCGAGATCGATCCTGCTCCAGCCAATTAAACGATTCGGTGGTTCTCCTGCCGACTCCGGCAAAGATGCATAGACCTGGGCGATCTCGCTGCCCGCGCGCTTGCCGGTATTTTTAACCGTGAATGACACGGTGGTCGCATCGCCCGGTGCGATCTTGAGTCCTGAGTAGGCGAACGTGGTGTAAGACAGGCCGAAGCCGAAGGGGAAGAGAACGGGCTTTTTCTCCGCGTCGTACCACTTGTACCCCACCTTGAGGCCTTCGTCGTAAGGCACATCGAAGGACGGAGCGATACCCATTGCCATTCCGATCAGCCCCGGTGCGCCTGCGAGTTTGGGAACGGGGTGGTTCGCATCGGCTTTCGGCGGATCAACGTGAACCGGATGGGGCAGATCCGACTCGCTCATCGGGAAGGTGATGGGGAGTTTGCCGGAGGGGTTTACCTCTCCGAAGAGGAGATTGGCAATCGCCTCGGAGCCGCGAATGCCGGGATACCATGCCTCGACCACGGACCCGACCTTGTCGATCCAGGGCATCAGGACAGCGCCTCCCGACTCCAGCACGACGATGGTATGGGGATTGGCGGCGGCAACGGCTTCAATCAGCGAATCCTGCTTGTCGGGCAGAGAGAGATTCTTGAGGTCCATGCCTTCGGACTCGTGTTGAACGGCGAAGACGATTGCGATCTGCGAGGATTTGGCGAGGGCAGCAGCAGAGACGGGGTCAGTACCCGGATCGAATTTGACGATCGCATGCGGCGCTTTCTGTTGGATTCCTTTCAGCGGAGCTGAGCGGTGATAGACCTCGAGCAACATGAAAGCCGTCAGCGGATTCTTCATCAGTTCCGGCGGTGGCGGAACCGCATTGCCGCCCGCGGGCGAGACCTGCGAAGAGCCTCCACCGGAAAGCACGCCTGCATCTGCGTGTCCACCAATGACGGCGATGGACTTAATGGAAGCGGCGTTCAACGGCAGCAGATTGGCGGCATTCTTCAGCAGCACAGCACCGCGCTCCTCGGTTTTTTGCGCGACCTCGAATCCGCGCATGACGTCGGGGGATTCGGGTTGCGGAGGGTCGTCAACGATGCCTGAATCGAACTCAGTGCGGAGAACGCGGTGGACCATATCATTCAGCCTATCCATGGGCACTTCGCCGCTTTCTACGGCCTTCTTGAGCGGTGCGCCGAAGGAATCGTTGCCAGGCATCTCAACGTCGAGACCAGCCATGGCGGCCTTCACGGTGCTCTGCGTGCCACCCCAGTCGGAGACCACGAATCCCTTGAAACCGAAGTCCTTCTTCAGAACATCGGTGAGCGTGTAGGAATTTTCGCAGGCATAGATTCCATTGATGCGGTTATAGGAGCACATGATGGCGCCGGCTCCTGAGTCTTTGAGGGCGATTTGGAAAGCGAGCAGGTCGCTTTCGCGCATGGCGCGCTTGCTGATGATGGAGTTGGCGACGATGCGGCCGGCATCCTGATCGTTAACGGCATAGTGCTTCAGATCGGTGATGAGGTGGAGTGCTTTCTCGGCTTTCAGTTCCTGGCCTGCAAGTGTACCCGCAAGCAGCGGATCTTCCCCCTTGTATTCGAAGGTGCGGCCGTCGCGCGGTTCGCGGATGAGATTGATTCCGGAGCCGAGCGACATGTTGAAACCTATCGCGCGCATCTCGTGTCCGAGCATGGTGCCGATCTCATAAGAGAGCTCCGGATCCCAGGCAGCTGCCATCGCTTCATCGGAAGGCAGGGCGGTCGCATACCGGCCTTTGGAGCCGGCCATCGAAATCCCCTGGTTTGAATCCGTCATTTGGAGATCGGGAATGCCGAGCCGGGGGACGCCGGGAATAAACCCAAGGACCGCGATAGCGCGGGTGAGAGGTCCGGATTCCTGGGGTGCGAAGATTGCCTGCCAGCCGGGACCGTGAAGGAGCTGGATTTTTTCGTCCAGCGTCATCTCCTTGATCACCATGTCGGCACGCGCATCGGGGGAGAGACTCTTGTCGGACCAGGCGTAGTGCTTCGCCGAAGACATTCCGGGAAACTGGGCAACGCTTCCCGTGGCCGCGAAGATTGAGGTTAGAAGCGCTGCCAGGCAAAGGGCGTATTTCGGCATGATCTCGAGAGCCTTTCTGGAACCGTTCGAGAGAGTAGCACATCGATGCTGAGCCCTTCTGTGCCTTGATCTCAAATAAAGAATGCCCCGGCCTGAGGACCGGGGCATATTTGTGCTGCGAGAATCAGTCGTTTACTGGTGCTTGATGAACTTGCCGGTTTGCAGGTCGTGCATGGCCTGGTTCAACTCGGCCTGCGTGTTCATCACGATGGGACCGTACCACGCTACCGGTTCCTCGAGCGGCTTGCCCGAGACAAGCAGAAAGCGAATTCCTTCCGGGCCTGCCTGGACCACGATCTCGTCGCCGCGGTCGAAGAGAACAAGCGAATGGTTTTTCGCGTCGTACTTTGCCGGGGCGTTCGGGTCGACAGCGGACTCGGTTAGAACGGCTTTCGGATCCGAGGCGTCGCGGAAGGTGCCGGCGCCGGCGAAGACGTAGGCGAAAGCGTTCCTGGTGACGTCCACCTTGATGCGGCGCAGCTTGTTGGGCGGCACCGAGATGTCCACGTAGCTGGGATCGGCGGCTACTCCCTCGACAGGTCCGCGCTTGCCCCAGAAATCGCCGACAATAATCCGAGCCTTGGTACCGTCGTCCTCAGTGACTTCGGGAATCTCCGCTGCTGCGATGTCCTGATAGCGGGGATCGGTCATCTTCAGATGTGAAGGCAGGTTCGCCCACAACTGGAAGCCGTGCATGCGGCCGCGCTCATCGCCCTTGGGCATTTCCTGGTGGAGGATGCCGCTGCCGGCGGTCATCCACTGGACATCGCCCGCGGTCATGCGGCCCTTGTTGCCGAGGCTATCGCCGTGCGCAACTTCGCCGGCCAGGACGTAGGTGATGGTCTCGATGCCGCGATGCGGGTGCCAGGGGAAACCGGCGAGATAGTCCGAGGGGTTCTCGTTGCGGAAGTCGTCGAGCAGGAGGAAGGGATCGAACTCCTTGGTTTTGCCGAAGCCGAAGGCGCGCTGGAGCTTAACGCCGGCACCCTCGATGGTGGGCTTGGTTTCAAGAATCTGTTTGACCGCGCGAAGCGACATATTTGACCTCCGACTTGCTGTTTATGCTTACAGGTATTGGATGCGCGAAGGAGATATTCGTTGCAACAAGTAATTGGCTAGTTTAGAGTTCTGAGTTCGTAGTTCACAGTTTTCCGACTGGTTAGGCTCAGGCGAGGGTGTGGCAGCGCCGGTATAACTGTGAACTCTAAACTGTAGTTACGCCTTGATGAACTGGATGTCGAGAGTGATGGCGATGTCTTCCCCGACCAGGACGCCGCCGGTTTCGAGGGCTGCGTTCCAGCCGAGACCGAATTCCTTGCGGTTGATTTTGGCGGTGGCGGAGAGACCGATGCGGGTGTTGCCCCAGGGGTCTTTGCCGGGCAGGCTCGGGCCTTCGACGGCAAACGTGACGACCTTCGTGACGCCGTGGATAATGAGTTCGCCGACAACTTCGTGCTCGCCGGGGCCGGTGATGCGTACCGAAAGGGACTTGAAACCAAGCGTGGGATATTTCTCGGCGTCGAAGAAGTCGGCGCTCTTGAGGTGTGCGTCGCGCTGGTCGTCCTGAGTGCTGACGGTGGCGACAGGAATTTCAGCCTCAATGGTGGAGCGGGTTGGATCGGATTCGTCGAGGACGAGTTTGCCGCTGATTCCGCTGAACTTGCCTTTTACATTGGAGATCATCATGTGCTTGACCTTGAACTCGGCGGCTGAGTGAGCCGGATCGATATTCCAGGTGGTGATGGTGGAGGGGGTCGATGTTGTAGTAGCCATGGGTGGCTCCTTTCAGAAGTCTTGGATGCGGCAGGAAGATAGTTGTTGCAACAAATATTGAGGGCAGAGACCTAGCTAGGGCATAGGGACAAAGGGACATCGGAACATGAGGACTGCGGCTTTCCCGAGGATGATGCCCAGCGGTTCAGGAATCAGTGAGGCAGTTCCTTGCTGCCGGTAACAGTAAAGACGGTGGTTGCGGTGGCGGGCCCCTGATCGCCCTCGGGTTGGGAGCTGCCGATGGAAATCTTGTAGCTGCCGGAGGTTACGGCACGAGTTCCCTTTTCATCGACCTGCGATAGGGTGCGAGCATCGAGATGGAAGACGATGTGCCTCTGTTCGAGCGGTTGAAGGTGGAGGCGCTGAAAGCCTGCGAGAGACAGTTTGGGTGCGGGGCCGGATTGGGGCGGCGTGATGTAGAGTTCCGCGACTTCATCACCGGCCACGGTGCCGGTGTTGCGAACGTCGGCTTCCACGGTGAGGGTATCGCCGGCTTTCAGGTCGCGTGGTGAGATTCGCAGGCCGGAGTAGGCGAAGGTCGTGTAGCTGAGGCCGTCGCCGAAAGCGAAGAGTGGCTTGCCTTTGAAATAGCGGTAGGTGCGGTTGGCCATGGAGTAGTCGTCGAAGGCGGGGAGCTGATCGACGCCGGTGTAGAAGGTGACCGGAAGGCGGCCGGCGGGATTATTTTTGCCGCTCAGCGTTTCGGCAATTGCCTCTCCGCCGGACTGGCCGGGATACCAGGCTTCGAGGAGTGCGCGCGCATTTTCTTTTGCCCAGTTGACGGCGAGGGCGCTGCCGTTGAGCAGGACGACGACCATGGGTTTGCCGGTTTTGGCGACGGCTTCGAGCATTTGCTGCTGCACGTCGGGAAGGTCGAGATCGGTGCGATCTCCGCCGGCGAAGCCTTTGGCGTTCACCTTCATCTCTTCGCCTTCAAGGCGCGGGGTGAGGCCGACAAAGGCCACAACGACGTCAGATTTCTTTGCAGCTTCGATGGCCTGGTCTTGAAGGAATTTTTCGCGTGGCCCCCATTCGAATGCCAGGCCTGCGCCGGAGATGCGGCCGGTCTGCACATACTCAATGCGGAGGTCATGGGGACGAGTGTCGGCGAAGGGAACGGCGAAGTGCTGGATGGCTCCGTAGTTGCGGCCGGAGGGCGGGAGCTTGTTGGTAGTCGGTGTCGGCGGAGCATTGGGCTCGAGCTGATTGCCGTCAAGATAGACAGCGAACTTCACCTTGTCCTGACACGGGTAGCAGAACGGCAGGCGGAACTGGAGGTTGAGTGTCTCGGCAACTGGGGAGCGGATGGCGCCGACCCAGCGAACGGCGAAGGCCTGGGTAGATGTGTGGTGCGGCTCAACAGGATTGGCGAAGGCCCAGTCGAAGTCGATTTCCCTGTCGATGCGGACCATGGCGGGAGCGCCGTCGAAGCTAGGGTGGGAGAAGTACTGGCCTTCGAGTCCATCCACCGTCGAGTGACCGGCAGCGCGGAGCATGGTGCGCGGAACGGGAAGTTCGCCGCCCGGGATATAAGGCGAGCCCTGGGCGTAGATGACGTGGTCCTGGCCGAACTCCTTTTCGATTCCGTCGATCGGGAGGATGGGGTGAAGCGGGATGGCGTTGTAGTTGCCTTCGAGAGCAATGCGCGAACCGGCAAGCGGACCGACGACGGCGATGGTCTGGTGCTTGGCAGGATCGAGCGGGAGGAAATGGTCTTCGTTTTTGAGAAGCACCATAGACTCGCGTGCGGCGCGCAGGGCGAGGGCGGCGTGTTCGGCCGAGTCGACGACGGAGTAGGGGATATTGGAAAACGGTACCTGCTGGGTCGGATCGAACATGCCGAGCTTCATGCGCGCGGTGAAGAGGCGCTTGACGGAGACGTCGAGCTGGGCTTTGGTGAGCAGCCCTTTTTGGACGGCGTCGGTGAGCTTGAGATATTCGGTGCCACAGTCGGTGTCGGTCCCGGCGAGGATGCCGGCGGCCGATGCGGCTGCGAAGTCGGCGGAGTAGTGATGTCCGTAGGGCTCGGAGAAGTCGCCAATGGCGCCGCAGTCGGAGGTGACGAAGCCGGGAAAGTGCCAGTCGCCGCGAAGAATGTCGCCGAGCAGCATTTTGCTGGCGCAGGCGGGGACTTTGTCTACGGCATTGTAGGAACACATGATGGAGTCGGCGTGGCCATCGACGATGGTAGCGCGGAAGGCAGGGAGATAGGTGTCCCAGAGATCGTGCGGGGTGGGGTCGACGTTGGCTTTGTGGCGTGTTGACTCGGGACCGCTGTGTACGGCGTAGTGCTCGGCGTGGCGATGGCGCGGAAGTATTTCGGGTCGTCGCCTTGAATGCCCTCTACGAAAGCAGTGCCGAGGCGGGAGGTCAGAAATGGGTCTTCGCCATAGGTTTCCTGGCCGCGCCCCCAGCGGGGATCGCGAAAGATATTGATGTTGGGCGACCAGATGGTGAGGCCGAAGTAGCGATCGTGATTGTTGTGCGCGATGGCGTCGTTGTACTTGGCGCGTGCCTCAATGGAGACAACTTCGCCGATGGAGTGAACCAGCGGCGCGTCCCATGTCGCCGCATTGCCGATGGCCTGCGGGAACATGGTGGCGAAACCGGAGCGGGCGATGCCGTGGAGGCCTTCGTTCCACCAGTTGTAGGCGGGGATGTCGAGGCGCGGGATGGGTGCGGCGCGATCGATGAGCTGGGAGACTTCTTCTTCGAGGGTGAGACGGCCCACTAAATCATTGACGCGCTGATCGATGGGGAGAGAGGTATTGCGAAAAGGCAACGCAGCGGCGGCCTTGATCTGCTCTTCCGTGGGCGGCGGTGGTGATTGCGACGGAGCTTGTGCGGTCGCGGCGAATGGAAGCAGAAAAACAAAGGCGAGAAGGGCTGGATGCGCGCGCATGAAGAAGATTCTCCCGAAGAGCCATAGTAAGGGGCGAGGGTGATGGTCACAAAGATGTGTCGAGAAGGCGGCTTCAAACTACAATTCAGGTGGATTGGTTCCCCATTGAAATTTTTCGTTTATGGAGATCAGGAGGACCCGAAGATGCGGACTCGAATGGAGAAGTTTGCGTTCTTATGGACGGTATTCACTTTTGCGGTTTCGACGGCGATGGGACAGTCAAAGCCGGCGCATGGGCCATTTACGCCGAAGGACTGGTCTGAACTGCGAAGCGCGCATGCGGCGGCGGTGAGTGGGAATGGGACGATTCTGTACACCGTGGCGTTTGGAGCGGAGAAGGGGCCTACGCATATTGAGTGGTGGACGATTGGGGCGGATGGAAACGGCGCGAAGAAGCTCGAAGTGCCCGACGGGTTTCATCCGATGGGGTTTACGCGCGACGGAGCGAGCCTGTATGGCGGATGGAAGGTGAATGACCATCAGCAGTTCGCCATCTTCGCTGTGAAGGACGGGAAGCTGGCTGCAGCGCCGACGACGGTTGTAGTGCTGCCGCGCGGCGTTGGGTCGGCGAGTCCGTCACCGGATGGGAAGCGCTTTGCGATGACGGCCGATCCGCGCGGGCCGGATGCGATGGACAGCATGCGCCATGTGCAGGAGTCGGAGGAGACGAGCCTCTATGTGGTGAATGCGGATGGAACCGGCGGTGCGTGGTGGTGCACGGATCTGAAGTACTTTTCGGGAACGATCACGGTGGGCGGGGGAGCGAGCGCGGCGGCGTGGAGCGCGGATTCGAATTCGCTGGCGGTGCTGTCGCAGGTGCCACGCATCGGACATCACGAAGTAGGTTCGACGATTGATGTTTGCAGCGCATCGGGGACACGCCACGTCACAGATATTGCGAATTCGGTGAATGGGATCGCGTGGGCGAACGGAGGCAAGGTTCTTGCGTTTCTGTCTACCAAATCCCTGGTCCTGACGCCGGAGCATGTGTGGACGGTGCCGGCGGCTGGAGGAACGGCTGAGGATCGGACGCCGGATCTGGATGCAACGGCAGTGCAGCTCCAAGGCGATGCACAGGGGCGCGTCTGGGTCGGGGTGAATCGCGGCGTGCGCAGTGAGGTGGATGAATTCCGCGATGGCGCCCTGAAGACGGCGTATCGCTGGCCGGATGGCGTGGTGCGCGGGACGCCGGTGGAAAGCGAGTATGCGGGCGCGGGAGAGCAGATGGCGTTTACCGTAGGCGATCCGGCGCAAATGACGAATGTGGCTGTGCCGGATGGCGATCATCTGCGCCGGATCACGCATGAGGGCGATGAGCAGGTTGCCGGAATCGAACTGGGTCCGGTGGAAGTGGTCCACTGGAAGAGCAAGGAAGGAATTTCACTCGAAGGCATCGCGACGTTTCCGGCCGGGTACGAGAAGGGAAAGAAGTATCCGTTCCTGGTGTTGCCGCATGGAGGCCCCGAGGCGAACGACGAACTGGTGTTCGATGCGTTTTCGCGCACGGTCGCAGGGTTAGGCTACGTGGTGCTGCAGCCCCAGTATCGGGGTTCTACGGGGTATGGCGCGGATTTTCTGGCGGCGATCTATCAGCACTTCGGCGATCGCGCGTATGAAGACGTGGACAGCGCGACGGACTTTGCTATTGCGCAAGGATGGGCTGATCCGAATCGGCTGGCGATTTTCGGATGGAGTGCGGGCGGGTTCATGACGTCCTGGACTGTGACGCAGACGAGACGCTACAAGGCGGCAATCGAAGGTGCGGGGATCACGGATTGGGGCCCCTTCCTCTGGACGAGCGATATCGCGCAGGTGGACTACGACGCGCGGTGGACGGACGACGATCCTTCGGCGTTCAGCAAGTTTTCGGCGGTGGATTTTGCGAAGAATGTGACGACCCCGCTGCTCATTCTGCATGGCGAGGCGGACCAGCGGGTGCCGACGTTCCAGGGGACCGAGTATTTTCAGATACTGGCGGCGCGGGGCAAGACGGTCCGGATGGTGACCTATCCGGGGTCGCCGCACTTTCCGATCTTGTGGGAGCAGCGGCTGGATGTGATGCACGAGCTGGCGAATTGGCTGGCGAAGTACAACAAGTAGGTCCGGCGGTCGCCTGCCGGCATAGTTCTGCAGGAAACCACTGTTCGATTCCGAACGATGAATGGTAGTTATGAACGTTGCAAACACACTGGATGGAGTTGAAGATCGCGGAAGCGGCAGAAAGCATTGACGAACTTATCTGTCCGCATTGGAACTCCACCTGCTTGAATTCCGTAAGACTCGTGTCCGAATCTTCCCGGAGGCAATCGGTATGCAGAACTTTTTGTACGACTTGCGGTATGCGATTCGGCAGTTGCGCAACACGCCTGGAATGGCGTTGCTGGCGATCTTGACGCTGGCGCTGGGCGTGGGTGCGAACACCGCCATCTTCACCGTCATCGACAGCGTTCTGCTGCGGCCGTTGCCGTATACCCATTCCGACCGGCTGGTGTTTATCGGGCCGAGCGGCGACAAGCCGAGCTTCGGGTCGACTTCGTGGCTGAACTACAAAGACCTGCACGATCAGTCCAGGCTGCTGCAGGATTCGGCTGGCTATGCCGAAGATGTGAGCGTGCTGCAGACGCAGGATACTTCGGTCAGCGTGGTGGCGCCGCGCGTGACGCCGAACCTGTTTGCGATGCTCGGTGGGCATCCGCGGCTGGGGCGCACATTCAACGATGCCGAGGGTCAAGCCGGCGGACCTCCGGCGGTGCTGCTGTCGGAGGGACTTTGGCGGAATACATTCCACGCCGACCTTAACATCGTGGGGCAGGTGGTGAAAGTCGGAGGAAAGCCTACGACCGTTGTGGGCGTCATGCCGGCAAGTTTCGGCTTCCCCGATAATATGAGTCCCGATCTTGCGAGAGGAATCTGGCTTCCCATTCAACCGACCCAGGAAATGCTCACGCAGCGCGGCTATCATTTCTTCAACATGGCCGGGGTGATGCGGCCCGGCGTGACGCTGGCGCAACTGCAGCAGGAAGTGAATGCAATTGCTGCGCGCATTCCGCACGAGCACAACGACACCCCAGTTACGTTTCGCGTGGATCCCTACCAGGAGGTGCTGACGGGTCCAGTGAAGCCGGTCCTTTACGCGTTGTTAGGAGCGCTGGGGCTGGTGCTGCTGATTGCGTGTGCGAATGTTTCAAATCTGCTGATCGCGCGGGCACTGGGGCGGCAGCAGGAGTTTGCGGTACGTGCAGCACTGGGTGCCGGCAAGACGCGGCTGATCGTACAAATGCTGTCGGAAGGGCTGCTGCTCAGCTTGCTGGGATGCGGCGTTGGCGTAGCGCTGGCTGAACTCGCGATGGTGGGAATTCGCAAGCTGCCGAATGACACGATTCCGCGCGCCGATTCGATTGCGATCCACTGGACGGTGTTACTGGCCCTCGCAGGGATTGCGGCACTGACCACGGTGCTTTCGTCGCTGCTGCCGGCGCTGCTGGTGGCGCGGGCAAATCCGCAGACCGCGCTGCAGGCGGCGTCGCGGGGAGTTGGGTCGAAGTCAGTGGGCGGCAAACTCGCCGGATGGCTGGTGGCCGGCGAGGTGGCGCTGTCGACGCTGCTGCTGGTGGGGACCGGGTTGCTGTTCCGAACGCTGTGGAACCTGGAGCAATCGCAGTTGGGATTCGAAACGGCGCATATCACCACGTTTTCGGCGATGCCTGCGGATGCGGCGGGTTTTTCGGGAATGGAGGTGTCCACGGATACGCAGAATGCGCCGACATCGGTGGCGATGACAACCTATGAGCCGGTGCTGGAGCGGATCAGGCAGGTGCCGGGCGTGGAGAGCGCGGCGCTCGCTACGTCGCCGCCACTGTCGGGGATGGACCTGCACTCGAGCTTCGACATCCTCGGACAGGCCAAGGATCCAAAGAACAAGCCGGGGGCGCGCGTAACGGCCGTGAGCGGGGACTATGCGCGCGTGCTGGGTACACCGATTGTAAGCGGGAGAATGATCGGGGATGGAGATGCGCTGACGGCGCCGTTTGTGGCAGTGGTTAACGAGGCGTTAGTGAAGAAGTATTTTGTGGGAAAGGATCCGCTGGGCAAGCAGATCAACCTGGGTGGCAAAGACACGGGGATGATCAAGCCGTACACAATTGTTGGCGTGCTGGCGAACCAGGTGGACTCGAGCGTAGGCGGAGAAGTGCAACCTTTCGTCATGCTTTCGCAACAGCAGATTCCGACGACATCGCTGTTTTACCAGGCGCTGCTGAAGACGGTTGTGAACTTTGTGGTCAAGACGCGCGGAGATATTCCTGTGGCGCAGGAGATGAGGTCGGTGTTTCACCAACTCGCGCCGGGATTCGCGCTGGACCAATTTCAGACCATGCAGGAGGCGGTGGACAAGAACACCTTCAGTCAGCGGCTGGGCCTTTACCTGGTGGGATCGTTTGCAGGGTTGGCGATTGCGATGGTGATCGCTGGCTTGTACGGTGTTCTATCGCAACTGGTGAGCTATCGGCGACGTGAGATCGGGGTCCGCATGGCGCTTGGCGCGACGCGCAGAAGTGTGGCGACGCTGGTGCTGCGGCAGGGGTCAATCCTGATTGGCGCGGGCTTGGTGGCTGGGCTGGTGCTGGCGATCGCGACAGGGCGGCTGATCAAAGGATTCCTATATGAGGTGAAGCCGTTGGACGCAAGCACGTATGTCGGCGTGGCGGTGGCGTTGACGGCGATCGGGCTGGTGGCCGCGCTGATTCCCGCGCGGCGTGCGGCGTCCATCCAACCGATGCAGGCGCTGCGGGACGAGTGATAAAGGCAGGGACCAAGGGACAAAGGGATAAGGAGACGAGAGACTGACGCCTCGATTTTGATGGGGAGTGTAAGATGGTGAGTCGAAAAAGTTGAGGCCCGCCAGAATGTCTTTCTTCTCATTTCAGAGGATCCGAATTTCTCTCTTTGCCCTCCTTGTTTGTTCCACGCCTTCCATCTTTGCGCAGGGGACGCCGCCCCAGGATGGCCAGAGTTCCGGCGGGTCGCATCCGGTTCTGGCGACTGCAAAGATCAGCGAACTGGCGCATCAGGTGATGCGAGCCGGGGTGGAACTCAATGCGCTGGCCGGTGACAACCTGAAACCGTGGCACATGAAAGTAGATTTTCAGGTGATTCCGCCCGGTGCAAAAAAGCCCGTGGGCGGCACGATGGAGGAGTGGCACCTGAGCGCCAGCCAGTGGGCGCGCACATTCAAGAGTTCGGAGCAGCGGTTAACGGGCAGTGAGTGGAGTGTTGCCGAGACGGAGCAGTACCAGAGCAAGCCCAGCAAGGTGGGGTTCGATCATCGACTGTTGACACTTCGCGTGGCGCGTCCGGTCATCGATCCGCTGTATCAGACTGGCAACATCAAGCCGGATTACGAGATGGATGTGAAGCGCGTGACAACGGCAGGTCTAACGTTGAATTGCGTTTCGGTGATCGATCCGCAGCGCTATGCAGACCAGGCGAATCCGGACTGGTTGTTCCCCACGATGTGTTTCGACAATGAATATCATTTGCGTCTCACGGCGGTTTCAGACACGACGGTGCAGTTTGAGGACCTGCAACCGTTTGAAGGGCGCACGGTCGCACGCGATATGAAGGTGATCTTCAATGGCGCGCTCACCGCGGAGATGAAAGTGGCGGTGCTGGAACCATTGGCGAATGCCAGCGCGGACCTTGTAAAGCCAGCGAAAGACGCGATTCCGGAGCCATACACAATCGAGCCAGGGCAACCCAAACCGGTGTCGGTTTATGAGGTGGCAGCCTCCATTCCTCTGCGGCCCGACGGGTTCCCGTTTCGGGGAAGCTTTCCGGTCCCGATCATCATCCACAAGGACGGCACTGTGAAGGCGAGGAGCGAAGAGGCTTTCATCTGGAGCCAGGATCTGAAAGATGCGCTGGTCAGGGCGATCGACAAATGGAAGTTCAAGCCGTACCTGGTAGACGGACAACCGGTCGAGGTTGGATGGACGGTAGTGTACGTCATCGATGGCAAGCCGTTTGTGCCGTCGTATGAGCGGACGGAGCCGCAGGTGGCGCCGGCGCAACAGGAGAGCGCACCGGGTTCGAGTCCGGCGGCGCGCAGAAGGCGCGGTCACTGAATGTTCAGACACGATCTGCATGTTCCTTCTTGATCAGCTTGCTGACTCGGCGTTTCTAGGCTTTCTGATTTGCGGCCTGATTTTGGAAGTATGCTTGAGCGCAGAGCAATAGACTCGGAATGATTCCAGAGAGGAAAGGTGCAACATGCAGACCCCGGTTTTGAAACCCACCGCCGCGCGCAACGAGACATTTGCGGGTGTAACGTATCACATCGAAGGTGACCTGGTACCGGTGTTGCGTCTTGAGTTGAAAGACGTGCCGGTCTATTTCGAACACTACATCCTTCTCTGGAAGGATCTGAATGTACAGATCGGTGTGCGGCCGATGACGGGCGGAATGAAGCGCATTCTTGCGGGTATGCCGTTCTTTTTGACAGAGGTGAGAGGGCCGGGTCAGATCAGCTTCAGTCGCGATGGCGCGGGACAGATCTTTGCAATTCACCTGGGCGCGGGCGAACGAATCGAC
The DNA here is from genome assembly GCF_049582745.1 of Occallatibacter sp. Lineage (GTDB taxonomy): Bacteria > Acidobacteriota > Terriglobia > Terriglobales > Acidobacteriaceae > Telmatobacter. The sequence goes on from NZ_JBAUUO010000177.1 coordinate 154,250, forward strand.
ATGCGGGAGCACCAATTTCTGGCCGCCACGGGAAACGTCGAGTATGGATTCATGCGCATGAAAGGCGTAGCGAATATGCTGCTGGGCGGGACTGGATTTTTTGTCGACCATTTTACGGCGCAACACGGGGACGGAATTGTTTGGGTGCATGGGTACGGCAATGTGTTTGAGGTGAACCTGGCGCCTGGTGAAAAGATCGACATCGAGCCGGGCGGATGGATATACAAAGACCCATCGGTGACCATGGAGACGCAGTTTCAGAAGTTTTCGACCGGGCTGTTTGCCAGCGCGGCCAGCTTTGTATGGAATCGGTTCACCGGCCCAGGGCGCGTGGGAATTCAGTCGATGTATGTTCACATGCCGACTGCGGAATAGAGCGGCTGAAGGTCAGACGGCACGCGGCATTTCGCAAGCGTGCGCGTGGCCTATTCTCATAAGAGACTCTCCGTGTCAGATTTCGCTCAAAGCGTGAAGCAACAGGTCGACATCGTCAAGGTGATCGAGGGGTACATCCGTCTGCGCAAGGCGGGAGCGCAGAACTACTCGGGACTGTGTCCATTTCACAAGGAAAAGTCGCCATCGTTCTCGGTGCATGCGGTGCGGCAGTTTTATCACTGCTTCGGATGCGGCGTTTCGGGGGATGTGTTCTCGTTTGTGGGCAAGATCGAGAACGTCGGCTTCCCGGAAGCAGTGCGGATTGTGGCGCAGAAGAGCGGAATTCCCCTGCCGAAGAGGGAGTTTTCATCGCCTGAAGAAGCCGCTGGTGCGCGGATGCGAGCAAAGCTCCTGGACTTGCACGAGGTTGCGACAACGTGGTTTCAAGAGCAACTAGGCGGGCCGGAGGGGGCCCTGGCGCGGGAGTACCTGGCCGGGCGAGGAATGACGCCGGAACGGATCAAGCTTTTCAGGATCGGCTACGCGCCGGACAGCTTTCATGCTTTGGAAGAACGTCTGCGCGGCGTGGCCGACGAGGAGACGCTGCGGGCCTCGGGACTTTTCAGCTCAAAGGAACAGGGAGATGGGAGCCAGGGACCGATCTACGACCGGTTTCGCAAGCGCGTTACGTTTCCGATTTGCAACGAGAGCGGGCGGGTGATCGCGTTTACGGCGCGGACCCTGGAGACGGGCGAAAAAGCGGGCGCGAAGTACATCAATTCGCCGGAAACGCCGCTTTATATCAAGGGACAGGTTCTGTTCAACCTCGACAAGGCGAAATCTGCGATTCGTCAGGCCGGCTATGCGTTGCTGGTTGAGGGACAAATGGACTGTATTTCCCTGTTTTTGCGAGGAATTCAGCATGTAATTGCCACCAGCGGAACGGCTTTTACCGAACAGCAAGTGGCCATCTTGCGGCGCCATACCCAGAATGTGGTGGTCAATTTCGATCCCGACGCGGCAGGAGCGAATGCGGCGGAGAAGTCCATTGCTTTGTTGACCGAAGAGGGGTTCAACCTGAAGCTCGTTACGCTGGAGGGAGGACTCGATCCGGACCGGTTTATTCGCGAACGGGGGGTGGAGGCTTACACCCAGGCAGTGATGGGGGCGCGGCGGCAGTCGGACTACCTGATCGAGCGGGCCCGGCAGATGTTTCCGGGGGCGGCGGCAGACCAGAAGCTGAAGGCCATGAATTACCTGCTGCCGCATATCCGGCGGATTCCGCAGAAACTGGTGCGCGACCAGTTTGCGATGGATGCGGCGCAGAAACTGGGGATCGACTCGGCCGTGCTGCGCGAGGAGTTGCGGCAGGCGGCGCTCAGGCGACGGGACCACATCGAAGTGCGGGCCACGACGTTGAGCGAGGTGGAGCGCGTGCTGCTGCGGGCCCTGTCGATTACCGACCCCGAGCACGAGGAGGCGCGCCGGACAGCGACTGACGCGGTGATCAGACAACCACAGTGGTTTGAGGGGCTTGGGGTATTTTCCGCGCTGCGAGCGTTGGCTGAACGGGGCGTCCGCGACCCCATGGATGTGGTCGAGGATCCGGCGCAAAAGGCGTTGCTGGCTGAGGCGTTGCTGGCTGAGAATGAGCCTCCGTCCGCCGAAGCGGTCATTGGAGCGATTGTGAGCCTGCAACAGAGGAGAATCGAAGCGGAATTGCGAGATTTGCGGGCGCAGATCCAGGAAGCCGAGCGGCGGGGGGACGTTGCCGAGCTGGCTCTGCTGACGCAACGAAAGCTGGACCTTGATCGGGCGTTGAGGCAGCTGCGGGGCTCGGGCAGCGGCGGAAACTAAGCGCAAGACGCTGACTTCTTTGAGTCACTTTAGGGCCGAAACACGTCTAAATAAACAGGAAACAGCAGGGCAGACGAGAGAGTTTGCCCGGTCCGGAGTTTCGGCAGGCAGAATTGGCGTTACCTGTGTGGAATCCGGGTTGAGAATTCGTCGTTCTACGGCGGAATCAACTGTGTTAGTCTATTGATCTCTGTGAGGATGCGCGCCCCCTTTGCCCCACATATGAGCTTCGGCTCGCGGGCGACCAGGCGAAACCTGAAGCGCGAACATCCTGCTCCGAGCGATTACTTCAGGCCGCTTTTTTTATGCGGGGGGACGGGAGTCCGTTCCGCGAACGCGCAGGTTTGGGCATCCAAATCCTGTTGCACGCGAAACGAGCTCTGCACTGGCGCGCGACCCGGTGCTAAAACTTGATCGCGCTGGAGAGTAGGAACCGTTTTGGCCATCAACGACAAATTTGAAGACGACATCACTAACCTGATCGATACCGGCAAGGAGAAGGGCTACCTGACCTACGGCGATGTCAACGACATGTTGCCGGAGGACATCAGCACTTCTCCCGATGACATCGACGATCTGATGACGACGATCGGCAGCCAGGGTATCGATCTGCTGGACGCGCCGAAGTTCGGCGCAGAGAAGGATTTTGAGCTCGAAGAGGGCGAAGACGTCGAGCTTGATCTCACACCGGGAACCCTTGAGAAAACCAATGACCCCGTCCGCATGTATCTGCGCGAGATGGGAACCGTGCCGTTGCTTACGCGTGAAGGCGAAGTGGAAATTGCCAAGCGCATCGAGCGCGGACAGATGCGCGTCCTGAAGGCGATTTCGCGTTCGCCGATCGTGATTCGCGAGATTGTGGCGCTGGGTGAAGACCTGAAGCGCGGTGTGCGCAACGTAAAAGAGGTCGTGGTCTTCGACGAAGAAGAGTTGACCGAAGACGTGGTGCAGGCGCGCGTGCGTTCGACAGTTGCACGCATTGATGCGCTGATAAAGCATCAGAAAAAGATCGCGGGCTTTGAAGAGAAGCAGGCGGCGGCGAACAGCAAGACCAGCCAGAAAGAGTTGCGTAAGCTGCGCTGGCTGATCGCACGCGAGAAGGTACTGGTTTCGCGAATTGTGCGCGAGCTGAAGTACACGGCCCTGGAGCGCAAGCGGTTGCTCGACAAGGTGAACAAGACCGTCGACACGATGCGCACGCTGGAGCGGCAGATTCGTTCGCTGGATCAGAAGTATGAAGCCTCGAAGAGCGATGAGCTGAAGAAGGAGTATCGGCGCCAGCAGAAGAACTGCAAGATCGACCTCGAAAAAATCGAAGGCGATGCGGGCGTGTCGATTGTGGAACTGAAGCGCACACAGCGCGAGATGATCCAGGGCGACATGGACGCCGAGCAGGCGAAGCGGGAGTTGATTGAAGCCAACCTTCGTCTCGTGGTTTCGATCGCGAAGAAATACACCAACCGCGGACTGCAGTTCCTCGACCTGATTCAGGAAGGCAACATCGGCCTGATGAAGGCGGTGGACAAGTTCGAATATCGGCGCGGGTACAAGTTCTCGACCTATGCGACGTGGTGGATTCGCCAGGCGATTACGCGCGCCATCGCGGACCAGGCGAGGACAATCCGTATTCCTGTGCACATGATCGAGACGATCAACAAGCTGATCCGAACATCTCGTCAACTCGTGCAGGAGCTTGGACGTGAGCCGTCGAGCGAAGAGATCGCGCGGCGCATGGATATTCCCGTGGCCAAGGTGCGCAAGGTGCTGAAAATCGCGCAGGAACCGATTTCGCTGGAGACGCCGATTGGTGAAGAGGAAGACTCGCACCTCGGCGATTTCATCGAAGACCGCCAGGCGGTTTCGCCGAGCGAAGCTGTGATCAGCGTGAACCTGAAGGAATATACCTCTCAAGTTCTGCGAACGCTGACGCCGCGCGAAGAGCGGGTGATCAAAATGCGCTTTGGGCTGGAAGACGGCTCGGAGCACACCCTGGAAGAGGTGGGACAGAGCTTCCAGGTGACGCGCGAGCGCATCCGGCAGATCGAAGCGAAGGCGCTGCGCAAGCTGCGTCATCCATCGCGGTCAAGAAAGCTGAAGGCGTTTGTCGAAGGCGTGAAAGAAATGTAACCACCTGCGGTGGGGCCGACTGCGCCTGTCGGCGCCATGCATCGCACAATTGTAAGTGGAGCGGGAGCAACAAGAGCCGTGGCCGAAGGGCTGCGGCTCTTGTTTTTTGACGAACCGGCTGGCCTGATTTGTAGTGTTCACGGGCGTCAGCCAACTCCGAGGTCTGAGGAGGAATCCATTTCAATATGAGAATGAGTTTCCAGATGTGCGCGATGATTCTAGGAGCCGCTCTGATGTGCAGACCGGCATTTGCGATCACTCAACAGACGGATAGCAGCGCGAAGCAGGATATGAAGCAAGCCGGGCGCGACACCAAGTATGCAGCAAAAGATGCGGCGCACGGAACCAAGAAGGCGACGAAGAAGGCCTACCATAAGACGAAGCACGGCACCAAAAAGGCGTACCACAAGACCAGGAGCACGGCCAAGGGCGCTGTGAAGGGCGCCAAAGAAGGCGCCAAGCAGCCCCAGTAGACATCGCCAGTTCTGAGAATTGAAATAGCAGAGATCGGAACGCTCCCATTCGGCCGGTTGCAGGGAACACTGCTCCGGCCGCTTGCCCTGCCCCTTCATTTAAAGGAAGATCTGTGGCAATTTTCCCTTGCTGCAGCAACTGATCGAAAATCGGTCCTTGCGGACCTGTGCAATCCTCTGCTAAAACGTTTTTGCACGAGATTTTAGCGGTTGAGTGAAAGGGAATCCAAATGAAAGTCATTACCCGTCGTCAATTTGGCAAGAGTGTTGCCGCAGCGGCAGCAGCAACGTATGCGGGAATTGCGCTACCGAGGCTGGCGCTTGGAGAGCCGCAGCCGGCGCCGCTTGAATATCCAAAGGGATTTCTGTGGGGATGTGCGACTGCGTCGTACCAGATTGAAGGCGGTGCGAAGGATGATGGGCGCGGCCCGTCGCTGTGGGACGTGTTCTCGCATACGCCGGGGAAGACGCACAACGGCGACACAGGCGATGTCGCGGACGATTCGTATCACCTCTACAAACGGGACGTGCAGCTGCTCAAGAACCTGGGCGTTAGTGTGTACCGCATGTCGATGTCGTGGTCGCGCGTGTTTCCGACGGGCAAGGGTGAGGTGAATCAGAAGGGGTTGGACTACTACAACCGCGTGGTTGATGAACTGCTGGCCAACAACATCACACCGTACATCACGATGTTTCACTGGGACACACCGGCGGGGCTGCAGGGCGGGTGGCAGTCACGCGATACGTCGAAGGCTTTTGCGGATTATTGCGGATACGTGACGAAGCACCTGGGCGACAAGGTGAAGCACTGGATGACGACCAATGAATTCATCTGCTTCACCGATCTCGGGTACAAGGAGGGCCAGTTTGCGCCGGGGCTGAAGCTGGGGCCTGCCCAGGTGAACCAGATCCGGCATCATGCCATCCTGGCGCACGGACTCGGCGTCGAAGCAATTCGCGCAAATACCCCGGGCGGAACGCAGGTGGGACTGGCGGAGAACGCGATTGTCTATTGCCCGGTGATGGAGACTGCCGAGCACATTGAGGCTGCGCGCAAGGCAACGCGCGACGGAAACGCACCGTTCCTCACTACCGTGCTGGATGGCAAATATCCACAGAGCTACCTGGAGCACGAGGGAGCGAACGCGCCGAAGGTCGAAGAAGGCGACATGAAGGCGATCGGCAGTCCGATCGATTTTCTCGGAGTGAATATCTACGTGCCTCTGTATGCGCGCGCAGACAATTCCCCCAAAGGCTGGGCGGAAGAGCCGATGCCGTCGTCGTTTCCGCACATGTTCTCGCCCTGGATCAACTTGGGTCCGGAGTGCATCTACTGGGGCGTTCGCAATGTGTGCGACATCTGGAAGGAGAAAGTGCCGGCAATCTACATCACCGAAAACGGCACGTCATCGGATGATGTGTTGACACCGGAAGGACACGTAGAGGATGTCGATCGCGTGATGTATTTGCGCAATCATCTGACCCAACTGCATCGGGCGGCCAGCGAAGGGTATCCGGTGAAGGGCTACTTCCTTTGGAGTCTGCTGGACAATTTCGAATGGGCCGATGGGTATTCGAAGCGGTTCGGCATTCATTATGTGGACTTCAAGACGTTGAAACGGACTCCAAAGCTGAGCGCGGAGTGGTACAAGCAGACCATTGCTTCCAACAGAGTGGAATAGTTCCGGGCAAAGTGGAGCGAGAGACCCGCGGCCCCAGGGCTGCGGGTTTTTGTCTGTGTGCCGAGCATGTTTAGCGAGTTCGTGGCCCACGACAGTTCGTTTCGCAGCGCAGTGCGGATTCTTGCATTACGGCTCGAACGACGGGGGCGCATCCTTTGCGCTGGTTCCCCAGTGCTTGTTCGGTGTTGCGCCCAGCTCAAACTCCAGCGTCCCACCATGATCCACAAACCGCTCCGGCAGCCAGGTCTTCGTTGTGGTCTTGCCATTCACTTTCAAACTTTGCACGTAGGGAGCGTTGGTTCCGGCGTTGTGCGCTTTCACGACGATGTCGCCTGCGGGGCGCCGGATGTGGACGGCCGTGAACAGCGGGCTACCAAGCACGAGTTCGGCGCGGCCCGGGATTTCCGGATACATGCCGATTGCCGACCACACATACCAGGACGACATCTCACCCAGGTCGTCATTGCCCGGCATTCCCCTGGGGGAATTTGTCCAGATGGAATTCAGCACCTTGCGCACCGCTTCCTGGGTCTTCCAGGGCTGTCCAAGGAAATCGAAGAGCCACGGCGTTTCAATGGAAGGCTCATTGTTGAGCTCTGCATGCAGGCCGCCGGACTCGGTCACCGCCAGGCTGCCGTCGGGCTTGTAGAAGAAGGCGTTCAGGCGCCGGCTCGCCTTTTCATTCCCACCCAACATGGTAAAGAGGCCCTGCGCGTTGAAGGGTACCATCCATAGGTATTGCGCGGCGCTGCCCTCGACGAACCCATCGTCGGACTCCGGGGAAAACTTCGGCCATGTGCCGTCGGCGTTGCGGTTCTGAATGTATCCGCCTTCCGATGTCGCCTGCGGATTGAAGATGTTCTTCCAATACTGAGCCCGCACAAGAAACTGACTGTGCGTGGAATCGTCGCCCATACGCCGTGCCAGCTCCGAGATGGCAAAGTCAGCCGTGGCGTCTTCGAGCGTGTCTGCTGCCGGTCCCCAGGCATTTGCGCCGACGGGGATGTAGTGCAGCTTGAGCCACTGATCGAGAGATGGTCTCTGGCCCACACACTCCACTTCACATCCTTCTTTGCTCAGGTCATGCGCGGTTGGAACGGTGGCCGCAAGAAGCAGAGATTTGTATGCCGCCCTGGCGTCGAAGTTGCTGCCGCCGAAGGCGAGAATATCTGCGATGGATGGCGCTGCGGGATCGCCGTTCATCACGTGAGTGATTCCCGAGTTATGCGTCCAGCGATCCCACTCGCCCCCGTTCTGGTTTGCCTGGTTCAGCAGGGACTGGGCGAAGTCGCCGGCAACATCGGGCTCAAGCAATGTGAGTAGCTGCAATTGCGACCGATACACGTCCCAGCCGGAGAAGGTGCTGTATTGCGCCTTCTGGGGAGCAGCGAGTGAGTGGACCTTTCCGTCCATACCTCTATAGCGGCCATCCACGTCGCTGGCGAGGTTCTCGCCCAGCAACGTGTGGTAGAGGGCGGTGTAGAACACGACCTGTTCGTCGTGCGTACCGCCTTCAACCTGCACGCGGCTCAGCGTGTCATTCCAAGCCGAGTGTGCTGTCTCGCGCACTCTCTCGAATGTGGATCCGGGCGGATTCTCTGCAAGCAGATTTGCCTCGGCGTTCTCTTCGCTCACATACGAAATACCGACGTGAACTTCGACGCTTGCAGACCTCGAAGTGTCGAGCACCACCCATCCACCCGAACCTTTTGCTGGCGGGACGAACCCTTTGGCGCCGAAAGTTGTGCCGCCGGATGCCTCGCTGGTTCCAGCGCGCACGGTAGCGTCCTGCCAGGTTCCGGTGCTCAAGAACGGCGCATCGAAGTGCGCAACAAAGTACAGCGTGTAGTAGCTCCGGCGATCGGTTGTGCCGAGGTATCCGCAGAAGTTGCCGCTTGTCACAGACCCGGAGACGATGCGATTGGTTGCGTCAATCTTCACATGCGCGTCCGTGCTACCGGTTTCTGAATTCGCGGTGCGCACCAGCATGACCGCAGTCTTGCCTGCGGGATATGTGAATCGTCCGGCACCGGTGCGAAGAGTACTCGTCAACTCCACTGTGACGCCGTTCTCGAGCTTGACCTTGTAATAGCCGGCTTTTGCCGTCTCGTCGTCATGTGAGAACGCGCTGCCGTAGATCTCCGCGCCTTCATCGCTTGCAGGCGACGAGGTGACCTCACCCACATAGGGCATAAACGGAATATCGCCGCCGGCGCCTGCGCAACCAGTGCCCATCAGGTGCGTCAACGAAAATCCACTGATGCGATTCGCCGTGTACTCGTAACCGCCGGGAGCTGCAGGACGTCCATGGTCATCGCGCATCGACCCGGGCACGCCTTCCACATGCCGGCGCGGGCGGTTCCGCGGTTCTTCCGGACTCCAGGCCAGCATACCCAGTGGCAGTGTGGCCCCGGGGTAATCGTTGCCACCATTGGTCGTTCCGATCAGCAAATTCACAAGCGCAGCCGGATTGGCTGACCCGTTGTCACTCTGTTGCGTCTTTGCTGTTAAGGTGCCCATTGCCAGCAGCACCAACATTCCAGCCGACCACCCAATCCGCCGATCGCTCCAACCCAGCTTGCGCATCATCGCTCCCCAAAGGATTTGTACGCGGAAAATTTACCGCGAGCTCTGGTGGCATTGTAGAGCGTAAGCACTTAAGACCGTCATCTCGTCAGCTGCTCGCCAGGCGATATCCTGAATGCGCTGTTTCGCGGCCATCGCGGTTTCTCTTGAAAGGTGACAGATGGAAATGAGCGGGGCCGGCCCAGGTTTCTTCATCCTTGTTCTTGCCGGCATCATGAACGCCAGCTTCACGCTGCCGATGAAGTACGCGCGCCGCTGGGCGTGGGAGAACACCTGGCTTGCGTGGACAGTTTTCGCACTTATCCTTCTGCCACCCCTCGTCGCGTACAGCACCGTCCCTCATCTCGACGACTTGTACGGTTCGGGGGTCGCGAACATTGTCCTTGAGGTCGTCGGATTTGGTGCGGGTTGGGGCGTGGCACAGGTTTTCTTCGGGCTCGCGATGGATGTTATCGGCATCGCGCTCACGTTTTCGCTGGTTCTCGGCACCTCCGCCGCTGTCGGCACCCTCGTCCCGCTGTTTCGTCTCCATCCCGAGCGCCTCCATACCGCGTCGGGACATGGCCTGCTCGCCGGCGTGGGCTTGGTTCTCGCAGGCGTACTCGTCTGCGCACTCGCAGGTCGGCAACGCGAAAAGGCGCTCAGGGTCCACACTGGCCCGCGCAAGAATGCCACCTTCGGGTTGGTGCTCGCCATCCTCTGCGGATTCGGCGCGTCCTTTGTGAATTTTGGCCTCGCCTTCGGAGCACCGCTTGTGCTGTCGGCGCGTACTCTGGGAGCCAGCCCACTCAACGCCTCCAATGCGGTCTGGATGCCCCTCATGCTCGCCGGCGCAGTACCGAATCTTTTGTACTGTATCTTCCTGCTTCGAAAGAACCGCACCGGCAGTAGTTTTCGCAGCGGCGGCATCGGTCACTGGGCACTGGCGCTTCTCATGGCTGTCTGCTGGTTCGGCAGCACCATACTTTACGGTCTCTCCACTGTGATGCTGGGTGCCCTGGGCCCCATTGTTGGTTGGCCGGTCTTCATGTCTCTCATCGTCATTACGGCGAGTCTGCTTGGCATGTTCACCGGCGAATGGAAGAACAGCGGAACATCTCCGCTCCGCATTCAATGGATCGGTGTCACCTTGCTCGTTCTTGCGGTCTTTATTCTCGCCGCCACAAGTCGCTATCTCTCCTGATCCAGCGTTCCGAGGTGGAACACTTTCATGTTGGCTCACCCATTTCACACCGGCGGATGCGTAATGTGTTGCGTTTGGATTCGTCGTTCTTTGCGTCCACAACTACCTCGCAAAACATGCCTGGGCCGCCTGCACAAGACGTCATGCGCAGGCAACTGGCGAGACCAGCGTCGCCGTTCCGCTAAGATGTGAGGTGTTCTGATGCCCCGCCAATCCAATTACGATAAATCTCCCGTTGTCGCGGCCGGCCCCGCGGAAGAGTGCAGTGTGGGATGGCAGGCCATTGCGGCGCGCCTCGCTCCGCACCTGCAGCCCCATCAGGCAATCTGCGTGGAGTGCTATCCCGGCGTATTTGTCGATAGCGTGATCGAGGAGCTGCGCGCCCATTTCCCCTCGCTCTCGGTCTTCCGTGCTCAGGAATGCCTGAAAACTTCGTGGGAACTGCGCGCGGTCCTGGATCCGCACCTCACCCCTGATCGCGTGTTCGGACGCATGAACGGACTCACGCTCGAAGATTACTTCGCTCTGCCGAAACTCCAGGAAATGCGCCACGCCGTTGAGCGTTCCGCAAAGCAAGCGCCGGTCCTTGTGATTGGCACCGGTGCATTTTTTGTTTCTCCACCCAATGCGACACGTGTCTACGCCGACCTTGCCCGATGGGAGATTCAGCTTCGCTGGAGACGTGAAGAAACCGGCAATCTGGGCCTCGATAATCTCGACGATGACTTCGCTGCGAAATACAAGTGTGGGTTTTTCGTCGAGTGGCGCGCTGCGGATCGCCTGAAGAAACTGCTTTTGCCGCGGATCGACTTCCTGCTCGATACCAATCGACCGCAAGCACCAAAGCTCATCAGCGGAGATGCGTTTCGCGCTGCCCTGGCTCATACAGCGCTGCGCCCCTTTCGGGTCGTGCCGTACTTCGACCCCGGCCCGTGGGGCGGCCACTGGATGGAGGAGATTTGCGATCTGCCCCGCGACGTTCCCAACCATGCGTGGTGCTTCGATTGCGTTCCGGAAGAAAACAGCCTCTTGCTCGGCTTCGGTCCGCATCGCGTAGAGGTGCCATCAATCGACCTGGTTTTTTCAGAGCCTCGCGCTTTGCTCGGCGATGCAGTCCATGCGCGATTCGGTACTGAGTTTCCCATTCGGTTTGACTTCCTCGACACGATGGGCGGCGGCAATCTGTCTCTGCAGGTCCACCCTCTCACCGAGTACATTCAAGACAAATTCGGCATGAACTACACCCAGGACGAGAGCTACTACATTCTCGACGCCGGCCACGGCGCATCTGTGTATCTTGGACTGAAAGATAACGTTGCGCGAAGGGAACTGATCGACAGCCTCTTGCGCGCGCAACACGGCGAACATGACTTTCCAACTGAGAAATACGTCAACCGCTGGCCGGCGCAAAAGCACGACCATTTTCTCATTCCCGCCGGCACCATTCATTGCTCAGGAGCGGAGAGCATGGTGCTTGAAATCAGCGCCACCCCCTATATCTTTACCTTCAAGCTCTGGGACTGGGGCCGGCTGGGAATGGACGACAGACCGCGCCCAATCCATATTGAGCACGGTGCCGCCAACATTCAGATGGACCGCACCACCGCATGGATCCAACGCGAACTAATCAACCGCTTCGAAACCATACATGAAGAAATTGGCTGGAGAGAAGAGCGCACCGGACTCCATGTGCGCGAGTTTATCGAGACGCGCCGCCACTGGTTCACCAGCGCCGTCCCGCACGACACGCGCGGTGGTGTGAATGTCCTCAATCTCGTGGAAGGCGATGAGGCTATCGTCGAAAGCCCAACCGGCGCTTTTGAGTCCTTTGTCGTCCACTACGCGGAAACATTCATTGTTCCTGCCGCCGTTGGCGCCTACACGATTCGTCCTCACGGCAGGTCGGCCGGAAAGCCGTGTGCCACAATCAAAGCCTTTGTTCGTACCGGAGCTTGATTCGACTTTCTTGTTGCGTAAGCGAGCCCGCTCGCTTACTACTTGGAGACACCATGAGGCGGAATGTTTTTGCGCTTGTTTTCGCGTTGATGTTGCCCCTGTCGCTCTTCGCCGAATCGCAGGAAAAAACAGTCTGGCGCGTCGGAGTCTTTGACGGTTCGTCAGGTGAATTCGCTGACGGACCTCCGCACCAGGCCGTCAGCTTCGTCGTAGGACAGGATCAGCCGCGCTCAGGCTGGTATGCGTTTGCGCCCGTCGCACCGGTTGGAAAACCCGCTGATCCAGCGACTGCCCCTCGCGAAATCGTCTTCTCGATCACAGGCCGGCCCGAACACGCTTATCGCCTTAGAGTTTCCGTAATGATTGAGGAGTCCAGCGTTCCCGCGCTGCAAGTCGGCATCAACGGACGCACTGGCATGTTTTACCTTCACCCCAAGCTCGACGACAACATGGGCGACATGGTGGCCGCTTTCTATCCGGCCTACGGGCATGCCGAAGTCGAGGTCGACTTTCCCGGGTCGTGGCTGAAGACCGGCCAAAACAGCATCTCACTGCAGGCAGTCCCCGCAGGCGACAAGGCCGTTCCCGATGCCGGATTCCAATACGATGCCGTCGAACTGCAGCATATTGACGCCCTGCCGGCGGCCGTCACCGCAGAAGTGGAACCGACCATCTTCTATCAGAAGCACGGCACGTCCACAGACGAACGAGTCGACGTCTTCGTGCGTTGCGTCCAGCGTCCGCACCTCGGGCGCGTTCAGCTTGCGATCGCAGGGCACAATCTCAGCATTCCTTTGCGTGGCGATCAGGACTTCGGGGAAGACCGAGTCAGTTTCAACGTTCCCGAATTCCCCTCTGACACGCATGCCAGGGTGAGCGTGGATGTAGATGGACACGCAACCCATCTCGACCAGACAATTCAGCCACAGAAAAAGTGGACCCTCTTTCTCGTGCCTCACGTGCATCTTGACGTGGGCTACACCGACTACCAGGCGAAGGTCTCCGCGATTCAGAGCCGCATTCTCGACGAAGCCATCGATCTTGTCGAAAAACATCCCTCGTTCCGATTCAGCACAGACGGCGAGTGGAACTTGGAGCAGTATCTGCAAACGCGCACACCTGCCGAGAAAGAACGGATCGTCCAGGCCATCAAGCAGCAGAAGATCTTTCTCCCCGCGCAATCCAGCAATGTCCTCACGGGATTTCCAACCGCTGAAACTCTCATTCGCTCGCTCTATCCCAGCGCCAATTTCAGCCGCACGCACGGCACGCCGCTTAACTACGCCAACATCACTGACGTGCCCTCCTATTCCTGGTCGTATGCCTCGATCCTCGCCGCCGCCGGCATTCCCTACTTCTTCGCCGGCAGCAACAACGATCGCGCTCCCGTGCTCCTTCAGGGCCACCTGAACGAGAACTCTCCCTTCTGGTGGGAGGGCCCCGACGGCGGCAAGGTGCTGATGTGGTACTCGCGTCACTACATGCAGATGCAATTCCTGTTTGGTCTGCCCCCGTTCACACAAACAGGCGAGGAGGTTCTACCGCTCTTCCTTCAGATGTACCAGCACCCCAGCTATCGCGCCAGCGCGGCCATCATCTTCGGAACACAGGTCGAGAACACCGACCTGTTCCCGCAGCAGGCCGAACTCGCCGACCAGTGGAACGCGATCTACGCCTATCCGCACATCGAATACTCCGGCTTTCACGATGCGCTGGCTGGCATCGCCGCTCAGTTCGGTGACGCCATCCCCACAGTGCGTGGCGACGGTGGCCCGTACTGGGAAGACGGCATCGGTTCAGATGCACTCTACGCGGCCATCGAGCGCGAAAACGAGAGCCGGGCGCCATCGGCAGAGAAGCTCGCCACCATCAGCACCCTCGTGAATCCGCGTCTCGCGGTCAATCGCGACGAGTTGAATTCGATGTGGGCCAACATGGTCCTGATGGATGAGCATACCTGGACCTCGTGGAATAGCGTCTCCGATCCCGACAGCGACGAGGCCATCGAGCAGCTTCGTGTGAAGGATTCGCGCGCAACCTCGGCCGCCGATCAGCGCAGCGACATCCTTCGCGGCAGTATGGCAGCTCTTGCTGACTCCATTGCTGCCGGTGTCGACAGCCTCATCGTGTTTAATCCCCTGAACTGGAAGCGCGATGGACAGGTTGCAATGGATCTCGACAAAGGCATGGAGATCGTCGATCGCGCTACGAAACAAGCCGTTCCATACGTGGTTCTGCACGAAGGCCCGAGCTTCCGTAGAGTCGAGTTCCGCGCAACTGGCGTTCCAGCCGTAGGCTATAAGGTCTTCGAATTGAGGACCGCTCACTCACCGTCGCCTACCCCGCAAACAACAACATCGACCACCATCGAGAGCCCCTTCTATCGCATCGAACTCGACTCATCCTCAGGCAGCATCCGCAGCATGTACGACAAGCAACTGAACAAGGAGTTGGTTGACACCAACAGCCCATGGCGCTTCGGCCAATACGTCTATGTCAGCGGAGGCGATGAGGAACCGAACAGCATCCTGCAGTATCGGGCAGTCTCTCCCAAGCCGGAATTGCATCCTCATCCCGCCCGGAACGGCCGCCTGATTTCGGTGGAGCGAACCCCATGGGGGTGGCGTGCGCAACTTGAATCATCCGCCGAGAACACTCCGCAGATTCACACCGAAATCCGTGTCTACGATGGTGAAAAGAAAGTCGAGCTCATCGAGGATCTCGACAAGAAACCTGAACTGAAGAAGGAAGCCGTCTATTTCGCCTTCCCCTTCGCAATGACGCATCCGCGGTTCCAGTACGAAATCCAGAACGGTGTCGTCGACCCCGCCAGGGATATGTATCCCGGCGCGGGGCACGAGTGGTTTTCCGTTCAGCATTGGGTTTCAGTCGAGCAGGACGGCGCTTCCGCCACCGTCATGCCGCTCGATGCCTCGCTCGTCACGCTCGGTGACATCAATCGCGGCGAGTGGCCGACCAGTTTCGGTCAGCGGCCTGGCAATATCTTTTCTTACGTGATGAACAACTACTGGCACACAAATTACCGCGCCGCCCAGGGAGGAAATTTCCGCTTCCGCTATGTCATCACCAGCGCGGCGCAGACCGATCCTGCGGCGCTCAGTCGCGTGGCGTGGGAGGAAGCGACGCCGCTTGAAAAGGATCAGATCCGCTCGCAGGACAAGGCGCTCGACCTGCCTCGTCCTCTCAACGGAAACGAGGGCAGCTTCATATCCATCGACGATGCCGACCTCCTGCTGGACACCTGGAAACCCGCAGAAGATGGCAATGGAACGGTTCTCCGCCTTATCGACCTTGGCGGCCAGCCACGCACAGTCACAATCAATGTGTCACTGATCTCACTTAAAACGATTTTCTCGACAGATGCCGTTGAACGCGATCGGACGCAGATTCCTCCAGACAGTCCGCACAGCTTCAAGATCGGCGTTCAGCCGCACCAGATCATCACGATTCGTCTCACCGCCGGATGACCTCTTAAAGCGAGCTCCCCATCGGTTACGGCCTGGAGGAATCGGATGGAATGATTTTGCCCGTGCATGTGCCGAAGCCGATGCGAGGGATGCCAGGGGCCTGGCAATGGCCGCGCAGGATTACTTGATCGCCGTCTTCGAGAAATGTGCGCGTTTCGCCGGTAGGTAATTTGATGGGTTCGGCGCGGTGCCTCATCTCGAGGAGACAGCCTTCAGAGCCCTCCTCCGGGCCGGAGATGGTGCCGGTGGCGAGCAGGTCGCCGGGGCGGAGGTTGCATCCGCTGCTGGCGTGATGGGTGAGGAGCTGGGCCGGCGTCCAATAGAGATCGCGAAGATTTCCCTGGCTGATCTGGATAGGCTTCGTTTTCGCCTTGCGCATCTTTTCCGATTGCAGGAAGACCTCGAGGATGACGTCGAAGCCAGCGTGAGTGGAATCGCTGGAACTCAGATACGCGAGGGGTGCGGGGTCGCCTTCGGGACGAGTCGCGGCCGGCACGCGATAAGGTGCGAGGGCTTCCATGGAGATGATCCAAGGCGAGACCGTGGTCGCGAAATTTTTGGCGAGGAAGGGGCCGAGGGGTTGGTATTCCCAGGACTGAATGTCGCGTGCGGACCAGTCGTTGACGAGGCAAAGGCCGAAGATGTGCTGCTCTGCATTGTTGATTGGAATGGGCTGACCGAGGGGATTGCCGGGACCAACGAAGATGCCGACTTCGAGTTCGTAGTCGAGAGAGCGCGATGGGCCAAATGCTGGCTCATTGGCGGTCGGTGATTTTGTCTGGCCCTGAGGACGGCGAACATCGGTGCCGCTGACGACGATCGACGAGGCGCGGCCGTGGTAGCCGATGGGAACATATTTATAGTTAAGCAGCAGCGGATTGTCAGGGCGGAAAAGTTTGCCGACGCGCGTGGCGTGGTGGATGGAGGCGTAGAAGTCGGTGTAGTCGCCGATCTCGGCGGGCACTTGCATCTGCACGTCACGCATGGGCACGATGAGCGGCTGCACGCGCAACCTCGTGGCGGAGTCAGCACTCTCCGCGAGGAGTGCGGTGAGTTGGTTGCGGAGAACGGACCAGGTTTCGGAGCGCAGGGCCATCAGATCGTTCAGGGATTCCTGCGCGCAGGCTTCGACCGCACCCGAACCAAGTTCGCGAAGAAGGCCCAGGTCAGCGCAGGCGCGCAGGTCGAGCACCTGGTCGCCGATGGCAACGCCGATGCGTGTATCCCCGTTGTAGCTGAAGACGCCGTAAGGCAGATTCTGCAGCGGGAAGTCGGTCCCCGGCTCGTTCGCGCTTTCGACCCAGCTTTTTACAGCCATCCCAGCACCTCCAGGTCGCGAATTGGTTCGGTGAAAGAACACGATCCAAAACTAGTGAAGAAGCTGTGCATGTCGCGCAGTGGCGTGCTGTTCCAAGCGAAGTTGCGGCAGCGAATGACATCCGGAGAGGCATCCCAAGCACTGGGGTCTTCTTCCCGGAGTGTATCTATTGCCTCATCAACCGACCAGCCGGAGTGTAGCAGGGCGGCAGTGCAGGCGAGATTCAAGAAGCCGTGCATGACAGCCGTTGAGCTGTCCGGAGCGTAGGTGAGGTGATGGCGCGAGCGAATCGGATGATGCAATCCTGCTGTAGCTTTGAAGGCGATTTTCCGACTGAAAAGCTCCTTCAAAATGAACGCAACCGATTTCGCGTCGGGAAACGCCTCCGGCACAACACCGCCCATGCGCAGTTTGGCGCGCATCTCTGATGCGGCAAGAACGTCGAACACTGGCGTCGTAAAGCCATCGATCGGCACTTCGATGTAGCGTTCGATGCTCTTCGGCAATCGCCGGCCAAGCTCGTCGATGGTTGCAGGTTCGGCGCATTTGATCTCGATGGACTCGATGCGGAATCCATTGCCGATGAGCGATGAAAATCTCTGCAAATCGATTTCCGGCGTTGCGATCACGCTGAGTGGCATTGCTCTGAACGCATCGCCCGCGAATTCACGAAGCTCATCGGTGCGCGCGATATCTACGATGAAGCGGCCGAGCGCGAAGGCGTGCGGACCGCCCCGGTAGTCGAGGTAGTTGCGCACGGCGGTGCGCATGTCGAGGCCGGCGGGCGGATAGAGGCCTGCGTAGTCAATCAGACCCGCGAGTAGCGTTTCGACGGCAGTCATTTCTTCTTTGATTTGGACTTTGAGTTTTGCTTGAAGTGCTTCTTCAGCCCCTGCCAGCACTCGAAGTATTCATGCTGCAAGATGCGGGTGTTCATGGCGAACTCGGTGGGGCGAACGACGAGCTGGGTCTCAAACATGAAGGCAAGCGTGTTGGCCAGGTAGTGCGGCTTGAGTTCCGCCGCGGTCGCGCGCTCAAAGGTCTCGGCATCGGGGCCGTGTCCGGCCATGCAGTTGTGCAGGCTGGCTCCGCAGGGCACAAATCCCTCAGCCTTGGCATCGTAGGCGCCAAAGACAAGGCCCATGAATTCGTTCATCAGGTTGCGATGGAACCAGGGCGGGCGGAAGGTGTGCTCGGCGACCATCCAGCGCGGAGGAAAGATCGCGAAGTCGCAGTTGGCGGTGCCAGGAACGTGAGTCGGCGCGCTCAGCACAGTGTAGATGGACGGGTCGGGGTGATCGAAGGAGACGGTATTGATGCAGTTGAACAAGGCGAGGTCGTATTTGTAGGGCGCGTAGTTGCCGTGCCATGCCACAACATCGAGCGGAGAGTGATCGATGACGGCGGACCAGAGGCGCCCCAGGAACTTCGATGTGATGCGAAAATCGCCGTCGCGATCTTCAAATGCCGCGACGGGCGCTTTGAAATCGCGCGGATTGGCGAGCCCGTTTGCGCCGATTGCGCCAAGTTCCGGCAGACGAAACGGAAGGCCATAGTTTTCGCAGATGTAGCCTCGCGCCTGTTTCTCAGCGAGCACAACGCGGAATTTGATACCGCGAGGGATGACGCAGATTTCGCCGGGAGCGACATCGAGTATTCCAAGCTCCGTGTGCAAGCGAAGGGCGCCGAGTTGGGGAACGATCAGCAATTCGCCGTCGGCGGTGTAGAAGAAACGATCCTGCATTGAGGTGTTGGCGGCGTAGAGATGGATGGCGACGCCCTGCTGCATCGCAGGGTCTCCGTTGCCGCCAAGCGTCACAATGCCATCCACGAAGTCTGTCTTTTCTTTGGGGACGGGCAATGGGTCCCAGCGCAGTTGATTGGGCGAAGTGGGGACCTCAAGAAACGGCCCGCTGCGGATGAGCCGCGCAGGGATCTCTTCGTAGGGGCGATGGGTTACAGAAGGACGGATGCGATAGGTCCAGGAGCGGCGATTGGCGGCGCGCGGCGCGGTAAACGGGGATCCGCTGAGCTGCTCGGTGTAGAGGCCGAGGGGATGCTTTTGCGGTGCGTTCTGGCCCTGTGGCAAACCTCCTTCGACAGCCTCGGTGGCAAACTCATTTCCAAAGCCGGTCTGGTACCGGAATCCATCAGCCATGCGTTTCACCTTTCACAAGCGGTTCTGCCGGGCGCGGCTCTCGGCCTCGTGCATCGCTTCGTAAATCTGGTCAAAACTGGAAACTGCAAACAGCAGCTTGTGCAGCTCATCCACCTTTACCGGAGTCGCGAGCACCTCGTCCAATGAAAAATCGTGGATGGCGCAATGCCCTTCGATGACGTTCAAGCACTCGCCGTGGGAACTGATGAGGCCGCTGCCGTAGACCTTGATTTCGTTGTGCTCGCGGATCAATCCGAACTCCACGGTATACCAGAACAGGCGGCCCAGCTTCTCCAAAACAGTTTCATCTTTGATGGATGCGCAAACGCTGCCGTAGCGCTCGAGGAATTCCGCGAAGACCTTATGTGCGTGCATCGGAACGTGGCCGAAGACGTCGTGGAAGATGTCGGGCTCCGGCGTGTATTCGAGCGACTCGCGGCTGCGGAGCCAGGTTGTGGTGGGAAAGCGGCGCGCTGCGAGCATCTCAAAGAAAGCCGGCGCCGGCAGGAAGCCGCTCACCGGCGTGGAATTCCAGCCGGTGCGCGGCTCGAGACGGGCGCTGATCGCGGAAAGCCGGGGAAGGCGGTCGCGTTGGAGGCCGATGATTTCAAACCCGTCGAGGTAGGCGCGGCTCGCGTGCTTTTCGAGTTCAGGAAGTACCCGGCCCACGAGCTCCGCCCAGACGGCGTGCTGCTCGTCGGTGTAGGCGGAATAGTCCTGCTCAATCAGGTAAGGAACGGAAACGGAAAGCGCTTCGGTTTTCATCTCACCTCTCCTACAGGTTTCCGCGTGCCTGCTGCTCGCGCTCGATGGCTTCGAAGAGCGCCTTGAAGTTGCCTTTGCCGAAACTGCGGCTGCCCTTGCGCTGGATGATCTCGAAGAACAGGGTGGGGCGGTCTTCAACGGGACGCGTGAAGATCTGCAGCATGTATCCCTCGGGATCGCGATCGACGAGGATGCCGAGCTTTTCAAGTTCATCGACAGGCTCATCGATGGTGCCGACGCGGCTTTGCAGTTCGGTGTAGTAGGCGTGCGGCACCTGCAGAAACTCGATGCCCTGCTCGCTGAGTTTGCTGACCGTGTGCAGAATGTCGTTGGTGGCGAGCGCGATGTGCTGGACGCCCGGGCCGCCGTAGAACTCGAGATACTCTTCGATCTGCGACTTCTTTTTGCCTTCGGCGGGCTCATTGATGGGGAACTTGACGTAGCCGTTGCCGTTGGCCATCACCTTCGACATGAGCGCCGAGTATTCGGTGGAGATGTCCTTGTCGTCGAAGTGCTGATAGAGCGAGAAACCCATGATTTCGGCGTAGAACTTCACCCACTCGTCCATCTCGTGCCAGCCCACATTGCCGACCATGTGGTCGATGTGGAGCAGGCCGGTGGGCCGCGCGATCGTGTCGCGCTCGACGGCGCGGTAGCCGGGGAGGAACGCACCGGTGTAATTCGTGCGCTCGACAAACGTGTGGATCGTGTCGCCATAGGTGCGGATGCTGGACAGGACAACCTGTCCGCGCTCATCGGCGAGAACGTAAGGCTGTGCGACGCTGACGGCGCCACGACTGGTGGTTTCGCGCCAGGCGGCACGGGCGTCGTCGACCCAGAGGGCAATGACCTTGACCCCGTCTCCGTGTCGCCCGACGTGCTCGGCGATGGCGTTGCCGCCGCGCAGAGGAGTGGTCAACACGAAGCGGACTTTTCCCTGCTGCAAAACGTACGAGGAGCGGTCGCGCTGGCCAGTTTCGGGTCCTGCATAGGCGACAAGCGACATGCCGAAGGCGGCGCGATAAAAGTAGGCGGACTGGCGCGCGTTGCCGACGTAGAACTCGACGAAGTCCGTGCCCTTGAGGGGGAGAAAATCCTGGCCGGGAGCAACGGTTTGGGAAACCTGTACGGGAGCAGAGTGCACGGTGGCGCTCATGCGGTACCTCCTGTGCCGGGACTGAGGGGAAACGTACAGGGGATGGATTCCCGGCTGACCCATACTCTAGGACGCGGCGAAGGCACTGAAAATGGGTATCGCGTAAAAAACAAGGGCCAAAACCTAATGGCATTAAGCATAATGGGGATGCAGCTTAAGGATTTCTGGCAGATGAGTCACAAAACAAGACCGAACACGATTGATCTGGATGCGATTGCGTGGAAGATACTGGAGGCCCTCCAGCAGAACGCACGCGTGTCGTTTGCGGAACTGGGGCGAAAGATTGGGCTTTCGACGCCGGCAGTAGCGGAACGCGTTCATCGCCTTGAAGAGGCCGGCGTAATTACCGGTTATCATGCGTCGCTCAACGCCACCAAGCTTGGCGTGCCGATACGCGTCCTGGTACGGCTCACGATTCCGGGAGGCGAGTTGCAGATCAGCCGCACGGTGACTGCGCTGAAAGACCTGAGCGAGATCAGCCGCTGTCACCGGATTACGGGCGCCGAATCGTTCGTGATTGAAGCCGACGTAGTTTCGATCCGGCACCTGGAGGCGCTGATCGACAGGCTATCGGCGCTGGGCGCGACTTCCACATCGACCGTGTTGTCATCCCCCGTGGAGCGCCGGGATCACCAGGCGAAGCAGATCGAGTCGTTCGCGAAATTCATTTGAGGTCGGCGAACCATGCGGCTCTTCATCGGAATTCCATTAGCCTCCGAAGCCGTCGACGCACTTGAGCGCCTTTCGCGCAGCCTGCGATCCGCCAACGACAGTCTCCGCTGGAGTTCCCCCGAGACGTGGCACATCACCCTGCAATTCTTGGGCGAGACCTCAATCGAAAAGTACGGCAACCTCGCACAGCACCTCGGCACCATCAAATCGCCACCGGTTCCCGTCTGGCTTCATGGGACAGCTTTTTTTGACCGCGCCGGGGTGTTTTTCGCCGCAGTGAATGTGTCGCCCGAACTGCGCCGTCTTGAGCAACTGGTTGCAGCGGCGACGGCACAGTGCGGGACCGCTGCGGAAGACCGCCCCTATCACCCCCACGTCACACTCGCGCGCGCCAAAGGCGCCGAAAAGCTACGCGCACTCCGCCAGCTCAAAAACCGAGTGAAAAGCGACTTAGAATTCCCGCCGTTCACCGCCCGAGAATTCCTCCTCTACGAATCCTTCCTCGGTCCGGCTGGCGCACGCCATGAGGTTCGCGATCGCTTCCCCATTGCTGCGAAGTTTGGTTCCTAAACGCTCTTTGCTACGTTGGGGTCGGATCACCGCCAATCGCGAGTAACCCAAAATTGGGGTTGGGGAAGGGTTGCCCACATCCTCTCGGAACCCGAAAATCAGACCTTCTGCCCGTGCAAGAAGCCAGACAAGAGCGCTAGTATTGCAGTTGCCAAGTGGATCACTCCAATCCTGAGGAGCGCGAGCCTCTTGGGTTCAATGTGAGAGGAGGAAGTGCATGAAGGCCAGATGGCAAACGGAACCGGGCCGTATTCTGTGCAGGTGGTCTGGAATCGGAGAACGTATCGAATACAACCCGCCCTGGATGCAACAACCCTCAAATCGCACTGAACGCCCCGTTGCAGTGGCGGTTCCGGACTTCACCATGCACAGCCCACTGGGTTCGGGAGAGTGGTTCGTTCCCTGGAGGCTGCGATGGAGTGTGCCGGGCAGAGTGGCGGAGTAGCTGAGCGTCGCGAAGTCTAGGAGACAGTGCCGGACGAATCACCGCCCATACTTCCCCTACTCGTTTTTTTGGCAAACCCGAGGCGAAGAAATAGAAAGGCACCATTCACCCACAACGCATGTCACGCTCCAACCTTCGGGCAATCTTCCCAAAAACCGAGATTGTTCGATTGTGAATGCAGGGCTTGTTAGTACGCCGTCTCTGTGAGAGGCTCTCCATATCCTCCGGAGGCCAAATCCCTTGCACCGTGCCTGTTTGGTTTTTGCATTGGCACTGATCGCTCTTGCCTCTGCGCGTCTCGATTGCGCCCAGACGATCGTGACGCACAGCGCCGGTGGACCGGCGCGTCTCGACGGTCCCTGGCTTCTCTACGAAGGCGATCCTCCTGACGGTCCAATCGCTTCAGCCGATCCGCGCCCTGGCCGAACTTACCAGCTCGGAACCGGCCGCATTCCACGCCAAGGCCCTAAAATCATCTGGCTCCGCGCCACCGTGTCACCTGACGAACCGCTTTCCAATCCCGCTCTGCTCGTGTATCCCAACGCTCAGGATTGCCAGGTGTTTGTGGATGGGCAGAAAGCCGTTGACTGCAGCAATTGGCCCCGCACAACAAATCATGCGCGGCGCTGGTTGCTGGTCCATCTTCCAACAGGTCCCGCCCAGATCGCAATTCGCATCGTCGGGCCCTTGGGTTCGCCTGCAAGAATCCCCCACAACGGCGACGTGCTCTGCGGCCGTGCGCCGGTGCTCGAAGATATACGCACAGCCAATGACGCAACCCACTTTTATGGGGTGTTGCCGCAAACGTTGCTCTGTGCAGGTGAACTCCTCGGCGGGGCGATCCTGCTACTGGCCTTCCGCAACGATGCCCGCGGGCAAGCGTACCTTTGGTTCGCCGCTTTCCTTTTTCTCGATGGGACGATGTCGTTGGAGTCGGTCTTCAATTATGTATACCCGTTGCTTCCGTACTCCACCGGCGAGCTTACTGACGCTCTTGGCATGATAGGCCGCTATGCGCCGTTAGTTGGTTTCATCGCAGCCTTCACCGGGGTTCGCCTCAACCGCTGGATGCGCGGTTATCAAATTCTGCTGTTGACTATCCCGGTGCTGTTCGGCTTCCCCTATTTAGGCGAGAAGTTAGCATGGTTACCGCGATGGTCAGGCGAGACATTCTCTCTGGTACTGCTCGTCGTTCAAGTGCCCTTTATCGTTGGCTCGCTGGGCTTTCTTGCATGGAAATGGAGACGCGGAAACAGCGAGGCCGGTCTGTTGCTGCCCTCATTTCTTCTGGCAAGCACATTTGAGGTGCTCGGAATCACCGTACCCTGGTTCAGGCAATTCCATGTCGGTCGCTTTGCCTTTGAATACGACGACTTGTCGATGTTCTTCTTCCTGGTTTCAATCGGTCCGGTCCTGTTGTTTCGCCATCGCCGCATCGCTCTTGAACACGAACGGGCTACGGCTGAGCTCGACGCAGCGCGCGAGATCCAGCAGCGACTGGTCCCACGATCGATCCCTGCCCTTACCGGCTGCCACATTGAAGCCGCTTATCTGCCTGCGCACGAAGTTGGTGGGGACTTCTACCAGATCCTTCCGCGGCCGGACGGCAGCGTTGTCGTTGCGGTCGGAGATGTGAGCGGCAAAGGGTTGAAAGCCGCCATGACCGGAGTGCTGGCCATCGGCGCTCTGCGCGCCCTCGCTTTTGAAGGCCTGGGCCCCGCCGCGATCCTGATGCGCCTAAACGCCGAGCTGGTGCGCGCCAGCAACGGCGGCTTCGTCACCTGCTTTTGCGGGGTGCTGAATCCTGGCGGAGCCTTACGCTTTGCCAATGCCGGACACCTCGCCCCTTTCCGCAACGGCCGGGAGATCGAGGTACCCGGTTCGTTGCCGCTCGGCATCGTTCCCGACGCAGAGTACGAAGAGAGCACGCTTGCGCTGGACACGGGCGATCGCCTGACGCTGCTCACCGACGGCGTGGTTGAGGCCCAGAGCGCCAACGGCGAGCTCTTTGGTTTCGAGCGGACTGGTGAAATCAGCGCCCAGGCAGCTCAGAGCATCGCCGAGCAGGCGCAGCGTTTCGGCCAAACCGACGACATCACCGTCCTGACTCTTAACCGTCTCGCTCCTGCTTGACGATCACTCTTCGTTGTCTTCGCAAGGATCCCGGCAGGTGGCGGTCAGCCGGGAATTTCGCGGCTCGCCTCTCAATCGCCCGACCCACTCCTCCATGTCAGAATTTCAGGTCGTTGGTCGCAGTAGGGACGATCATTGCTGATCGCCCCCTGCGCAGATCCGTACGAGCGCGTCTACGCATACGGCTCTTATGAAGGATGAGTGGCGTAGAAGCGAGCATCGGGATAGGGATGCAGGACGTAGGGGCGTGGTATCCATCGTTCGA
>NZ_JBAUUO010000178.1:0-38880 GCF_049582745.1 Occallatibacter sp.
TACGCCGCAAAGAACTTCCCTCGCAGATCGTTCGAGTATGGTTCCGGCATCTGGGTGTGCGGACAATCGCCACCTTTAGCTTGCAACACAAATGACCCCGTGCACAGTAACTAGTGAAATGCTCTAGACTTTCAGGTTTCCATAACCGGCTCGGGCGCTACTTGCGCCTAATCCATTCTCTACTCCGTTCTGAGCGCGCGCATCGGGTCGACAGATGCTGCGCGCGCAGCCGGAATATATGCCGCCAGCAGTCCTGCCAGTGCCATCACGGCGGAGACCGCCAGAAGCACTACGGGATTGCGCGGCCCGGTGCCATAGAGCATCTTCGAGAGAATCGGGCCGAATGCAAACGCCGCCGAGATCCCGATCGCGATGCCAGTACCGAGCAACCCCGCCGCGGCCCGCAGGATCATTCCGAGAACCGCGCCACGCTCCGCACCAAGCGCAAAACGAAGGCCAATCTCCCGCGTACGTTGTGAGACCGAGTAGGCCATCACGCCGTACAAACCAACCACGGTGAGGATCAGAGAGAGAACTGCGAAGGTTCCAAAAAGCACAGTTGCAAATCGCGGCTGGGCCAGCCGCAGTGAGATCAGGTCCGGCATGGTGCGCACATCCGTCACCGGGATGTCAGGATCCATCGATGCCACAAGCTTGCGCACCGCAGGCTCGATACTCATCGGGTCAACCGAGGTTCTGACGACCGAACTCAAGCAGCACCACGTGGGAAGCTGGCTCGAAGGCAAGTACATCGCAGGCTGCATCTCGCGTTGCGTGGCCGAGTGGCGTACGTTCCCTACCACGCCCACGATCTGCCGCCACGGTGGTCCGTCCGGCGATCCGTTTCCTGCCCCTGGCTTCAGCCTCTTGCCCAACGGATCTTCGCCGGGAAAGTACGTCTTTACAAAAGCCTGGTTCACGATGATCACCTGTGGCGCTTGCATGCTATCCACTTCGGTGAAGTCGCGACCTTCGATCAGAGGAATCTGCATCGTGCTGAAGAAGCCGGGTGTGATCGGCATCAACTCGGCGCTCGGCCGAAACCCCTTGGCGACTGGCCTTTCCGGATTCTCGAAGCTGATGTGAGCGTCATCATCTGCCATCGGCAAGATCATGGAACCTGCCGCCGACTCCACACCTGGAAGCACGCGCAGCCGATCGAAATATTGACGGTAGAATTGCGGGCGTCTGTCTTTGTACGCCGAATCGGGAGTATCGAAACCGAAGGTGAGCACATGGTCTGGGTTGAAGCCCTCATCTGTGTGGATCAGCTTCACAAAGCTGGTGGTGAGCAGCCCGGCCCCGGCCGTGAGCACGATCCCCAGCGCCACCTGCGCCACAATCACCGCCGTGCGAAGCCGGTCGTGCCCATAGATGCGCGCCTGTCCGCCCTGCTGGAGTGTTTTGACCAGGTCGGTTCTTGAGGCGGCAGTTGCTGGGGCAACGCCAAAAATCAAACCCGAGACGAGCGAAGCAGCCACCGCAAAAGCAAGCACCGTCAGATCGACGCCGGCATTTGTCGCACGAGGAACACTTGTGCCAATCAGTGACAGCACGCCCGGAACCGAAATGAAGGCGACTGCGCATCCCGCGAGACCGCCTGCGATGCTCAGCACAAGGCTCTCCGTCATCAGTTGGCGAATAACATTCCCGCGGCCTGCACCCAATGCGCACCGCACCGCAATTTCCCGCTGCCGGTCGCGAACCCGCGCCAGTTGCAGATTGGCGATGTTGCCGCAAGCGATAACCAGCACGAATGCCACCGCTCCTAATACCACGAGCAGCAGAGTGCGAGTTTCTCCTAACATCGCTTGCAACTCGGGCAGAACTTTTGCCGAATTGTTGTGCGTGTTTGTGTCCGGGTATTGTTTGGCCAGTCGACCAGCGATCGCTTTCATCTCTTGATCGGCCTGCGCCATGGTCACTCCAGGCCGCAACCGGCCCATCACAGCCAGGGAGTGCCCTCCACGATTTTTCAGAGCGTCGTCGTCCACGGCAAGGGTAGGCCAAAGCGAGTTCTGAGGCTTGCCAACCGGAAAGCGAAACGACGGCGGCATGATGCCGACGACCGTGAAACTTTCTCCATTTAGATGTATCGCCCGGCCCACGATCGCTCGATCGCTGCCGAATTGCGTTACCCAGAGGGAATGGCTGATAAGAACGACCTTCGATCCAACCTTCTCCTCACTCGCGACAAATCCGCGCCCCAGTTCCGGCTCGATGCCGAGCATCGGCAACAGATCCCAGGAAACGATCTCGGCATTCAGATGAACCGCGCGCGATGTTCCCGTGAGCGTGTAGGAGTTGTCCTGGTAGGAAACCAAGTGTTCGAAACTCTGATTCTGCTTCCGCCAGTCGAAGAAATCGGGATAGGAGACATCGCGCGTCACCGGATTGTTGGCATCAGCGGAGGCGACTTCAACCAACCGTTGCGGCTGGGCATAGGGAAGAGGCCGCAGCATCACTGCATCCACCACGCTGAAGACCGTGGTATTCGCTCCCACGCCGAGCGCCAGCGTAATGATAACCACGATTGAATACCCCGGCGACTTGCGGAGTTGGCGAAAGGCGAAGCGAAGATCGCGGCCAAGTTGCAGCAGCATGGGAAAGCCGCGCTGCACGCGATAGCTCTCGCGTGTCTGGGTAACGCCGCCAAAAGCGCGCAGAGCCGCGCCCCGGGCATCCTCCGCCGACATCCCGCGCTTCACATTCTCTGCGACGGCAAGATCGATGTGTGCGCGCAACTCATCTTCGAGTTCTGCGTCCTGCCTGCGTCTGCCAAAGATTGCCATGCAGCGGCTAAACCACATCCGAATCATGTCCATTGGGCTCGAAGACATCGGGGCCTCCTAGTTTGTCTGCGCAAGAAAGCGCGCCATGGTCGCAGCAATGCGTTCCCAGTTTTCGGTCTCTTCCTCGATCTTCTTGCGCCCGATCCGGCTCAACGAATAAAACTTGGCGCGGCGATTGGTCTCCGATGTTCCCCACTCGGACTTGATCCATCCGCGTTGTTCCAGCCGCAGCAGCGCTGGGTAGATCGTGCCCTGGTTCAGGCTCAGCCCGTCGCCGCTCACCTGCTCAATGCGCCGCGCGATCCCGTAGCCATGCAGCGGTCCCATCGCCTCCAGAGTCTTCAACACCATCAGGTCTAGGGTGCCCTGCAATACGTCTGACTTGTTCTCGCCCATAGCCTCTCCTGTTGATATTCAACATGTACGCTCTCGATAGTCGGAATGTCAACAGGAGAAAGCGCAGCGGGAAACCAGCACGGAGCAGACGCCAAGTTCGCCCGGCCGAGCCCTCTTTGGCGAGTAGCATGAAGAGAGCCGCCACAAAGTGATTCCCGCGAGGTGTGGCGAACGAGGTTTGGATGCTTCATTCGATCCTGCGCATTGCAAAGAACATCAGTGGGCCGATCGGTGTGCTCCTGGTGGTGATGGGCGGCATCTGGATTCTGCAGGGGCTGAATCTTGCCCGGGGTGTGCTGGCCCGCAGCTTCATGCAGAATGACCGCCACTGGGCGGTGTATGGCGCGATCCTGGTGGCCGTTGGCCTGGTAATGATCGTGTGGGGTTTTACAAAGCCGCGCAAAAGCTGAATCCTTGCCGATGCAAGCCGCGCGGTTTGCACAAGACTCCTCCGCGTTTTGCCGTAAAATTGCCGTATGACCGATCGCATGGCCCTTTCCCTGGCCCAGACCGACCCTGCCGTAGCCGCAGCCATTGACCACGAAACACTCCGCCAGCACGAAGGCCTGGAGATGATCGCCAGCGAAAACTTCGTCTCTGAAGCAGTACTCGAGGCAGCCGGCTCCGTCTTCACCAATAAATACGCCGAGGGCTATCCAGGCCGCCGCTACTATGGCGGTTGCGAATACGCCGACGTGGTGGAAAACCTCGCCCGCGATCGCGCCAAACAAATCTTCGCCGCGGGGTTCGCCAACGTGCAGCCCCACTCCGGCTCGCAGGCCAACGCCTCCGCCTACATGGCGGTGCTACAGGCAGGCGACACCATCCTCGGCCTCGACCTCGCCCATGGCGGACACCTCACCCACGGGCACAAGCTGAGCTTCAGCGGCAAGCTTTACCACGCGACGTTTTACACGGTGCGGCGCGACACCGAAGTTATTGACTACGACGAGCTCGAAGCAGTTGCCGAACGCGAAAAGCCCAAGGTCATCATTGGCGGCGCCAGTGCCTATCCACGGCTCTGGGATTTCGCTCGCATGCGGCAGATCGCCGACAAGGTCGGCGCCAAATACATCTTCGACATGGCGCACATCGCCGGCCTCGTCGCCGGTGGATCGCACCCCTCGCCGGTGCCCCATGCGCATATCACCACCACCACGACGCACAAGACGTTGCGCGGCCCGCGCGCCGGACTCATTCTCTGCGGCAAGGATTTTCAGATAGGCCAGAAGCCCGAGCAAACCCTCGGCAAGGCCATCGACATGGCTGTCTTTCCCGGCCAGCAGGGTGGCCCCCTGGTGCACATCATCGCCGCCAAGGCTGTCGCCTTTGGCGAGGTACTGCGCCCCGAGTTCAAGACCTACGCTACACAAATTGTTGCCAACGCCAAGGCGCTTGCATCCGCCATGCAGGAGGCAGGCTATCGCCTCGTCTCCGGAGGAACAGACAATCACCTGATCCTCGTCGACGTCTTCCAAAAGGGAATTCTCGGCTCGGAAGCCGAACTCGCCCTGGGCAAAGCGGGCATCACCGTCAACAAGAACGCGATTCCGTACGATGTCAACCCGCCGCTTAAACCTTCCGGCATTCGTATCGGCACGCCCGCCCTTACAACGCGCGGCATGAAAGAGCGGGAGATGCGCATCATCGCGACATGGATTGCAAAAGCTCTCGAAAAGCGCAACGACGATGCCGCGCTCGAGCGCATTCGCGGCGAAGTCGCGGAACTGGCCAACCGTTTCCCGCTCTACGCGTGGCGACGTCAGGGTGTAACGGTCGGTGCGTAAGTCACTCAAACCGCTTCTGTAACCAGCTCATTTGCAACTTGCCAACCAGTGCAGGGTTTCATGTAGTGTGTTTGGATTAGCTTATCGGGATCTCCCGAGCGCGGCGACACCCCATTCCCGAAGGCGATGTGGAGGAACATCATGCGTGCAGCAAATCTCGTTTTGACCGCATTGTTGGCCATGTCGTTGCCGGCAATTGCTCAGCAGAAACCGGAGCCTCGCGGACGGCCGATGCCGCCGCCAACGCGCGGACCAGCGCCATATAAGGCACCCAAAGCCGCTCCTGCGCACCACACCAACAGTGTCAAGCAGGCGCCTCAGCAACGGAACTTCAGTGACAAGCCCGGTCATCCGAATGCGCCACACGTCGACAAAGGGAATAAGTGGGTGGGTCACGACACCGGCCGCAACGACGCCAACTATCATGTCGACCATCCCTTTGAACATGGCCGTTTCACAGCAGGGTTCGGACCGTCGCATCGATGGCACCTCGGCGGAGGGGGCCCCAATCGTTTCTCGTTCAATGGATGGTATTGGAGCGTCGCGCCTGCCGATTTTGGTTTCTGTGACGGATGGGATTGGGATGGCGACGACATCGTCATCTATGAAGACCCCGATCACGACGGCTGGTACCTGGCCTACAACGTTCGCCTCGGAACCTATGTGCACGTCATGTATCTCGGACCTCAATAAAGAGATTGTGTAAGTCGAAACGCTCAGAGGGCAGGTCAATCGATCTGCCCTTTTCTTGCATGCTTTGAGCTTGCACGCATCGCGCATGTACACGGCACAACACAAAGCGATAAGATGGTCAGTCCGCTGAGAGCCGCGGCACGCTTTCTATGAACGTTCTGCCTGCTCTCAAAATCAATCGCGTTCTCAAGAGGATTGGCATGACTGGCTTTCCTGTTCGCACGTTTCCGCTTCGCGCATGCTTTGCTTTCCGTCGTGCGTTTTTGTTTCTGACTGCGGTTTGCCTGCTGAGTACCAAGGCCTTCGCGGCGCCAGCGCCCATCGTGCTCACCGGCTCCGATCGTCGTCCGGCCACCTCGCTCAATGGCGAGTGGGCCTCCATCGTCGATCCCTATTTCTCCGGCCTCTTCAGCTTCCATCACGAAGAAAAGAAAAATGGCTGGTTCATGAATTACAAGGCGAAGCCCGGCGATCCGTTTCCCACCGAGTACGACTTCGCCAAGGCGCCCAAGCTCAAAGTCCCCGGCGACTGGAATACCCAGCGCCCATCGCTGATGTATTACGAAGGTCCGATCTGGTACGAAAAGGACTTTACCTACGTGCCCAAGCCACACACGCACGTATTCCTTCACGTCGGCGCAGCCAACTATCACTCGTGGTTCTGGGTCAACGGACAGAAAGTCTGCGAACACGAAGGCGGATTCACTGCTTTCAACTGCGAAGTTACACAGGCCATTCACAGTGACAATAACTTCGTCGTAGCCGCGGTAGACAACACCCGCCACGAAGACGGTGTGCCTGGTCTCGAAACCGATTGGTGGAACTACGGCGGCCTCACCCGCGAAGTGTCGCTGATTGAAGTGCCCGAGTCCTTCATCGATCAGTACGACATACACCTGAGCCGGAGCGAAGACGGCATCATCGAAGGCTGGGTGCATGTTGTCGGTGCGCAACCCGGCGAAAAAGCCGAAGTCGAGATCCCCGGCCTGCATGCGAAAACAACAGCAGACATTGGCGCAGATGGCCGCGCCGCGCTTCACTTCAACGTGCCAGGCCTCGAGCGCTGGACGCCGGAGTCGCCCAAACTTTACAAGGTCTTAATCCGCGCGGGCGATGACAGCATCGACGAGTTGATGGGCTTTCGCACCATTGAAACGCGTGGCACCGAAATCCTGCTCAATGGCAAGCCCATCTTTTTGCGCGGCATCGCGATTCATGCTGAAGCGCCCTATCGCACCGGTCGCGCCTGGTCCGATAAGGATGCGGAGACGCTTCTCGGCTGGGCGAAGGAACTCGGGTGTGACTATGTTCGCCTCGCCCATTACCCCCACGACGAAACCATGTTGCGCGCTGCCGATCGCATGGGTCTGTTCGTATGGTCCGAGAACCCTGTCTACTGGGCGCTCGAATTCGACAACCCGAAAGTCCTGGCCAAGGCCGAGCAGCAGCTCGACGAAGAGATCAATGCCTCGCGCAATCATGCCGCCATTATTCTCTGGTCAATGGCCAATGAAACCCCCAACACGCCTGCGCGCACGCAGTTCATTGAAACGCTGGCGACTCGCGCCCGCGGTCTTGATCCCACGCGGCTAATTACCGCGGCCCTGCTGGTACGCGCGCAGGGCAATACCAAGATCGTCGACGACCCGCTGGGCAAGGCTCTCGACGTCATCGGCATCAACGAATACATTGGCTGGTACGAAGGCCATCCCGACAGCGCTGATACCACAGAGTGGCAGATCGCCTATCAAAAGCCGCTCATTGTCAGCGAATTCGGAGCGGGCGCAAAGGCCGGTCTGCACGGTGGCGAGAATGAGCGATGGACTGAGGAGTACCAGGCAAACGTCTATCGTCATCAACTGCCGATGCTCAACAAAATTCCGCAGCTCAGAGGCATGAGCCCGTGGTGCCTGATGGATTTCCGTTCGCCCAATCGTCCACTCGTGGGCATCCAGGACGAGTTCAATCGCAAAGGATTGATCTCCGACCAGGGCCAGAAGAAGCTGGCTTTCTATGTTCTTCAAAAGGCCTACAGGAATAAGACGATCGGAAAAGCCGATTAAGTCAAATCGAAGTTACGTGCGCGTAAGTTCTAAGTTGGCTGGCGCGCTGCTTCAGGCCGATGATATATCCTCTTTCTATGTCGATAGAAACGATCCTTGCAGAAATCGATGCGGAGATTGAAAGACTTAAACAGGTCCGTTCTCTGCTTGCAGGCTCCCGCGCCACCAGCTCGCCGGGAGTCCGTAGTAAGACCAGCAAAGGGCCAGGCAAGCCAAAGAAGAAGCGCGTACTCAGTGCCGATGCACGCAAGCGGATTGCCGATGCGCAGCGTAAGCGTTGGGCCGCTCAAAAGGCCAGATCGAAGTAAGTGCTGATTGCCGCTGTGGCGGCATTCGAGTCCGCTCTCAGCAAACCTGGGTTACCAGGTATCAACAGCCAGGATGTTGGGCGGCCCGGAGTGGCCCTCGATTACCTGTGTCTCAATCACGGCTTCCATATTCATTTTTTCCCAGTTGGCGGGAGCCTTGGCCACCAGCGAATTGAGATACACCGGGTTGTACAGGATCTCTCCAGCCGCCTCTGTACCCTCTTCCGAGATTCCGGCCGCGATGATCACCGGCTGGCCGGTCGTGCTGTCGTGTATCCGCGCCACAATGGCATAGTCACGGGAAAGCTTTTGGTACGGTAGATCCCATGCGGTCGCCCACGTCGTTTTCGTCTGGCTTTTGCGATCGACAATCAGCGCGACGCCATCCTTTGACTCGAAGCCGAAGCGCAGTTTCTGCGTCACGCGCAGCGTCCAGATGTTGTCGAATGCGCCGATCAGCACAATCGGCCCTTCGCGCAACTGCGCAAATGTTGCCTCGGATCCAGGCACGATACGAAACGCCTTGTGTCGGGCTTCCAACGCGGCGGCCGTTCGCGTGAGCGTGGTAACGTCCGCCAGCGCAAAAAGGCCAGCCATATGCAGCCGGACATACAGCTTCTGCGAGTCGGCAGGGGCGGTCACAGGCGCTTCGAAAGAATTGATCGAGTCCATATCGATGTTTTTGGCCGGTTCTCCCAGGCAAAAAGTCGTCGCATTCAAACTCGACGTGAACGGCTCCCAGAACCGATCAATATTCGAAGGCGGTTCCGGCGGTGGCGCCTGGTGGATGTTCACCCCCACAAACACTCCCGCGGCACAACCGGCAATGGTCAGCATGCCCGCGACAAGCCAGCGGAATCGCGGAGGTTTGGCCGGAGGGGCCGCAACAGCCGGGAGCGGAATCAGCGGTGTGCCAAGCGCCTCAAAGGCGACTGCAGCAGCGTCGAGCGTATCCCCCGCAGGTTCCACAATTGGCTCGGGCTGTCGAAACGCAGGCACATATGAGCCCAGAGGAAGCTCGATTACCAGCTCGCCTGTGTGCGACGAATCGTAGTAGTAGAGGCTGAGCCGCTTCCGCACCTCACCAGCAGTGATGCGCACCACCGGATCTGCATTCGCATCGTACGTCGGCGCACGTCCAAACACCTCAATGCCAATGCTTCGTTCTTTCAGCTCGACAGCATTTCCCTGCAGCGTCTGTTCCACCGCGTAGGCCAGCAGTGCAGGATAGCGCTTGCTATTGGCAAACAGCGGATGAATCAGGAGCCGGTGGAGTTGTTCTCGAATGGCGGCCGGGTCGGAGACAGACGCCTGCTGGTCCACCTCCTGCATGGCTTTGGGCGCCAGCGGCATCCGAAACTCCTTAAGCGGCTCTATGCCCGATTTGGGCAACGGCTCGTGACGTCAAGTTGCGCAGCCGGAGCTTCCGTTCCAGCATGCGAAAAACTCCAACGGACACGAGTCCAAAAAATCAATGCAAGGGGGTCCGGATTCCACCTTAGTGCGTGGGACCTGCGCCAACTCTCTGTTGAAAACAAGATCGTATTGAATTCTGGATTCCCTGCACTGCGTATAATACGTCCCACCAATACGGTTGTCCATAACTGATTAAAAGCAACTCCTGCAGCGGGTTAACTTCCGTTTCGGGAATTGCTACCCGATGGAACCTGTCGGAAATCTTCAATTGTGCATACATTGAGAGTCGGTCCAGGAAATGTGCCCGGGGTGTGTCAAGCTCAGGCGCGTTTTCTTGTGATTGCGGCTCCTCGCCCCTCCGGTTACCAGACCTGGATGAATCCAGGCAGGACTAATCGGGGGGCGCTTTTTTTTTGAGAGAACACTATCGTGTTGCGCACAATCTCCGGTGAAATCTCGGTCCGTCCTTTCCCGCCCGTCCAAGCTCAGGCGCACCGCCCATCCCTCAGCCAGTCTGCAAACCCTCATCTTCATGCTTTATGCTTAACGGTCCCTCGGAGGGACCCGCCCAGTGATGCAAAGCAACCCGCTTGCAAACGCCATCGTTCGATTCGCTTTTCTCGTGATCTCCCTCCCTGCGATTCTTCCCCTTCCCGCGCAAACGCCGGCCATGACCGCAGCCGAGGCGCACACCCGGGCCGAAGAACTGCTCAAGCAGATGACCATCGAAGAAAAAGTTGGGCAGATGAACCAGTCCTCCGGCGTCGTCATGCCCCTTCTGGCCAGCGAAAAGCCCGACAGCCTCATCGTTCAGGGCAAAGTCGGCTCCATCCTGTGGCTCATCGACGTCAAGGAGATCAACCGCCTCCAGCATCTTGCCGTGGATAAGTCCCGCCTTCATATCCCGATCCTCTTCGCCTATGACGTCATCCACGGCTATCGCACCGTCTTTCCGATTCCGCTGGCCATGGCGGCGTCCTGGGATACGGGATTGGAAGAAGCCGCCCAACGCCTCGCCGGTCAGGATGCGCGTGCCGCCGGCATTCGCTGGACCTTCACCCCCATGGTCGACATCGCCCGCGATTCGCGCTGGGGCCGCATCGTCGAGGGTGCGGGCGAAGATCCTTACCTCGGCGCGGCGATGGCCCGCGCGCAGGTCATCGGATTCCAGGGCGAGTCGATCGGACCTGATAGCGTGCTCGCCTGCGTCAAGCACTTTGCCGGCTATGGCGCTGCCGATGGTGGCCGCGACTATGACTCTTCGTATGTTCCTGAAGAACTCATGCGCAATGTCTACCTCGTTCCGTTTCATGCAGCCGAACAGGCAGGCGCCGGCAGCTTCATGAGCGCCTATATGGACCTGAACGACGTTCCCGCCACCGGAAATCACTGGCTGCTCACTGACGTTCTGCGTAAGGACTGGGGCTTCCAGGGCTTCGTGGTTTCCGACGCCTGGGCTGTTGGCGCGCTGCAGACACACGGCTACGCCAAAGATCCAGAGGACGCCGCCTACAAAGCCGTTACCGCAGGTCTCGACATGGACATGGCCAGCCTCACCTACCCGAAGTATCTCGCCGGCCTCGTGCACTCGGGCAAAGTGCCTGAAGCCAAGCTCGACGCCGCCGTACTGCCTATCCTTCAAATCAAGTACCAGCTCGGCCTCTTTGACCACCCCTATGTCGACGAATCGCAAGTGGACTCGACCCTGAACCGGCCCGAGGGCAGAGAACTCGAACGCAAAGTCGCAGCCTGCTCCAT
Organism: Occallatibacter sp.; assembly: GCF_049582745.1. Taxonomy (GTDB): domain Bacteria; phylum Acidobacteriota; class Terriglobia; order Terriglobales; family Acidobacteriaceae; genus Telmatobacter. The sequence goes on from NZ_JBAUUO010000178.1 coordinate 11,214, forward strand.
GGTGCTGCTCAAGAATGACAGCCACACCCTGCCGCTCAGCAAGTCCATCAAAAAGATCGCGGTCATCGGGCCGCTCGCCGACTCCACCCACGACATCGAAGGCGGATGGACGGTAGAAGGCCTCTTCGGCGGAGCGTCGAAAAGCCACCCCGTCACCGTGCTCGCCGGTCTCAAAAACAGGCTCGGACCTGGCGTTGAAATCAATTACGTCCCCGGACCAATTCCCGTGCGCGTATTTCCTTCTCTCTTCGACACAATCTCTGGCGCCAAGCGTCCCTCGCCGCCAACTGAAGCTGAAACCGCCGAAGCCATCGGCAAAGCCATGGCCGCTGCGGCCGGCGCCGACCTCGTGATCGCCGTCATGGGTGAAACCTCCACCATGAGCAGCGAATCCGCCTCGCGCGCTTCCATGGAACTGCCCGGCATTCAGCCGCAAATGCTCGACGCAGTCGTCTCCACGGGCAAGCCGGTTGTCCTTGTCCTTGAGAATGGCCGTCCCCTCGATCTCCGCTGGGCTTCGAAGCATGTCAAGGCTATTCTCGAAGCGTGGTACCCCGGCACGGAAGGCGGCAACGCCGTGACCGACGTCCTCTTCGGCGATGTGAACCCCGGCGGAAAGCTCCCCATCAGCTGGGCGCACGCCGCCGGCGAAGAGCCTCTTTACTACAATCACAACCTGACGCATGAACCCGAAGACCGCCCCAACTTCACCTCGCGCTACTGGGACGTTCAGAGCAAGCCGCTCTATCCCTTCGGCTATGGCCTCAGCTATACGACCTTCAAATTCGATAATCTGCACCTGAGCAAGACCAGCATCAAGGCGGGCGACAGCACCGAAGTCCAGGTCGACGTCACCAACACCGGCAGCGTTCCCGGCGATGCCGTCGCGCAAATCTACATCCACCAGCGCTGGGGTTCGGCGTCGCGCCCGGTTCGCCAGCTCAAGGGGTTCAAACGCGTTTCCCTAAAGCCCGGCGTGACGCAGACACTCAGGTTCCCACTCGGCAAAGACGAACTTGAATTCTGGAGTCCGCAAACCAGGGCATGGGCTGTTGAGCCAAGCACCTTCGATGTCTGGGCCGGCGAGGATTCCACCGCCACCCTCCACACTGAGCTCGCCGTCACGGAATAGAAACCAATCTCAAAAACAGGAAGGCCGGAATGAACCCTGGGGTGGGGAAAATTCCGGCCCTCATCTGGGAACGGCTCTTTAAACCGAGAGCAGCCGCCCGAAAAATGCGCGATAGCGCCGCAGCGCCAGGCGCAGCTCTTCCGTTGAAATGCTGTCGCCGCGGTCCCACTGCCCCTCCAGCCGTGCCCGCTCCTCCGCGAAAATCTCCGCCAGCCGCTTCATTGCCCCCGCCACGAGCGAGTCGGCTCTCTCTACTGCCTGCCGCGGCTCATCCACAAAGCCCACTTGGACCGCATCCCATTTCGCGTACAGCTCCTTCGACTCATCCTGGGAAAACAATGCTTCCTGCGCATCGGTTTCCGACGGTTGCGAGTTTGCATTCATGCGCTTGTCGACCGATGCACTCATATCGCGGCCGTCGTCGCGATTCTCCACCAATTTCTGTTCAATCGGCTCGTCGGCATGCGCCAGTGCCGCCGTCGAAAGGCCCGGGTTCTCGATCGTTTCATCTCTAATCTCTGTCATAGGTCTTCTCCTGCTGTACGCCCCGCTCCGATGCGCGGCGAGTTGAACGTGCCGATTGAAACCTTCTGCGCCGACCATGCCACGGCCAAGATGCGAGGCAATTACGCAGGATTCGTTGTCAGCAGGTTGAGAAGGAGCACGCAACGCAAAGGTTGCCCCACTCCGCCCTGTGCAGAACTTCTGAACACTGCATTCTCTTTACGAATCAACTCTTGGCGCCTTCTCTTCGCGGACAATCCGATTTGCGGCCCCAATCGATCACCTCGCCCCAAAAGCTAACCCCGCCAGCGACCTTCGACCCGTGTCCTTGGTAATGCCCAGCGTGCGATAACACACACCAAATCTCCAAAATCTGTCCCACCATGAATGCACCACCAAAGGTACGTCCATGAAGACCTTGTTTCGCTTGTTGCTTGGTTGCCTCGTCCTTGGCTCCTTCACCGCCGGCGCGCAAGACATTGGCGCGCGCGTGGAGCAGATGAAGACCGCCTACACCGCCTCGGGCAGTATCCTCGCGCTCGACGGCCAAACCCTCGTCATTGAACCCAATATGCCCGCCCCGGTTTGCGCGCTGCCCCGCGAAGAGGACGGAAAGATCGCGTGGTATCGCTACGCGTTCCCACTCGCTTCGATCACCGTTTCGCTTACCGACGTCGATCCCTCACTGGTGAGCGAAGATCGCGTCTTCACTAACCCTGAAGCCCCGAGCGCCTACAAGCCCGGAGACAAAGGCGACGCCGTCATGGTCATTGTGGTCGGCATGCCGGGAAAGAAATTCCCCGCCCTCATTTACGATCGCGACAAGCTCGCCCACCTCGGCCCCGGCCCCCATCGCAGTTCCGACTACGGCCAGGTGCAGGACAACGTCGAAGCCTTCGGCCTCACCTTCAACGACACCGCCGCCGCCCACGCATTCGTCGCAGCACTCCGAAACGCCGTCATGCTTGCCAAAACCCAAGCCATGGCGCACTAGTCCGTCGCCGCCGACCCGAACACTTTGCTGCCTCTCCCTCCAAGCCTGTCATTCCGACCGGAGCAACGCGGAGTGGAGGAACCCGCAGTTGTTCTTCGTCTGCCCTCAGATCGAAAATGCTTCCGAATTGCCACAAACCAGAAATTCGGCTATAGAACACGGCCTCCGCTTGCCCAAGGAGGTGTCGTCCTGAACGCAGCGAAGGCTGCGTTTGCCTTGTGAACCTCAACGAAACTTCCGCATTGGCCAATACAGACATGATCGACGGAACACTAGTCTGGATGGCCAATCCACCAAGCATCCCATCAACTATTTGAATCGACCCAGAAGCCGCGTTATCAGGCTGAGATTGGCCTTCTCAGCCTTGAGAGCGTTCCTTTGGGTCGCAAGCCCAGATACGTACCGGCATCTGCGTTTCGTCTGCTCGCCCAAGTAGGGTTCAACCTCTGCCTCCCATCGCGTGACACTCAACCATTCTCCGATTTCCGCTCGGAGTAGTGTTTCCAGTCCAGAGTCGGTGCATGCGCTCGAGGCTACCTCTTCGAGATAAGTGCAAATGGACCGTACGCGCTCGACGTCTTGGCTCTCCAGCGCAGTTTCCATCTGCGGTATCAAAAATGAACCGAACACTCATAAGGCAGTTCTTCGCCAGCCATGTAGTCGAACTGCACGCGGTAGATCGGCTCCAGATCAGGCATCTGGGCAAACAATTCGCGTATAACGCTCTCGTAGGTCACGGTCCCATCGTAGACCAAGCAGCCTCCGATGACGGTTCCGGGCGTATCACCGCCTATGCAGAAGTTTCAAAAGCAACCACATGGGAGCCCCAGGTATCGCTCTTAAGACCCCGCAGCCCCCGTCCAACTACGGCAGCTCCCGCGCCCAGATGTTCCTGTAACTCATCGGCTCGCTCTTGTCCCCGTGCGCCTGCAGCTTGATCGGCGCCGTGTCGTACTTTTTGTAAAACGGCTTGCCGATATACAGCGTCTGCCCCTTCAGCTCAAAGTGGTTTTGCACCAGGATGCCGTTGAAAAACACCGTGACATATGCCGGCGTCTTCAGCGAGCCATCATCATTAAAGGTCGGCGCCGTCCACGCCACGTCGTACGTCTGCCACTCGCCTGGCTTGCGGCTCGCATTCACCAGCGGAATACTCTCCTTGTAAATACTTCCGGCCATGCCGTTCACATACGTCGGATTGTTGTATCCGTCCAGCACCTGTAGTTCGTAGCCATCGTCCCCCAGCCCTGTCGAAGCAAGAAACACGCCGCTGTTGCCGCGTCCCTGCCCGCTCCCTGTAATGCTCGCTGGAATCTTGTACTCCACGTGGAGTTGATAATCCTTGAACCGGCGCTTGGTCTCAATGCTGCCGCCCACCTTGTTCACCGTCATCACGCCATCGTGAACGTCCCACAGCGCCGGCTGCTTGTCCTTCACGTTGACCCACTCATCCACATTTTTCCCGTCGAAAAGCACAATCGCATCCGACGGCGGCGCATTGCATTCGGCCGCAGGCGTTACCACCGCCGGCACCGGCTGCCAAATCTCGGTGTCTTCCGGCTTGGGTTTGGCCTGCACGTCTTGCTGTGCGTAAGCGGCGGTTACAACGAAAGACACAAATGCGAGCGCAAGGAACTTCGAAGAAAGAGATTTCATAACAGGCGGGAGTATACACCAGCCTGCATTCTTCAACGGTGTTCCCCCGATCCCTCGCGGGCAGCGCGAGCATTCATGGTATGCGCGCCATGGAATGGCAAGTGAGACTGCCGCTTTTCGTGAATCGGAATCGCGAACGCGCGTGCCTGGCAGAGCGATCAGGCCACAGCTTCAAGCCACGAACCGCGCTTGAACTGCACGTCCAGCGTTGTGCCATCGACCTGGACCTTGTAGTTGCCTTCCGGCGGCTTCTCGGGAATCCAGATATCAAGCGTTCTTACGGTGGGGAAACCAGGGGAGATCTTCGTCGCAAGTTCAACCCTGCACTTGCACGCAATCCCGTTACCGCTCAACCAACCCTGGTGGACCTCGCGGGTGATTCGGATTGGGGGCATGTTGGCTCCTGCCCACATTCTGTACGGGATTCATCTGGCATACCAGAAGAAAATGGCAGAAACCATTGATGAGCGTGGTGCATGCTGCGCTGGTCTCCAATGCCAACGTCCCCTCGGGCCCACAAACGCCGTTTCAACGAAGTCCGAGCCCGCTTCAGTTGGCGCGCAGAGCCACCGTCGGATTGATCCGCGATGCCCGGAAAGCCGGAACATACCCGCTGACCCCCGCCACCACAAGCAATCCCACCGCCATGCTGATATAAGTCGCGCCATCCCACGGCGAGGTAGCAAACAGCAGTGAGGCAATCAGCCGCGCGCCTGCGATCGATACAGCCGCGCCCAGCACCACGCCGATCAGCGCCAGCCGCAACGTACCCGCCAGCACTTGCCGCTGCACGATTCCCGCGCTCGCACCCAGTGCCATGCGGATGCCGATCTCCTGCGTCTGCCGTGTTACCGAATACGAAATCACTCCATAAATCCCCAGTGCCGCCAAAAGCAACCCCAGGGTTGCGAATGACACCACCAGCAGCATGAAGAATTGCCGTCCCGAAACGGCGTGATTCACCAATAATCGAATCGGCCTGAACTCCGCCATTGGCTGCTTGGGATTCATCTCGCGCAGCGTCGTTAAGACACTTGACGCCACCGAAGCAGGCGGAACGGTAGTGCGCACCACCAGTTCCGTATCATTGGGGCCCGCCTGCGTGTTCGGATAGTAGATCTGCCAGCCCGCATCCCCATCTACATTCTCTTCGTGAACATCGCTCACGACGCCGACTACGATGAGGTCTGGGCCGCCGCCATTCCCGAGCGCTTTGCCAATTGCATTGCCATCGGGCCACATCCCGAATGAGTTGAGGAACCGCGCATACGCCTCATTGATCATCACCACTTGCTGGCCCGTTGGCCCATCGCTCCATGAGAAGTCCCGGCCCCGAACGCGGGTGCCCATGGCGCGCATATACCCCGGCGAGATCACATAAACCAGCGGACCCGAATCAAGATGATCGGGTCGCTTGGCGCCTTTCGGAAGCGGAGTTCCCCATGCGCGATTCTGACCCAACGGAAGATAGTCGGTTATCCCTGCAGCTTCCACTCCCGGCAAGGCGCCAATGCGGCTCAGCAGTTGCTGTTGGAAGGTTGCGCGGCGCAACGCGATCGCATTCTGCGAAGCCTGCGTGCTTCCGTTGCCATCCGCTGGATTTCCCTGGTAATCCACCTTGATCGCCGCGGCATGGTCCGGCTGAAAGCCAAGATCGACATCCAGCACACGCATAAAGCTGCGCAGCAGCAATCCGGCGCCCACCAGCAACATGCACGCCAGCGCCACCTCCGTAACCACAAGCACCGACCGAATCCGCTCATGCTTGCGGCTCGCGCTGGCGCCGGGCCCCGCGTCCTTCAACGACTCCTGCAGATTGCCGCTCGCCATCCGCAATCCCGGCACCAATCCAAACACTGCCGCCGCAAACACCGCAATCAGCACCGTCCACCCCAGTGCGGCCGTATCCATGTGCAGCGTGCTCAGCAGCGGCAGCGCAATTGCGCCCTGGTACGCCAACCACGATACAAGAGCTGCGGCCAGCAGAAAACCCACCACTGCTCCGGCGCCCGACAGCACCAGGCTCTCCGTCAACAGTTGCCTCACAATGCGGCCTCGGCTCGCTCCCAGCGCGCCCCGCATCGCGAACTCCTTTGACCGCGCAGCCGCACGCGCCAGCAGCAGGTTCGACAGATTCACGCACGCAATCAGCAGAATCGCCCCCACCGCCGCCCAAAGCACCACCAGCGAACGCTGCAGCTTTCCGCTCACATATTCTTTCAGCGGCACGGGAACAACCGCGCCCTTATAGTCGCCGCAGGTCTCCGGACTCTTGTTGTTCCAACACATATGCGGCGCTACGCTCGCCGCCTCATTCCGTGCCTGCGCCAGCGTTACGCCCGGCTTCAGCCGCCCGATCAAAGTAATGATGTTGCCCCAGTCCCGCGGCGGCCCATACAAATTCAGCGGCGTAATCGCATCCACTTTCGTTCCCGGCGCAAACACCGCGCCAAAATCAAAGCTCGCCGGCAGCACCCCGATCACCGTCGTCTGCTGGCCGTTCATGTCGAACGCCTTGCCTAAAATATTCCTGTCGCCGTTGAACTGCCGCTTCCACCACGCGTTGGTCAGCAGCACCACCGGCGCCGCGCCATTTCGCGCATCTTCCGGCGTGAACACCCGCCCCATCTGCGCCTGCACGCCCAGCAACTGGAAAAAATTCTGAATCACATCGATGCTGGTTGCCGTCACCGGCGCACCGCCAAGATTCAGGCTCAGATTGTCCGCGCTCGAAAACGCAAAATACCCCGTAACGTCCTGGTAAGACCGGCTCATTGTACGGAATTCATCGTATGCATCCGTCGAATATGTCGCGCAACTCAGCCCGCACTTGGTCGGCGGCGGCGCAATCCAAACCAGCTGCTGCGCGTTTTGAAACGGCAGCGGACGCAGCAGCAGCGTGTTCACCACGCTGAACACCGCGATATTCGCCCCGATCGCCAGCGCCAGAATCAGCACCGCGACCACCGTAAAGCTCGGATCGCGCCACAGCGTGCGCAATGTGTACTTCAGGTCCTGCATCAGGATGTCGATATTCATAAGCCCTCGCGCCTCCCGCTGTCTGTACCGCGCCTGCTCCACGCCACCCAGGCTCACCAGCGCCAGCCGTCGCGCTTCCGCAGCAGGCAGTCCATGAGCCATGTTGTCCTCAATCGCCATCTCCAGGTGTGCCGCAAGTTCCGCATCGAGCTCCGCATCCAGAGGCCTCCTGCGCATAAATGCCCACAACCGTCCCAGGAGCCGCAGCACCCAGCTCATGCGTCCGCACCCTCAGCGGATTTGTCCATCGTCATTACCCGCTCCATCACGTCCGTCAGCCGCTCCCAGTAGCGTGCATCCGCCGTAAGCTGCCGCCGCCCCGACGCCGTAATCGAGTAGAACTTCGCCTTGCGCTTGTTGTCTGACGTGCCCCAGCGCGAGCCGATCCATCCGCGCTGCTCCAGCCGCACCATCGATGCATAGATCGTTCCCTGGTTCAGAAGCACTGCATTGCCGCTCACCTGCTCGATGCGCCGCGCGATCCCGTAGCCATGCAGCGAGCCCATCACCGTCAGCGTTTGCAGCACCATCAAGTCGAGCGTGCCTTGCAATAGATCAAGTTTTTCAGGAGACATTCCAGTACCTGTGGTACGACCACAGAAGTATGCCACATAGCCGCCCGCGCATTCTATAGAGCCGCCGCCCTGCCTGACGCTCCAACCTTCCCGAACCACCCGCCACCGCTGTGTTCTACGTCAGCGCGCGATCCAGGTGTACATATCCGCCATCCACAATCACGTGCTGCCCCGTAGTGTGCGCCGATTGCGTAGGCGACAGCAGAAACACTGTCATCGCCGCGATCTCCGAGGCCAGCGTCATGCGGTGCCCCAGCGGGATCTTGTCCGTAATGCGCTTCAGCTCCGCCTCCGGATCGCCCAGCGTATCCAGCCATCGCCGATACAGCGGAGTCATCACCTCCGCCGGCAACACGGCATTCACGCGGATGTTATATGGCAGCAGTTCCGCAGCCCATTCCCGCGTCAGTGCAAGCTGGGCTCCCTTGCTCGCGGCATATCCCGATGTGTTCCCCTGTCCAGTAAGCGCAACCTTCGAGCTGATGTTCACAATCGCTCCCTGCGTCCGCTTCAGCGAAGGCAGCGCATAATGTGCCAGCGCGTAATAGTGGATCAGGTTTTTATTGAGGCTATCCACAAAGCGCGCCACGCTCCCCTTTTCCAATCCCGCGCCGTCATTCACTCCCGCGTTATTCACCAGTCCGTAGATATCCCCGTAGCCGTCTTCGATCTCCGCAATCGCCGACGCGCAGCGATCGAGATCTTCAAGATGCGCCTCGACCAGGTTGCATTTCGTCTGGCTTTTCTTCATCTCCATCATGAATGCCTGCACATTGTCCGAGCGTCGCCCTAGCACCACCACGCGCGCCCCCTCGGCCAGGCAGGCGCGCGAAATACCCGCCCCGATGCCCGCTCCTCCACCAGTTACGACAATCAGCTTGTCCTTCAGTCCAAGGTCCATAATTCTTCATCTCTCCCACTGCCCGGCACGCATCTCCGCCCGAGCGAAACCGCCATGGCTGCTCTTTCAGATCATCGTACCGGCTGCGCGCATTGCACCACACGCGCAACGCACTCGGCGCGAAGGCAAATTCCTAGGATTGCTTTTTTGATGGAGCCGGCTCGACGTGGGATTAACGACGATTTACGGCCAGCATTTGGATACGCGATCTTTTATCGATGTCCATTGCAGCGCCCGTGCATCGTGAGAGCCAGTGCTGTCGGCGTGGCCCTGGTCTTCACTTTGTCTGTCACCGCCACATACGACGGCTTGTTGCTTTCCGCAAGCAATGCAAGCGACGACAGTTGCCCCATCGTCTGCTGGATCCGCGCAAGACTGTGCGATCCCACTGCTTCAATCAATTCTTCCGACGTGCAATACAGCTCCAGTGTGGCAGCAGGCTCACCCGCCCCGATTCGCTCTGTTGCCTTGCGGCAAACGAACGACAGAACGCGAAGATGAACAGGCGTTAGCTTCGCCAGCAAATCAATGAAGACGGAATTCGAAGTGTCTGGCGCATCGGCGCCGCACGAGCTCACCAGCAGCCCCCCCCACCACTGCCGGATCCAATCATCCTCCGTCCATGACCCGTTTTCGAGAACGCGCCTCACCATATCCGGATGAGCCTGCACTTTCCCACCGGGACCCAGCCGCCCCAGCATTTCCTGCGCCTTCAGCGTAATCTCCACGGCGCTCGCCACCCGCTTGTTGCTCAGCCGCTTATGAAGCCCCAGCTTCATCTCTTCCATGGCGGCGGGACAGATCTGTCGCAGAAATCCGAGAGCCCTGGTCAGGCGAAGTTCTCTCAGAAAATAATCCGCGTCCGTCTCGTCCGATCGCTTCGTATGCACCCGCTTCCAGGCTTCTAACTCCACGCCCTCCGGCCACAACCACTCAAAGCCGGCCCCGTCCTCGTCGCATCGAACTGCCTTGAGGTCGACAGTGACGCGCCTCTCACGCTGCGCCTCGGTCGCATCTTTTCGTTGCAGCACCAGCGAAAAAACCTCACCCGGCTGCCAGCGTTCTTGCGTGCGCAGATACAGCCCTGTCGGGCTCACGTCGCGCACCTCGTATAGCTTTTTCGTTTCGCCGTCACCGGCGTAGGCAGTCAGCCCCTGCACAAGCAGCCGAATGATCGAGCGCCGCTCCGGCAGCGGATCTTCGCAATTGAGGAAGCGCTTCACCAGGACCCCCAGCGATTCCTTCTTCTTCTCTTCCTGTAACTTTTTCTTCGCTGTTACGGGACCGGCATTGGTCGAAATCGGGACCTTTGCCGGCACGCTATCCGCGGCTTTTTTGCGCTTAGTTTCGGGAGACTCCCTTCCGATCTCATGTGAGTCCACCTGCATCCTGGCCTGCGCCACCTGCGCAGTTTCCGCAGGAACCCGAGAAACGTCAGGCCCCGGCTTTTCCGCCTGGTCGCTCGCTTCCACCGCGCCCGTCTTCTCCTCTGGCGCCTCCGGCTCAGCCGCTATGGATTCCGGTTCAACCGCAACAGTCTTCGGTTCGGCCGCCCCACCCTCGAGCTCCGCTGCTGCGGCCGGCGCCGCCGCTGGTGCCAGTTCCACCGCGTTCTCCCCAACCTCAGCAGCAGCAGCCGTATCTGAAACAGCCTCCGAGACCGCGCCGAAAGCACTGGCTTCGACGTTGCCGCTCGTGACCCTCTCTTCCCCCGCCTCCGCCCTTTCTGTCTCCGCGAGAGCAATCTCCCCGACCTTCTCACTTTCCGCTTCTTCTTCTTGCACCGCTTCTTGTTGTTGAACCTCGACCGGCTCCAGCACCGCTGATGCCGCCATCGTCGAGTTCGAAATCTGCCAGCTGCTCGACGTCATCCCTACCGTGAAACCCGTGCCCCGCGTAACGGTAGGCGCGAGGGGGGGAGCCGAGACCTGACGACTCGGAAACGGATGCGGAGGCAATTTTGGAAGTGGGCTAACGGGGGGATTCTTAGCAGCAATGGGCGCTTCCGCAACAGGCGTGACCGGCTCCGCAACCGCCGGACGGGAGATCTCGGCGATTCGGTGCTCGAGTTCGTTCTCCGCGCAGACAATGATCCGATCGCCAGGCACCGTCCCGCTCGATTGAAGACAGTTGAACGGCAGAATCAGGGCGCTCGCCATCCCAGCGCGAAACCGCGGAGCGGGAGTTTCGGGCTGCAGCGCCATCGCCTCCAGCACCTTCATGTCTTGGTCGAGGTAGGCCAGGTCGAATGGGAAAATCCGCGCCAGTTGCGGAGCATGCGCGAGCGGAGTCAGCCACAGGCTCGACTTCGAATCCCGGGCAAGCCCCTCCACCAGCACCTTCAGAACCTTCAGAGGCTCGCGCGCACTGTCGGTGACCGTGACCGTGGAGTTGATCCTGCAACCCCTGGTCGCGTTGTACGCACAGCAAGTCTTGGATTCCATACGTTCCAGTAATGCGAGTTCCGGCAAAACGTCAGGCTGCTTTTGTCGCTTTATGAGCACCGGCGCTGCACGCACGCAGCTCAAGGTGCGCTCGTTCCACACGAACCTTGAACATAGCATTGATGGAGGTCTCCGCTGCACGTCCACGGCACGATTCAAGCGCCAAAGTACCCAGACCCAATCACTTCATGTATCTTGCTGAATACACTCGATTTCGCCACGCAGCTGTAACGCCGTGCCGGCACCCTGACGCGGCGATTCCGCACAAATCGAGACGTTTGTCGGTGAGGAATGCCCAAATCAGCCAGGAATTCCCAAGGACCGGCCCACCATCGCGATGGCACCCCTCCAAACGCAAACCAGCTCGAATCGGAGCGTTCGAGCTCACGATTCGTCTGCCTCACAAGGCAAGTAGTCGGGAAAACGGGCCATTCGTCGCAAACAAGGTGACTTCACCCGAGCGCCGGTCGAAGATTGCGGCTGAGAGGTAACACAAATGCGAATGCAAATCAGAACCGCGCTGTTGATCGCCGGACTTGCCTTGGGAACGGCAACCAGCCTGCCGGCCCAGTTGAAACCTGCACAAACATGGAACCTGCCGCAGGGAACGACCGTAAAGGACAGCGGCCCTCGAACCTACAGATTTGTCGTGGACTACAACACCGTAAACCCGAAGGGCGAAGTGGTGTTCCGTCAGCGCCTGAGCGGGGACTACACTCGTGGATTACCGTCCGGAGAGGTAATGTGGAAAAACGTAAGCCAGGCAAATGCGGCTGGAGCTGCGGCCCCATTTGCAACACCGCAGAAGCGTGACTTCATGGAAGGATTTCATTATCGCAACGATATCGCCGACACCATGGCGCCGGATTTCTTCAAGGGATTTCCGCCCGCTGCTGTGATGGAGCGTAATCTTGTCTGGGATACGGGAATGATCGAAATGTTCGGCCAGAACTATTTCGATCACCTTAAGCTGAATGAACCCTATCAGGTGATCTCTAATCAGGATGTCAACATACCGGACGTGGGCACGTTCAAAAACCACAACGTGGTGCTCCAGTGGATCGGTCGATCGCAAAGAAATGGCCGGGAGTGCGCACTGATCACGTACCAGGCGTTCTTCAATCCGGTCAACCTTGCAACCGGTGGAATGACCTTGATCGGGCGCAGCGACTATTGGGGAGAGATTTGGGTCTCGCTGGAGACGAAGCAGATTGAGTACGGCACGCTGTACGAGAGCGTGGTCGGTGATATGAAACTCCCCGGCCAGGACACTTCGCAGGCCCTCAACATCTTCCGCAGCGGCACTCTTCAGCCCGTTGACGCAAAGTAGAAGATGCCATTGATCCGGGGCGCTGTTATGACTTCATCAAAGCAAAGATGGATATTGCCGCTTCTGTTGCCCAATTTGACTGTGGCGATCGTGGTTGCGTTCCAGGTGCTTTGGCATCAGATTTCGAATACGCGCGATCTGCTGCATACGCTTGTGTATGCCCTTGTATATGCCAACCTGGTTGCGGCTCTCGGGCTCCTGCTGGTCGGCGTGCTGGTGCAGAAACTGGTTCGGCGCGAACTGTCGTTAGCCCCGGCGTTCGCGCTGTGTTTTTTTGTTGTGGTTCCTCTAGGGATACTGCTCGTGCAGGCTTTGCTGACGGGGATAGGCTTCGCAACTCAGCAGCCTTTCTGGCCGGAGTACCTGCGCATGTTGCGCTTCTGCATGCCGCTGGCTGTGGTATTCGGCTTGGGCGCCATTGCTTATGGATCGTTGCGAGATCGCCTGCAAGTAATGGAGGCGAAGCTGCATGAAAAAGAGATCGCCGAAGCTCAGGCACAGAAACTGGCTGCCGAGGCACGATTGCGCTCACTCGAATCCCGCATCCATCCTCATTTCCTCTTCAACACTTTGAACTCGATTAGCTCACTGATTTCTGCCGATCCCTCTCGAGCCGAAAAGATTGTGGGCCGGCTCGCGCTTTTGTTGCGAGCATCCCTCGACAACAGCAATCAACCCCTGATTCCCTTGCAACAGGAACTGGCAATGGTGGAAGGTTATCTCGATATTGAGAAAGCGCGCTTCGGAGACAAATTGCGCGGCTCAACAGACGTTGCCGATGATCTCCGCAATGCCAGGGTGCCTCCGATGTCCGTTCAGGCACTCGTTGAGAACGCCGTAAAACACGGAGTCACCAAACAGCGCGGCGGTGGAGAAATTCTGGTGACTGCCTCCGAGCAAAACGGGAACCTCAGGATCGAAGTTCGCGATACCGGTCCGGGATTTGACATGACCGCGATTCCCCCGGGCCATGGGCTCGATAATCTCGTGGAGCGGCTCGATGCGCTGTTTGGCGACAAGGCGCGCTTGAATGTATTCCGGCGAGACGGCCAATCTGTAGTGGAGATGGTGTTACCACGCGAATGAAACTGCGCGCCTATTTGGTCGACGATGAACCTCCGGCACTGGAACGGTTGCGCCGGCTACTGGAGCAGACTGGCCGCGTGCAGGTAATAGGCAGCGCGACAGAGCCGGAGGAAGCTGTGGAGGCTCTGTCTGCCGATCCTCCCGATGTTTGCTTCCTCGACATCGAGATGCCGCGTCTGAACGGTTTCGAGGTTCTGGCGCGCCTGCCTAGCCAGCCCATCGTCATCTTCACCACCGCCTACAATCAGTACGCGCTGCGGGCATTTGCTGTAAATTCGGTTGACTATCTGCTGAAACCTGTCGATCCAGATTCCCTCGAACGCGCCCTCAAGAAAATTGAACGCTTGCGAAGCTCGGCGCCGGTTGCGCAGGCGGACTTTCAGGCCCTGTTCCAGAAACTCGCAGATTCGCTGCGCGAGACGAAGCCGCAGTATCCTGACCGCATCGCGTCTCGTCTGGGAGATCGGCTCAGGTTCCTCGATCTGGTTCGTGTCACGCATTTCTACGCCGAGGACAAGTTGACCTTCGCTGTCTCCGAGGGCAAGGTCTTTTGTGTGGACCACACGATCGCGGAGCTGGAAGACAAGCTGAATCCCAGGCAGTTTGTCCGGATTCACCGTGGCACGATCGTAAACCTCGGCTGGATTAAGGAAGTTGCTTTGCTCACCGGAGGAGCATTGAATGTTCGTCTCAAGGATGGCAAGGAAACTGAGTTGACTGTCGCGCGGGATCGAGCGCGAGACTTCAAGGCGACGGTTGGGTACTAGCTCAAGATACAAGCACCATGGATCGAGCGGCGGCGTTCAGTTGATTCCAGATGTCAAGAGCATTTCTTTCAAGAATTTCTCAAAGCTTTCAGATAGAGGACTTTGCAGCCACCCCCGTTTTGCAGGTAATTTCCCCCGATCGGCGCACAATGAAATTGCAATCGAATCCTCTCGCTCGAGGAGCAACCGAATGTATCCCGCCATCGCGTCTGTTACTCCCTACTCCCTGATCCCTGTCCCTCAGTACCTCCGCTCCTTCCCCTAAGCCATTTGCTGACTGATATTTGCGGCCAACTCCCTGCATAGGAAATATTTGCGGGCCGCAGCGCAACCTAAACCGCTGAAAACACTCCCTCCAGGTTCCAAATACCGGGTGGGGGGGGATACAGGAGAAAGCCGGGGAATCGGCCGAACCGAGCGGTACAGGCCGGTCTTCCACAATATTTGCGCCAAACGCTCTAGCTCATGCCCGACATCACCAGCATCCGTGGCTCCGTCATCTCCTCGATCGCCGACCGGATCCCCTCGCGCCCCAACCCGGAGTCCTTTACCCCGCCATACGGCATCGGATCCAGTCGCCACGCCGGGGTGTCGCCCACAATCAGCGCACCAACCTCCAGCTCGCGATATGCGGTGAGAATCCGCCCCGCGTCGCGCGTCAGCAAGCCTGCCTGCAATCCGAATCGCGAGTGGTTCACCTCCGCGAGTGCCTGCTCAAAATCCACGTAGGGCTCCACGACCACGACCGGCCCAAAGACCTCTTCGTCGCGAATCTTCATCCCCGCCTTGCTCCCGGTCAGAATCGCGGGCGCTATCATCGAGCCCTTGCGTTCGCCGCCCGTAATCAGGCGTGCGCCGCCCTCCACCGCCTCCTTGATCCAGCTCTCGATGCGCTCCGCCTCTCCCGGCCTGATCAGCGGACCTACCTCCGTCGCCTCACTGGCCGGATCGCCCGAAACCATCTTGCCCGCAACTTCTACCAGCTTCCAGATGAATGTCTGAAAGATGCTCTTGTCGACAAAAATGCGCTGCACACTGATGCACGACTGCCCCGCAAAGCCAAACGCCGCGTGCGCCGTGCGTTCAGCAGCGCTGTCCAGGTCGCGATAGTCGCCGTGGATAATCAACGCCGCATTGCCGCCCAACTCCAGCAGGACGCGCTTGCGCCCCGAGTGCACCTTCAGCTCCCATCCCACCTTCGCCGACCCCGTAAAGCTCACCAGCTTGATGCGGTCTTCCTTCTCCGCAAGCCACGCCGTGTCAGCGTTCGCCAGGGGCAACACGGCCAGTGCCTCTTCCGGCCAACCGGCTTTTAAGATCACCTCTCCCAGCGCCAGCGCCGTAAACGGCGTCTGTGGCGACGGCTTGATCAGGATCGGGCAGCCGGCCGCAATCGCCGGCGCCGCCTTGTGCGCCACCAGGTTCAGCGGAAAGTTGAAGGGCGTAATCGCCAGCACCGGCCCCACCGGAAACCGCTGCACCAGCCCCCAGCGATTCTCGTTGCCCTCCGTCAGATCCAGAGGTATCGTCTCCCCACCAAGTCGCGCCGCTTCTTCTGCCGCCGTCTTGAACGTCAACACCGCGCGGTCAACCTCTGCGCGCGCCAGCCTTATAGGCTTTCCCGCTTCCGCAACGATGAGCTTCGCAAAGCGATCCTTTTGCTCGATCAACGATGCGGCGATATCTTCAAGAATCTCCCGGCGCTTCCAGCGCGGCAGCGCGCGGGTGCGACGCATGCTGGCCACCGCATGGTTCACGGCCTCGCGCGCATCGGCGCGTGCGGCCATCGTGACCTTACCCAGAAGGCCCTGATCCCAAGGAGAATGCACTTCGAGTGCCTCTCCCTCACTCCATTCCTTGCCACAGAGAAGGAATCCCGTTTGCGTTCCCGGACGCATCTTCATATTGTTCGTCGCTCCAAGGTTGACCCTACCCATTGATGGTACATAGCGAGGGTCAAGTCGGTTCGCCCGCCCGCATTTCAATCCCACCGCAAACCGTCGTCGCTGCGCAGCGTTACACTGGTCGCCTATGATTCACGACGGAAAGAGCAGGAAACTCCCCTTTGATCCTGCCGAAGCTATCGCCCATTTGAAGGCCTGCGACCCAAAGCTGGGCGCCCTCATCGATAAAGTCGGAGAATTCAAGCTGCGCCTCGATGCTGCACCGTCGCCCTTCGAATCTCTACTCGAATCAATCCTCTACCAGCAGCTGCACGGTAAAGCCGCAGCCACCATCCATCGGCGCGTCCGCGAGTTCTTCCATGGTGATCCAACTCCGCAGCAATTACTCGAAACTCCGGATGGACCACTGCGCGCCGCCGGCGTCTCCGGCAACAAGATCAAGGCCATGCGCGATCTCGCCGCCAAAACTCTCGATGGAACTGTGCCGACCCACAAAGCCATTCTCAAGATGCCCGACGCCGACATCGTCGAACGCCTCACGGAAGTGCGCGGCATCGGCCCGTGGACCGTCGAAATGCTGCTGATCTTCCGCATGGGCCGCCCCGACGTGTTGCCGGTAACGGATTACGGCGTACGCAAGGGATTCGCGCTCACCTTCCAGCGCCTTCCCAAGAACCGTCCCATCGAAGCCTCCGATCTGCCCAAGCCCGACGTCCTCTTCCGGCGCGGACAGAAATGGCGCCCCTTCCGCTCCGTTGCCAGCTGGTACCTGTGGCGCGCCTGCGACCTGGCCCAGAAGACCCCGCCCGCCGGACGCGCCGTAGCCGAAGACTGCTAGAGACCTGCGCCACCCCATCAGCACCCGTCCTTAACCGTGAAGCGGCACGCCAACCGCGCAGCCTACAATAATCAAGCACGGCCAGTCTGCCGGCTTTTACTCTGAGAACGCATGGCCACAACCAAACGCTTTATCTGTATTCATGGGCATTTCTATCAGCCCCCTCGCGAAAATCCCTGGCTCGAGACCGTCGAGACACAGGATTCGGCTGCGCCCTATCACGACTGGAATGAGCGCGTCTGCGCCGAGTGCTACGCTACCAACGGTGCCGCCCGCACCGTGAACAACAAGAACCAGATCATCCGCATCGTCAATAACTATGCGCGTATGAGCTTCAATTTCGGCCCCACGCTGCTCAGTTGGCTCAAGGAGAATGCGCCGCGCACTTACCGCATGATCCTCGACGGCGAGCGCCGCAGCCGAAAGCACTTCGGCGGTCACAGTTCGGCGATGGCGCAGGTCTATAACCACGTCATCATGCCCCTCGCCAACCAGCGCGACAAGATTACGCAGATCCGGTGGGGGATCGCCGACTACGAAAGCCACTATGGCGCCGCGCCCGAAGGCATGTGGCTTGCAGAAACCGCTGTCGACACTGAGTCGCTCGAACTGCTCGCGCAACACGGCATCAAATTCACCATTCTTGCTCCCAGCCAGTGCAAACGCATTCGGGCGCTGCCCGCAGACGCGGTCGCACCTGAGTCCGCATGGACCACGCCGCTCGCCAACTCCGTCGATACTACGCGGCCTTACCTCATGCGCTTCAACTCCGGCGTCTCCATCGCCATCTTCTTTTACGATGGCGCTACGTCCCGCGCCATCGCCTTTGAAGGACTGTTGAATTCGGGAGAAAACTTTGCCGCGCGCCTCAAGGCCGGATTCAAAGACAGCGCCCAGCCGCAACTTGAGAACGTTGCCACCGACGGCGAGTCCTACGGACACCATCATCGCCACGGCGAAATGGCTCTGGCCTATGCGGTGCGCCTTCTTGAACAGGACAAGACCGTCAAGCTGACCAACTACTCAAGTTATCTCGAGCAGTTTCCGCCCGAGTGGGAATGCGAAGTCATTGACAATACCTCGTGGAGTTGCGCACATGGCGTGGAGCGCTGGCGTTCCAACTGTGGTTGCAATAGCGGCAAGCCTGGGTGGAATCAGCAATGGCGAACCCCGTTGCGCCAGGCGCTCGATGAGTTACGCGATGCCATTGCGCCCATGACGGAGGAAGAAGGCTCGAATTTCTTCACGGATGTTTGGGCGGCCCGTGACGGATATATCGACGTCATTCTCAATCGAAGCGAAGAGGTCGTCGAGCGCTTCCTTCAAGAGCACCAGAGCCGCGACCTCACACCGGCCGAACGCGTACACGCGTTGCGCCTGATGGAGATGCAGCGGCACGCGCAACTGATGTACACCAGCTGTGGATGGTTCTTCGATGACATCTCGGGCATTGAAACCGTGCAGATCATCGCCTATGCCGCACGCGCACTGCAACTGGCGACGGAGTTGTTTGGCGAGAAAGCCGCACACCTTGAAGCGGCATTTCTCGCTCGTCTCGCTGAAACAAAATCCAATGTGGCTGCGGCCGGCGATGGCGCCCGCATCTTTAAGGAAAAGATCGTGCCGATGCAGCTCGGCCTCGAGCAGGTAGCAGCGCACTACGCCATTAGCAGCGTCTTCTCGTCCTTCGCCGAAGAGACCGAATTGTTCTGCTATCGAGTCCGCCGCATCTCGAATGAGGTCTACACGTCTGGTCGCGGACGGCTCGCCGTGGGCCGCGCGAGCATCACCAGCACCATTACCGGGAACGCGCAAGCGTTCAGCTTCGCGGTCCTTCATTTCGGCGACCAGAACATCACCGCAGCCGTGAAACCCTATAGCGATAACGATGCTGCGGTGTTCCAGGAATTCTCAACACAAGCATCTGAATGTGTGCAGCGCGCAGATTTTCCTGATGTCATTCGCCTGATCGATCGCTATCACGGTCACGTTGGATATTCGCTCACATCCCTCTTCAAAGACGAGCAGCGCCGCATTATTCAGCTCATTCTGAACTCGACCCTTTGGGACATCGAGAGTTCGCTCACAAATATCTACGAGGATCACGCCAGCCTCCTTCACTACCTGTCGCAGGCCGGGCTTCCGAAGCCGCCGGCGCTGACCCTGGCCGCGGAGTTCGCCATCAATGCCGGCCTGCGGCGCGCTCTCGAAGGAGACCTCATTGACCAGGCGCTGCTGCGGTCGTTTCTGCAACTGGCAAGGGCGGACAAGGTGCCGCTCGATACCGCAACCCTCTCCTACATTGCCGACCAGCGCATGAAGCGCGCCATGGTCGAGCTTCAAATGTCGGCCGGTTCCCTCGAAATGCTTGAACGCGCACTTACTCTGGCGCACACGCTCGTTGAGCTTCCCTTCGAGCTGAATCTCTGGCAGGCCCAGAATATCTGGTATGAGATTTTGCGCTCGTCGAGCTATGCGCTGACCTCGCAGATCGCTGGCGAGCGCCCCCGCTGGGACAAAGATTTCAACGAACTCGGCAAATGCCTCTCCATCGAGACCACAGCCATGACCGCGCCGGACCAACTGGTCGAAGCCACTGGAGACTGACCCAAAATGCCGATCGAGAAGATAGAACCGAAGCGCAGGAGAATTTCTTGGTGGCCAACCGGAGTTGACGGTGTTCTTTTACTTCTTGGATTGAAGAACCTTGACAACAGGAAGGTTCCGGCGGATCTAATACCAAGGAACACGGTGATTGGGTCGGCTTTTATTCCGTGACCTTTCTCTTCATCGGCATCGGACTGGCTCTTCTGATTATCGGCGTCAAGCAAGCCGGGCAAAGACCGCTGAGTCGTAGAGTCACATGCCGCCCCTCGGCTCGATTCACAAACTCGATTCGACCACTTGTGCTTACGGCCTGACGCCCGACATCACCATGCTCTTCCACAGGTAAGGTGCACGCCCGCCGCCTCGAAATTCGAGACTACGAAAGCCCGTCTGTTCCAGCAGCTTCGAAAGCGTCCTGCGGCTGAAAAACTTGATCTGTTCGCCTTCCTGGGTGGGATTGTGATGTTTGTCCCATCCGTTCATCAGCGAAAGCATCAGGTTCTTTGCGTAGCCGTGGTACGGCGTGGAGCAAACAAACGTGCCTCCCTGCCGCGTGGCGCTGAAGCATCCCGCCACGAAGCTCTGGGGATGATACAGGTGCTCGATCACTTCCAGACTGTAGACAACATCGAATGGCTCCTCCCCGAGATTGTGCAGGAGATTTTCGTCCGCCGGCAAAACCTCAAACCGGCCCGACGGACAATTCCGGCGGGCAATCTGAATCCCCGTCTCCGACATGTCGATGCCCACGATCCGGCAGCCGCGCTTCGCTACCTCAGCGGCAACTGAACCGTTGCCGCATCCCACGTCGAGCACTCGCGTGTTCGGTCCGAGTTTCGGGCAGAGTTCAAACAGCGCAGGAAGAACGTAGTCGTGGCAGCCACTTAGCGTGGTACCGGCGTACTCGCGAGGAATGATCGCTTGACTGGTGGCCGTCATGGGGGTAGTGACGCCGAACATCGTACGTGCGAACGTGGCGTTTAACACTCTTTATAGCACACACGATATGCTCGGAATCTTCCCCACCCAGCTTGCTGCACGAAGAGATTCACGCAAACGAAATCAGTTGCGCTGCGTAACCCGGATGTGGAGCTCCTTCAGTTGCTGATCGCTCACCGTCGTCGGCGCATCGGCCATCAGGTCGATCGCCTTCGCCGTTTTCGGGAAGGTGATCACCTCGCGCAAACTCTGCGCACCCGCGAGCAGCATCACAATGCGATCCAATCCAAGTGCGATTCCACCATGTGGTGGCGTACCGTATTCGAGAGCATCGAGGAAGAAGCCGAAGCGCTGCTTCGCCTCTTCCTCCGAGATACCGAGCGACGCAAAAATCTGCTGCTGTACATCCTTGCGATGAATGCGGATTGAGCCGGACCCAAGCTCCAACCCATTCATCGCCAGGTCGTAGCAGTCCGCGCGCACTGACGCCGGATCGCTTGTCAGGTTCGCCATGTCGGCTTCATATGGCGCGGTAAAGGGATGGTGTGCCGGAACCCACTTGCCGCTCGCCAGGTCATATTCGAACATCGGGAAGTCGACAATCCAGATCGGATGAAACGCTGCCGATGCGTCCAGCATCTTGCCGCCACTCCGTGGTTCCGCGTTTTGGACTGCCTTATCGGTGATCTGAAAAGCCTTGTGCCGGTCCGCATACTTCTTCGCGAGCTCGCTCCTGAAGATTCCCGCAGCCGAATACACGTTAATTTCTCGCTCGCTCAACCGGCCTTCAAACTTCGTGTCGCTCGCCTTGATGTGATGCGCGGGATCGCCTGCCACCACGATCACAAAATCGCCCTCGGCCGCTCCGGTCAGCGCATGAATCTTCGTCACGGCGTCCGGAAAGCTCTTCGCCAGCCGCTTGAAGTCGTCGATAAACTTCGCGCCCTTCTTCTGGTCGAAGAGCGGATGATTCTCCTCGCGCTCCTTGCGGCTCAGCTCGCCCACGTTTGGAATGCGCAACGCCACAATTGGGAGCGCCGGATCAATCTGCAGCGTTGTCAGCGCCTCCTCTGGAAATGCCGACCGCACATCCGTCAGCCCAGGCAACCGCAGATCCGGCTTGTCCGACCCGTATTGCCGGATCGCATCGTCATACGTGATCCGCGGGAATGGCGTAGGCAGCGTCATACCAGCCGCAGACCAGGCCGCCGCGCAAAACTTCTCCACCACTGCAAACACATTCTCGCGCCGCGGAAAACTCATCTCCAAATCGACCTGCGTGAACTCCAGCTGCCGATCCGCGCGCTGGTCCTCATCGCGGAAGCACCGCGCGATCTGGAAGTAGCGGTCGAACCCCGAAATCATCAGGATCTGCTTGAAAATCTGCGGCGACTGCGGCAGCGCGTAAAACTCGCCCGCATGTACGCGGCTCGGCACCAGAAAATCGCGCGCGCCTTCAGGCGTGCTCTTCGTCAGAATCGGCGTCTCGATCTCCAGAAATCCCTGCGCGCTCAGGCTCTCGCGAATAGCCTGCGTAATCGCGTGCCGCAGCCAGAAGTTCCGCTGCATCTCCACCCGCCGTAGATCGATGTAGCGATATTTGAGCCGGGTCTCCTCGTTCTGGATCGCCTCTTCCGAAGGCGAAAACGGCGCCAGCCGCGCGTCGTTCAGAATCCGCAGCTCCGTCGCCTCAATCTCCACCTCGCCCGTCGGCATCTTGGGATTGGTCGCATCTTTACCGCGCAGACGAACCTTGCCCACCGCGGCCACCACGTACTCCGGCCGCACCTGCTCGCCCTTCAAATGCCCTTCCGGCGTCAGCTCCTTATCCAGCACCACTTGCGCGATGCCGCTGCGATCGCGCACATCCAGGAAGATCAAGTTGCCGTGGTCGCGGCGCCGGTTTACCCAGCCCATCAGAACCACGTCTTCGCCTGCGTTGGCGGCACGCAACTCGCCGCACATCTGCGTCCGTTCAAGACTGCCTAAAAAGTCGAGCACTATGCCAATCCCTATCTTGATTTGAAAGGGCACGACTTTAGTCGTGCCGTAAGACGATGAAGATGTCGGGTGCCCCATCCATGCGCGTCTTTCAGTGCATGGATGGGAAAGCACGAACCCAAGGACACGCCCTCATCGTTTGAGAACGCCTGCCAATTCCGCGCGCGGAACCTTGGTCTGTATACCGGTTGAGAAGTCCTTCACCGTTAGGATACCGGATTGAAGCTCGTCCTCGCCCAGGATCACGATCCGCCGCGCCGTGCGCTCCGCCGCTTCAAACGACTTCTTCAGCCGGAACGAACCGTCTCCCAGCTCCACCGTCAGCCCGCCCCGCCGCAATTCCCGCGCCAGTGCCAGTGCCGCCGGATTCACCGTCTCGCCCAGTGGCGCAATATACGCGTCGTTCTTCTCCGGCTTCGTCGCCTCCAGCGCCTGCAGCGTCAGAACCAGCCGGTCCTCGCCCATTGCAAAGCCGATCCCCGGAGCCTTCGGCCCCCCGATCGCCTCGCTCAAGCCGTCATAACGACCGCCGCCCAGCAGCGCATTCTGCGCGCCCAGCCCTCCATGCGTGAACTCAAATGTCGTCCGCGTGTAGTAATCGAGTCCCCGCACCAGCCGGTGATTGCGCGTGTACGGCACTCCCGCCGCATCCAGCGCCGCCGTCACCGCCGCAAAGTGCGTCTTCGATGCCTCATCCAGCGAATCCACAATTCTCGGCAGCGTCTCGATAATCGGCTGATCTTCCGGCACCTTGCAGTCCAGCACCCGCAGCGGATTCGTCACCGCCCGCCGTTGGCAGTCCACACACATCTTCGGCGCTAGGGGAATCAAAGCTTCCTGCAGCGTGGCGTTGTAGCGCGCCCGATCCGCGGCCGACCCCACCGAATTGATTTCGAGCGACCACCCCGTGATCCCCATCTCATCCAGAAGCGTCGCCAGCATCTCCAGCACTTCCGCATCGCGCAAGGGCGATTCGCTGCCCGCCGTCGGCGGCCCAATCACCTCCGCCCCGATCTGCGAAAACTGCCGGTACCGCCCCTTCATCGGCCGTTCGCGTCGAAACTGCGGACCTATGTAATAGAACTTCTGTAATTGGCCTGAATCGCTGAGCTTATGTTCGACGTAAGCTCGGACCACGCCGGCGGTATTCTCAGGGCGCAGAGTCAATGACTGGGCATGATCCGACCGCAGCCTCCCTTTGTCCTGCCACGTAAACATTTCTTTCGAGACGATGTCGGTTTCCTCGCCAACCCCGCGAGCAAACAGAGCCGTGTCCTCAAAAACCGGTGTGCGAATCTCGCCAAAGTTGTAGCGGGCAAAGACGCTACGTGCCGTAGCCTCAATCCGATTCCACAACGCGGTTTCCGGCGGAAGCAAATCACGCGTACCGCGCACAGCTTTCAATGTGGCCATATCCCATCCAGTTTAAATGGGCACACGACCCACCCGAACCTGCGCGGTCGGCGTCTTGCGGATCCCGCCTATCCCAAGATCGCTCGCGTGAGCCTCAGCCACCAGGCAGGGCTGCCGGCATAGAAGTAGACCGTGAGGGCCTGAGCGATCCAAAGAGGCGGAAGCACAACCCGGTAGAGCTTGTGAATGCTGCGATTGACAAGAAGATCGCGCACCACGCCAAGCAGCATGACGCCATCGAGGCAAAGGAAGTAGAGGTTGTGGTTGAAAATATAGTCGAACCGACCGAAAGCTGCGTCCATCAGCCCGCAGGTGGCGATGAAGAGCAGCCGGCGATGCAGCTCCGGCTGCTTGCGCCAGTAGATGGCGAGCCCAACGAATAAACCGAAGGCCAACATGTCAAAAAAGGGGATGGCGAGAAATGTCTCGATCCCGGTCTGGTGCAGCACGTGCAGGTCGAAGCGGGCCATGATGATGGCGATCGTGACGCCCAGCGGCACCATGAACGCAGCAAGTCCCGTGCCAAACCAGCCAAAGAAGCGATGCCACTTGACGTTGCGCGTGCGGATCAACGCCGATTGAAAGATATAAAAAGCCACCCATCCAGAAAACGCTGCGCCGTGTATCCACAGCAGCAAAGGGCGCGGTGGAGCTGCATGCAGCAGGTTGTGATCAACAGTGCGGCTGAAGCCCCACACCACAATCGCCGCCAGCGACATTGCGAAATAGAAATACTGATCCACCAGCCCATTTCGGCCAATGATGGGATTGACGGGACGCACCATTGCGCCCTGGGAAATCGAAGCCATCGTTCGAACCTCAGCTTCGCTGCTCGGGGGAAGGAGCGAAGAAATATCCTGCTCAGCGTAGAAAGTGGATCGAGTCTAGCACGCTCGCGATAAGCCCCTCAATCAGAAACAGAAGCCAAACAAGATTCGTGGTTTCCACCAGCCTCGAATCTTGCGCAGCACGCAAATCCACGCAACCGCCAATCGATTTATTCTTGAATAGGTCTTCCGCATTCGTAATCGAGCGCTCCGAATGCCGGCTGCACGCTTTGAGCGTTACAGGAATCGCGAAATGGCTTTTTGCAACCGGTGTGGCGCCGCTTCCCAGGACGACTCAGCATTTTGCCTGACCTGCGGCGCGCGATTACCGGTGGCAGCAACCCAGACGCCCCCTGCGATCCCTCAGGCGCCCCCGTCCTCCACCGCAACGCAATCCGTTTTTCGCGCCACGGAGCTCGTCCAGCCAAGAGCTAAAAGTGTGTGGGTGGCAGCAATGCTCGCATTCGTCTTTGGCCCTCTGGGAATGCTCTACAGCACCGTCCCTGGATGCTTCGTGATGTTCGCCGTGAATTTCTTCGCCGCCATTTGGGGACGCGGATGGATGCTCCTCGTCCTGGTTGATGTGCATTGTCTGGGCGGTTCTGGCCGCAAAGGAATAGAGCGCTGACACCCGCAACGAATCAGCCGATTCTGCAAACCATTTGCCTTCCAGCTTGAACTTCAAGCGCAGTCTCGCCGAGTGCGTCTTTGCATCCTCCGTCAACCGACGGCATCCTAAAGGTCATGGAATACCGACTTCTCGGAGGCTCCGGCCTCAAAGTTTCTGCGCTGAGTTTTGGCGCGGCCACCTTCGGCGGTGGCAACGAATTCTTCAAAGCCTGGGGCGAAACCGACGTCGCCGAAGCCACGCGCCTCATTGACATCTGCCTCGAATCCGGCGTCAACCTCTTCGATACGGCCGACGGCTACTCCGACGGCCGCTCCGAAGAAATTCTGGGCAAGGCTCTCGCGGGCAAACGTGATCGCGCTCTCATTTCCACCAAGGCCTACTTTCCCATGGGCGATGGGCCAAACGAACGCGGCACATCGCGTTACCATTTGCGTCAGGCTCTCGAAGCCAGTCTCCGCCGCCTCGGCACCGACCACGTCGACATCTACCACGTGCACGGATTCGACGCTCTCACGCCCATCGAAGAGGTGCAGGACACCCTGAATACCTTCGTCCGCGAAGGCAAAGTGCGCTACATCGCAGCATCCAATTTCTCAGGCTGGCACCTCATGAAGTCCCTCGCGGTGGCCGACCGCTACGGCTGGACACGCTTCGTCGCGCACCAGGTCTACTACTCGCTCGTGGGCCGCGAGTACGAGTGGGAACTCATGCCCCTTGGCCTCGATCAGAAAGTCGGCGCCCTCGTCTGGAGCCCGCTCGGCTGGGGCCGTCTCACCGGAAAGATCCGCCGCAACCAGCCGTTACCTGCCGTCAGCCGCCTCCACAAAACCGCCGACGCTGGCCCGCCCGTCCCCGAGGAGTATCTCTATACCGTGGTGGATGCGCTCGAATCTGTTGCCAGCGAGATCGGCAAAACGGTCCCGCAAGTGGCGTTGAATTGGGTCCTTCAGCGGCCTACCGTGTCCTCCGTCATTCTCGGTGCTCGCAACGAGGAACAACTCCGGCAGAATCTCGGCGCCGTCGGCTGGAACCTCACCGCAGACCAGGTAGCCAAACTCGACAAAGCCAGCGCGGTCACGCCCGTCTACCCCTATTGGCATCAGCGGAACTTCCCTGAGCGCAACCCGCTGCCAGTGTAAAGAGAAGTTTTGGGTTTGTAGTTCTGAATTCAAAGTTGACGAAGTGTATCGCCGAACTTTGAACTCTGAACTACAAACTCTCTTTTCACTCTTCCCTCAAAACCTGCACCGGCTCAACGCGGGCTGCGCGCAGCGCCGGAACCAGCGACGCGCCGGCCGCAACCACCAGTATCAGGCACACAACACAGCCATACGTTATCGGATCAAGCGCAGATACCCCGTACAGCATTGAACTGATGAAGTGCGACAGTCCCAGCCCGAGTGCCAGGCCCGCCACGCACCCGATTCCTGCCACGCGCAAACCCTGCAGTAGAAATCGTGCAACAATCTGGTTGCGCATCGCGCCCAGCGCCAGCCGAACGCCGACTTCGCGCTGCCGTAGCCGTCCCAGATAGCTCAATGTTCCGTAAAGCCCGATGCAGGCCAGCGACACCGCCGTCAGCGCAAACAAGCTCAACAAGCGTGTGCGCAGCTGGTTGTCGGAGAAGCTCTCGTCCAGGTGCGCCTGCAGCGGCATCATGGCGTACACCGATCGGCCCGGCTCCAGTTCGTGAATCTTCTGCCGGACCGCGTCCGCCATCGCCATCGGCTCGCCGCGCGTACGGACCAGGTAATTCGGAAACGGATCAGGCGCGCTAAAGCAGGAATACACCGTTGGCATCGGCGGTTCATTCAGGCCTTCCTCGCGCGCGTCCGCCACAATACCCTGCACGATCCCCTTGATGGAAAAGTCGTTGTAGGAGACCTGTTCGAGTGTGTGGCCGATGGCGGCGGTTCCGCCAAGGTAGAGATTCGCGAAACTGCGGTTTACCACCGTGCGCCGGGATAAACCGACATGTTGTAGGGGTGCAAGTCCCTGCAGGAAAGGAAATAGCGAATCCATCCTGACCTCTAGTCTTGCGTGACACATCGCGAGGTGTGTGGCGAAGCGTAGATCGAG
>NZ_JBAUUO010000179.1:0-40704 GCF_049582745.1 Occallatibacter sp.
CCACCCCGCTTACCCGGGCCGCGCCCTCGGCGCATACTGCCCCTCGATGCAACTCACAAGCCGCCAAAACACGCACGCTAAGCTTCAACCTCAAAAAACTCAGTACGTGTGAGACATCCAGGCTAGCGCTGGCAGTGCGCGCAGTAGTGGGTGCTTCTGCCCGCCACCACGATTCGCTTGATTGCGTTGCCGCATCTCAAGCAGGGCTCGCCTGTGCGCTGGTAGACGCAGTGCTCGAACTGGAAAAATCCCCGCGCGCCCTCGGCGTCGACATAGTCGGAAACCGACGAGCCGCCGAGCCGGATCGCCTGTTCCAACACATCGCGCAGTGCGAGCCTCAGTTTTTCGAGCTCCACGCGCGTGAGCCGTCCTGCCCTGCGCCGCGGACGGATTTCCGCGCGAAACAGCCCCTCATCCGCATAGATGTTCCCCACGCCCGCCAATAGGGTTTGATTCAAAAGCGCGGCTTTGATCGCCAGTTTTCGTCCGCGAAACAGCTCTGCAAACTCCGCCTGCTCGATCGCCAGCGGTTCCGCGCCCGGCCCGGCGAAGCCCTGCCGCTTGCCCAGGTCCCGGAACTCCAGCCGGCCAAACCGGCGCGGATCGACGAAGCGCAGCTCGCGGCCGCTCTGGAGCCTCAACCGGGCATGCGTATGCTTTGCGAAGGGGCCGTCCGGGGTTGTCACCTGCAGCCTTCCCGTCATGCCCAGATGCACAATCCACTGCGCAGCTATCGCGGGGGCCTGCCCATTCGAGTACTTCTTCCCACTGCGTGCGACCTCGTCGCCACCCAGTTCGATCACGATGTGCTTGCCGGTCCGGTGAACGGCTACGATCTCCCGATCAGTCAGCTCTTTGGCCTGTCGGGCCGCTGGCGTCTTAAAGGGTTCGCGATGCGTGCCGAACCAAACCTCGACGATGCGGTCACCGCGCACGCGCGCGTCGACGCCGCGGGCGATCGTCTCCACCTCAGGCAGTTCCGGCATTGGCTTATTTTAGAGCGAGAGGCCGGGGGCGCATCTTTGGGTGATTTCTCGGGAAAGAGTGGCAGACCCGCGCTAGTGCGGCTCTCCTTGCTCCCGGATCCTGCTGGCTTCGAAGCTTACGATGCGCCACACGCCGCGGGGGTCCTTTACATATACACGCGTGTACCGGTAGCTCCCGGAGATTTCGCCTTCTGGACCGGTAGCATTCACTTCGGCGCGCGAGGTCACCAGGGCGGTGGTTCCATACATGCGAATCTTTCTGTCGGTAAGCTCGATGGATTTGAAGTGCACGGTGCCGGAACGGAGGATGGCTAGCGCCTGCTCCTTGGATTGCAGGATGCCGGTTGGACTGATGGCGATGTAGTCGTCGGCGAGCAGCGCATCCATCGCCGTGATATTTCCCTTCAAAACGGCGGTGCGCCAGGCATCTTCGAGGTGTTCGATCTGATGCCGCGTCTCATGCTTCTCTGCGCGGGGCATGGCGGGTAGCTGGTCTGCCGCAAACAGCAGCACAACGAGGGCAACGCCCATCGCTAGACAACGGTCCCTGCTCGCCGGCGCGCTTGCCCTCCGCATTCCCATAGGCGTAACGGATAGTAGCCCGGAACTGCGGTTTGGGTCAATGCGCGCCACGTGAATGTTCCGTCATGCGAACTCCATAGGTCATTCGACGGCGTGACCGAAGGAATGTTCACGCATGCTCGTTTGACTGAGCGAAAAGGGGGTTGTCACGCTTGCGGCGCTTGCGAATTACTTTCGCCAAATCCTGAAAGGGATACGCCCAAGGCGTGCTTCGATCCTTCAGCCAATCCGCTCTTGACGAATTGTTACGCCAGCGCGGCCAGGTCTTCGCGGCTGCGTTCGAGCATCTTCTGGTAGAGGCCGGCGACGGCGTACTTTTTGAAGTGCGGCGACTGGCGGTGGGCCTCTTCGGCCATCTGGTCCTTGTATTGCTCGTAGATCAGCACGGCGCACGGCTCGCCCTGCACCCAATGCGGAATGAAGTTGACGCATCCCGGCTCAAGACGCGAAGCCTCAGTGAGCGCCTGCAGAATCTCGGCAATCTCCGCCCGATCTTGCTGGGCAAACCTCATCCGGACAGTAAAGCTGATCATGGAGAGCACTTCCTCAAACCAAGGTGAAAACTGCGGTCCGTCAATCCAGTCTATGCGTGAATCTCGTCAAGTGCCGCGGCAAATTCCGGGAGCACCATCGTCTGTTCGCGGTCCGGGCCCGTGGAAACCATGCCGATCTTCGCGCCGCTTTCGCGTTCCTGGAATCGCAGATACTCCTGCGCGGCTTTCGGCAGCTTATCAAATTCGGTGATGCCTTCTGTGGATGCGCGCCATCCTTTGAGTGTTGTGTACACCGGCTTGATGCGCTCCAGGCCCTGCACATCCGCCGGAATCTCGTCGCTGACTTTGCCGTCCAGCTGGTAGCCGACACAGATCGGGATCTCATCGAGTTCGTCGAGCACATCCAACTTCGTTACCACCAACCACTCCGCGCCGTTCACCAGGTTCGAATAGCGCAGCAGCGGGATATCGAGCCAGCCGCAGCGTCGCGGACGGCCTGTTACAGCGCCGTATTCGTTGCCGCGGGCTCGCAGCTGGTCGCCGATCGGGTCGTGAATTTCCGTCGGGAACGGACCCTCGCCAACACGCGTCACATACGCTTTGGTCACCGAGATGACCGTGCCGATCGCCGTTGGACCCACGCCCGTACCGGTGGCCGCACCCCCCGCCGTTGCCGACGAGGACGTCACAAATGGATAGGTGCCGTGATCGATGTCGAGCATTGTGCCCTGTGCACCTTCAAACATCACCGAACCGCCTTCGGCGATGATCTTGTGGAGCATACGGCCGGTGTCGGTGACAAAGGGACGAACCTCTTCGGCAGCGGCAGCATATTCGTCGTACATCTTCTCCGGATCCAGTGGATCGGTGCCGAACAGGGCATGGGCGATAGCGTTCTTTTCGCCGCAGGCAGCCTCGATGTGCTGGCGCAGCAGCGACGTGTTGAGCAGGTCGACGATGCGCAGGCCGCTGCGCGCCATCTTGTCTTCATAGGCGGGGCCGATGCCGCGGCTGGTGGTGCCGATGCGCTTGCGTCCCGGCGCGCTTTCAGCCGCAAGCTCGATCATGCGGTGATAAGGCAAAATCACCTGCGCGCGATTCGACACAAACAGCCGGTCGTCGACTTCAACACCCAATCCGCGCAGCTTGGCGACTTCTTTCAGGAAGGCGATGGGGTCAAGAACGACGCCATTGCCGATTATGCCTACGCAACCTGGCCGCAGCACGCCGCAGGGGATAAGCTGCAGCACGAACTTCTGGTTTCCGTGGATCACGGTATGCCCTGCGTTATGCCCACCGGCATAGCGCGCTACGGCGCTGAAGCCCTCGCTCAGCACATCCACAATCTTGCCCTTGCCCTCGTCGCCCCACTGGGCGCCCAATACCACTGCCGTCTTCGCTCGCATCCCTGCCCGCTTCCTCGAAAAGTCGCACACATCGGCCCGCCGCAGCGAATGCTGTGCGGGCAAAAAAGGTGGCGCAATTGCCTTGATGCCACGAACGATTCTAAACCCCGCGTTGCAAGGAAGGTGTGAGGAGAGGCAGTTCTGAATTCGCAGTTCGTAGTTCAGAGTTCGTGTAAAGGGCTGTTTCGACGGGGTCAGTGAGCGTTCAAAGAGATCGTCTTTTTGAAAAGCGGAAGTATCCTGCAAAGGCGACCACGAGTTTTTGCATTTGGTTTCAGGGGTTTAGCAACCTATGGACGGAGGCGGGGCTTGACACGGGCATTGTGCGGCGGCTTCTACCTGCTCCGTTCTGGGGCGAAATCGAGTCCCGGAGATGGGTTTTCTGGCTACGAATCGGGGTTCTTGAAGGCAAGGGCCATTTTTTCATGCGAAAGCACGCGCACCCGCTACCTGACGTTGCACTGTTTTTGCGCGAAGAGTAGTGAACTTCCGTCCGGTAATGCGGGAGAACCATTGTCCGCCTGGAGAAGGCCGACCATCATATTCGAGTTGATGAGAGAGTTCGCGAGAAGACTGCGCTGCGCCGTTCCGCCGATGTAGGCAGGCAGATCGAATTGCAGTCGCGCACTCCCCGTTGCGGTGGTCTGCTGGATGTTGCGGTTCACTTCGCCACGGGCTTGCCCCATGGTCATTTGCTGCGACGGCCCCCCCACGAGAACCAGATGCATCACGTCAGGTTGGCATGGTTGCGAAGTGCAGATTCCCGGCTGGATTGATCCCGATGCGGCGACGGCCTGAATGTGACCAAACTGGCTTCTCACAGTCTCCCCTGGAGTGACTCCTGCAGCGGCGCCGGCATCTACACCCTTGCCGAAGCCCTCGAAAGTTCCGTCGTCGTGCAGAACCAGCGGGACCTGGATTCCCTGCCCATTGTTAAGCGAACGGGCAGACCGTTCGGTGAGGCCCGCTGAGTTAATAGCGGTGGTGGTTATCACCTGCACTACAACCATGAACTGGGGACACACTGGCGACGGGCCTTTGCCAACGATCCTGTTTCCTGGACCACATCCAAGATGCTTCAGCGTTTCCTGGATCGCGTCTATCTCCGCTTGCAGGGCGCTCACTTCTTCCTGGAGCATTGTGACGTCAGTCCAGGGGGTTTGCCACGTCCAATTCCCTGATCGGCAGGAGGCGTCATGGAATTGTTGGTGGAGAGCGAAGTCCTGATCAAGGCAGGCTCCGGCAGATGCGGCTGGTACTCCGCAGAAAGGATCGTTGCTCCCGTTGAAGATGTCAGCATCCGGGAAAGTAGTGAGATCCTGGAATTGAAGCGCCTTCAAATAGGAGCGAATCTGCCCTTGCAAGGCGGTCCATTCCTGTTGACTGGCGATGGCTCCGGCGGCGGACTTCGTTTTGTTTGCGACCAGAGTCCTGATCCCTTCGAGTTTCTGCAACCGGTCTTTCAGTCTAAGGGCATCCTCACATGTGCACTTGGAAAGCAAGGTCGCTTGCGGTGCGCCTGAGCCTTGTTGTGCCCATAGGGCCATTGCACCCAACGACAAAGCCAGGCCGTTGAGCAAGCATCGAGTCGCTCCTCTGGCAGCCTGGTTCAGGAAAGTGGAATCCATCATGGTTTTGTTGCTCGCGCGTCATTGCTGACGGAAAAATCCCACACGGAGAAGAAGATACTCGTCTCGGCGCCGCCGCCAAGGCTTCCCTGTGCGCGTTTGCCTGGGTGAATTGCGCGCAGTACCACCGCGTATTCGCCCGGCTCCAGCGGTGCCCTGGGTTCAATCTGCACCTGGCCGCGCGCCAATCTCTCGGATTTTGCTGCGATGCGAACCTCTGTCACCTTTTCGTAGGCCTCGGTGCCGATCTGTCCCTGGGTGGTTTTCGTCGCCCCTACAAGACGCCAATTGTCTTTGCTTCCTACCAATCGGATGAGTTGCGGCTCGTAAGCGTCGGGATCGATGCCAAGCAGATTGCCGAAGGACATTTCGAATCGCGGATTGCTGCCCGACACGAGCGAAGCGGACTGCGGCCCAGGCAGCGCCCAGACATAGGTGACTTTAGGCGGGCCATGATGGCGACCCATGGCGCCCATACTTCCCATCATCCCCATGGCTATGCCTGCTCCGGGCCCTGCGAACATGCTTCCTCCGACCATGCCGAAACTCAAAGCCTGGCGGCCAAGACCCATCAACATTCCCGTCGCTGCAGATCCCGCTCCTGGCATGTTGTCGCCCTTTGTCTGCGTGCTTGCGACTTGCGCGATCGAAGGCTTAACGGGCTGTCGAGTATCTCCGGTCAGCTGGAACAGCGGAGGCAACTGGTTGGGATCGAGCATTCCAGACATGCCTGACCCAATGCCCGGACCACCTCGGCCCATGGCCATGGACATCATCTGCTGCAAGTAATCGCCACCTGCCCCCGGCATGGAGGGGTTCAGAACTGGCGCAGGCTGGCCCGGGCTTTGCGCAGGTGCGGGAGAGGTGCCCATCGACTGCCGCTTCTTGCCTTCCGCTTTCAGCATTGCCGCCATGACCGGGCTGCTCATGCCCGCATCTTTGAGGGAAGTCATGCCGCCGATGGAGACATCGAAGGCAGTGTCATTGGCATCGATCATGGCAACAATGACATCGTCGGTGAAGCCGCTCTTGACAAGCTTGATGATGTCATCGTTCGTGAGCGCGCGTTTTGCCTGGCCGAAGACTGGGATTGCAAGCGCAAGCACGAGCGCCAGACCAATGACTCGGAGGGCCCTTTGTGATCGCGCAGAATGGAGCATCGCTCACCGACCTCAAAGAATACGATAAGTTATCACTAAAACCGGGCCTTTGACATCAGAATGTAGACCGACGTCCAGTTCGCCGGAGCCGAAGAGGTTGGACCAGGTCGAGGCGAACACAGATTCGATCGGCGCGGCGGTTGAACTGGCAACGAAGTAGGCCGGAGCCACACTCGGGGCCGGGCGCGCTCAGGCGTCTGGTGCTTGACGCGTCTGGCGCCGAAAAAGCGTCAGGCTGATTTGCGTTTGGCGGACTTGGCTGGCGTCTTCACGATGCCAATGCCCTTGGCCGGTGCTTCCTTTACGCTCTTAGGCGGCTTCTTGGCCGAGGCTTTGTCCGATCCGATGCTCTTCCGCAATGCATCCATAAGACTGACAACGTTGCCGATGCGCTGTCTGGCCGGCGCTTCATCGATGGGCACGGGAAGGTGATTGACCTTCGCTTCCACCAGGGCCTTCACCGCTGTTTCATAGCCGTCTTCGAACTTACCGATGTCAAGCTCCGCCGACATCCGCGCGATAAGTGTCTCGGCGAGCTGAAGAGAATCGGCGTCGATGGCCGGCTGCTTGATATCGCGGAAGTAGTCCGCGCGGTTGCGGAGTTCGTTCTGATAGCGAAGGGTGTATGCCATCATGCCGGGGCTGTCGGCTCCCGCCGGCACGAGGGCGATGACGTTCTCCCGGCCGGAGAAGGACACTTTGCCAATGGCGGCCTTGCCGGACTTCACCAAAGCCTGTCGGACCACGTTGAAAGCTTCGGCCGACATATCGTTCTCGGGAGTGACGAAGTATGGCTTTTCAATGTATTCGGGATTCAAGTCGGAGACGTCGACGAATTGCGATACCGCAATGGTGTGCTTGGATGGGATGCGGAGGTTTTCAAGTTCGCTGGGCTCGATAATGACGTATTTGCCCTTGCTGTACTCGTAGCCCTTAACGATCTCGTCGCTTTCGACAGCCGTGGTGGCTTCTTTGCTTTCGGCCGCGCTCTCCAGTACTTTCTGGTGGCGGATGCGTTCGCCGGTGCGGTGGCTGATCTGGTGAAAGCTGATCTGGCCCTTGCTTTCGGTGGCGACGTAGAGGCTCACTCCAAACGCCACGAGCGAGATTTGAACGTTGCCGGACCAATAAGGACGTGCCATGAGACCTCCGATAAGGGCGGGCCGGAACGAGCAGAGGAAGCGCAAACCCGCAGACTGAGGAGTTTAGCGCATTTTGTAAACGTCGGAGAAGTGTATATATAGTAAATGACAGGACTTTCGTGTTGTCTTCGCCTCCGTTTTTCGCGGAAGATTCGAACGGGCAGCAACGACATGCCCTGGCTAGTGGGCGAACTCGATGCCGCGCCCGAGCACCACGATGTACGCCACACCGAAGACAGCCGCGACTATCCACCATGCCGCCTGGCGCGGGACCACCAGTGAGATTTCAGGCAGCGGCCGCGGAATCATGCCATCAAGCCAGAGCATGCCCGAGGATCCTCCAAACGCAGCCGGAATGGTGGACTCCAGAAGCAGCTTGATGCCTAGCGGATCAAAGATTCCGGCAGCGCAGCTGAAGATGCCGCTGGCGAGATAGGGCAACCGGCCGATGACGTTGTACGTTGCATGCGTGGCGCAGAAGGGCCGGACCGCGATGGCCAGCAGCCACGCAACCAAGACGTAGAGTCCGAGGCCGACGATCGACATCGCCGTGCGCAACAAGGCCTGGTGCGGCAGGCCGGCAATCACCTGCTCCCAGTCGCCGAAGCCGAAGATGCCGGAGAACATAAAGTAGCCGGTACCGGAGAAGAGATTATGCGCGGCAAGCAGCCAGCAGAAATAGCGAAGGCTGGCGCGTGTCCCGGCAGCGTGGGTGGCCAGGAGCGCCAATGTGCCGGCAGCCAGATTGACGAGGGTTCCGCCCGCCTCGACCCACCGATCTTCATGCAGGCTGGAGAGATGATTACTGGTGAGTTCGATCGGGACTCCGCCGCGGAGCCACGAAGTGACGGCATGGCCAACGCCCTCATGCAACAGCACGGTGAGGCCGGTGGCGACGATCGCCATGCTTACGATGGTTGCCTTGCTGTGGGCAGAGGGCATGGCGGGAATTCTATCTCATGGCCAACGCCGACTGCTCCGCTTACGTCCTGTGGATGAGATGGACAGCGGACCAGCCCACGGCAATGCCGACCGAACGCAGCAAGGTGGCCTCCAAGGGTAGAAAAAGTGCGAATCCGACAGCCGTGAAGGACCAGATGAAGAGGGCCCAGGTTAGAGTGTTGCGGCGATCTGCGTAGCTTTGCTTGAGTCGGGCGAGAAGTCTCGCCCGCTGATCATGGTCGTCCATTGTGTCGCTTGTCTCCTCTGCTGTGGAATCTATCGGGGAGATACCCGGAACACATCGTTTGAACCCAAAAGTGCTATCTGGGAATACGTATAAAGTAACCTGCCTTCGCCGTTACTTAAATACTCCTAACGGGGAATACCCCCACCCCAACGTGGATTTCAGGACAATTCGTGTCCACATAACTTTGTTAACGAGCCGACGGGTTCATTCGTTGTTCTCGATAGAAGGGCCGGGAAGGCCGCTTCGATTTCGGGGGAACAATGCAAACGCGTCGCCTGGTTTATCGGATCCTTTCTGCTGTTGCTCTTTCGGCACTACTTCTGGCCACCCTCGGCGTGGCACAACCTCGCACTTCGACCCCGGCATCCGCACCGGCACCGAGCGTCGAGACGGTTCCCAACGAGCGGGATGTGGCGGCGAACCAGACGGAACTCATCCAGCTATTGCGGCTGAGCCCGACGCTGACGACGGTGGTTGCGCGCGATCCTTCTTTGCTTTCGAACCAGGAGTACGTGGCGCGGAACAATCCGCAGTTGGCGGCGTTTCTCGCCGCGCATCCCGAGGTGGCGCGGAATCCCGAGTTTTACCTGTTCTCGCATCTCAAGCATGACGATGGACAGCCCGATGAGGCTCTGGAGCGCGCCGTGTGGCCCGATGTGTATCGCTCGCAGCCCAGGGAGTCTTCATTCGAACACGTGTGGGGCGATGCCGTACCTCTGTTGGCCTTTGCGTGCGGACTGACGGGAATCTTTCTACTGGCGCGCATGTTCATCGAGAATCGCCGGTGGGCCCGCATATTCAAGCTGCAGAGTGAAGTTCACGGCAAGCTAATCGACAAGTTCACCAGCAACCAGGAGCTAGCCTCCTATATGGAGACGGATGCGGGCAGGAAGTTTCTCGAGGCTGCACCGATTCCCATTGGCATCGAAGACCGCCGCATGCCCAGCGCTGTGGCGCGCGTGCTTACGCCGTTGCAGACAGGCATTGTGATGGTGCTGCTGGGCATTGGACTGCTCTCGCTGCGCCATGCTGGACCCGATATGGATGAGCCCATGCTGGTTTTCGGAACGGTCGTGCTGATGCCCGGAATCGGCTTTATCATCTCAGCAGGCGTTTCGTGGCTGCTGGCGGCAAAGCTGGGCCTGATGCCCGCCGACACTGCTGCGCAAAACAGGTTGGATTCGCCCCTCGGCGCTTCCTCGGGATTCAAGGACAGGCAGTGAGTCGCGGAGAGCGCTGTGAAGGTGAGGAAGCAGAGGCCCATGCCCTGGGAATCGACCATTCCGAACGTGCTGGCAGGCGAGAGACAACCTCTCGCCGCCGGTGCGCCCGCCGCGACGATGGATAACGAGCAGTTCGCCGGCTTTTATGCGCGCTCGGCCCGATCGCTCTGGGCGTACCTCGCGCGCGTGAGCCGCGATCGCGCGCTTGCCGACGATCTGACGCAAGAGAGCTATGTGCGTTTTCTGTGCGCCAGTCATCCTGCGGACGGCGAAGTGGCGGCACGGCGGTACCTG
Organism: Occallatibacter sp.; assembly: GCF_049582745.1. GTDB lineage: Bacteria > Acidobacteriota > Terriglobia > Terriglobales > Acidobacteriaceae > Telmatobacter. The sequence continues at coordinate 10,105 of NZ_JBAUUO010000179.1, forward strand.
TTTCGAATTGCAACCAATTTGTTGCGCGATCACTGGCGGCGTCCGCAATCGTCCTCCATAGACGACATGCCGGAAGAGTTGTTCGCGGCGCGCTGCAGCCAGGGGCAGGCGGATTCTCTTGCAATGCTGGGCCCGGCAATGGCGCAGTTGCGTCCGCGCGACCGGCAACTGCTGTGGCTGGCGTATGCCGAGGGCTACTCGCATCATGAAATTGCCGAAGTAACGGGACTGGCTTCGGCGAGCATCCGGCTCCTATTGTTCCGCGCGCGGAGAAAGATGGCGCGATTGCTGCGTGAGCGAGGTGAAGCATGAGTCCATTTGCATGCACGCGCGAGCGAGAGGTAACGGAGTTGCTGCACCAGGGCTACTGGCCTGAAGCGTGCCCAGAGGAACTGCGCGCGCATGTCGAGACTTGCCGGTCCTGCTCGGATCTTGTGCTTGTATCCCAGGCAATGCAAGCTTCACGCAGGCAGACATTGGACATTCCACGCCTTGAATCCCCGGGCGCGTTGTGGTGGCGCGCCCAGCTTAGGCGGCGCAATGCGGCAATCGAGCGGGTAGGGCGGCCTATCCTGGGCGCGCAGATTTTCGCGTTGACGCTGTTGATTGTGGTCGGCGCGGGAGGGCTCGTTTGGAAGGGAAACCTGCTTAGGGCATGGCTGGAGAATCTGCCGCAGGCGCTGCATCTCGAGGCGCTGGTGCCGGCGGCGCTTTCGCAGTCCGGCGGCTTGGGGTGGATTGTGCCCGCACTGGCAACGGTGGCGCTGTTGAGCGGCGTTGTGGTTTACCTGGCCACGGAAAAGCAATAATCCGGTTGCATATTTCGTCTCTGCCAGTCTAATTCCATAGACCCCCGGACGCATTTACGATTTGACAGCAGAGGATTTTGCCATGCCGACCTATGTCATTCTTCTTCGCGCCGTCAATCTTGCCGGTCACGGCAAGCTGCCTATGGCGGACTTCAGAAAGATGCTGACCGGGCTGGGATTTGAGAAGGTCGAGACATACATTCAGAGCGGCAATGCGGTTGCCGACGCGAAGGGTTCAGCGGCAAAGGTCGCGCAGACAGTGGCAGCCGGCCTGGAGAAGCTGATGGGCGGGCCCTGCGGAGTGGTGGTGCGCACGCACGAGCAGTTGGATCGCGTGGTTCGCGAGAACCCCTATGCGGCCGAGGCGGCAGCGGATGGGGCCAGGGTGCATGTCGGCTTCCTCGCAGGCTCGGCCGGGACGAATGCGGTTGCCGGACTCGACCGCATCGTTACGATGTATCCCAAGCGGCGAGACCGGTATCACCTGGCCGGCGATACGCTCTACCTGCATCTGCCCGACGGCGCGGCGGAGACGAAGTTTACGGGCAAGGCGCTCGACAAAGCCATTGGCGTGATGGGAACCGCGCGCAACTGGAACACGGTTCTCAAGCTGCATGCGATGTCAAAGCGATAGGCAGCTGAATCTCAGCCGCCGAGAAGCTCCGGCGAGGCATCTAGTTTGCGGCGAGCACGGCGTCGGCAATGCGCGCGGCTTCGACTGCCGGCCGGGCATCGTGCACACGGACGATCGACGCTCCGTGCAGGATTGCCGCAACCAGCGCCGCGATGCCGGCGGTTTCGCGGAACTCGACGGGCGCCGAATCGCCACCAAAGAGCGGAGCCAGCGTGTGACCGAGAAAGGACTTCCGCGATACACCCGCAAGAAGCGGGCGACCGAGCGCGAGGAATTCGGCCTGGTGAGCGAGCAAGGTGTAGTTCTCGTCAAACTTCTTGCCAAAGCCGTAGCCTGGATCGAGAATCACGGACTCAGCCGCGATGCCTGCGCGCAACGCAAGCGCAAGGCTCTCAACAAGCCCGGCACGGATGGTTTGAATGAGCATCTCTGCGGGCAACTTCGCCTGCGTCCGCCATTCTTCGGGTCTGCCGCGCGTGTGCATCAGCACCACGCCGCATCCTGATTCCGCACAGACGCCCGGCATCGCTTCATCCCAGGTGAATCCGCTGACGTCGTTGATGATCTCGACGCCGGCGGCGAGTGCGGCGCGCGCGGTGGCGGACTTGTAGGTGTCGGCCGAAAGGATCGCATGGGGCCGCGCTTTGAGGATGCGTTCGATCACGGGAAGCAGCCGCGCCTGTTCTTCCTCCGCGCTGACCGCGGCCTCGGTGGGATTGCCGGCGCGGGAACCGGGCCTCGTACTTTCCGCGCCCAGGTCGAGCAGGTCCGCGCCGTCGTCGAGTAACGCGAGCGCCTGCGCCACTGCGGCTTCAGGATCGAGAAAGCGTCCGCCATCGCTGAAAGAGTCGGATGTAATGTTGACGACGCCCATCACCAGCGTTCGCCGGCCCAGTTCGAGCAAGCGTGTCCGCAGCTTCCAGTGCGAAATGGTGCGCGATAGAGGAGTCATCACATCGATCAGATTCACAAGGCCGTGAATCGCTACCGATTCGATTCTATGGGTTAGGCGGCATTCTGCGGCAAACGCGCGCAGGAATCACGGCCTGCTAAACTCCCTGCATGTTCCCCATCCGGCGAATGCTGGCGCTCTGCCCGGCGCTGCTTCTCTTCTCCGCCACCTGCACTTTTCCGCAGACCCACCATGCCCACAACTCCGCGCGGCGTCCGGCACACGCTGCGCCGACGAAGGGCACGATGGCCGAGCGCATTCAGGCCATCCTGTCCGATCCTGCGCTCAGCCATACGGAATTTGGCATCAGCGTAACTACGCTCGACGGTCAGCCGCTCTATGGACTAAACGAGGGCAGGCTGTTTACGCCTGCCTCGAACGCAAAACTCGCCACGACAGCCGCAGCATTTGCGCTGCTGCCGGTCGAGAGCCTTACATGGACGACCGATGTGGTTGCCGGCGGTGACATCGATGCTGGGGGTGTGCTTCACGGCAACATTCTGATCCTGGGCTCGGGCGATCCCACCATGAGCGAGCGGCAATATCCTTACAAGCCTCCTTCTCCGCCCGCACCGCCGCCGACACCCGCAAATCCTCCAGCGAAGTCGCCTACCGGGACGCCGGCTGCGACCCCGACGCCGCAAGAGGTTAAGGCTGAGCCGAGCGCCCTGAATGTCCTGGACCTGCTGGCCGAGCAGGTGGAGCAATCCGGAGTGCGGACGGTCGAGGGCGCCGTAGTGGGCGACGACAGCTTCTATCTCAATGAGCCCTATGGAACCGCCTGGGCATGGGACGACCTGCAATGGGGTTATGGTGCTCCCGCTTCGGCGCTTTCGTTCGCCGACAACACGATTGAACTGACGATAACAGCCGATCCGGCAAAGCCGGGAGCGACGCTGGGACAGTGGTCGCCGGACGTTGACTACTACACGCTTGAGAACTCGATGACGATGGCTCCGTCCGGGGATGTCGCGCATCCGGGCCTTGAGCGCAAGCCGGGAAGCTTGCTCGTAAGGGCCTGGGGAACGGCTCCAGCGCAGGGCCTGCACGCGCCGCTCGCGATCGAAGACCCAGCGGAGTTTATGGCCGCGGCATTCAAGGATGCTTTGCTGCACCGGGGAGTTAGGGTCGTTGGTGATCCGACTTCAGCACATCGCCTATCGATCGGGACGGGCGATTTCAGCGCGGAGCGTTCCGAGCCGCTGAAGCTGGCGCCGCGCATGCTCGATACCATTGAAGCGCCGCTCGATAATCGCAGAGTGTTGGCAAAACACGTCTCGGTGCCAGTTGCGCAGGACATCACCGTGACCAACAAAGTGAGCCAGAACCTGCATGCGGAACTTCTGCTGCGGCTGCTTGGCAGAACGTTTGCCAAGGATGGCAGTCTGGCGCAGGGTACGCGCGTGGTGCGGCAGTTCCTAGTGGACGCGGGCGTGAGCGACGGTGATTTCTTTTTCTACGACGGCTCGGGAATGAGCATGGACGACCGCATCACTCCGCGGGCCTATACGCAACTGCTGTCGTTCGCGGCGCGGCAGGCATGGGGAGTGCCATGGCGCGCGACATTCCCGGTTGCTGGCGTGGATGGAACGCTGGCTGGCCGGTTCCGGAATTCGCCGCTCCAGGGAAAGCTGTGGGCGAAGACGGGAACGCTGAATGAGACGAATGCAATATCAGGGTATCTGCAGACGGCGGGCGGAAGAACGCTGGCGTTCTCGATCCTGGTGAACGGACACCGGCCGGGGAGCCATGCGGAACTTCCTGCGATGGACAAGATCTGCGAAGCGATCGCGGCAAGCGACTGAAACCGGGTCAGACGAATGTTGGCACAGGAGCTAAAGCCCGCGCCTCTTATGCAGTCTTTCGGCACGCGACCCAGAGGGTACCCCGGGTCGTGCCCAAATACAAGACTGAATTGTACGCATGCTCTTAGCGAGCGCCTTGTTTGACGAAAAGCCTTGCGGCGAGCAGGGTGCTGCCGCAGCCCATCACGGTCAACACCAGCGCCTGGACCCATAGTTCGCGAATACCTGCTCCGCGCAGAATGATTCCGCGCAGAATCTCGATGTAGTACGTGGCGGGAATGAGCCGGCTGACACCCTGGAAGAATGTCGGCATGTTCTCGATCAGAAAGATGTAGCCCGAGAGAAAGACCGACGGCAGAATGGTTCCCATCGAAAGCTGGAACGCCTCGGCCTGCGTGCGTGCGCGCGTTGAGATCACAAGCCCGATGCCAAGCACGGTGAGCAGAAACGGCACGGAGAGCACGAGAAGCAGAAGCACGTTGCCGTGCACCGGCACAAGGAAAACAGTTCGCATAACGAGCAGGATGACGCAAAGTTCGCCGAAAGTAAGAACGCCATAGGGAATCATTTTGCCGACCATCAAGCCGAGCGGTGCCACAGGAGTCATGGTGAGCTGTTCGAGGGTGCCGCGTTCCCGCTCGCGAACCAGGCTCAGCGCGATCATCAGAATCGCCATAACTTGTAGGAGAATCGCAATCAGGCCGGGGACAAAGAAGTTTGCCGAGCGGGTTGCGGGGTTGTAGAGCACCGATGGGCGCACCTCGATGGGCATGGCGCCCCCGGGCAGCGCGCGGCCCAGCGACTCCTTGAGCGCGACGCCGGTGGCAGTGCTCATGGCCTGGCCTGCGACCGAAGAATCTGAGCCGTCAACGAGGACGAGGACGATGGCGGTGGTGCCATCCTGCAGGCGGCGGGCGTAGTCGTACGGGATGCGGATGCCGACGCGGACTTTGCCGCCACGGATCGCTTCGTACATCTGCTCCTGCGACTGTGCGTAGAGTTTCAAATTGAACACGTCAGACCCGGCGAAGGCCTGGAGCAGCCGGCGGCTGTCCTGCGTATTGGATTCGTCCAGCACAACCGTGGGGATCTGGCGGATGTTGGTATCGACCGCAAATCCAAAGAGAAACAACTGCAGCATGGGGATAAGCAGCGCGAAGAAGAGCGTGCCGGGGTCGCGGATGATGTGCAGAAACTCCTTGCGGCATATAGGCACGAGACCGCGAAAGAGGGCTCTCATCGTTGCGACTCCATGATGCGGTAAGTGAGGGTGACGAAGACGTCCTCAAGCGATGACTCGATGGTTTCGATGTGCGCTTGCGGAAGGTTGGCGCGCAGTTGCTCCATTTTGTCAGTCTCGGCAAGCGCGTGGATCGTGTGGCCAAAAACGGTGGCTTCACGAATGCCTGGAAGATGACGAATGCGGTCGAGCAATTCTGAAGGGTTTGGCACGTTGATCTGGATACGCGAGGTGCCCGTGGGATTGGCGTCGGGAAGTTTCTGCAACTCGGCGACAGTTCCGATGGCGATGAGCTTTGACTGGTAGATGTAGCCGACGCGACCGCAGCGCTCTGCCTCGTCCATGTAATGCGTCGTGACGAAGAACGTGACGCCCTGGCCGGAGAGTTGGAAGAGCAAGTCCCAGAGCGCTCGGCGCGCAACTGGGTCGATGCCGGCGGTGGGCTCGTCGAGAAATACAACTTCGGGCGAGTGGATGATGGCGCAGGCAAGGGCGAGGCGTTGCTTCCATCCACCGGAGAGCTGGCTGGTGCGGCGATCCATGTAGGGCTCGATGCCGGTGAGTGCCTGCAGTTCGCGTGTGCGTTGGGCGGCTCGATCAGCGGAGAGGCCGTAGACGCCGGCATAGAAACTCATGTTCTCGGCGACGGTGAGGTCTTCGTAGAGGCCGAACTTCTGTGACATGTAGCCGACGTGACGGCGAATTTCGGCCGCGTCTTCGCGGATGTCCATGCCGAGGATGTGGCCGGTCCCTTCAGAGGGGGGCAGCAGGCCACAGAGCGCCTTGATAATGGTGGTCTTGCCAGAACCGTTGGGGCCAAGGAAGCCGAACAACTCGCCCTTGCCGACTTCAAAGCTTACGTCGTCGACCGCCGTGAATGCGCCAAAGCGGATCGTCAGGTGATCGGCTGCGATGACGGCGGTCATTCCAGGCGCACCGTCGCCGACATGCCCGATTTCAAAACCTGCTGCGCATTATCGACGTACACCTTGACGCCGAAGACTTCGTGTTCGCGGTCGCTCTTGGTCTGCACGTTGCGGGGAAGAAACTCAGCTTGCGACGCAATCTGGCCTACGTGCCCCTCGAAGGCGCGATTGCCGAAGCTGTCCACTTGCACCGTCGCATGTTGACCGAGGCGGACGTGCGCCAGATCGGTCTCTGGAATGTAAACCTTCACCCAGAGCTGCGAGGCTTCGAGCATCGTCGCGACGATGCGGCCGGCGGGGACCAGGTCGCCGGGGCGGACGCTGACAACTTCAACGACAGCATCGGAAGGGGCGGTCAGCTCAGCCTCGCGCAAGCGTGCATCGAGTTCGGCCACAGAGCCTTGCGCTTCAGCAAGGCGTCCGCGCGCCGATTCAATGTCTTCCTTGCGGAATCCTTTGCGTGCGAGGATGGCGGCGGCTTCGGCCTGCTTGTATTTGTCTTGGGCAGCGCGCAGGTCTTCAGGGCGTGTGCCCGCCTGGAGCAGCGCTAGATGCTGTCGGGTCGACTCCGCGCGCTGTGCCGCGGCATCACGCTTTTCGCGGGCGTCGTCAAATTGCTGACGCGAGATCGTATCTGTTGCCACCAGCTTTTGCATGCGCTGGTAAAAGATCTCGGCGTTGGCGGCATCGGCGACGGCGGCAGCGAAGTCTGCCTGGGCCTGGTCGATTTCCTGCCGACGGGGGCCGTTGCGCGCCGCCTCGAATGTGGCTTGCTGCGCGCGGGCGGTGGCGTCGGACTGCGCGATCTCTTCGGGACGGTTTCCTCGCAGCATTTTGTCGAGATCGGCTTGTGCCTGCTCGAGCTTTGCCTCGGCCTGGACGCGCTGTGCCTTCAGTTCGTCGCATTCGAATAGGACGAGTGTTGTTCCTGCTTTGACGACCTGGCCTTCATCGACATGGACTTGGGTGACACGGCCGCCGATCTTCGATCCGATCTGGATTTCGCGGGTCTCGATTGTCCCGGAGTACACATAGCGGTCGCGCCGCGCTACCCAGGCGAAGATCCCCCAGATGACGGCAATCAGTACCGCCACGGCGACTCCGGCGATCAGGATGCGGCGCTTCATGCGATTTCCTCTCACAGAATCAGCGGCCGCGCACGGTATCGACGCGGGCCAACAATAAGCTTTGCGTTGCGTAGTGGAAAAAGGTTTCGCAACACTTTCAGCATGGCATGTGTGTGGAGAGGCGCTGTGAGCTGAAACACACAGTTCGGCGGGAAATCAATGGCTTATCATCGAAACCAGAGATGCGAACGCGGATTTGCAGTTCTTTATTGGCCCTTTTTGCTGGACTGGCAGCCTTCACGGCGACGACGGGATGCAAGTCGCTGCCACCCTCCAAGCCCGAGTCGGAGTGGACGCCGCAGGAGGCGCAGGGCGCGCAGGTGTTTCACCAGGCATGCGCAAAGTGCCACTATCCCACGTCGACCCACGGACTCCATGGGCCGGGGCTGCAGGCCATCACCAAGATCAAGGCCATGCCCTCGGGCGCACCGCCTACGGATGACCGCCTGTCGGCAGTAATCCTGCACGGACACGGCACCATGCCCGGCACCGCGCTCGACGACCAGCAGCTGCGCGATCTGCTGGCGTATCTGCATACGCTATGAGTGACGAAGAGCGCACGCCCGCAACCGAACCCGTAGGAAAGGAAAGCAGCCAGGTCGGCAATGCCGGAGAAGTGCGGAGCCTTCCGACGCTCAAGCGGGAGTTGCTGCCGTTGCCGGGGCTTGCCGCGATTTCGCTGTATCTCTTAGTCCTCGCAGTGGTCATCGTAGTCGGCGTGGTGGGCGGCCACTATCCCGCCTTGTTCCTGGTGCTGCCGGTATTTCTGTTTGCCGCATGTGGCGGATTGCTGATGCGGTTTCGCTGGGCGTGGGCACTGGCGTTGTCTGCCGTGCTGATGCTCGGCGGCTACAACCTGTGGATCTTCGCGCGCCAGTACATGGTGCCCTCGCTGATTCAGGGGATGCTGAACATGGTGTTCTTCTTCTACCTGGTACGCCCTGAAGTGCGGGAAAAACTGCGCTAAGTGCCAGCTTTCAGTGCGCTCAAAGTAAGAACGCGCGATGGTATTGAACTGAGAACATTCTCGTGGAATCCATGCGAGGCGGGATGGTAATCTCTTGCCCATGTCCCCGATAACATTGAGACGTGTTGCCGTTGCCTTCCTGATCATTGTCGCAACTTTTGCCGCAAACGCTGCAGATGCACCAAAAAAACGTGACATCAACCTCGAAGATCTTGCGAAGTTGCAACGCGTAGGCGGGCCTGTGGTCTCGCCCGATGGCGAATGGGTGGTCTACACGGTTGGCCAGGTGGATACCAAGGACGACAAAGGCCAGTCGCATCTCTGGATGGTGAAGTGGGATGGGTCGGTCCATCTGCAACTGACTTACGGCAAGGAAGGCGCATCGGCGCCGAAGTTCAGCCCCGACGGGCGCTACATCAGCCTCATGTCGTCGCGGCCGGGGACGGTGAAGGGCGACCAGGTGTGGGTGATGGATCGCCGCGGAGGCGAGGCTGAGCAGCTCACCAACATTACCGACAAGAACATCCAGGGCTATAGCTGGTCTCCCGATTCGAAGAAACTGCTGCTTACGCTTCATCCCAAGGCTGAGCCCGATCCGGAAGAGGGCAAGCCGCCCGCGCCTCCCAAGCCCATCGTCATCGATCGCTACCACTTCAAGCAGGACATCCAGGGCTATCTGCGCGACGACGCATACAACGCCCTCTACCTGTGGGATCTGACCACTAAGAAAGCCGAGAAGCTGACCACCGACAAGAACGTGAATGAGAACGACGCCGAGTGGTCGCCGGACGGCAAGTGGATCGCCTATGTGAGCAACCACGACCAGGATCCCGATCGCACCAACAATACCGATGTGTTTGTCGTCGAGCCGAAGGCAGGTTCGTCCGCGAAAAAGCTGACGACCTGGGGCGGACCGGATGGCGGGCGACTGGCGTGGTCGCCAGACTCGAAGTCAATTGCCTACACGCAGGGCGCGAAACTCGATCTGCTGGAATACTCGCAGGCGAAGCCGGCCGTAGTGACACTGGATGGAGCAGTCAGCTATCCCGCGGCGAAGTTCGATCGTGGCGTGAGCCAGCCGTTTTTCTCGGCGGATGGGCACCTCAGCTACCTCGTCGCCGACGACCGCAATGAGTATCCCGCGGAGGTGGAGCTTGTGGGGAATGGCATTAAGCGCGAACTCTCGCAGCAGGGCGCGGTGATGACGTGGGACCAGGCGGGCGCGCACACGGCCGTTCTCTACACCAACGACACCGCGCCGGCAGAGATTTATGCGCTTGAGAACGGTGCGCTGCGCAAGCTCACCACGCACAACGACGTGCTTGTGGCAGAGCTGAACCTTGTCTCAAGCGAAGACATTGAAGCAAAGGACAAGGAAGGCATCGAAGTCCACGGACTGCTGACCAGGCCGGCGGAAATCAAGGCAGGAACTCCCGTGCCGATGATCCTCTTTATTCACGGCGGGCCCAACGGGCAGGATGCGCATACCTTCGATTTCCTGCGCCAGTGGCTGGCAACCAAGGGCTATGCGGAGCTGAATGTGAATTATCGCGGCAGCTCGGGGCGCGGGCAGGATTATGCGAAAGCTATCGCAGGGGACTGGGGCCACTTCGAGGTCGAGGACCTGCTGGCGTGCGTGGACAAAGCCGTCGCGCTGGGCGTGGCCGATCCCAATCGGCTGGCAGTGACAGGCTGGAGCTACGGTGGAATCCTGACCGACTACACCGTGGCAAGCACCGACCGCTTCAAGGCCGGCATCAGCGGAGCGGGCGTGGCAGCGCCGATGTCGTTTTACGGAGTCGACCAGTACATCCTGCAATACGACAACGAACTCGGACCACCGTGGAAGAATCCGCAGCTATACGTCAAGATGAGCTATCCCTTCCTCGAAATCGACAAGCGGGTGCACACGCCCATGCTCTTCATGGGCGGAACCTCGGACATGAATGTGCCCCTGATTGGCGGCGAGCAGATGTACGAGGCGCTCAAGTCGCTGGGGCGGCCGACGGAACTGGTGGTGTATCCGGGACAGTTCCACGGATTCACGCGGCCGAGCTTTATCAAGGACCGCTATGAGCGCTGGCTCGGGTGGTGGGACAGGTATCTGAAGCCCGCGACTCCAGCGCCGGCGGCTGCGCCGAACAAGCAGGCGGAATAAACAAGCCGCTCAACACGGAATCCGGCAGGCGTTCGGCGAGAAGTTTTCCTCGATAGGCATGTGGAATTCCTATTCCTCGAATGCAGAGTCGCGGTGCCTGGTCGTCGGCGCGACGTCGCGCTTGCGGCGGAACATCCCGATCAGCGCGATTACGGTAGCGACGATCAGCAGGAACGAACCGATCGAAACCAAACCGACGGCCCCAGGCACGCCTGCGCCAGTCGTGGTGATGTCGATGTGAATCGAACATTCACTGAGCGCTGTGCCGAATTGCACGCCGGTGGTGCCATGGCAAAAGTAAAAGATGACGAACAGCCCCGCAGCCAGGCAAGCGACAGCAGTTACCAATACACCTTTCATTCCGAGCCCCTTTGCGCAGAATTTTAAACCCCGCTTCCGTTTCGCGCGCGCCCCGTACAATTGTGTTGATGGAACTGGTGCAGATCGAACCGGCGCGCAAGGCCCCTGCTCCCAAACCGGAGTGGCTAAAGGCACGCGCCCCGGTGGGTGAAAACTTCCACGCCTTGAAGCGGCTGGCGCGATCGCTTGGTCTGCATACTGTGTGCGAGAGCGCGCAGTGCCCAAACATCGGCGAGTGCTGGCACCATAAGACGGCCACCTTCATGATGCTGGGCAACCTGTGTACGCGGCGCTGCGGTTTCTGCGCAGTGCCCAAGGGCCGGCCCGAGCCCATTGATCTTGACGAACCGCGCCGCGTTGCCGAGGCCGTCGCGACGTTAGGCCTGGAGCATGCCGTCATTACCAGCGTGAATCGCGACGACGATTTAGTCGGCGGCGCGCGCATCTTCGCGATGGTGATCGAGGAGATTCGCATTCAGGCGCCGGGATGCCGCGTCGAGGTGCTGGTTCCCGATTTCCAAGGCAACCGCGAGGCCATCCGCACGGTCGTTGCCGCGAAGCCCGAAGTGATGAACCACAATACGGAGACGGTGCCGCGGCTTTATCGCGTGGTGCGGTCGGGGGCACGGTATGAGCGTTCTCTCGAGTTGTTACGCTACTCCAAAGAATTAAGGCCCGGAGGGCTTACGAAGTCGGGCGTGATGGTGGGGCTGGGCGAAGAAACGTACGAGCTGCTCGAAGTCTTTCGCGATCTTGCTGCAGTGGGATGCGACATTCTGACCGTCGGGCAGTATCTGCGGCCATCGCGCGACCACCTGCCGATGGCGCGCTTGTACACGCCGAGAGAGTTCGCCGAACTGAAGACCGAAGCTCTGAAGATGGGCTTCCGCCATGTGGAGTCGGGACCGCTGGTGCGCTCCAGTTATCACGCGCACGAGCAGGCTACGGCTACGGGCCTCACCGATCTAACATAGAGTGCTGCGTCTGCCACCTGCCGCGCAGGTTGTAGAATAGCCGTTGGTAAAGGGCTTACTGAGGAAATCGCAATGGCTTCGTTTATGGATGGCAATCCAGCACTTAAAGGACTCTCCAGCGATCTGAAGCGACGCATGGATGCGGCCGTGGCAACGTTTCAGGCCAGTCTTGCTTCCACGCGCACTGGGCGCGCGAGCGCGCACATGCTTGACCAGATTCGAGTGGACTACTACGGCACGATGACGCCGATCACGCAGATGGCACAGGTGTCCACGCCGGAGCCGCAGACGATTCTGATCCAGCCCTGGGACCCTTCCATCATCAAGGAGATCGAGAAGGCGATCCAGGCCTCCGATCTCGGCTTCAATCCACTGTCGGATGGCAAGATCATCCGCGTCCCTGTCCCACCGATGACCGAGGAGCGGCGCCGCGAGGTCGTGAAGCACCTCAACAAGGTGCTCGAAGAGCATCGCACCGCGGTGCGCAACGTGCGCCGCGACGGCAACGACGCGCTGAAGAAGCTTGCCAAGGAAAAGAAGATCGGCGAAGACGAAGAAAAGCGCGCTCTCGAAGAGGTCCAGAAGATGACCGACGAAGAGATTCGCCGCATGGAAGAGCTTTCGCGCAAGAAGGAAGCCGAAGTGATGCAGGTCTGAGGTAGCACGGGCCCTGACCTGGGAATAATCGCACACTGACCGCAAAGCCCAATGCAGAAGGCGTTGCGGTCTTTTGTTTGCATCGCTCCCGATCGGTTTCGCATCGAGTGGATATGGCACACAACCTGCAAGATACAATGGCTCTGCTTGCGCGCACGCCGGCGGCTCTGGATGCGCTGCTGCGCGGGCTGCCGGAAACGTGGACTCACCGCAACGAAGGCGAGGGGGCATTCACAGCGGTCGATGTCGTTGGGCACCTGATCTACGCCGACAAGGAAGATTGGGTGCCGCGAGCGCGCATGATCCTGGAATACGGCGAGAAACGGCCGTTCGAGCCATTTGATCGCTGGGGACATGTGCGGGAGTGCGAGGGCCGAACTCTGGTACAACTGCTCGACGAATTCGCACGCGTGCGCGCCGGATGCCTTGACGACCTGCGCGCACTCAATCTGTCGCTCTCGCAACTGAAGTTGCGCGGACGCCACCCCTCGCTTGGACCGGTCACGCTTTCAGAATTGCTGGCCACATGGGCGGCGCACGACCTGACCCACGTGCACCAAATCTCGCGGATCATGGCGCATCAGCACCGCGACAAGGTCGGACCCTTTGACGCATTTCTGGGTGTGCTGAAGTGCAACGGGCACTGCGCGTGAAACAGTTCGAAATTCTGAGTTCGTAGTTCAGAGTGACGAGGCGAACCGACTGTGGACTACGGACTAAGAACTGTGAACAGACGCGCTGTATCCTACTTCTTCGCCCGCTTGTAGAACGGGATCGGGACATGCTTTGCCCTCACGGAGTTGGCGCGGCACTGGACCACGATGTCGGTTCCGCTGGCGGCGACAGCAGCAGGCACCAGGGCCATGGCGATGTTTGTTTTGAGGAACGGCGCGGGTGAGCCGGAGGTGACGACGCCGATCTGGTTGCCTTCGAGATCGTGTACCGCGTACCCATCGCGCCCGATGCCGCGGTCAACCATCTCGAGTCCGATGATCTTGCGTTTCGGTCCCCCGGTGGCCACGACGGCGAGCAACGCATCGCGCCCGATGAATTCGCCTTTATCGAGCTTGAGAAAGCGATCGAGTCCCGCCTCAAGCGCGTTGATCTCCTCTGAGATCTCGTGGCCGTAAAGGCTCATGCCGGCTTCGAGACGCAGCGTGTTGCGCGCGCCCAAGCCGCAGGGGCGGATACCGAATTCCTCTCCGGCCTCCATCAGCGCATTCCACATTTTTACTGTGGTGGCTTCGTCGGACGGGATGTAGAGTTCGAATCCGTCTTCGCCGCTGTAGCCGGTGCGCGCAATCAGCACGTTGTGAATGCCGGCAACCTGTCCCCAGGTAAACCAGTAGTTCTTGATCGCGGCGAGGTCGACCTTCGTCAGCTTCCGCATCGTCTCAAGCGCGCGCGGTCCCTGCAACGCCAGTTGCGAATAATAGCTGGAGTAGTCCGTGATGTGAATGCCCGCCCAGCCGCCTACCTGCTGGCGAATCCAGGCATAGTCTTTATCTTTGGTTCCGGCATTTACTACCAGCAGGTAGTCATTCTCGCTGAGACGATGCACGAGAATGTCGTCGACAAACGTGCCCTGCGGCGTGAGCAGCGCGGAGTAGTGCGCCTGTCCATCCTTGAGGCGCGCCACATCGTTCATAGTGATCTGCTGAATCGCTGCCAATGAACCGGGACCGCGGAACTGAATCTCGCCCATGTGGCTCACATCGAACAGCCCCACACCCGTGCGCACCGCCATATGCTCGGCGATCAAGCCGCCGCCGGGGCCCGGGTATTCGACCGGCATATCCCAGCCGCCGAAATCGACCATCTTGGCTTTGAGCGCACGATGGGTGGCGTTAAGGGCAGTCTTTTTCAACGCGGGGGCGACGGTCAACTCTGGAGTAGTCATTCAAGAATTCCTCTCACAACCATGCTGTACCCTACCAACGATAGGGATTGGGCGGCATCAGGGTCAAACTCGGCACGCCGCAACGACTTTGCTTTGGCGCAAATCCATTCCGTGGTCTATGGTCGTGAGCCGCGCGCTGCTGGGCGTGGCCATTCCCCTTGCGGCCGCGCGTCTGCGTGCTCCGGAGGCATGGCTGGGAGCGATGATCGCGGTGGGTTTTCTTTCCGATATTTACGACGGTGTGCTCGCGCGCCGCTGGGGAACCGCAACCGCTGCCCTGCGCATCGCGGACTCGGCAGCCGACACGGTCTTCTATGTGGGCGTGCTGGTTGCCGTTGTGGAGCGCCATTGGCCGGTCATTCATGCACGGCTGTGGCTGCTGGCTGTTCTGCTCGGGCTTGAGGCCACACGCGTCGTTTTTGATTGGGTGAAATTTGGCCGGATGGCGAGCTACCACTCCTATGCGTCCAAGGCGTGGAGCGCGCTGCTGGCCCTGGCGACCATCGCGCTGCTCTGTTTCAACGGTGGATTCTGGCTCACCACGGTGGCGATTGCCTGGGGAATTATGTGCGACCTGGAAGGCCTGGCCATGTCGGCGCTGCTGCCGCAATGGACGCATGACGTGAAAAATCTGCGACGAGCCCTGAGGATCCGCCGCAAGATGCTGGCGCAGCCTCAGCCGGTCGCAAATTCGAGGTGAGCGGTTGAGTTATACGGGGAGCTGTCGATGAATCCAGTGCGCGGAATTCTGATGATTGTGGCCTCGGCCTTCGCGTTCTCGCGGGGCTGGCAGATTCATCATGGCAGGTATGCGTGGATGGCTTATGGGCTGGGAATTCTGGCCCTGGCACTGTCGGCGTGGCACTTCGTCCATGGCAGCCGCGATCGGTCGTTGTGAGGACGGGCTGCACGGCGCAGCCCCTTCGCTTCGAAATCCTCGTATAATTCCCGCCAATTACCTTTATGGATTATTTCCTGATTATTGTTCTGGGGATTGTTGTCCTTTCGGTCTGGAACAGCAGCCGCGACGCCAATGAACGCATGCGCGATGCCGTCAACCGGCTGGAGCGCGAGCTCGATTTTCTGCGTTCGCAGCTTGCGGCATTGGTGAGAGCGAACGCGAAGAGCGGTGAATCGGTTGCGCAATCGGCGCCCGCGCAACCATCAGGCGTAGAAGCAGCTCCCAAAGCGGCAACTCCGGCAGCAGCACAGGCCGCGCACAGTGCGCCGCCACCGATCGCAGCGTTTACGCCGGTAGCCACGCCCAAACCCGTCGAGCCGGTCGTTCCTGTCCCTGCACCTCCAAGTCCACAGCCGACTGCGCCGCCGCAAGCCGCGGCCGTTCCGCCAGCGCAAAAGCCCCCGGTTCAGTCGCCGGTTTTTGCGGCGATCCCGCCGGCAACATCGGATCTCCCGACCGCGAAGCAAGCGGAACCTCAAATTCCACCCGCAAAACCTCCGGAGCCGGTGAGACAAGCATCTGCGCCGCCGGCCCCGCCGGTTCATGCCGCAGCAGCCTTTCAAGGGGCACCGGCTGCGGCAGCCAAGGAGCCCGCTCCGGCGGCGCAACCCTTCTCGCTGGAACAGACGCTTGGCGCAAACTGGCTCAACAAGATCGGCATTGCGAGCGTTGTGATCGGGATCGCTTTTTGGCTCGCGAATAGGCTGCAAGCTTGGGGGCCTGGCGGCAAGGTACTCTGTGGATTCGCGGTCAGCCTCGTCCTTTTGGGCGGCGGAGTCTGGCTCGAGCGCAAGCCGACCTACCGCATCTTTGCGCGGGGCGGCATCGGCGGCGGATGGGCTCTGGCCTACTTCACCACCTTCGCCATGTACCACCTTCAGGCTGCGCGCATCGTCGACTCGCTCCCCTTCGACCTGGTGCTGATGATGCTGGTGGCAGCGGGCATGGTGGGCCATTCCTTGCGATACAAGTCGCAGACCGTGACCGCGCTAGCGTTCATGCTGGGCTTTGCCACGCTGCTCACGAGTCATGTGGAAGAACCGAACCAGACCGTCGTCTTCTCGCTGGCGGCGAGTGCGATTCTGGCGATTGCCCTTGTCGTCGTCACCACCATCCGCCATTGGGCGGTGCTGGAGTTCTGCGGCCTGATCGCCGTCTACGTGAGTCACCTCGTCTGGCTCACCAAGGTGCTCCCTGACAACCACGCCGACTTCGCCGAGTTCTGGCCATCGACGGCGCTCATTCTGCTGTACTGGCTGATCTTCCGCCTGGCCTACGTGCTGCGCACGCCGCTCGACAAGCGTGAAGAAAACCTGTCGAGCGTTTCCGCGATTGTGAATTCCGGCGGCGTCCTGGGTCTGCTCAAATTCCAATCCGCGCATCCCGAATGGGCTTTCTGGGCGCTGGTCGCTCTCGGCGCTTTCGAGATGGGGCTGGCCTGGTGGGCGAAAGAGAAGCGCCGCCAGGCGTTCGTCGTGCTGTCCACAATCTCCGTGGTCCTGCTGGTCTCGTCGGTACCCTTCCGCTTTCACGGCGTAAGCTGGCCGGTGCTGTGGCTGGTGCAGGCGCAGGTGCTGGCCATCGCCGGCTTGCGGCTGGGCGAACCCGTGTTCCGGCGGCTTGGTCTTCTTACGGGCGTGATCACGGGCGGCGTGCTGGCGCTGCACGATGTAATGCCTCTGGCGATTGAGCGGGTGATGGCAGGCGATACCAGCCGCCACTGGTCGCTCACGGTTGGATTGGCGCTGGCGGCAATTCTTTATTGGACCCATGCCGAGGTGTACCCGCGCCGCTGGCCGGAGATTGCAGCGAACGCCCTCGAGAGCCTGGCGCTCAAGCTCTCAAGCTGGCTGGCGCTGGGAGCGGCAGCAACATGCCTGTGGGTGGTGCTGCCGGAGCGGTGGCTGGCATTCGGATGGCTCGCTCTGTTTCTCGTTCTCGTGTTTGCAGGTCACCGCTTCCGCGCCACCATGCCGCTGGTGGAGGGCGATGTGCTCGCGCTCGGCGCAGCGGGGCTGCTGGTGTTCGATCACGTGTTGCCTCTGGCGTATTTCCGGCTCAGCAACGCGGACCTGGGCCATCATCCGGTCGACACATCGGTGCTTGCCTTTGCTGCGCTGGCCTACTGGTTGCGAAGCGAGGTGTTTCCGCGTGTCCTGCCGCAGTTGGACGAGCCAGGCTCGCCGGCGAAGACGCTTGCGGGCTGGCATGCCTTCATCCTTCCGTGCGCAAGCTGGCTGGGATTGGGCGCGGCCACTGCGGCCCTGTGGGTGTGGATGCCGGATCAATGGCTGCCGCTCGGCTGGATCGCGCTCTTTCTCGTGCTCGTGATTGTGGGGCATCGGTTCAAGGCCACCATGCTGCCGCTCGAAGGCGACATTCTCGCGCTTCTCAGCGCGGGCGTGCTTGCCTTCCATCACGTTCTGCCGCTGGTGTGGCTCCGGTTTCAGAATCCAGACTCGGCGCGCCATCCCGCGCTCACAACCGTTCTTGTTGTCGCTGCGCTGGCATTCTGGTCGCGCGCCGAGCTTCTTCCACGCTTCCTGCCTCGCCTCACCGCCAGCCCGATCTGGGATCCCGCCGCATGGGAAGCGGTGATGCTGCCGCTGGCAAGCTACATCGGAACCGCACTGGCCTCCGCGGCGCTATGGGTTGCGCTGCCTCCGGAGTGGGTCGCCGTCGGGTGGCTCGCCCTCGTCGTCGCGCTCGGTTTGGTTGCAGACGGCATCGCCGGCAAAGCGCTGGCGCTGCAGGCAGACGTGTTGGCGCTGGTCTCGGTCCTTGCCCTTGCTGCGCGCTGGGACTTGCAGCGAGGCGATTGGCATTATCGAACACCGCTGCTGGTCGCTGTTGCACTGCTCTATTCCGGCATGCGGCGAAAAACGATTTTAAGTGGACTCAACTATGTACCTGCGGCGTACTCGTGGGCAGCCGCATACTTTCTAGTGGCTCTGGCGTTCGACATCTTCAATCCCCCATGGGTGGCGCCTGTTGTTGTGGCGCTCGCTTTGGCTCTCTTTGAAGTCGGCCGGTTCGCACGCAAGGGTTTCCTTCGCTGGCAGGGTCACACGCTCTTTGCTGTGGCGGTCCTGCTCTCTACGGGTGCTGATCCTTCCACACGCCTTTACGATCACTTCAGCCTCATCCATTCCTGCTTGCTTGAAGTCATGATTCTCGCGGCGGGCGGCTACTGGCTCTATGAGCGCACGCGCATCACAGACCGATGCGTGCCTCGCGAACACATCGTCGGCATCATTGCCGATTTGGTGGGGACGTTCTCGATCGCCTTATGGTTTGTCGATCGATTCCCCCTGTACTGGACCGCGCCCGCGAACGGTGCCGCGTGGATCGCCGCAATCTGGGCGGCGATGGCCACTGCGCTGATGGCGCTGGCGTGGGTGATGCGGCGACGGACGTTCCTGGTGCAGGCGGTCGCGCTTGCGGTCGCGGTGGTGCTGCGCGGATTGCTGTTCGATCTGTTCGCCGAATCGCGTGGCGATTTCTGGCATGGGACTCTCTTTCATCTCTCTGTCGCCGCGCTGGTTCTGGTGGCTGCGCTGCCGTTCGCATTCAAAGTGCGCGGACCCGAGTTCTGGGCCGGCGGTTCCTTCAAACTTCCAGAACCCTTCGTGGGCCTGTTGAGCAAGCCGGATCAGTGGTTCTTCTTCGCGCCGTTTGGATTGATGGTGGTGGCTCTGGCCGTGAAGCTCAGCTCCGGCCACATCACGATTGCGTGGAGCCTGCTGGGGCTCGGTACATTTCTGTTTGCACTGGTCGTTGGCGAGCGGAGCTTCCGCCTTGCAGGCCTGGGACTGCTGCTCGTGAGCGTGGCGAAGATTCTGCTGATGGACGTATGGGCGCTGGCGCCGCCGGACCGCTACGTCACGCTGATTGTTCTGGGGACAGCGCTGCTCGCAGTGTCGTTCCTGTATACGAGGTTCAGCGAGAAGATTCGCAAGTACCTTTAGAACGGATTTCTTTCAAAGCGGTGGAGGGTCGCGACAAGATCTTGCGCTACGGCAGTGGCGTACGCATCAGTCTTAGCGACGCCGCGCTGCACGCCAGAAGCTGCTTACACCGAGATACAGAAACATTGCGATGATGACTGCCGCGGCGAGAAAGGTCCGGTGATCGGGGCCTTGCTGCCAGTTCGCTCTTGTTCTCCACAGGACGGGAGTGAACACCAGGACCGGCAGGAGAAAAAACACGCCTGTGACTTCGAGCCAAATTTTGCCGCCTACACTGCGGAAGGGCTTCAAGAAGCCGGCGAGCCCGCGCGAAACTCCACGCGTGGCCTGTCCCGCCACGCGCGCCTGGCCGGCGACGCGTCCATTGCCGATCGCGCTGGCCGTAGAGGCCGCCTGTTGTGTTGCGCCGGAGCCTTGCGTAGTCTCGCCCATGATGACCTGGCCGGCCGCGCGCCCTGCAATGCGCAGTCCGATACCCAGCACCCGGCCGACGGATTCAGGTCTCACTTCGTTACCACCCCTGCAACCACCCAGAGGGCTCCCGCCTGTTGCCGGGGACCCCGGATATGATGGTAGCAGCGGCGGACCTGGGTTGCTTCTTCGCATCCTATGGGGAGATGCCAATTGCCGGATGGCCGCTTGAGAAGTAAGGTATAGAAATCACTCAGCCGCTTCTTGCGCAATTTCTCGGCGCTGGCCGCTGCCGGAGGTAAACCCTTGACATCACGCCTGCGCGAACTGATCCAGCAACTGGGAGAAGCAATCCACGAGTCCGTTATTGAAAGCGAACAGATCGCCGGCGTCGTCCAGGACATCCGCAAGCACGGGTTCGACGTGCTCCTTATGCTCGAGGCCACCATTGGCCTCAACGAGGTCTCGAAAGAGACCGAGGAAGCCGATGCCGCTGCCGAAGCGGCCGGGGGCACCTTCACCAAAAACGATGTGAACTTCCTGCGTTCGCTGCGCATCTCCATCGAAGGCGAAGACAATGACGAACTGACCGCAGGCGAAGACGAGCCCCAGGCAGGCTGACCGGCTCAGTCGAACAAATCACCCACTAACGAATCACCCGGCGCAGGAAATCCAGAAGAGCTTTGTTGCTGCGTCCGACGCAATTAGCTGCGCCAGTGGAGTTCGACAGGCGCATCGAGCGGATGCTTGCCTGTTCCCTCAAGCCGCGCCTGCTTGAGCGCGAAATACCACTTCGCCGGTTTGTCGGCGTCGTCAATCAGCATCAGGCTTGGATTGTGCTTCAAGCCCTCGGCTTGCTGGATCATCGTCTCCTGATCCTGGCGGACAAATTTAGCGCCAAAGAATTTCGCGATCGGCGTGAGGAACGGGACGTTGTAAAAGACGTTCCATGCGGCGATCACGTCGATGCGGCACGTGGACGCGGTGACCGGCGTCACCGTCGTCAGCGATGAAAACCACTTGTCGCCGCAGCGGATGATTTCCGTGCGGCGGTTGGGCAGTGTGAAGTCGATGGTGGTTTCGACAGGTTGGCCATAGACGCCGAGCAGTTTGTAGGGAGCCGAGTTGCCGCTCGGCGCGTGCGCGCTCATGCGAAATCCTTCCGGGATTGGCTCGAACTTCTTGGTCTTTTCGCGGATGCTGGATCGCGAACGCCACCACCATGCCTGGTGTACGAAGGGGCCGTGGGCCGGATCCATCAGGCCGATGATGCCGTGGTCGACGTTGCAGGGCAGGTCCGCGGCGAGGTGCGCGGTGCGGAAGCGCGCGCCGAACTTGGCGAGTTCCGGGACCTTTCGCCGCTCCGTGGTATCGCCTTTTCGTCCTGATCCGGGACTTGCGATATAAACCCATGCATGCTCATCCCGCTCTTCGCACGGAAACGCAGTCGCATAGATGCGCGTCGCATCCAGATGGTCGTGGCTTGATAGCGAGGGAATTAGTTCGCAGCGCCCGCTGCACGGCTCGAACTCCCAGCCATGGTAGCGGCAGGTGACGCGATTGCCATCGAACCAGCCTTCGCTGAGCGGGATGCCGCGATGGGGGCAGCTGTCGCGCATCGCAAACACACGCCCGTCGCTGCGCCTACCCAGAACCAGCGGAAGACCAAGCAGCATCGCCTTCGCCAGCTTGCCTTTGCGAAGGGTGTCCGTGCGCAAGGCAGGGTACCAGTCGTCGTAGATCAGCGTGGCGCTGGGGCCCTGGATCGGCACTCCGGCTTCGCTTGTGGTGACCAGCGGCATGTGGAACAAAAATAACAGGAACAGTGGGCGGTGGACAGCGGACAACAGAAAGTGGACCGTGGACAGTGAAAAGCGGACAGTGAACTCTCAACCCCGCATGAACCTTGCCGGCAACACAATCCTCTAATCCGCACATTCCACAACGAAAAAACTTCCGCCAGGTTTGCAGGTAATCTCCACCCTCCGGCGCACAACAGGCTTACGAGAACTCTAAAAGCTCACCGGCCACTTATGCCTCGGAAAGATTAAAGTTAAAGATGCGCTCTTCCGTTGAAGAACCGATTTTGAAATGCCTCGCGGATTCGCGAATTTTCAGGAGAGTTGCGCAGAAATCAGCGCGAATTATGAAGGTGTTTGTCTTTTGAAATCCAAGCGAAAACACTCCAAGATATGGACCTATGCGATCGCGGGGATCGTGATCATCGGTGCCGCGCTCACGGTGGTGTATTACCGGCACAGTCTGCAAATCGAACGTTCTCGCCACGTTCTGCGACCTTTGGAGCATGATGCTGCGAGTGTTGTGGACAGTCAGATGCTTCAGGGAAAATTTGACAAGGCCGTCTCCACGCAAGATCGGCAGGTTGTCGAAGCTGCGTTACAGGCTTCCGATCAGCCCAACCTCCCGCAGACTCAAACGGCACAAACTGAAACACGCTTGGGCAAACAGCGGATCGTTCTGACCCAGCCACTGGGAACGACTGTTGAGGATGCGGAACCCACCCTTACCTGGGATTCGCCCTATGGCGGCTGGACCTACCGCGTTCACATCGAGGATCGGGATTCCCATGAAACGGTTGTCACAAGCTCAGTTCTCGATGAGGCTCTGTGGCGGGTGTCAAGTCCGCTGCTCAGAGGGCGCACATATCTGTGGCGCGTTGATGCAAGCGGCGCCGGAAATCATCCCACCGCGCCTGCTGTCACCAGCTCGACCGGTCAGTTCTCGGTTCTTTCCGATCAGGGCGAGCAGCAGATCCAGAATGCGAGAGCCGGCAATCCCTCGCACCTTCTCCTGGGCTCTCTCTACTCGCATTACCAGATGTGGCGTGAAGCTGTGTTGGAGTACCGAAAACTGGTGAACGAGGTCCCGGATTCGCCTGAGGCAACCAAGCTTCTTCGCAACGCCGAGCTGCGCTCGAACGCACAACTGGCTGGAGCTGCCCCGCAATGAGGGTGCGTTTTTCGTCGCGCGGAGTTGAGCGCGCACTCACCCTCGGCAGGGCAAGTGCGCGCTTAGATACTTTCTACGGTTGCGATTCAACGGGAAAAGAAGAAAACAGTTATAAGCTACGGATAAGTCAAGGTATCCCCTCCGCGGGGAAGAAGGCTCTTCTTGGCATTTAACGGAGCGATCATTTCCGGTGGCTCCATAATTGCTGCGAGATTGTGCTTCGGTGCTCACCGTTCGAAGAGATTCTCGAGACCGACCGATCAACCAATCGGATGAGTACGGCTCGATGAAGATGTTCCCCTTCTCCATGGCCTGACGAGCGATGCGCCTCGATCCGGAAGAGACTACACGGCCTTTGGCTGGATACGTTCATCGAAGCGGAGGGATTAGGAAGTTCCGTCTGGAATGGCGAGAGGAATTCGCGATTTCAGAAGCGAGTTCAAGCGCTCCACGACCTGGAATGCATCGGCCACGTAAACGACATCGGCCTTTCCGCGTGTCCAACCGCAGTTGGGGTCAATGCTGATGGCACGCCGTTCGCCGATGAAACGCCAGCCCACGACATGAGGTTCTTCGCCATGGCAGCACGTGGCCAGCCCTTTCGCATGTCTTGGGGTCGAACCGGTTTGGCCCACTTGATTGAGGTGCGTGAGAAACGTAAGAACGGGGATTCCTTCATTGCCCTGATCGACAAGCGACTTTGAACTACCCAGGGATGCACCTGAAGCGCGCAGGAATTGCAGGATCAGTTCTCCCGCCTCAACGGCATGAACCTTTCCGTCAGGCTGCTTCTTGGTCCACCCCGCTCCGGCTACGAACAAGAGCTTGGCATCAGGCCGGATCGTTCCAGAGCCGCGTGAACTTTCTTCGCTGAATGTTCCGGTTAAGATCCCACGTTGCTCCGGCGCGCGATTTCCTAACACGTTTGTGCGCAATGCGGGTAGCTCGACCGGTATTTGTTCGACCTGGACCGGGGCGACCTCGCCGATGAATGCAGCGTGAGTTCTGGCATCGAGCAGGAGAAACCATGGACGCGATTCGCGTGTCACGACAGCTTCCATCCGCTGGCGATAAAACCATCGCGTTGCCTCGATCTTGTCGGCCACGCCAATTGCCGTGACGTGCGTCTCAATGCAGCCGTGCATGCGATGCGCGACGGCGGGCATCATTCGCGCGAAGCGTGAACTGTGAGGCGCCACAACGATCGTAGGCTGCGCGGCGCGGCAAATTGCTTCGCACGCAGCCGCGTCGCTTGCGTAGCGCGGTTGCGCGAACTCCTCGCCCGCGACAGCGAGCAATCGTGCTTCTACAGACGCCAGGTACCGGGCGACGACTTCTGAATTCCTGCAAACGATGCCGATGGTCAACTTCGCACCGAGCTGCGCAGCCAATTCTCTGCCGACAGACACGGCTTCGAGCGAGCCTTTGCTCGGTTGCTTGCCAGCCTCATCGCTGTGGGTCAAAACCAAAATCGATTCCATCACTCCGCTCCTATCCACTCGACCAGCTCACGTGCGATCTGGTCTGCCGTCAGGTCCTTCACCACGCGCGTTATGCGTTGCTGGCTGGGGAGACTAACGGAGACGTAGCGCAGGCTGTTGGTTTCAAGCGTTGCCGGCTTTGCTTTCTGGAGGGCCGGCATGATGGTGCGCATGTTTGCCATGCCGACTTGCGGGTTGTTGCGTGGTTCGCCGAGGCTGCCCGTTGCCCAGCCCAGTACCGCGGGAGTTCCCGCACAAATCGAAAGCTGGTGCTTGCCGCCTTCGACGCGCTCCAGCACTTCGAATGAGCCGTCGTCGTGCGGATCGATCCTATCCACGCCTTGAAACTGATCCGTGATGCCCAGTCGTTCGCCCACAATTTGCAGCGTGATTCCCGCGCCTCGCGATGCAGACTCCCAGCCACCGAAGAGGAGGAGTTTTGTGCGATCGAGTCCGGGGATTGCAGCGATCGCATCGGCGACTGTGGCAGCGGTTGCATGCGCATCGGTGAAGCCACCAATCGGTCCGTCGATGGGCACCAGCTCGAAGCTCGCCTTCTGCGCTATGGTCATCATCAACTGCTGCAGCTTTGCTTTGGGACCGAGCGAAACCAGCCAAATCTTGCTGCCGGGGCGCTTCGCTGCCAGACTAGCGGCTTCATAGAGCGCGCTAGCGGCCCACGGGTCGAGGACCGCAGGAAGAAGCATTTCGTTCTTGACGCCGGGTCCGTTCGGCCCGCTTGTTGGTTCAAGTGTTTGCAATGGATCGGGTACCATTCCTGCGCAGACAACGATATGAAATGAATCAGGCATACAACTCCTTCTCAAAATGGCGTGTGTCCGCAACGCACTGCCGGACTTTCCTTTTTCGCGACAACTTGCGGTCAGTTTTCGGCCGAATGCAACCCTCCGGCACCGGCAGAAAATTCAATGTTGCTGGTTTTGCCATTGGGCGAATGCGCGCAGTTCCATAGACAAGCGCCGCAGTGCACACACTTTTCACGCTCGAATGCAGGCGCACCATCGGCACCCAAGGTGATGGCCTGACCGGAACACATCGCGATGCAGGATTTCTCAATGCAGGACCTGCACAGTTCCGGATCGAGAAATCGAACATGATCGGCGAAGCCGGGCATCGCCCGGACCTTGCCGCCCATCAAGAGTGCATCCTGTTGTGTGACTAAGAGCCGTCCGTCGAAGGCAATCTCCGGCCAGCCGCGCGCCGTTAGCAACACATCGTGAAAGGAGCGGCCCTCATCGGAGGCGCGCGCCGCGATTTCTTGGAGGTTCAGATCTGCTCCCTTCTGCGCAGAGAAGGGGCGGATCTGCTTTGAAGCCGGCGGAATGTCTGACTTTAGCGAAAAGCGACCGCCAGTCAACCCGGCTAGCGCCATCCCAACCAAGCCGTGGACAAATCCGGTGTGAAATCCATCACGGGCGTGTTCGGCTTCGCGTGCTTCGCGTTCCACCCAGCTTGCACGACGCCGTTTTTCGTAGGTGTTGGCAAGGTTTTCCCCTATGAAGGGAAGTTTGTCGCGCAGCAGCTCAAGCACCGCCTCGCCTAATTGCACTCCGGTGGTCCAGGCTTCATCGACGCCCGAGCCGGTGAGCATGTTCGTTGAGCCAGAGCCTTCCCCGATACGTGCAAACCCATCGCCGGTGAGGAATGGTTCGCCGCGTCTTCCGGATTCCTCGAGTGACTTTGCGCCCCAGGAGCGCAGTGTCCCGCCTTTCAGGTACTTCCACAGGACCGGATGCTGGATGTAATGCTGCAAATATCTGTATCCCGTGCGCGTCGGATCGCCAAGCCACGAAGGCACGAAGATGCCGACGGAGACAAGTCGATCCGGATGCACGTACATAAATCCGAAGATCTCCGGCTCCGGAAATCCGAAAGTGTGCCAGACCGTGCCCGGCTCGAGCGTCGAGTCTTCAGGTAGCTCGATGACCATCTTCATGCCCAGCGCCCAATCGCGGCCATTCAGTTCGTTTTCGCTTTGATTGAGCGCTCTCCCGATCTGGCCTACCGGCCCGTCACCCACTACGGTCAAGCGCGCGCGCACATCGAGACCGGGCATAAAGCCTTCGGTTGGCATTCCGTGAGGGTCCACACCCTGATCGGCAAGACGAATTCCAATAACCGCTCGCTTACCGGCGCCCGACTCATCAGCGAAGATCGGACGACTCACCGGGCTTCCCGGCCAGATCTGCACCAGTCCGCTCGCCATCAGCTGGGAGGCAACCCATTGGTTGAACTGTCCGATAGAAAATACAAGGCCACCACGTTTGTGCAGGAATGCCGGCGTCCAGGGAAGTTCGAATGCATCATCCTTTACGAACAGCTTTCCGCAAAGGCGAAGAAAGAAATCAGCCACACGCAATGTACTTGAGCGCCTGGCTGCTCCAATGGGATCGAGCAGGTAAAAGACGCGCTCTTTCTTTACGTCCGTGGCCATGGGGATCTGGGTCGGATCGAGTGAGGGAAAGCTTGCGCGAATTCCCTTCGCGCGTGTCACAACCCCACTCACGCCGGCCGAGAGATCGTCGGCGCGCTCGTAGCAGTGCACCTGCAATGGCATGCCCGGAGCGATTCTGCTTTCGAAAGCCGGATCGCCAGGAGACAAGTTCCACGCCTGCGTCAGCGTGGTCAGAAATCCGCCCATCGCCGGGCCAAATCCGATACAGGCGATGTCCACTTCCATCGTCTGTCTGTCGGCCCCGACTGGCTCCGTGAGACTCATGCAGGCCCTGTCGCCGGATAATCGAGCGCTTCGGGAATCATTACTTTGCTTACAGTGTCGGCCGCGCGATCTTTCGCCAGCCGCGAGCCGGTCAAGCACATGGTCAGTCTGCTTTGCAGCCGCAGGAACTCGGCCGATCCTGCGCAGCCGGCGCACGGTCCGGCCTTTTGCGGATGGCTGCCGTCTTCTGCCAGCACATCCAGGCCCATCGCCATGATTCCCGGCATGGTTCCTTCGAGGTCTTCAAGTTCGCTCGCGAGGAAGCAGCTTTTGTGCTCGGTCTCGTCCCACGCGGGATGCCGCGTGTAACCAAAGACCAGCTCGGCGCAGATGCGCGAAACTTCGCCCGCTGCTCGGGCGGCTTGCGTGTGGCACAGGTCGCTCAGGAATTGCACGGTCCCGGCCAATCCTTCGGTTGCCTCAGCATTCTCTGCTCCGTGTTTCTCCAACTCGAGCACGTCGAGAATCTGCCAACGCGATGCGACGAGCCAACACAGTGCATCGGCCAGGGCAAATGTCACACCCTGACGCTGGCCGTGATAGAGCTTGTTGCCCGACGGGTCTGCTGTCTTTTGCAGATAGTTCAGCGACCATGCCCACAAGTTCATCGCCGAAGCAAGAATGCACGCGCCCGTGCCGGGTCGGGACGATGCAATTTTCCGCATTTCCTTTGACCACGCGCTGAACTGCGCAAGGAAGACCTCGCTGGTCATGGTTACCGTGAGTTGGCGCCGCTGCACCGCCTCGGGCCCTTCATAAGTCGCTTCGAGTTGTGCATCCATCCATTTGTTCGCCAGAAAGCCCGGACAGTCTTCGGTGATGCCGTATCCTCCCATCAGACTTACCGCTTCACGCATCACGTTGGCGCCGTGTCCCGTGTTCCAGAGCTTGGTCGCCGGACACAAAACATTGGCCTCAGCATCCATCAGAACGTACTGGACCAACGGATCAGCTTCAAGTTCGGCGCGCAGCGGGTCGTCGTCCTTCAGCGACAGAAGTTCGAGAGCGCGCCGCTCGCTCTGTTTGAGCGCCTTCATCTCCGCGCGACCGCCCTGGACTCCACGCTCTTTCAGCAGCGCCGTTTTCTGCTTTTCCAGGGGATCGAGCAGATCAAACAATCGCGCCGCGGCGAAGCCCAAGGATGCTGCGGCCTCGCCGGTGGCCCACACATCCACGAGGCGGTGCAGCGCGTCTTCGCGCTGCTGAATGCCTTGCTCGTAGCGCACCGAGCCTGGCGTTGCGCCATCGGCACCGCGGAAGCGATGACGCTGGTAGCGAATCACCGGTTCGACCGCCGATAGTAGCTTTGCCGCGGTCATCAGGCCGACCGGGACTCGCGTGCGCCGAAAGACGGCTTCGATGATCTCGCTATGGTTGAAATTGGGCACAAGCACGCCGTCCTTCACCGTATATCCGCCTACGATGCGGCTCGCCGGCACCCGCAAGTCGAAAACCGGATCACCTGTTGAGGAGAGCTGGTGCACAAGTTTTTTGGTAGCTGTTCCGCGGTCGAATGTACCCTCGTCGCCTTCCTCCAGGATCACCATGCAACTTCCCTTGATCCGCTCGTCGGCGGAGTTCACCGCCGCGGTGACGAAGTTGGCGAACCCGATGCCGGTAATGAACCGTCCACGCTTGCTTACCTGCAACCAGGGCTCTTCACCCTCTTTCCACTCCGCAACGCGAAGTTTGCCGTTCAACATGCCGGTATCGACGCCCACGTAGGGGATCGGCTCGGTCAGTGCGAATGCTCCGCGCCAGGCTTTGCGATCCTCTCCCGGTTGGGGAGGCGCGGCCAACTTTTTGTAGTGAGCAACCTGATCCGGCGTTCCACGCTCGTGGATGGGGGCGAGAGCGAGAAATCCAGCCAGGTTCGCGGTTGCCGCGCCGGCATCCACCCACGCCAGTTCGAAGGCCGCGAGACCGAAAGCAAGATTCTTGGGTCCGAAAATGAAGCCGCCGTCCTCGGGTTCCATAAAAGCGGTGGTGATGCCGGCAGCGTCAAACGCATCCATCATTCCGTTCTTCGCCGCGGTCCATTCGTGCGTGTTTCGTTCGCCCGCCGCCACCAGCCGCGCCACGGGTCCACGCGCTACGTCGCGCGCAGACTGCACAAGCATTTGCAGGTCAAAACGATTAGCGAATCGCCATTGAATCTGCCGCACCGCATCGCCCGGAAGGGTGAACATGGTTTTCGTTTCAGATACCGTCATCGTGCCCATCGAGTTGGCTCCCCAACAGCGCACATTCTCTTTGAACGAAGGCACGATGGCATGTGACTCACATCACCACGGGACGGGTGGTTTGCCACCGTCGATCACGAGACACTCGGCATTCGCTACCTGGTCACGGCGTTCTCATTCCTCATCATCGGTGGGCTGGAAGCGCTGCCGATGCGGTTGCAACCGACGGGTTCGGACATGGCGGTGTTGACGCCCGAGCTGTATAACCGGCTCTTCACCAATAGCTTCCGCGACGAATTCAGGATCCAATTGCTCCTGGGAGCATCGCCGGAGCGTCTGCCGTTCACGCGTTCTTTCGTGCCTGTCCAGTATTCAATGTTGTGCCATCAGAGGCGCCCATTGCTTTCGATACTCTGCTTTAGCTTCCTGCAAGACGGGGATATCCGGGTCCGCATTCTTCCATCGATTCAGGAAATCCTCATCCGCTGCTTTAGGCTGCGCAGATTTCGTACGATGCAGGCACGCCTTGGTCAGACGGCTACGGGGAAGGTAATTCGTGCTCGGACAATTCCGGCGCGGGCAATGCGCGCTGCGCGGCGTGACCGTGATGGAAAACACCGACACCGGCGTGCGCGGTGAAACGCAGATCGGCACGGAGCAGCAGGTGCTGCGCAACTGCGAGCGGCGGGGCATCCGTTGCCGCCCGGTTCCGGATGACCAGCTGGTACAGCCACAATGACCGCAGTGAAGCCAGATAGAGGTTGCTGGGGAAGTCACATTGGATGGAAGCGGGAATCTGACTCCCGCATAAGGGGGAAAGCATCCAGGTGCGCTTTAGCCGGGGACGCAAGTTCTCCGCCAAATCCGGACTTTGACAGCAACCTCAAAAACCAGTTTGATCCATCGCCCATGCCGGCGCCCGAGCCTCAGGTAACTCTGCTCAATGGAATCATCCGTCGGCGCCGGACATTTCACTTGGCATCATTTGCAAGTCATCGAAAAAGGTTTCTACTTCTGACACAAACCGAGATCGATACTGAAATGTCGGCATGGCGACTGGAATCTCATGACCTATCGTTTGTAAAGGATCGCCATTGACTTGGGCGTTTGTCCGGAGTTATCCCGACAATCACGCACAATCTGCCATTAATGAGCGGTTTAGACTGTTCTCGTCATCCGAGTGCGCAAATAACCCTGATTTCCGTCACTCGGACGAAAGGGCAATTATTGGATCTACCTTCGTGGCGCTCCTAGAGCATTTTCATAATTACTGTACTCCGTAACCGCAGTGCCGGAAGAAAGCCTGCGCGTTTTGGGGAGTGATGGCGTCGATGGCCCGCGCGATGGCTGGTTCCAGCTGATCGAGCGCGCGGGCCT
>NZ_JBAUUO010000180.1:0-1760 GCF_049582745.1 Occallatibacter sp.
CAGGAAGCCCCTGTTTTCTCGTTATTCGCGAATGGCACCCTGCTTGCGTAATACTACTGAGCAAGGATCGGCAGGGCCTATATTCCAAATCGATCTTTACCGGTGGTGAGGGTGTTTTTGCAAGTGATGGAACACGCGAGCGGTCTTGACGCGTTCCACCGGTCAGACTGTTGAGGGCTGCACATAAAAAATGGATCGTTCAGGTGCGCAGTGAAGCGTCATCACCTGGTGATGTGACGTCGCTCACAGAGGCGAAGAAGTGTTTCTCTCTTAGGTGGCGAGTTCGATGAGTCCAAGACTCAAGGAGTGCCAATGAGCACGAAAACTGTGATAGCCCCACTGCCGCTGAGCGCGTATGGGAAAGCGCGATCCACGGTCCACGGTTCGCCGTTGAGCTCAGAGGAATTGAGAAAGACCCACGCATACTGGCGAGCCTGCAATTATTTGGCGCTCGGGATGATCTATCTCCAATCGAATCCGTTGTTAAAAGAGCCGTTGAGACCCGACCATATCAAGAACCGTCTGCTCGGACACTGGGGTTCCAGCCCAGGGCTGGCTTTCATCTATATCCACCTGAATCGTCTGATCAGAAAATTGGGTCTCGACATGATTTTCATGGCTGGCCCTGGTCACGGTGCGCCAGGGGTTCTAGGGCCGGGGTATCTGGAGGGTACCTACTCCGAAATATATCCAGAAAAGAGTGAAGACGAAGTTGGTCTGCTCGAGTTCTTTAAGCAGTTTTCCTTCCCCGGCGGCATCGGTAGTCACTGCACGCCGGAGACTCCCGGTTCGATCCACGAAGGCGGCGAATTGGGGTACGTGCTTTCGCATGCATGCGGCGCTGCGTTCGATAATCCGGACCTGATCGTCGCCGCAGTTGTCGGGGACGGCGAGTCCGAGACAGGGCCGCTGGCGACTTCCTGGCACATCAGCAAGTTCCTCAACCCCATTCGAGATGGCGCGGTTCTGCCCATCCTCCACTTGAACGGCTATAAGATCAATAACCCCACTCTGCTGGCGCGCATTACACACGAAGAACTGGAGAACTTGCTACGGGGCTACGGATGGACGCCTTACTTCGTCGAAGGTTCCGATCCTGACACGATGCACCAGGCAATGGCTGCGACCGTCGAACACTGCGTTCTCGAAATCCAGAAGCATCAACGGGAATGCCGGGCGACCGGCGTTGCCGAGCGGCCACGCTGGCCCATGATCGTGTTGCGCTCTCCCAAAGGCTGGGGCGCACCGGAAGAAGTGGGTGGCCACAGGCTGGAGGGTTTTTGGCGCGCCCATCAGGTTCCTCTGAGCGACGTCAAGAAAAATCCCGAACAACTGCGGATGCTTGAGAAGTGGATGCGCGACCAAAAGCCTGAAGAGTTATTCGACGAGAACGGCGGGTTGATTCGGGAACTGAAAGAACTTGCCCCGAAGGGAAACCGTCGAATGAGTGCCAATCCGCATGCCAATGGCGGAGTCCTCAAAAAGGCACTACGCTTGCCTGACTTTTGCGATTACGCGCTGAAGGTGGATCAGCCGGGAAGCATTGAAGCCGAGAATGTCCCACCCTTGGGGAACTTCCTGCGCGACGTGATGAAGTCGAACATGAACAACTTCCGCGTGTTCGGGCCGGACGAAACCACATCCAACAAGCTCCAGGCAATCTATCAGGCCGCCAAGAAATTTTGGATTGCCGAGTATTTCCCCGAAGACCAGGACGGCAGCGAGCTCGCGCGCGATGGCCGCGTCGTCGAGATGCTCAG
>NZ_JBAUUO010000181.1:0-89205 GCF_049582745.1 Occallatibacter sp.
GCATGCACCATCTTCGGCCCGCCCACGCGATCATATGCGGCGTAGCCATCCGTTTGGAGAAGTCCTTCGAAGTTGCCGAGGAAGTTCAGCGGGCCCTCGCGTTTGCGGCTCATGCGGAAATCAAAAACCGCCATGCCGCACGGCGTCCCATACTGCCAGAGATACGCCTGATGATTGGTGCCGCTTCCGTCATGCGTTTGTACATCGACCGGAGTTTCATCCGCCTGGATGTAGGTGCCGGCGAGCAACTGGTTCCGCATCGCTCCGGCTACCGGCATCAACATCTCTCCGATGGTCATCACCCAGCCGCACATCGTAGCCCTGCTGATATCGATGTCCGCGTCACGCAACAAGGCTACGCTTTGCCGAAAAAGTGGGTTGTGATCACAGTATTTCGTCACCACCGTGTTGATGATCACTCTGTCCGATACCAGGCTTTTATCGATGATCCGGATGGGAAGCGCCGCCGCCGTCACGCCTTGCTCGGGACAGGATTTGCAGGCTCGCTTCTCGCGCTTGGTCACCTGCACGAAATAACGCGCCGGCTCGACATCCAGCACTTCGCTGACTTCGTAGCCGATCACTCGAGTCTCAGCGCCGCAGTTACCGCATAAGCACTGCTCCGGCGTGCAGGCAATCATCCGTTCCACACGGGGAAGATTCGCGGGCAGAGTCTGACGTCCGGGATGCTTGCGTTTCTTTTGTTCCGTAACAGGCGGCGGTGCTTTGCGCTCGCTCTCGGCAACTACTTCTTCCTGACTAACCCCGGGCTCTTGCTCCAGTAGTTCCAGTTGCAAATTGCTTAGCTTCTCGCTGCTCGGTCCATATTTCTGAATCCGCACCAAACGAAGACGCTCTTCGAGCACCTGGATCTTCAACCGTGCATACTCGAGCTCTCTGTTCTGCGACGCAACCTGCTCCTTCAGCTGCGCGACAACCTCAGCCAAGAAGGGTTCCGAATGCGGAGGAAGAGTAGGCTCAGAAGGGGTGCTCACGATGTCTTTTTGATAACATAAGTTCTTGTGGATAAATGAGCGAAATATCCAGTGTTTATGCGGTGTTAAGTGACTCTGTTGGTTCTTCCTCCCGAGGTTTGCGATACCACTTGCGGGGCCGCGTCTGAGTCAGATCAATCCCACCTAAAAGCAGCGCCAGTTCCTCGGAACTCAGAACGATTTTCTTTACCGTACTGTCCGCATCCGGCCACCGAAACCTTCCTCCGTCCAACTTTTTCGCACACACCCAAAGTCCGCTTCCGTCGTATACGAGAAGCTTCAGGCGATTGCGTCGCGCATTCGTGAAAACAAACACATGGCCGCTTTCTGGATCGCAGCCCAGATGTTCGCGTACTAGCCCGTAGAGGCCATTGAAATTCTTCCTCATGTCCGTAGCGCCGGAGGCAACATAGATCCGCGTCGCCGGTCCAAACCCGAACACCGACTACGCCCGGCCCATTACGGTCAGCAGACGTTCCAATGTTTCCGCATCGAATCCACGACATACTTCGATCCGACGTCCGCTTCCCAATTCAACGACCAGAACACCGTCGCGCCCGGTGACGCTGTGGACATCTCGCGCCGTGGAGGGAACCACTTCGACGGGAACAAAAGCCCTGCCCTTCGACTGGCGCCCACCATGCACGCGTTGACGATATTTATCCAGCGTCCCTACAGCCAGGCCACGCTGCTGGCAAAACGACGCCCGCGCCAATCCACTCGATTCAAACTCCGCAACAAGGACCTCAACCTCGGCCAAACTACGTCGTCTGTGCTTCACTCCCACTTCGCTCATAGCTTCAGTGCACCACTAAACGCGGCGCAGGAACAGAGTGCGTTGCTCGGACGGATACACTTCCTCGACGTCTCATCTTTATCCCTGAGTTGAATCATTAACTGGCGCCTCAGGTCGATGAGGCCCCTTTCTTTCCGCCCAACGCTCCCAAAGCTGCATCAGAATAGGGTTCTCGCAGAGAGCAATGGCCTCGTGGACGCCATTGATGCTCTTCCTGCGCCGGGCAGCATCGGCGGCCACAACAGCCATCAAGTTTCCGAAGGCCTGCGGTGCATCATCAAGTCGAGCGACGGTCCTATATTCCTTCGGCGTGAGTTCTTTCTGCACCAGTGCGTCCACCCTTTTATTCATCTCACGCCAAATCGGATCGGCCTCATGCTTGGGAAGTGCTAACGAGTCCGAGGTCGGGGTCATGGGCACCGGGATGGATGAAAAAACATCGTCTGCATTCTTTTCGTAGAGATGTAGACTGTCGGCAAAATGCGTATAAGTCCCGGGCTCGATGCCGATCCACCCTGCGAGTACCTCTTGCAATGTCATGAACTGCACAAAGTTATGCGGGAGACCCAGGAAAATGTCGTTGCTGCGCATGATCTGCGACCACTCCAGCCTCCCGTTCCGCACCTTGAGCATGGAGCAGATGTTGCACGGGATGTCGTCTGCGACCGGCGTTCCGCCATCCGAGGGAAAATCGAGCGTCGCGTCCCAAATCTGCAATACAACCTGACGCCCATCCCCATTCGTCTTGAGCGCATTGCTCGCACGGTCCAGTTGGTCGAATCCGAGGTTGTTGCGCAGCCTGTGGCCATATGCACCGTGATACTCCGCCCCGGTGCCCGCATATTTCGGCAAGAGAGGATTGAAAAAGTTGAGGTATGAGGAGTCGCGACGGCCGTTCAGAATGCCGATGACTTCGACGATGGCAAAAGCCACGCTCAGTGCCGGAGCGCGTGATACCACCCACCGTTGGCGCGAATCATGAACGTGAATCGTTACATGCAGCAATTCAGAGGTATATCCCCCTCTCCCGTTCTGCCGCAGTACGTCTGTCCCATCCTTGATCGCATCAACGGCAAGTCGCCATGCCTCATCGGCGGACGCAGCATCAAATGACCGCATGTGGTGCCTCCTTCTCGCGCTCGATCAATTCATTGAGGCCCCATTTGGGTGGATACCAATACTCAATCGGCGACGGTGTACTTCGAAAGACCTGTTTGATGCGGGTTCTCCCGGTGATTCCGACGATATCCGGATGTGCGTGCCGGGCGTATTTGTCAACCTCGCAGAACAGGTTTTGACAGTCGATTAGTTGGAGAGATCGACCCCATAACGATTTGAATTCGATCCCTAGGCGTTCGAATTCTTTTTCCTGCCGGTCGGCCACCAATTTGATAATGTCTGCCTCATTGAGTCCGCCGAGGTCCTTGAAGCACTTCCGAATTCCGTCCCGCGCGCCGGGACCAGGAACGACGAACTCCATTTCGCTAAATGAAGTCAGCTCACTGTAATTGAGGTCGGTGGCGTATTGATATGCCAAGAAATCGCCGATCATCGGATAGGAAAGCAATACCTCGAACACATCGCGCATTCGCTTCACATGCGTGATTCGTTCCGGAACACCCTCGGCCAGCATATTGCGCAAGAGCGCAAGGTGATTGCGATGCTTCTTAGGTTCGCCATGCTTTCCCCCGGAGGGCATGATGTACGCGGCGGAGTAAATGGTCTGCTTGCGGGCCATTGCTGCAGTCAAGACGTCATCAAAGGAATTGAGGTCGAATGTTCGGGTGCTCAACGGCCCGAGGGCGTTTTCCAAGAGTTGCCACGTTTCGATCTTGTTGAAGAGCTTGAACAAGATGGTCCTGAAGAACACCTCGTCGGCGCGTTGATCGCCCTGGTAGATAACGTTCCGAATCAAGAACTGACTGACCCGATCCGATGCACGATAGGCATTAGTGAATTTGAAATGCGATAGGATTGGGTCATCGGTCCACGGCGGCAACGCGCGAGATGCGCGCTTGAAGAACACGTCTTGGCGCTTCGCCGCAAAGCGCCAATAGGTATCGTAGACTTCCGATGGAATAGCCGGGGAAAGCTTCGTAAAGACGACTGGTGCCTGCCAACGCGATGACGGAGGTTCTGAATGAAGCGGGAGCGTCCGTTGCCGTGGAGGAATCGCACGACGGTGGGATGCCAGGGATGTCCCGACCTTTACTAAGGACAAAATGTCGTAGAGCGACTCCTCGATTGTTCTAGCGGTCGAAATGCGATGAACGGCATACTTCTCCTTTTCAATCTCCTCGAGTTCCGCATACGCGTCTTCGAGGAGATTGTGCACTGCAGACGAATGCTCCATCCGCGCCGGTGTTGATCGCACAAGGAGAAAAATGGCTGTCGGGCGGTGATGTGACCAATGGTGAAGCTCAAGATCGATCATAAGTCTGAGCGACTCTGGGTCCATGCCAGAAACTTTCCCATACGCGACGGTAGACCACCAGAAACGATCCATCACGACGATCTCGCCGGATTCAAGTGCCGGACTGATGGTCGTGTGAATTGCGTCGATATGCGCGGCTACATGGAGCAACTGTTTTGCCGCAGGAGTGATGCCATGGAGTCCGTACCGCTCCGGGGAATGATGGATGTTGTATATAAGTTCTCCGAGTGACCCTTCGATGTGTCCTGGAGAGCTGACGTAGCGTGCATGATGTCCTTGCGAAGTGAGCCACTCAACAAGCCGGAGGCTCAGCGTCGTCTTTCCGGTCCCATCGGGACCTTCGAAGATGAGTAATTGGCCGGGCATTCTATCCTTCATTCGTCGCCAAGATCGCTTCTGGTGCGTCTGCGATAAGCGCGAGCGCGCGGCTGGCGATGGCTTGCCCCTCTCTCGCACCGATGTCGAGTTCTGCAATCGATGCCACGCACGTCACGCGGGTAAGTTCCCGACCCCATTCATGGGCGAAGAACCTCCCGAGTTCGCACAAACCGATGTAGTTTCCGTAGGCACGCTCAAAAAGTGTTTGAGTGGCATAAAAGCCTGTCACCGACAATTCGCTTTCGTTGATGGGGCTGATCGAAACCTGTTGGAGGCAGGGAAAGCCGCGCTGGCGCTGATTCGTATGGTCCCGCGTGGGGTCGATGACGGACAACTGGTAGGCGCTCCGCCGATGATTTCCGGCCTCCCGCGTCGCGAGGACATGCGCAAGCTGATTGACGGGAGCGAGCGCACCTTTCGGATGGAACCGAATCATCCGTTCGAAGTAGATCCCGTTATGGTTGAGTCGGCACTTGTGAAGCCGTGGTAATACGCGCGCGTAGCGTTCAAAGAGAACCTGGGGCGGGTTGTTGGGGTTCCACAGCGAGGAGGGAAAGATCGTGCTCGCGACAGTGCGGATTGACTGCATCCCGTGACCCCGAAGTTCTGCGTCCAGGAGCGCCCGAATCCGCTGGTCCTCGCGAACGACGTTCTCATCGAATCCCGTGACGCATACAACCAAGGGAACAATCTCATGCTTTGGCGCATCGGCGATCTCGCTGAATGCCAAAGCCCATGCCGTTGATACGCTCTCGCTCTCAATGACCACTGGTCCTCTAGTCATACTCGACCTGCTCAAGGTGACGGAACAAGCTGCGGCCTTCGTAATGTTTCCGCGTGACTCTTCCGAATGCAGCCCAACCGCTCGGCGACTCGAATCGGCCAATGCCGGTGGTGACCGCTTGGTACAGCACCCCATGCGCGAGTACGGCGCGTTTCGCGCAAAATGGTCCCTCAGTTGCGGTGCCCGGAGGAAGCAGCAGTAGGTCTCCGACCGACGCATCGACCGGCCTTCCGCTCCACTGCTCGTCGACGATGACGAGTTCCTCGGACGTCGGTTGGCCCAAGACGGATTCCCGGATCTCTTTCGGCGTGAATCGGTCCATGGCGGCAAACCGTTCTTGGATGATCGAACGAAGCGCGTAATGAAGATGCCCGGCGAGCGTCGAGTACCCAACGCCGAGCCAGCACGCAACACGGTAGAAATCGAGGGGATTCGCGGTAGCGGGATGCAGTTTCCTCACCGAAAACGCGTGGTCCACCGCAGACTTCGGCATGAGCAGCATTCCGGCGAACATATCAGCACGCACTTCGTCGTCCTGTCGGACCGTCCCGGAATTGGGATCGAATAATTCGTCAACCCGAGTACCGTCTCCGAATGCATGGTGGCCAAGTTCATGAGCGCATGAAAACCGCTGCCGTCCGGCGGGTCGCTCTGAAGCGATCAAGATGACGGGTGCCTCCTGCCGCAGATACATGCCCTCCATGCTCGATATTTTGGTGAAGCGCACCTCAACCCCGAGCTGCTGCGCCACGTCGAAGACGTCAATCGCATCCCAAGGCTTGGCGTGCACCTCCGCTCGAATCCGAAGCGCACGCGTCGCCGCCGATTTTGCCAAGGCCTGCCGGTTATTCATTCACCCTCCGGCTTGCTCCGTAACGACGTCAGCAAGTCCATCAAAAGGTCAACGTCGCCGGGCTTCAACTTCGACAATTCGCGCGCGGCGAGCGCGAGTCTATCGGTGGCAGGATCGCGCGGTTCGCCGGTGAGCCAACCGACGGTGACGGAATATATCTTGGCGAACTTCGTCAACTCTTCAGCCGCTACGCTCCGGCGTCCTGCTTCGATTTCGGAGACCGACGGGCGATGCATCTCTACGAGCTTGGCAACTTGGCCTTGACTCAAACCGGCTCTCTCCCGAGCAAGGCGTAGTCGCGACGCGATTGCATTCCGCTGCTCGATCGTCATGCGACCTCCTGCTTTACCGTGGCATTGACTGCGAGGCGATCTGCAATTTCGCCGATCGTGAGATCGCCGTCGTCAGCAGGGGTAAACGGATTGAAGTCCGGTCCAAAGGAAAGATCTTCCAGCAGGAGTGCAGTGACCTCCTCGCCATTCAGGCTGTCGAAGCCATCGACATCGACGAATGGACGCCAGTGTTCGTCGAGCACATCGACCTTCCTGCCGCTCTGTTCCTGAATCTGGGCAATGGCGTGGCAGACCATTTGGAGCGCTTCGTCTCGGCTCATATGTCCTCCTTACCGATGGTAAGAAAATCTTACCACAAGTCCCCGGTGAGTCAACAGCACATGTGTCTGACGAAACAAACAGGATGGGTTCCTAGGCAGCGCTTACTCTCTTCGAGCCGCAACAACAATCTGGAGGAAACTATGAGACTCCGTCGGAATCAACTCTGTCCGATTCACCGTTCCCTGTTCTGCTGCGGCAGGGAAGCGATTCCGAGAGAAAGATGGCAGCGTCAGATGGGAGTCCATCGCATCGACGATTCCCAACACCCGCGAGGCTACCGGGAGATCCGCTCGAATGCGGAAATGCGCAAACTGTTGGACAAGAAGATTGTTGTCCAAAACGGCGAGTGCGCTCTCTGCAATGAAAAGTTCAGCAACTATAGCGACATCGTACCCGATCACATCAATCCCCGCGGCATGGGAGGGGCATGGAGAGACGACCATCCGGAGAACATTCAGGCCGTCCACTGGTGGTGCAACGGAGAAAAGGGGTCGAGCAGAGGGTGAAGTCGGCACGAGTTCGTCGGGCATCTTCGCCGAACGGTAAGGCACATTGAGACGCGCTACCCAGCAAGGGTGCCTTGGTCGGTTTCGATGAATCGGTCAGAAGCTCCAGAAGATGTGGACTGTCTCCTTGCAATTTCGCCCACGCGCCGAGCTTTCAATTTCTTCTGCCGGATACGTCCGAACCAGATCAATCGGCAGATGCGATGGCTCAGCCGGTGCTAGCAATCGCTCATAGACCCGGTTGCGTTCCAGCTCAACGATAACGACACAACATAGAGCTCAACGATCTTTTGTGCCGAAGCGCGCGACGATCCTCTTACAATGGAGGCAACTGAAAAGAGCCAAGCAATGAACAAGAGCGCTACGAGCATCCGGCTGTCTGCGAGTGATTTGAGCAATCACCTAGCCTGCCTTCACCTCACTGCGCTGGACTTGGAGGTGGCGGACGGAGAACGCCCAGCACCTGACTGGAATTCGCCGGATGCACAAATCCTGCGGGAGCGTGGCATCGCTCATGAAAACGCCTATGTCGAGCATCTGCGGTCCAGCGACCTTGCTGTCGTGAGCTTCAGGGATCTTGGCAATGATGAGC
This sequence comes from Occallatibacter sp., assembly GCF_049582745.1. Lineage (GTDB taxonomy): Bacteria > Acidobacteriota > Terriglobia > Terriglobales > Acidobacteriaceae > Telmatobacter. The sequence goes on from NZ_JBAUUO010000181.1 coordinate 7,953, forward strand.
AGGCCGTCGACGAAACGATTCTGGCCATGCAAGCGGGAGTGGACATTATTGTTCAGGCCGCGTTCAGTGTAGGGAACTGGTTCGGGCGAGCTGATGTGCTGCGGAAAGTGGAGCGCGCAAGCAGACTCGGCGACTGGTCCTACGAGGCCTATGATTGCAAGCTCGCTCGTGAGACCAAAGCAGCCACCATTCTTCAGTTGTCACTCTACTCCCACCTTTTGGAGGCCGCTCAGGGGATGCTTCCTGAGTTGATGTATGTGGTCCCGCCCGGTGAAACCTTCGAACCTGAGAAATACCGGGTCCTTGATTACGCGGCCTACTACCGATATGTGAAGTCCCGGCTGCAAACGGTTGTCAATGCGGAAGACGGCACAGGTGAAACGTACCCCGAACCAACCGCGCACTGCGAGGTCTGCAGGTGGCAGCAGGAATGCGACCAGGAGCGGCGAGACGATGACCACCTGTCCCTTGTCGCAGGCATCAGCAGGCTCCAGCGCAAGCAACTTGGCATCTGGGACACAAACACTGTCTCAGCCCTCGCGGGATTTCCGGTACCAATTCCGCACCGTCCCGATCACGGCTCCCGCGAAAGCTATGTACGCGTCCGCGAACAGGCACGCGTCCAGGTTGCGGGGCGCGAGTCGGGAAGCCCGGTCCATGAAGTGTTGCAGGTGAGCGATGAACACGGACTCAACCTCCTGCCGGCGCCTTCGCCCGGAGACGTTTTCTTCGACCTCGAGGGAGATCCCTTTGTCGGCCTGAACGGCAGGGAGTACCTGTTCGGCGTGCTCTTAATGGACGCGGCCCCGCCGCTTTATGAGTGCCGTTGGGCTCTGAGTGCGGCTGACGAGAAAGATGCGTTCACGTGGTTCGTGGATTTGGTGATGGCTAGGTGGGCGCAATACCCGTCGATGCACATCTACCATTTTGCTCCGTACGAACCCTCCGCATTGAAGCGGCTGATGGGCCGATATGGCGTACGCGAGGATGAAATCGACCAGATGCTGCGTGCAAAGCTATTCATTGACATGCACACGGTGGTCAGGCGGTCGGTCCGCGCCAGTGTCGAGCAATATTCCCTGAAAGCACTCGAAGCGTTTCACGGATTTGAGCGGAGAATACCCCTGAACGAGGCAGGCTCGGCGATGCGGGCCATGCAGCATGCCCTTGAAGCGGAGCGTAGTCCGCAGGTGGGTGATACCGTCAAACAGGCGATTGTCCTCTATAACTGCGACGACTGCTTCTCCACCAGTTCCTTACGCGACTGGCTGGAATGCGAGCGAATTCAGCTGGAAAATGCAGGGCACCGACTGACGCGTCCGGTTCCATCGGACGGAACGGCCGGCGACGAGGTGAGCGAGCGCCAGCAGCGAACGGCGACGCTGTCCGAGGCTATGACCCGGAACATTCCTGCTGAGCCGGATCAGCGCAGCGATGATCAGGCGGCATCCTGGCTGCTTGCCAATCTGCTGGACTGGCACCGGCGCGAGGCAAAAGCCGACTGGTGGGAGTATTTTCGGCTGAAAGACCTAACCGATGAAGACCTCCTCGACGAGCGATCGGCGATCGCGGGGCTCAGGTTCATTTCCACGCTCGAAGTAGTACGCAAGATTCCGAGGGATCGCTATTCCTTCGATAAGCAGGAGACAGACGTCAGGGCGGGCGATACCGTCTGCCAGCGCGGCGAGAAGATTGGCGAAGTCGTTGCGATTGACGTCGTTGCACGCACCGTCGATATCAAAAAGATGAAGAAGACCGCGGGCGTGCACCCGAGTGCCGTGTTCGTCGATAAGACCGGCCCGAATACCGATGTGTTGGCTGACGCTCTTTACCGCCTGGGTTCCTGGATTGAGTTTAACGGTGTGGATGCTCCCGGGCCATTCAGGGCGGCACGGGACTTGCTGCTGCGCCGGTCGCCTCGGCTCGCTGGCGACGGTTCAACGCTCCTGCAGGCGGGCGAATCAACTGTAGATGCTGCCAAGCGTTTCGCTGGCCTTCTCAACGATTCGGTGCTTGCAATTCAGGGGCCCCCTGGTGCCGGGAAGACATTTACCGGTGCACGGATGATGTGTGAACTGATAAGGCAAGGCAAGAAAGTCGGCATTACCGCCGCGAGCCATAAGGTAATTCGCAACCTCCTCGATGAAGTCGTCTCATCGGCCGAGGAGAGCGGCATTGCGGACCTGCGGTGCGTTCAGAGGGTAAGCGAGAAGCCCGAGGAGATTGCGCCCGGCATCACCTTCGCCATCGACAACGCAGAGCCGCTTGCGGCACTCCGATCCGGTGCTCAGGTAGGTGCGGGTACAGCCTGGCTGTGGTCGCGCGAGGATTATTTCGAGGCGGTGGACGTACTTTTCGTGGATGAGGCCGGGCAAATGTCCCTCGCGAACGTACTTGCGATAGCACAGGCCGCAAAGAGCCTAGTATTGCTTGGTGATCCCCAGCAACTAGACCAGCCCCAGAAGGGCAGCCATCCCGACGGGGCGGAAGTGTCGGCGCTTGAGCACCTGCTCGATGGAGCCAGAACGATTCCACCAGACAAAGGACTCTTCCTAGAGCGAACATGGCGGCTTCACCCGGCCATTTGCAAGTTCACTTCCGAGGTCTTCTATGAAGGGCGTCTGAACTCCCGAGACGGGCTGGAGCGGCAGGGCGTCTCGGGGCACCCGTGGCTCAGCGGCTCCAATCTCTGGTTCGTCGCTGTCGAACACGAAGGAAACCAGAATTCTGCATCCGAAGAGGTGGAGTGCATTGCAACACTGATCGAATCGCTTCTCGAGCGTGGGGTCGACTGGGTCGATGATCAAGGACAGAGCCGCGCATTGCAAATGGAGGATATTCTCGTCGTTGCTCCGTACAACGCGCAGGTGTCGGATCTCATGACGCGAATGCCGCATGCAAGAATTGGTACGGTAGATAAATTCCAGGGGCAGCAGGCGCCCGTGGTGATCTATTCGCTCACGACCTCATCACCGGAGGATGCGCCGCGCGGAATGGAGTTCCTATACAGCCTGAATCGCCTCAACGTGGCAACCTCCCGGGCGCAGGCGATCGTGATTATTGTCGGAAGCCCTCTCCTGCTGGAACCGGAATGTCGCAGCCCGAGGCAGATGCAGCTCGCAAACGCGCTCTGCCGCTATGTTGAGCTGGCACAGTTCGTCGATGAAGACATCCCCTTTGCACGGCCTTGAACAGCGGTACCGTGGGAGATTGCCCAATTCCTACGGGCGAAGAAGTTCGTGTGAGACGACTTGATCCCTGCGCCGATCCGGATGAATTGCAAACGGTAGCGTTATGGAAAGAATATCCCTTAGCGGCAGACCGCCGCCTCTGCTTGATCTGGTGGTGTTTATGTAAGGTTGTAGGACGCGATTTACCGGTTCACCTTTTATGGTTCAGATGTCAATCGAAGCTTAAGAAAGTTCTGAACACCTTCCACATCGAGCTTTGCAGAGGCAAAACTCGCACTCAGCAAATCGTCTGGAAGCATTCCGTCCCACTTCTCAATCGTTTTGTTTGGTACCGTCGCGGCGAGTTGGATCGGGTCCTCAGCAGACCCAACCGCGATGTCTTGAAGCATTTCCCTGATAGATGAAACAGAAGAATCCTTCACCGAGATGGAAAGACCGCCATCGAAGACGGTCCGCTTCCCCCTGACCTGAAGCATGAGAGTCAGCGTGTCTTTGATGACGTCTCCGCACCACGGAACGATTTGAACTTCGCTGCCGCTCTGCAGGATCCATTTACGATCGAGTTCCATGTGCTTGTAGTTCGCGCGAGCAGCTTCCAGCAGTTCCTTGCCCTCAGGGTCGAGGAAAGGGACCGGAAAAGTCGAGCGGAGAATGTTTCGTATCTCCTCCCGCACCCGGTCGTGAATGTCGGCTCCCATGGTGTCATTGAATTTCGGAATCGTACCGCCAGTTGCCGGCTTGACTTGAACCACCTTGTCTTCCGCGGCAACCGAAACGACCTGCCAACGCCTACCTGCGAAGATCAAATAAGAATCTGGCGAAAGCGGGCGCGAGATCGGCATTGAGCCGAGCGTTTGGTTGCCGTTTACGATGCTGTACTCTTCCTCGGAAGCAAATGCAGCATAGAAAGAGTAATGTTCGGTGATGCGCTCTCCGTAGGGCGCGAGGAGAATCAGACCAGTTGAGTCTTGGAAGATGATCTCCCGCTTGCCAAGTTCCCGCAGAAGTGACGCGAATTGGTCCGAGGTCACGGCGCTGAAGGGCCCTTTCGCGCAGAGCACATTCCAGAGCTTAGCCGCGTTCACGCCACCATATTGAGAGATGGTAGAAAGAATCTGCTGGACCAGTGTGGAGGCGTGAAGCTTATTGGCTCGAATGGGTTCGTACCATCCATCAGCTAGCAGCCGCACCATGGCGGCGGTGGTTAGAAGATTTTCACATAGCAACTCCGAGATTCCTGGGTTGTCCGACTCTTCCTCGATACAGTAGCCGCGCAGTATCATTGGCTCGCCCTTGCGGCGACCTGATCTACCCAGCCTCTGACGCAGACTGGCAACCGACGGTGGGGGGCCGACCTGGACAACGCTCTTGACCGGACCGATATCGATGCCAAGCTCGAGAGTTGACGTGCAGATCGCCGTAGCTGGTCGATCCGTCTTCTTGAGCGCTTCTTCGGCATCTTCGCGAACTTCTTTGGAGAGATTGCCGTGATGCGGCCAGAACTCGTTCGGAAGTCCCATCTGTTCGCAGGAGTTGCGGAGCGAATCAGCGTAGTATTCGACCTCGCTTCGAGCGTTCGGAAACACAAGATTGCTAGTTCCGCGAAGCACCTTAAACAGGTCCTTAGCTATGGAAGATCTTGCGGTATCGACGGACGCATTGCCGGGTCCGGCTGTTGACTGAAGATAACCCTTGATGAGAACTTTCAGATCGTGTCCATCGCCCTTCGAGTCGACGATGCTCACTTTGCGGCTCTGGTCCGGTCGCAGGAAGGTTGCTGCACCACTCATGTCCCCAAGCGTTGCCGAGAGCCCGATACGCATAACAGGCCGAGCGAGGGAAGTCTCGATTCGGTGCAGGAGAGACTGGAGCTGCTTTCCGCGTTCTGTACCGATGAAGGCATGTAACTCGTCAACGACAACGTAGGCGAGAGAACGGAGCAGGCCAGCTAAGCCGTGGCCGCGGCGGCAAAGCAGAGCCTCGAGCGACTCGGGGGTGATCAGCAGGCAGCCTTTAGGATTCTTGAGAAAGCGCTCCTTGCGCTGTTGGCCGATGTCTCCGTGCCAGGGTGTGACGTCGATCTCCATCTTTTCGGTCAATTCATCGAGTCGGCGCCACTGGTCATTGATGAGGGCTTTGAGGGGAGAAATATAGATAGCTAATGGTTCTTGTGGGGAGGGCGCTCCCATGCGGGTGAGGATCGGAAAGAACGCGGCCTCGGTTTTACCCGAGGCCGTTGTCGCCGCAATGATCACATCGTCGCTTCCGTCAAGGATGAGCGGGATAGCCCGCGCCTGGGCGTCGCGAAGTTCGGTCCAATTCGAGGCCCAAATCCATTGCTTAATGCGACTGTCGAGTAACTCGAAGCTGTTCGGCAGTTCAGAGTTTGAAACCGGTGAATTCATCATCTCCGATACCGGAGGTGCCAAGCATGCCTGGGTCTACATCCGCTACTTCCAGGTCAGCGCTGCCACCCATGTCTTTCTTGACCTCGATTTGGCCGGTCAACTGCTGCCAGTCGAGGCTGGGATTCTGTTCGATCACGGAGAGGAGGTTGACCCACGAGGTGATTGTGGTCCGGGGCGTACGAAAATACGCCTCTCCTATCCGCTGGTAGCAGTGGTCCATGAAGCCCTTCTGCCCGTCTTCGGGGATGAGACTGCGGGCTTCATCGCCATAGACATAGACCGTTTGAATCTTCCCCAGGAGTACGAAGAAATCTTCGGGTGTGAGGCTTGAAAGTTTCAAAACAGGATGATTGAAGTCAATGACCCCGGCGCTCTTGGCGAACATGTTCTCAGCAAGCCGCGATTGCAGTGCACTGTAGGAAAACAAACCGCGTCGAGTGTCGTTCAGAAACTCAGGAGTCCCCCCGAGAAGGAACCCGAGCCCTTCCACATTTCCCTGGAGGGTATCGTTGAGCATGCGGAGGATCTGTTCGTAATTGGATTCTCGAGCCTGCCGGCTGGAAAGCTTGTAGAGGTTGACCATCTCGTCAAGACAGACGAGCAGCCCTGTGAAGCCGGAAAGCCGGACGAATAGGCTCATCAGTTTGAGCTGGTCATAGAAAGATGCGTCATCAACAAAGGTCCGGACGCCAAGCGCATTGCGTGCGTCGGTCTTGGTCGTATATTCCCCACGGAGCCAGCGAATCGCATTGGCTTTGAGGTCCTGATTATTGTCGCGTGAGGCCTTCCAGTAGGTCTCGATCACATGCGCGAAGTCGTAGCCATTCACCATTTCCGATAGGCGTTCCAGCTTTTCATGGATGGCGACGTCGACCCCCACGTTTCTGGTCCTCGCATCGCCTTCGGCTGTATAGATAAACTTCTCGACGATTCCGGCAAGCGCACCGCCTTCCGGCTTGGACTTGGTGGAGAGGTTCTTGGCAAGTTCGGCGTAGAGGGAACGTGCCTGGCCGCCGCTTCCGTGGAGGCGGCGGTCGGGGTTGAGATCTGCCGAGGTAGCAACTAGTTTTTTTTCGAGGCCGATCGACCGGATCAAATTCAGGAAGAAAGTTTTGCCGCTTCCGTACTCGCCGATGATCAGCCGAAATGCTGTGCCGCCGACGGCAACCCGCTCAAGGTCTTTCAGGAGGCTCTCGATTTCGTTGGAGCGGCCAACCTGGATCAGATGCTGACCAACGTTGGGTACAACACCGGCCCGCAACGCCTGTATCAACGCATCGCGGTCCTTGGGCCGAATATTCATGCGGTCTCCTTAACAATCAGGTCGCAATTGACCTCGATCGGTTCATCTCCCTCGAGGATCGCAGCGTCGAAGTGATTGAAGGCGGCATCGTTAATTCTCTCAATCGCGCCATCAATCATGAGACCCCGCTTCGAGCATAACTGCTCTGCTTCGGACTTGGTCCACTGTGATCTTGATAGTAATGCTTTGAGCAGGTCAGCGTGCTCAGGATCGAGCCCGAGAAGAGTATCTTGCTTCTCCGTAACAGCAGCGATGTCGACGTGTTCCTCAGTCGACTCAAAAACTTTATCGAGGATGGTCGAAATCTTCGCAGACTCAGAGCGCAGCGCGGCGATTCGATCTACGTCGAACTGGATGCCGCCTGCACCGGGAATTCCTATCGTCCTTCCGGGAGAGGCGATTTTGCCCTGCGTTTGAACCGAGTGAATCTTGCTATAGAGTCCCGCCTTCTCCAGACCGAGCAGACGAAAAAGGTCTTCCAGCGTGCGGACTTCACTTGGATCGACTGTGCCGTCGGCGGCCGCCACCTGCACAAGGAAGTTCCCAATGGTTTCGCGAATGTCGCTGGCCATTCCGTTGATCTGCTTTTTTAAGCGAGCAAGGGACGGCGGGTACTGTCGGTAAACGGCCAGTCTGGCGGCCAGCCTTCGCTTCTCGCATTCGGGTAGATCGATTTCAGAATCCAGATAGTTGAGGATCGTTGAAGCTTCCGTGTCGGAGAAACCCTCGCTCGAGGACGCGACGATCGATGCAAGTTGAAGAAGAAGCGCGGCTCCATTGAAGTGCTTGGAGACAGTGTTGCGCGTTTCAAGATCGCGCGCAGCGAAGACGACGACAGGATCATCCGGACCGGGAAGTTCCACGCCCAGCCGGGAATCCGGATCCATTCCGAGGCCCACGGTCGCAAGCTTCTCCACGAAATTGTTCAAGCGAAATCGCTTCAGAGTAGCTCCGGATGGAGGATAGCCTGGCAGTTCCTGGAACTTCATCACTTTGGGACGATCGGAGCGGAAGGCCTCGTACATCTCACGGATGTCGGATGGCCACAAAGCCACTGGCAAGATGCCCAATCCAGAGAGGGACTGGCATTCTTCGGGATTTTCCGTCGCAAAAGTGGAGAATTTGCGAAAAACTACGCTGGCCTCACTCCCAACCTTCTGGATCTCTTCCATCGTCTGCTGATTCATCGTCACGTCAGGAAGGGAGATTTCAATCCGCGCAACCGTCGTTTGTATGAGACTTGCATTCCCGAAGTGATGGTCAGCCGTGATCTTGGGGCCCGTTTTGGAAGACGTAATACCCTCGCCGAAACGCTCCTTATATATAAGGTTGAACATTTTGCGGCGAAGGTCCGGGAGAGGACCGTCCCCAGCATTCAACCCAGCAGAATTGTTCAAAGCGTACAGGGAGTAAGCCCATTCTGCGGGTAATGGCTTGTCTGCTTTGGCATATATGCCGACACCCAGTTTGACACTCAGGCGACGGCTACGGATCCTTTTCGGATCTGGTGCATCCGGGAGATTTTCCAGCACTGGAAGAGTAATGCTCTTCGCCTCGATATAGTCCAACAGCGACCCTGAGTAGCTGCCAAATGTGCCGCGATCGCCGTAGATGCCAGCGAGGCGTTCAATTTCATTGAGGATGGTATCGACTTCCGGATCCACTTTTGGGTCGCACGAGGGGAGGGTGAACAGTCTCTTCTCGAGTCCGTAGAAATAGAGAAACACATAGCCGATATCGGCCTGCGGATCGGATTTTCCGGTCGAAAGCCAGCCCAGATAGGCGGCACGGGCTTCTGGCGAGATCGAACTATAGCTCGGCCAATAGCCCATCAGGCGCTCGTGACAACTGATAGGCCCGGCAACCGGAAGGATGGGATCGATCACTGAGGGTTCCGCTGCCGACCCGCTCAGATCGAGGTGCCCCAGGTAGAGCAAGCCGCCCGGAACTGTATAGCCGCGCACTGTGACGTCCTTCCCGGCAGGCACCCACAAGTGGGAACCTTGAAATTTCTTGCTGGTGAACGTCGTCTCAACGGTGAACTTGATGGACTGAAAGGATTGCGGACGGATCGGTATGGTGGGCGCCGTCGGCTGCGCTGCAACCGGTATAGAAACGGGTTCAGTTGCGCCGGGAGAAGACTTAGCTGGTAAGGGTGCACCAGCTTTGCCAAGGCTGTTGTTCAGAGTCTCCTCATAGAACTTACGGTTGGTGTTGAAATCATCCACGAGGTTCTCTGTCTCGATATGGTTGTTGGCTAAGTTGGCGCACGCCTCAACGCAGGAGGTGACCGCATCGTAGGGCCCTGATGACGATGGAGTACTGTCTAATTCCCGGCAGATGCGCTCTGTCTCTTCAGTTCCGGCCTTGATGGCTTCAGCATTGAGACTTGCTGTCAGCCAATGGAAGAACGTTGTCTTCTCAGAGGCAGATTGGAGCCGTCTCGTATAAGTGTCGACCTGACTCTGATGGTGCAGGAGCTTCTCGCCGAGATCGAGCTCGAATCGGCGTGTCCGATAGATCGCTTCAATTATTGGCCATTCTTGAGTCGAGAATGGCACACACGGATGGGGAATCGGCTTGTTCCAAGAGTCATTGATGACGACAGTCGCTGTTGTCGCGATGTTCATGGCGGAAGATGGCCCGACGCCGCGCAGCGACCCGAAGCGGTCAGCGCTCCATCCTCTCACGTCGGCGAGGGTGTATAGACCTGCTTGCTTCAGGGGTTGGAGCAGGAGACCTTTTCTGTGGTTCCGCAATTCGTCAACGGGAATCGACCGCAGTCGGGCAATGCGAACGTCATCCTTGTATTTCGCAGCTGATTGCGGGAGTGCTCCGCGAAGAGACAAGGAGCGGTTTCTTAGGTCCTCCACAGCAGCACTGAAGTTGTGGACGGTTTTCCGGGCTCGACGGCGTAGGCGCGCAACCGGGGAAAACGCATACGTAACCCACGCTATGACGGAGGCAATCGAGAGAAAGGAAATAACGACGACGATAAAGTTCATTGGAGATTTAATTCCCTCCAAGTTCTCAGGGAGCATGGGTGCAAGAAGTTCCCGCAGAGGCGACCCGGAAGGCGCCAGATTCAGGTTAACCTCATTGGAAGGCAAGGCAAATGGTACCAATAGGGTACATGCAATCGTTAATGCTTTGATGTGACTTGTATGCGTTCTCTAAGGCAGGCGCAAAGGAGTGGAAGTAAATCGAGCACGAAACGATATGCATTCGACGCAGGATCTCGCAGATGAAAGCGACCGAATCAGTCCCACAATCGTCAGTTCCATTGATCCGCGACATTGCTGCTCGATAGGGACGCCTATTTGGGATCATTCTGCGATCCGCTGCTTGCCGCTCTCGTTCCATACCGTCCGCACATGAACCGGTCGTCACCTCACTGTCGGCCCACTCGATCCAGAATCATGCGCGCCAGGCTCACACTCTCTGACACCACGGAGGTGAGACGAGGAGAAGGGCGGCTTATATCCGGATCCCGCGCCAGACGAACGGCCGCTATGATCGCGGCGGCAATGACCAGCGTCGACTTCATTCGCGTCTGCTCTTGCATCCTCTCCGACCAAGCCTCCCGCTCCCGCGCAATCGCTCGCTTCATTTCACCCATCAGTGCACCACGGATCGCACAGGCTTAGGCCCAAGTCTGTACGAGAGCTTTCCTCGAAAGATCTCGGAGGGAAGATAGCTTCTCATTGTTCCGCAGAGTGGGCACTGTGCGGCAATCCAGATGTCCGGCATCGTGCCCACCGGCGCCGGAATGTTTTCACCGCATTTCTTGCAGCAGACCGTGAAATCGCAGTTCCGGGTTTGCGGAATATTGAACACGAGGGGGAGTATAGGGGAACAAAAGGCGAAACTTCAAGGGTGCAAACCCAGGAAATCCCCTGGCTCAGCTCCTCGATTCGCCTAAGCGTATTTATTGCAACGAATTAACCCGGCGCCGGTTGCATCAATATATATAGTTCTGGCACTATGGGAGGCAAAGTGAACGGCTCGCTGTGCGAATTGTGCCTTCCCCCAACGCTCGCATCGCTGCCGGTTTGCTCTTGGCCGTCCTGCTGAGAGTTGTCGGGTATCAAGTCGTCCGGCGGCTGAATTCTCATGGTCCAGAGGCGCTGCTGAAGCGAGCCGACGGTTTCGTGCGGCTCGTTCGCGTCGATCTGACCAAGCCCTCCTATCCATCAACAGAACAAAGAGTCAATCTCCGTTCCCCGGCACCGCATGCAATGGTGGACCCGGCGCACTTAATCTCTGTGATCCGAAGCCTCGTCGCCGCCACAAGACATGACCCGGCGGTCGATTTCCTGTTGCCTTCAGATCCTTTCTGGTCCAAGTCAGCATTGTGCACGCGACCGATCAGTTCCCAATGCGGCGAACCGCAGCAGATGACTGTGGACCGAAGTCTCAAAAGGAGCCCATTTATCTGACACAATGACTCGAGCGCAACTTTTCCGCATCGGCAAGCGAACCGCTCTTGTTCTCCTGGCACTGATCGTCGTCCTGGGCGGAGCATACTACTACGCCGTCGTGATGCCGCATCAACCTCACGTTCCCGCGGGATCGGCCGAGGACTTGTTGTTTCGGGCGAATTCGCTTGCGTGGAACGACCGATGGGAAGAGGCTGCGCCGCTCTATCAGCGTGCTGAGTCTCTGTTTCGAGCTCAAGGGAATCAGGCCAAAGCCCTGTACGCAGCCGTGAGCCAGATCCCGCCTGACCAGTCCGTAGATATTCCGGTCACGATCTGGTCCTTGACTACCGATCTGACGCAACCGGGTGCATCTGACCCCGAGACGCGACTCCGCATCCTTACCGTGCGCGGAATCATTCAGACGAATCAAGACGCCGCGCAAGCGCTCGCAACATGGGAACAAGTAGAGAGACTTGCAACAAAGCTGCATCACTATGAACTTGCGACGCGCGCCATCGGTGAACAAGGAATCGCGTCTTTCATTCTTGGCAATACGCTCACAGCCAAACGCCAAGTGGTTTTTGCATGGACGTTTGCCAAGCCCGAGTTGGATCCCGCAGCGTGCATTCGGTATGCATCCGCATATGGGGCCGGGCTTGTGGCAGTAGGCCGCTATGGCGAGGCCACGATCCCGCTGAACGAGGCAATCAAGATCGCCGGAACTCACCCTGAGGTTGCTTATCCGACTCTTGCGATCAGCACCAAAATCGATGCCCTTGTGGGACTTCGTCGCTACAAGGAAGCACTGCAACTCGCGAACGATACTCTAGGCCGCCTCGGCGACACTCCATTCGATGGGCAAAAGACCCAGGTTTACTTATCCCGGGGCACGATAGAAGCAAGGCTTGGTGATCGAAACACTGCGATCTCCGACATGCAGGAGGCCCTAAATCTCGCCAACCATATGCACAACTTCCGAGGATTGACCGATGCTGGCGGAACGCTCGCGCAGACGTACTTCGATAACGGACAGTTACACGAGGCACTGGACGCGATCAACGCTGCCATCCAGGCGAATACCAACATTCCCAATGAGCTCTACCTTGCGCCAGCCAATCTTGCTCTAAAAGCCATGATTGTCGACAAAATGGGCAACTGGAAAGAAGCGGATGCCCTCTTCCGCAAGAGCACCACTCTCGTCGGCTCGATGCTTCAGCGCGCAACTACGGTGGGTGTGGAACGCCAGCTTCTGGCCGAGATGAGCGACATTTATTCAGCCTATTTCGCATCACTCTGTCGGCAGAGCCGCTACGATGATGCGCTTGAGGTCCTCGAGAATGTGCGTGGGCGGCTTGAGGCAGAAGCACTGCAGCATCACAGTTCCCAGCCTCTTCATGCGCCTACCCCACAGGAGCAGGAATTGACGCGGCTCAATGTTGCCCTGATCAACGCCGACGATCCGAAGAAGCGCGACGCTTTGATGAGTGCCATCTACCAAACCGAGATCAATCTGGGGCCGAGCAAACTAGCTGCCGTTTCGATAGCTCATCCTGTGACGTTGCCTGAACTCCAGCGCGTTCTTTCTCAGGACCAATTGCTCATTGAGTATGTTCTGGCGAAGCCAACATCGTATGCCTTGGCCATTACGAGATCGGAGGTTCATGCATATCGGCTCACGTCAAGAAGAGTAATTGAGGCCAATGCGGCAAAGTACCGCGCCGAACTCCGCGCCAGGCTGACCGATCCGACGCTCGCGCAAACTCTGTTCAACCAGCTTCTGGCACCTATTCAGAACTACGCAAACAAGAAGGAACTGGTGATTATTCCCGACGGCCAGCTCCACCTGCTTCCATTCTCCGCATTGGTGAACAAGGATGCCTATGTACTTTCGTCGCACACCGTGGACGTTGCGCCATCCTCTACTGCGTTTGAGATCCTAAGGAGGCAGTCCGAAGAGAAGGAAAGGGTAGAGATGCCGTATATCGGGGTTGCAGCCTGGACTCAGGCAGCAGACACTCGCAATCCGATCCTGCGTGCAGTCAGCGGTCCCGAACGAAGTGAATTTGTACCGCTGCCGAACAGTAAAGCTGAAGTCGAAACGATCGCCCACGATCTGCCCAGTCCCAACACGATTCTTCTTGGCGCCGATGCCACGGAGACCCGATTTAAGGAATTATCGACTGAGAGTGCGGAGGTCATCCATCTTGCTCTTCATGGTTATGCGGATCTCGACTACCCCGACCGTTCGGCGCTGATTTTCGCGCCGGAGGCGAACGGTCCCGACGACGGACTCCTCCAGGCTCGCGAAATTCGCGAACTCCACATTAGAGCAAAGCTCGTAACTCTTTCCGCTTGCAACACCGGGGTCGGTCCCGTCGGAGAAACAGATGTCGCCAATGTCGTCAACGCATTTATTGAAGCTGGAGCAGATTCCGTCGTCTCCACTCTGTGGGACCTCGAGGATGAGTCCACTGAGCATCTAATGACTTTGTTCTATTCCAGACTGGCCTTGCACCAGCGGAAGGTCGATGCGCTGCGGTCGGCGCAACTGGATCTGCTAAATCAAGGGCTTTCCCCGTACTTCTGGGCAGGTGTCCAGATTGTTGGGGACCCATCCGGAACACTCTGACGAAACGAGGACACCCTATGACGATTTCTCGCTCGCAGCGCGAAACAATCCTGGCAAAGATTCAGAGGCTCGTTGCCGAAAAATATTTTGACCCCAATTTCGACGACTCAGGGTGGAATGGAATTGTGGAACATCACCGCAACTCCATTCTTGAGGCAGACTCCGAAGGAGGCTTTGAGAAGGCGGTTGCCACGATGCTTGCTGAGATGGCGCCAAGTCCTCTCGCACTCTTGTCTGACCGAACACTGATTACACCGCCAAACGCAATCAACGCGAGCTTTTCGGTGCGGACCATTGACGATCAGCCCCATTGGGTTTTCAAGGATGTCCTACCGGGAGGTGTAGCCTCACGAGCAGGGATTAAGGCTGGGGATGTTCTTCTGTCGATTGGAGGCAAGCTCGTGCGTCCGTCGCTTTCTGATGAAGCAGCAGCTCCGAGTTTTGAAATGCAGCGAGAGTTCTCTGTCACTGTATTGCGCAGCGATCCACCTGAAGAGTTGACCATATCGCTCAAGACGGCGGCGCCGAAATATAAAGACAATCCCTACTCTGAGCCCGCTGCGATCACGACTGGAACGCAAACCGGGAACATCGCCTATCTTCGCGTGAGCCTCTTCCCGGGAGCGATCGGGATCGACTTTGCAAATGAGCTGGATTCGATCTTTGACGGCCGTTTCAAGAACGCAGACCGACTCGTCGTTGATATGCGCGGAAACCCAGGCGGAGGAATTGGTGGGCTTACGCTGATGAGCTATCTGGCACCCGACCGGCGGCCGATCGGCTATAGCAAGAGCAGAGAAATGGCTCGCAAAGAGATCTCACCTGAAACACTCCCCGTGTTCGACAGGGTGCCGCGGTCGAAATTCGCGTTGCCCAGCCTCGCCTTCAAGTTTCTGGGGAAGACCTCGATCTTCTTGTACACAGAGGCGCTTGGTAGGAGGGAATGGCACGGCCGCACCGCAATTCTCGTAGATGAACACACGGCTGGAGCAGCCGAAATGGTCGCTCAGTTTGCTCAAGAAAACCATCTGGCCACAGTCGTAGGTATGAAAACCGCTGGTCGTCTCGTGACCCGGAGAGCCAGTAAGCTTGGTTTCGGGTATCGGCTGGTGATTCCGATTGCAGCGTACGTCAGCGCCCGAGGGACGCAAATTGAGGGAAACGGGATCACCCCGGATATTCCTATCCCATGGTCTTTCGAGGAGGCTCAATTAGGTGTTGATCGCCAATTGGAAGGCGCGATCGATGCTCTGCGCGCAGTCTAATGGGTTCGCTTTTATTTGATGTCCGGACGAGGCTAGTATTGCGTCCAGTCTTCGAGCGGATGATAGAGGATCGAGTGCGAGACTCGATTGGATAGGAAATCGGCGCACGATCTCCAGACAGTGACTGCCAACGGCACCAACATGATTGCCAGGAGCAGTCCCGCCAGAACACGGAGGCCGGGCTCCATGAAAGACCGCCGAGGTCTCATATCAACGCAATGCCCGCAGTGAGGACAAACCGGATGCGGAACTCGTGTCCGTGTAGATGTCGAATCAACCGCCGAAAGTGCCATCGTCATCCTCCTCCTCGTCTTGAGAGAGATTCTCTCCGTTGTGGAGCGCTGCGAATGCCTCTCGCTCGCGTTTATCGCGGCGGACTTCGAGCAACTGCTCGCCGGTGGTGTGCTTGGGTGAAAAGCAATATTGGACGTACGCTTCGAAGAGCGAGTGATTCGGGATCCGCCGTTTCAGCAGGTCTTCGAGGTGGTGCTTGTAGAGCGCACTCAGCGCCTCGGGGGTGATGCGATAGCTGGCTCGCTCAGCCTGTTTTGTGATTATTGCCTGTAGCCAGCCCCGCTCAATCCAGCTCAAGATTTCACTGCGACGTACATGCAGCACCTGGGCCAGAGACTCCAAGGAGAAGCTGTCACAGCGAATTTCGCGGACACTGAGTTGTCTTCTTTGCAGGGCATTGCGAAGCGCTTTTGCGCTTCTGTTCAGTCGCTTCGCGACTTCCTCCACTGAATATTTCGTAAGCAGTTCCCGCGCCTCGTCCAGTTCTTCCTCACCCCAGCGCCGGTGGTCGACTTCCGCCTTGATGCCGTACTTGATGACGAATCGCCAGCATTCCTCCTGCGTCCGACCAGACTGCCGCTGGAGCCTGCGAACGAGCTGGGCAAGTTTGATTCCCGAAAGCACTCTGGCCTGTTCTGCCAAAGCGACGGCTTCGGATCCCCACTGGGAAACAGAGCCAGTGAGTTGGCGAGCAGTAGTCATGTATGCACCTCGAACAAGGGGGAGCGTGCAAAAGGACAAAGAGCCCTCTACATATAAAGGCTGTGGAAAACATCAAAAACGAACAAGGGCAGTGGAAATTTAGCTCGCTGTGTGGAAATTCGGGCTGTTTTCGGGTAAATTGAGGTTACTGACTCGATACCTGTGCCAGATCAGGGTTGTGTCCACTGGTTTTGCTGGTTGCTCAGTCATGGCCTCCCCGTCTCCACTTGACCGCTGCTGGGTTGTGCAGCACTCGAATGACGCTTCGCAGATGATGCCGGCAGTGCGGGCTGCTGTTGAGAGGCACTGGCTCGACACACAGCGGGTCGCAGCGTCGGTGCTCGGAGACGAGGCGCTGGCGGCTGAGATCATGGAAACAGCAATAGGGCAGGCGGTAGCCTATCTCACCGACCATCCCCCGAAAAGCCAGGAAGATGTGAACGCTGCCCTCGTGCGATTCTCGAGGCAGGAGGTCCGGCGTCGACAGAGAAAGAGCAAACGATTCGCCTTCATCGATTTCTCTGGTGCTCATGAAGCATCAGATCCTTATTTGGCTCATTCCGCTGTTGACGCTGCGCTTGATGCAGAAATACTTCTCGCCGATGCTCCACCCCGCGTTCGCGAGGCCATGATGCTCCGATATGGCAACGCAGAATCATGGGCGGAGGTGGCGGCCAGAACGGGGACGAACCGTGAAGCTATTCGAATGAAATGCAAGAGGTTTCTCGAACGTATCCGGCAAGAATTGGGAATTCGGAGTACTCCGCAGTAAACTCCGGCAGAGGCACTTCAGGAGACCGGGAAGGATTCCGTGGACGAGCATCAATCATTTCTTGAGGATGACGACGACGATACATTGCTCTTTGAAAAGCTTCAGGAGCACGTCCTCGAAGCACACCCTAACCCTGAACGTATAGGCTGTATCGACCGCGCAACTCTGGAAGCCTGGGTCTTCAGTCCAGAAAAGCTGGATCTTTCCGATCCCAAGTATCTGCATGTCCTGAAGTGCGCGGAGTGCACGCGCGAGCTGATCGAACTTCGGAATCTGCGGAATGCGCAGTCCGAGTATGCGAATGTTGAAGTTCCGCCTCAACACCTTGCCTCGTCGAACTGGCGATGGGCGGTATTCGCGTCGGTTCTTCTTTGTTGCGTGGCTGCGGCTGGGGTAATCTACTGGCGGACGAATTCGCAGAATTCGCAAACCCAAGTTGCCCAGTCAGCCCCGGTGGCTGTGACGATCGATCTCAGCCACGCAGGCACGACCAGGGGTACTGAGACAAATACCGTCCCCGCATTGATTCTTCCGCGTCGCGTGGATACGACCCATGTGATCCTTCCGAACTTCAGCCCAGGTGGCAATTATGTTGTCTCCGTCACCGCGGATCGCAGCGGCGCATCGGAAAAAGCAGCCGGGCGTGCTGTTGCAATTGTCCAGGGATTTCACACGGATCTTACAGTCGCTCTCGATCTGCGCAGCCTGCCCCCGGGCACCTACTTCCTCGCCACGACCCATGAGGGAGATCCAGCCTCGTATTTCTATCCATTAACGGTCCGCTGAATTGGCAGTCTTCCTTCGCAATTGGGGTTTTGGTTTGAACCAATGGCGAGTTCAGTATTGATAAAGACAGAATCCGGGCCTGGGACTCGATCTGGACAACTTGGTGAGCCGTGCAAATTCTCAAATGGGCTCCCGGTGAGCTGGTGGAAAGTCGATTGTGCGCCTTTACGCAATTGCTCCAACTACCCATCCGATGCCGGCAGTCATAGCCATCGCGAGGCCACCCCAGAATGTCACGCGCATTGCGCCCATCATCACTCTTGCGCCACCAGCGCGTGCGGCCAGTCCGCCCATTAGAGCGAGAACTACCAGTGATGACAGAGAGACGATGGGAATTAATCGCGCCTCCGGTGCAATCGCAGTGACTATGAGTGGCATCATGGCTCCAACCGCGAAGCTGCATGCAGCCGAAAGGGAAGCCTGCAATGGGCGTGCACGAAACTTCTCTGAGATGCCGAGTTCATCGCGGGCGTATGCGCCCAATTCATCATAGGCAATCAACTGCTGCGCGACTTGATTCGCGAGTAGCGGTTCAAGTCCGCGGGCGACGTAAATTGCCGTCAGAGCCTGGCGTTCGCCCTTGTTGTCCTGCTTGAGTTTTGTACGCTCGAGGGCCAGTTCGGCTTCTTCGGTGTCGGCCTGCGAGTGTACGGAAACATACTCGCTAGCGGCCATGGACATCCCTCCGGAGACTAAGCCGGCGATCCCTGCGACCAGAATGCTGCGGTGAGTGCCATGAGCCGCCGCAACGCCGATCAGCAGACTGGATGTTGACACGATGCCGTCGTTTGCGCCCAACACTGCAGCCCTGAGAAGCCCGATACCGCCGGTCCGATGCAGCCTTCTGCTCCGCACTGGCATCTTGAAGCGCTTCTGGACGAGAAACTTCTGAAAACGTCGAAGTGCGTTCTTTTTGATCGGCCGCCCGTGGGTTTCTATGGAACTGCTTAAAGGCGTGATTGATTTGCGCTGTCCTAAATCCATTTCATCCTCAGCAGCCAAACCTTGACGCCTTGCGTGAGGCCCGTGTAGGCAAGGAGCGTCAGCAGGAGAATTGGCCAATACATCGCAGGCAGGTGCGTGAGGCCGAGCGAAGACGCCAGCGGAGAATACGGCAGCCAAGCTCCGAAGACCATGATGGTCAATGTTGTGATCAGCAACGGCCAGCTTGCGCGGCTCTGGAAGAAGGGGATCTTGTTCGTGCGAATGATATGAATGACGAGCGTCTGGGTCATGATGGACTCAACGAACCAGCCCGTTTGAAACAGCGGAGCGCGGGTTGGATCCCAGCACTTGAACAGATAGAGCATGACGAAGAAGGTTGTGTAGTCGAAGATCGAGCTGATAGGCCCGATGCAGAGAATGAACCGCTTGATCTCGCCGATGTTCCAGGGCCGCGGATGCGCGACCAATTCGTCGTCCACCGCGTCGTTGGGGATCGGGACCTGAGAGAAGTCGTAAAGCATGTTGTTAGTCAAAATTTGAATTGGGGCCATTGGCAGGAATGGCAGAAAGGCACTTGCTCCCAACACGCTGAACATATTTCCAAAGTTGGAACTGGCTCCCATCCGGATGTACTTGAGGATGTTGGCAAAGACTTTTCGGCCCTCGATGACGCCACCTTCGAGCACCATCAGATCCTTCTGCAACAGAATCAGGTCGGCCGACTCCTTCGCGATGTCGGCTGCGGTATCGACCGAGATGCCAATGTCTGCGGCGCGCAGCGCCGGAGAATCGTTGATCCCATCGCCCATGAATCCCACAACGTGACCTTTGCTGCGCAGAACACGAACGATTCGCTGCTTGTGTGCGGGAGAGAGGCGGGCGAAAAGCGTCGTCTTCTCTGCAGCTTCTGCCAGTTCGGTGTCCGACATCTTCTCGACTTCATCACCCAATAACATTGGGTCGGCAAGAAGTCCGACATCGCGACAAACCTTACGGCTGATCAGGTCATTGTCTCCGGTAAGGATCTTTACGACTACGCCATGTTTATGCAGCGCTTCGATGGCAGTTGCAGCGGTTGGCTTGGGCGGGTCGAGGAATGCGACGTATCCCTTCAGCACGAGATCGTGTTCATCTTCTTTTGCGCAGGAAGTCTTTCCGGCCAACTCCTTTACCGCAACCGCCAAAACCCGGAATCCATCGTTGCTCAGGCTTGCATACTGGTCCTTTAACCCCTTCATTAGTCCGGGGTCCATGGGTGACAATTTCCCATCAAGCTCGAATTGAGAGCATTGATGGAAGATCTCTTCCGGAGCGCCCTTGGTCAGGAGGATAGCCTTGCCATCAGGACTCTCGACAAGCACGGACATCATGCGCCGAGTGAAGTCGAAGGGGATTTCGTCGAGTTTTTTGTACTTCTCGATCAGGGCTTGCTCGTGGAAATCGGAGCTATTCAATATCGCGGTATCGAGCAGGTTCTTCAGGCCAGTCTGAAAATGGCTGATGAGGTAGCCATCCCGGAGCACTTCATCCGTTTCCCGGCCGGCAACATTGCAGTGCCGTTGCAGGACGACCCGATCTTCGGTGAGAGTGCCAGTCTTATCGGTGCAAAGCACATCCATTCCGCCGAAGTTCTGAATGGCGTTGAGACGCTTCACGATTACCTTCTTGCGGCTCATGGCGAGTGCGCCTTTGGCAAGGCAAACGGAGACAATCATGGGCAGCATCTCCGGGGTCAGGCCTACGGCCACAGCCATTGCGAAGAAAAATGCTCCTTTCCAATCGTGCTTGGTAAACCCGTTGATGAAGAAAACCAGGGGCACCATGACCGCCATGAGCTGAATCATGGTAAGCGTCAGACCAAACGCATTGACGAGGTTTTTGCGGCCCAGGCTGCAGGAGTAAGGTCTGCGACGCTCTGACGCGGTGCACTCGCGAGCCCGGGCAGGATGTCTGCGAGGTAATCGCGCACCGGGATTTTGAGACGGCGGCAGCTCTCGATCACGGAGAGGATAGCGGCCACACGCGGTCCGGCGGTTTCACTCCCGATGTGGATCCAGTTGCCTCTGCCAACTGCTATAGGCCGCATTGAGTTCTCCGCAAAATTGTTGCTGAGCTCCAGTTCGGGGTAATCGAGGAAACGGATCAGCTTCTTCCAGAGGGCAAGCGTGTATCTGCAGGCGTGGCCAGGGGCGCTGCTGGGCAGCACCGTCTTGCTCATCTCGAGGATGTGAGTGCGGATTTCTTCGAGCAGCGGCGGAGCCTTCTCGTGACGTAGGGCATGGCGTGTGGCATCGTCCATCTTTTCGTTTCGCGCTTGAGCATCGATCGAAAATAGCGCGTTTATCAGTTCAACTGCGCGGATGGACGCGGCATCCTGTTTATTGAGTTTGACTGCATCTACGAAGTACCTTCTGGCGTGAGCCCAACAGACTGCATGCACCATGTTCGGACCGCCCACGCGATCATATGCGGCGTAGCCATCGGTTTGGAGAAGTCCTTCGAAGTTGCCGAGGAAGTTCAGCGGGCCCTCGCGCCTGCGGCTCATACGGAAATCAAAAACCGTCATGCCCTCCGGCGTCCCGTACTGCCAGAGATAAGCCTGATGGTTTGTGCCGCTTCCGTCATGTGTCTGAACATCGACGGGAGTTTCATCCGCCTGGATGTAGGTGCCGGCAAGCAACTGGTTCCGCATCGCTCCGGCCACCGGCATCAACATCTCGCCGATGGTCATCACCCAGCCGCACATCGTGGCCCTGCTGATATCGATGCCAGCGTCACGCAACAAGGCTACGCTTTGCCTGAACAGTGGGCTGTGGTCACAGTATTTGTTCACCACCGTATTGATGATCACTCGATCCGACACAAGACTCTTATCGATGATCCGGACAGGAAGAGTCGCCGCCGTCACGCCTTGCTCGGGACAGGTTTTGCAGGCCCTCTTCTCGCGCTTGGTCACCTGCACGAAATAACGCGCCGGCTCGACATCCAACACTTCGCTGACTTCGTAACCGATCACGGTAGTCTCGGCACCGCAGTTGCCGCATACGCACTGCTCTGGAGTGCAGGCAATCACCCGCTCCACGCGGGGAAGTTTCGCGGGCAGAGTCTGACGTCCGGGATGTTTGCGCTTCTTTTGTTCAGTAACAGGCGGCGGGGCTTTGCGCTCGCTTTCGACGGCTA
Organism: Occallatibacter sp.; assembly: GCF_049582745.1. GTDB lineage: Bacteria > Acidobacteriota > Terriglobia > Terriglobales > Acidobacteriaceae > Telmatobacter. The sequence goes on from NZ_JBAUUO010000181.1 coordinate 29,849, forward strand.
CTTCTTCCTGACTAACCCCGGGCTCTTGCTCCAGTAGTTCCAGTTGCAAATTGCTCAGCTTCTCGCTGCTCGGTCCATATTTCTGAATCCGTACCAAACGAAGACGCTCTTCGAGAACCTGGATCTTCAACCGTGCGTACTCGAGCTCTCTGTTCTGAGATGCAACTTGCTCCTTCAGCTGTGCGACAACCTCAGCCATGAAGGGTTCCGAATGCGGAGGAAAAGTGGGCTCAGAAGGCGTGCTCACGATGTCTATTTAATAACAGGTTTTCTTGTGGATATGTATGCGAAATCTTCAGTGTTTATGCGGTTTTCAGTGACTCTGTTGGTTCTTCAACCGGAGCCTTGCGATACCACTTTCGCCGCTCGGTCTGCGCCAGATCGATGCCTCCCAAAAGCAACGCCAGTTCCTCGTAACTCAGTACGATCTTCTTCACGCCGCTGTCTCTCTGCGGCCAACGAAATCTTCCCCCGTCCAACTTCTTTGCACATACCCAAAGACCGCTTCCGTCATATACGAGAAGCTTCACGCGATTGTGCCGCGCATTCGTGAAAACAAACACATGGCCACTTTCCGGATCGCAACCCAGATGGTCGCGCACCAGGCCGTAGAGGCCATTGAAATTCTTCCTCATGTCCGTCGCGCCGGCTGCAACATAGATCCGCGTCGCCGGTCCAAACCCGAACACCGCCTACACCTTGTCCAGTATGGTCAGCAGACGTTCCAATGTTCCCGCATCGAATCCGCGGCATACTTCGATCCGACGTCCGCTTCGTAGTTCAACAACAAGAGCACCATCTCGGCTGGCGACGCCGCTGACATCCCGCGCAGCAGAGGGAACAACTTCGACCGGAACAAAAGTCTGGCCACCCGCCTGCCGTCCACCATGCACCCGTTTACGATATTTATCCAGAGTCCCTACCGCCAAGCCTCGCTGTTGGCAAAAGGCCGCACGCAACAGTCCACTCGATTCAAACTCGCCTACCAAGGCTTGGACCTCGGCAAAACTACGACGCCTGTGTATCACTCCCACTTCGCTCATTGATCCAGTGCAACACTAAACGCGAAGCAAGAACAGGGTGCGTTGCTCAGACGGATACGAATCATGAGCCATGTGAAGCGGCTCAGGCCCTGGTCAAAGCTCGTTGGTGTTTCTTCCTGTGTGATGGAACTCGCCATGGTGCCGAGATAGGTACGAACTCCCGTAACGACAACGACTGCGGTCGCTGTGCCGCTTTGAACGCTGGTGCCCATGAAGCAGGTGTTTTTTAGCTCGACAGGGGCGTTTGCGGCGTGTGGGTCGGCATCGTGAAACTTCTCGACAGGGAGCGACTCTCCGGTGAGCGTACCCTGGCTCACGAAAAGATCTTTCGCGGATAGAATCCGCACATCGCCTGGAATCATGTCCCCCGCAGATAGATCGATGATGTCGCCGGGAACGAGATCGCGAAGAGGAATCTCCTGCGGCTTGCCGTCCCGGACCACTGTCGCGGTCACATGGATCATCGCCTTGAGCTTAGCTGCAGCAGCGCCTGCACGAGCCTCCTGCAGGAATCGGAGCGTAACGCTCAGTGCGATCATGCCCGCCATGACGCTTCCGGCACGTGGATCCCCGGTAGCAAAGGAGATCGACGATAGAACCGCCAGCAAAATGACCAGAGGGTTTCGAATGATGATCAGAAGACTGAGGAACCAGCCGCGCTGCCGCTCTTGAGCAACTTCATTCGGCCCCACTGCGCGCGCTCTCGATTCGGCCTCGCTTTGAGTGAGACCAACAGAGGTCGTCTGCAATAAGCGAAGCAGGTCATCTCCGTCTTTACCCGCCGCTTCGAGAACAGCAGAGGAGACGTGAATGTTATGTTGCTTCGCCTTTGCGGGGATTTGAGACTCGTCAGGGGCGGGAAGGGTTGCTGCAGTGCTGTGAGCGCCAGGTTTCACATTTGCTGACGAGTTCTCAACCGCGGGCTTCGAATCCGGTGTTCCCATCTCCTCAGATCCCTTCCCGGATCAGGCCCCGACTCGGAGCCGAGATTGAAAGCAGGCGCCGACTAAGACCACCGGGAGGTCGTCGACAGGATGACCGCATAGAGCGACCCATGCTATCGGATGCACATCCACGCTATTCGCACCGTTTTTGCGACTTTCCCCGCTTCATCATCCAGCTGATTGCTGTTCCAGCCGCAATGCCAACTGCGAATGTTATTGCGACGGTTTCAAACGGGTGGCGTTCGAAGCGTCTCTTTGTTTTGTAGAGAAGCTCCGTTGCCGCCTCGGTGCCGTCTCTTGCCACGCGCCGAGCTGCTATGACACTGTCTTCGAGCGCATCGGCAACGGCAGATGCCGCTCGTGTCGCCTTGTGCGTTGTGTCGTCGATCTGTTGTCCCACGTGTTCGAATACTGATTGTTCCATTGGCTGTTTAACCTCGCTCGTCCGTCAGTTTCAAAATGATTTGTCTATTCTTCGAAGGCTCGTCCAACCTCGCCAACAACTCTTGAATCCCTCAAGCAGTCTTCTCGAGTTCCGCCATCTTCTGAATCCGGCGCCGGCGGTACCCGCTCTATACGGCACATGCATCCGAGAGCCGGCTTGGCCGCACCCGCGTGGAACATCCGCCTCTTCGCATTGGCGGACTACTGGTTGAGATTAGGGTGGTGATGGTGGTGCCGATGATGGTGATGGTGGTGTACGACCACGACAACCTGTCCTTGCGCCGCATAAGGCGCGGCAAAGCAGAGAAGGAGAACGAGACCGATCCAGAACTTGTTCATGCCCTATTGTGACTTGAGACTGCCCAATCTGTTGAGCAACTTTGACCTACACGCAATTTGCGGCTTCACAAATCATCCCATAACCGCGTCTCGCGAATGTACGGTCATAACGGACCGTCGAAACTCCGCTCATTGGAGCAAACAGCCGAACTCAACCTGATGGAGTAGATGCTGCGCCAGTCCGTTATTTCCTTATTCCGGTTAGGCAGTTCACCATAGATGAGCCGGCTTTGGATCGAATGCTCTCATCCACACGGCTTGAATTCAGTAGACGGCGGCGAGCGATATTGCACAGTATGGGAGTGCGCACTCTCGTACTGTTCAACCAAAGAGGCACCCTCAATCATTTCCGCGCAGTAACGATTTCTCCGCAGCCCTTCCTAGCCCCGCAAAGTTTCTCACTCCTCCGCACTCTTGCCTATCCTTAATGCCTCTGGAGAGGGTTCGCCAGAAAGCGAACCCCTGTCTCTGTCTGTCCATTTTTTGAGATAACTCGACATTGCGCAGTCGGCTAGTGGTCGTTTCTGCTCAGACTCCAGTGATCAAAGTCCTTACCCTCAAGACCTTGGGGGCGCTCGACAAAGGCTCTCGATCGTGAGGGATTTATATGACAGGATTTAAGTTTGTTGCGCTGGCAGCTTTTGTGGGATGCGCTATGTTTGCAACCGTTCCCAAAGCGCCTGCCCAGATAGGTATCGAGATCGGAGTCGCACCCGAGTGTCCATACGGTTACTATGACGCCGCACCTTATGGCTGTGCCCCTTACGGCTACTACGGGCCGGAATGGTTCACAGGTGGTGTTTTCGTCGGCGCCGGTCCATGGTTTCATGGCCGAGACGACTTCCGAGGACATGTCAACAATCGTTTTCATCCCGAACACGGTTATAGCGGACCAACGCCGCAACGTGGAGAGAAAGCGGAGCCTTCACGGCGCCTCGATAAAGTTGCCCACTTTAAAGGCAACGAAGTTCGTGATGGACGCGGCCACGCAGGTGAGGGCAAGCGCTAAGATCAATCGCGCGGGGTAGTCAGATCGCTGGGACAACTGTTTCCGAGTAGTTACAGAACGGTTGTCGCCAGCGATGCTGGCTGAGGGTGCCCACGCTCTCTGCCTCTCATGAGTATTCAATTTTATGCAAATGTGATCGCATTGGGAGAGGACTGAGGATGCCTCGAGAGCTTTCGAGGCAAACACGACAGCATCGGCTCGAAAATCAAAATCGGCGAGCCCTATGCGATGCTTACATCCTGCAGATCGTCCCAAGTCTTATCGTTCTTCAAGAATTAGCAGTCTCAACTACCATTTCGAAGCGAGGCCCCTGCATCGGGGGTCTTCCATTTCACTTGAAAAGGTGCTGCACCGGCTATCTTCTACCTCGACATCCACTCGGCGGTGAAGGCACTTATATCTGGGGTCCTGAGTCACAACTTGTGCACTGCCGAGGAGACTCTTGCAACGATAGTCTTCGACCACAGTCGCCACCATTCTGCAGCGATGCTCTTCCATCTTCTTGCCCCTGCCTTTCTGCTGGTTGTTGCGCCCGATTATCCTCTTTTACAAATTGCTATCCAGTTAACGCGGCATGCGGCAATCGATCTGCTCAATAGCGGACACTCTGAAGAGTCTCGGGTTCAATAATCCCATTTATTTGCAAAAGGTTAGACTAGACGCATTCGGGGGATGTGTTCGTTAGGCGACATACGGTGTATAAAACGATACAGACGGGATAAGCCGTTCATAGGAAAATCGCATCGACAGGAGTGTAGCCGATTCCCGTGTCCGAAGCCTACGACATCCGAGTTCGATGCTGTAGTGCTGAAAGGTGGCCTGAGGATGACCTTCGCCGCTCCAATCGCATTCGATCCTGCAACTTTCCTCGCTAGCGCCGGACTGGGCCGAAGGATCGTTGAACTGAAACCCAAACAGGCTTTCTTTTCACAAGGCGATCCGGCCGACTCGGTTTTCTATCTACAAAAAGGGCGTGCAAAGATCACCGTTGTATCGACGGCGGGCAAGGAAGCCACGGTCACTTTGCTAGTACCGCACGAATTTGTGGGAGAGGAAGCGTTATCGGCAGTTCCCGGGTTGCGTCTATCCACGGCCACCGCTATCACCGCCTGCTCGGCACTCAAAATAAGCCGGGAAGAGATGATCCGCGTCATGCACAGCGAACATCAGTTCTCTGACCTTTTCGTAAAGTTTCTATTGGCGCGAAGTATGCGAAGCCAGGCTGATCTCGTCGATCAACTTTTCAACTCGAGTGAGAAACGTTTGGCCAGAATTCTTCTCTTGATGGCCGAGTATGGTGAGCCGGGCGAGCCGGAAACGCAGATTCCTCCGATCTCTCAAGAGACGCTTGCGGAAATGATTGGGACTACGCGTTCTCGTGTCAGCTTCTTCATGAATCGATTCCGCAGGATGGGATTCATTCACTACAACGGTCGTATTCAAGTGCACAAGTCTTTGCTAAAAGTAGTTCTCCATGATCGAATGCCTGACGATAACGCAGTGAAGCCTGGCGTCCTCGATGCCCCGAAACGCCGGTCAAACCCCGACAAGGCCGGAAATGGCGGTCACAAGAGACCAGTATTGAAAATCGAGCACTGAGATACTGGCGCCCAATATCAATTGTGTTTATCGGAGCTACAAATGCCAGATCTTAAAGCCTCCATCTCGATCGTCGAGGACGAGGAACCCATTCGAACATCCCTCGCGGAGATTCTCGAGGTGCTCGGACATCGGGTGCGGTGTGCGGCGGATGGTTTGGCTGCCCTAGTCGAGATGAACGAAGAGGTCCCAGAAATTCTGCTCTCCGACCTCAACATGCCGGGCATGTCTGGCTTTGAATTGCTCTCGGCCGTTCGCCGCCGATTTCCAGCCATTCGTGTGGTGGCAATGAGTGGCGCATTCTGCGGACACCAGGTTCCCGATGGCGTGACGGCCGATGCATTCTATGCGAAGGGCAACGGCGTGGCGGTTCTTGTGAAGGCGATTGAGAGTCTACCCTTTGCAAATCGGCAATCTTGCGAAGGGCCCGAGCCTACCTGGATCCAAAGGAACGGGCAAGAAATCAAGCGAGCGATGCCGATCCAGGGACGATATCCCCCTGAGGGCAACACTTGTTCTATACCGCCATTGCCCATTCCAACAGGGGCCTAGTGGCCGAGAGTGTTTTCTGCGAGCAAGAATGCACATCCATTCCAGCTTGGCCGGAGTAAGGTCAGGCGATGAATACTTCATTTGTCAGCCGCATTTGTACATATAGAGCAATTGCGTGGGATCTGTTCCTCTCCGCTGTCGGGTGTTTTGTACTGAGGTATTGTTTCCGATTAGTTGGAGATGGAGCAGTCGGCCCGGGAACAAATGGAATGACATGCGCCATCCGACAGGCTCGTGATCCTCTCGCATATGTGGGTGCGGCCCTCATTCTTCTGGCTCTTGCAACGAAACAACAGGCTGAATTGATTCGTGTTTCGCCTCACGCGCATTCCTGAAATGGCGCCGATGCCGTCTCGAAATCGCAAGTCCTGAGATAGACGCCCACATTCATCGCAATTGTGCGGATAAGCAGGGCGGCATTGCGTGGTCTCGACTATGCACAAAGCTCCACTACGCAGTGGTCAGGACGGGCGGCTGAACCGCGCGCAAGACGTGGGGTTTGAGAATCATGCTCCGGAAGGCGGTCGAGGAGCACTGCATTGAGGAGCGATTTGTGCACCTGGATTCTGCCGTTGTAATCAATAAATCCCAGCCTGCGAAAGCGGTTCATGAAGAAGCTGACGCGTGAGCGGGTGGTGCCGACCATCTCGGCCAGAGTCTCCTGTGTAATGGGGGGAATGAATTTTGCCGGTTTTCCAGGTTCTCCGTAGTCGGCCATCAGAAGCAGGAGCCTCGCCAGTCGCTTTTCGCTGGAGTTGAAGAGCTGATCGACAAGATCTGCCTAAGTTCGAATGCTGCGAGCTAGAAGATGCGACACGAACAGGTCGGAGAATGCCTGCTCATCGTGCATTACCCGGACCATCTCGGTCCGAGTGAATCTCATCGCATTTGACGATGTGATTGCAGTCACCGTAGCAGATCGGTGCCCGGCAATTCCGGCGAGCGAATCCTCGCCGATAAAGTCGCCGGCGGTAAGCAGCGTGATCGTAGCTTCCTTTCCATTCGCCGAGACAGCAGTGACTCTTAACCGCCCGCTTTGGAGATAGAAAACACAGTCGGCCCGGTCACCCTGGGAGAATAATGCGCCTTTGGGATCGTAGTGGACAATTCTTCTGCCCACTCCAGCGCAGGCGAGAAAATGAGCAAGATCAAATGCCGGCACTGAGGCGAGCGCGTGAATCTCCGCGTGAGCCATGAGAGTTGCTCCTTTCAGGATTGTGCGCTCGGTTCTGCGTGGCGCAAGGAGAACGTCGGCTGCATAAGCGTGGGAAGATCGCGTGAATGCGAAGAATGGATGTACCGCCGGTCACGACAATCAAGGCCACATGAAAAAATCGAAGCACGAGCCCAGGAAGCGGAAGAATGCTCTTGTCCGAGCATCCCGCGGCGCTTGCAGCACCAGTGTCCCAAAGTCGGGAGGGGGTGTCTGGTCCGAATTGCTCACAATTCCTGCAACAGCGAAGAAAAGCGTGCTTGATCGCTCAGGCACTCACAGCGCGCTGGTCAGCTTCCCTGGTATTCGTCTGGATGGCAAACCCGATTTGAACCGGCTCCGCAGGACGGACACGCGCTCGCAGAATGGTGGCCATATAGGACTGTGCAACCCGCTTCCAGACCATAGGCCGAGCATAAAGGTAGGCACGCTCACGCATTGCCTGGCGGGCCTTGTCATCATCCAGCAGCTTGATCGTCGCTTTTGCGATGGCCGCCGGGCTTTCAAACGGCACCAGAAGTCCGCGTCCATGATCGAGTACCTCTGCGGCGTGCCAATATGGAGTCGAGATGATGGCTTTGCCTGCACCTAGGGCGTATGCCAGGGTCCCTGATACCGCCTGCGCTTCGTGGCAGTAGGGCGTAACGTAAATGTCGGCCGAACCGACCAGCGCAGCCATCTCTTCGGGAGCAACAAACCGATTGACGAACAGAACCTGCTGTTCCACTCCCAGCTTTTTCGCCAGGGCCTGTAACTCGAGCCGGTAACGATCCCCTTCGCGGGCTCGGACATGCGGGTGAGTCGCGCCCGCAATCATATAGACAGCATTGCTGTGACGGGCGAGGATGCTGGGCATCGCTTGGATCACGCTTTCGAATCCTTTGTTAGGAGAAAGCAGCCCAAACGTGAGAAGAACACTCTTGCCCTGGCAAGAGAAGCGGCTTTTATAGATGCCCGGTTGCTCAAAAGGCAGGTCGGGGATGCCATGGGGAATCAGTTCGATCTTCTCGGCCGGGACCCTAAAGACCTCCTGCAGGATACGCGAGGAGTGTTGGCTCATGACGATAAGGCGGTCGGATCGTGCAGCAATCTTGTGCATCACAACCCGTTGGTCCAGATTCGGTTCGCGAAGCACCGTATGCAGCGTTGTGATTACCGGCATCTTAAGGTGCTTTAGCAACTCGATAATGTAGTTTCCGGATTTGCCGCCGAAGATGCCGTATTCATGCTGTAAGCACACCAGATCGAGATCTTCCGCATTCAAGAACTCTGCGGCCGCTCTGTAGGACGCGAGATCGCCTTCGCTGATCTCAAATCGCACCCGCTCGGGGTATGAGTAGGATGACTGCCCGTCGTTGATTGCTACCACAGATAGTTGGGCGGTTCCGTATTCGGCAGCAATCGCGTTGCATAAATCCGTCGTGAAAGTCGCAATTCCACACTGCCTCGGAAGGTGGTTCCCAATTACCGCAATCCTGATCGGGCGCTGTGGACGAGGCGCCAGCTTAAGAGATAGAGCCGAATTGCCTCCGAATATTTTGTGGGGGCCTTCAGGATAAATGAGACGGTTTGATTGCGAACTAAAAGTGGTATTTGGAGCGGCCATTCCGTATGTCTCCCATGATCGTCGGGTGATAATTGAAAATACTCTAAGCCTTCAGAGGGGCGTGGATTCGCTTCGCGACTTCAAGGGATTCTTCAGAAGATGCCATTGAGTAGTTCCGAGCCCCTGAACTCCACTCTTCCGCATCTGCAGTTTCCCACGTTGCATCTGAAGATGCTGAGCAATCGTGTACATCTTATTTCAGAGTTCTCGGTTCCTGGTGCAGCAGTGAAGCTATCAACGCCTTTCTAAACAATGTGCCGCGTGCGTTCTGCTCACAATTGACCGGACTTCGGGCAGCCTTCTCTTGGATAGTACTCATGGCCCCCCTGCGATAACCGACCGCATCTCGGCGCGCTACTCATTGAGAAAGAGAAACCGCAATTGCAAGAGTACTTCCGAGCTGAAATGCCCTGAGCGGGCATGCCCAGCGATTCGGAACGGAACAGGAAACGAGCAGGCCAAATGAATTTCCAATTGCTGAAAGATACTGTGTCGTTGATCTTCGCCGATGACAAGGGTCTGCTTGCCATGGATGAGAGCAACGGAACCTGTAACAAGCGCTTCGAAAAGCTCGGAATTCCGCAGACCGTCGAATCGCGAAGAGCTTATCGCGAATTGATTGTGACCACTCCAGGGTTGGGAGAGTCGATAGGCGGTGCAATCCTTTTCGACGAAACCATTCGCCAGCAGAAGAGCGACGGCACACCCTTTGTTAAAGTCCTGATTGAAGCCGGTATCACTCCAGGCATCAAGGTGGACACAGGCGCCAAGGAACTGGCTGGCCATCCCGGGGAAAAGGTTACAGAAGGCCTGGACGGCTTGCGCGATCGCCTTCAGGAATATTTTCAAATGGGTGCGCGCTTTGCCAAGTGGCGCGCCGTGATTGCAATTGGCGAAGGGCTCCCGAGTTCGGGCTGTATTGAAGCCAATGCTCATGCTCTGGCTCGCTACGCGGCGCTCTGCCAGGAAGCGGGCCTCGTCCCTGTTGTCGAACCTGAGGTCATCATGGATGGCGAGCATACGTTGGAACAGTGTCGCGAGGTTACCGACAAAGTGCTTCGAACGGTGTTCAGCGAATTGTTCGCACAGAGGGTTTCCGTTGAAGGCATGGTTCTGAAACCAAATATGGTTCTTCCCGGAATGTCATCGGGCAGCCAACCGACGTTGGACCAGGTAGCTGATGCAACCGTAAGCTGCTTCCTTCGATCAGTACCCGCTGCTGTGCCGGCGATAGCGTTCCTGTCTGGCGGCCAACCGGCGGAGTCAGCCTCTGCCCGTCTGAATGCGATGAATGCTAGATTCAAGTCGCGGTTGCCATGGGCATTGGCATTCTCTTTTGCCCGCGCCATCCAGCAGCCGGCATTAGAAATTTGGAATGGCCACCAGGCCAACGTCGCGGCAGCCCAGAAAGCTCTGTATCATCGTGCCCGCTGCAATCAAGCTGCGCGTCGTGGCGAATACTCACAGGAGATGGAGACAAAATGACAGGAAACAGGCATAACCATGAGGGAAATAGTGGCGACAGCGGCGAGCCGGGCCCGGGTCCATATTGGCGGCGCATGCATCGTGACTGGCGCTTCTGGGTAGGAGCGATTCTGATGGCGGCGGCCTTGTCCGTCTACGTGCTTAGTGGCGACCTAGCCTGGGTTCCAAGCGGCCATCGGCAGTCTGCGATGCCAGCGCCTGCTGCGAATTGAGCTAGCCTCGGCTGCCGGATCAGTGCGCTTGTACTCGGCTGCGTACAGCGAATCGTTCGCAATAGAACCTTCTCGAATTTGCGGGTTTCGATAGTGAAAGATTGGGCACGATGGATGAAACAAGGTTGTACCCTCTGCGGTTCGAACCGATCTATCAATACCGCTTGTGGGGTGGCCGTCGCTTGGCCAACTTGCTCTCGGCGCCGCTTCCGGGCGATGGACCGATCGGTGAAGCATGGGTACTGACCGACCGCGCCGACCACCAAAGCCAGATTGCGAATGGTCCGCTTAAGGGCCAGACGCTCGGCCAGGTGATGAAGCGGTTTCCAGAGTCGTTGATGGGCAAGCTGTCTTCGCGTTTCACCCACTTTCCTCTGTTGCTCAAGTTCTTGGACGCGCACGAGATGCTTTCCGTGCAGGTCCATCCCAGCGATGCACACCCGGACCTGATTCCAGAGGGCGATACGGCAAAGACCGAAGCGTGGGTTGTAATTGACGCAGCGAAGGGAAGCCAAATCTACGCTGGCCTGAAATCTGGCACAACTGCCGGCAGCCTGAAAGAGTCGTTGCTCGACGGTACTATTGCTGATCATCTCGTGAGCATTTCCCCGAATCCGGGTGACGCAGTGTTTATCCCAGGGGGAACGGTTCACACTTTGGGCGACGATGTCGTGGTCTTCGAGGTTCAGCAGAACAGCGATACGACATTTCGGCTTTACGATTGGGGACATATCGATCCCGAGACCAAAAAGCCGAGGGCGCTGCAAGTTGACGAGGCTCTTGCCTGCATAGAGTTCGGGGGGAGCAATGGCGGCCTCATCTCTCCCCGTGTCGAAACCACATCACCTGCTGAGCGCGAGAGGCTTTTCGATTGCCATGCCTTTCGGTTGTGGCGGTTGCTTGGGCAAGACCGGTTCACCGTTGGCGCGAAGGGAGAGCCGCGCGTGTTGGTTGGGATTAACGGATCAGGCCAGCTTATTTACGATGGCACGACCTACACGATAGGCAAGGGAGATGTTTGGCTCTTGCCGGCGGAGGCAGGAGAGTGCCAGTTTCAACCGAGCGGAGAAGTAAACGTGCTGGAGATCGCGATCCCTTGATTGCCGAGAAATCAACCTTGCAACAGTACCTCAGAATCGGGGATGAATGAAAAAGCTGATTGTGTTTGATTTGGACGGCACCCTCGCGCCCAGCAAGTCATCACTCGCTCCACAGACTGCGGGGCTGCTGCGCGACCTCCTGTGCATTATCAAAGTGGCCGTGATCTCTGGAGGCGCCTGGTCGCAGTTTGAAAAGCAGCTTCTTACCGATCTTCCCAAGAACAGCCTCCTTCCGAATTTGTCGCTGCTTCCAACCTGTGGAACAAAGTTTTTTCAATACAACGGGAAATGGGAGGAGCTTTATTCGGAGGATCTTACGGCGACGGAAAAGAAAAAGATTATCGACTCCCTCGATAAGGCGGCAGAGCAAGCGGGCTATCGAGCCAAGAAGGTTTGGGGAGAGGTGATTGAAGACCGGGGAAGCCAGGTCACATACTCCGCATTAGGTCAGCAAGCGCCCTTGGCAGAGAAAGAAAAGTGGGATGCCGATTTTGCCAAGCGGAAGAAGATCGCAGCAATCCTGGCGACGCTTATCCCGGAGTTTTCCGTCCGGCTGGGCGGCGCCACTTCCATTGATGTGACCAAGCCGGGAATCGACAAGGCCTATGGCATAAAGAAGCTTCGAGACACTCTCCATCTTTCGTTGAAAGAGATGGTCTACATCGGAGATGCGTTGTTTCCAGGAGGGAACGATTACCCGGCAGAAGAGGAGGGTGTTGTGTCGATCCCTGTCAAGGGACCAGACGATACTGACCTGGTCATCCGCGCCATCCTTGCTTGCCTGGGCGGCAAGTGAACATTGCAGATGGGCCAAGCCAGCGAGGAAATTCGATGAGCGGCTTCAAGTTGCAACGCCTGGGCATGATCATGGAGCCCGAGCCCGGCAATCCGCATGAAGTGGAAGGGGTTCTCAACCCTGGAGCGGTGAGAGGCCCCGATGGAGAACTGTATCTCTTCCCTCGGTTGGTCGCAAAAGGAAATTTTTCGAGGATCGGAATAGCGCGTGTGCGGTTCAATGACGCCGGAGACCCGATAGGAGTGGAGCGCCTTGGCATCGCACTCGAGCCTGAAACCGGCTATGAAATCCGGCCGGGAGGCGGCGGATGTGAGGATCCGCGAGTCACGTTCGTTGAACCGCTCAAGCGCTACATCATGACCTATGCGGCATTTTCGCCCGTGGGACCAAGAATTGCGATGGCCGAATCCGATGATCTTTTCCATTGGAAGAGGCTTGGACTCGCGACTTATGCTCATTGGCACGGCATCGAATTGGGCAATGTGGACGATAAGGATGCTAGCCTCTTTCCTGTCGCCATACCTAACTCGACCGGGAAACTGGAACTGGGCATGCTCCATCGTCCGCTTTTTCGAGGTACGCAGCCGAAGGAGACCGCGCGCCATCCTGGAAGGCGTGAGGTAGATCTCGACCGGGAGAGCATCTGGATCTCTTACTGCCCGGCAGACTTGACGAGCCGTGACGCCGACCGACTGGGCCAGTTTACGTCGCATCATCGATTGGCAACTCCCGTATCCCCTTGGGAGCGGCTCAAGATCGGTGCTGGCACCCCACCCATCCTGACCAAACATGGCTGGTTGATTGTCTACCACGGCGTGAGCGAAGTACCGGGCATGGGTGGTAATCATCCTCTGTGCTACTCGGCCGGTGTGATGGTGCTCTCAAAACAGCATCCGCGATTGATTCGCTATCGCTCGGTGCAGCCGGTGTTGACACCCTCGCTTCCCGAGGAGCGCGATGGAACAGTTGCCAATGTTGTTTTCCCCACGGGCATCGACCGGCGCGACGATCTTGGCACTCCCGATCGCTTCGATGTCTATTACGGGATGGCGGACAATCGGATTGGTGTGGCGCGCCTCGATTTGCCTCAGAAACTCCCCGCGGAAGCGGCCGCCGATGCGTCCGAGGCGAAGGTGTAAATCGCTAGCGTTGCCAAACAATTTGACCCGCTTCGAGCGGCACCAATGCATTGGAATGTTGGGGAACGATTCGTGCGGTGTAGTCGCTCGCGGGCCGGGTTGCGGAGACCTGAGCTGAATAAGCGTATGAGCCGGGAGTATCTTGACTGGGCCCGGCTGCAATCATGGCTTCGAAACAAGCTGACTCTCCTTGAGCGGAATCTGCGTAAAGCTCGACTCTCAGGTGATCAGGAGTGAGGGAACCAGGGGTAACGTCGGCTTGAAAGAAGTGTTGCCCATCGTGGGTATTGATCCGCACACGGACAAAATGCACAGTGTTCCAATGCCGCTCAAGGTCCTGCTTCCATTGCAGCAGGCCAGTGCCGATCGCACCATCGTCCGCTGCACGATCGTGATAGCGCGACGCCGCAGGAAGATAATGGCTCTCAGTGTATTCCCGGATGGCGCGCGTTGCGGAGAATTCGGGAGTAAGCTTCGCCATGCTCTCACGGATGCGTCCCAGCCACTTGTCTGGCATCCCGGATTTATTGCGCTCGTAGAATTCCGGGATGACTTCCGCTTCCAGGAGTGAATACAAAGTGTCCGCTTCTTTGGCGTCCCATCCAGGGTCTTCGCCATGTTCCTGGCCGTCTCCAATGGCCCAACCAACTTCTGGGGTATAGGCCTCCGCCCACCAGCCATCCAACTCGGAAAGATTCAGGCCGCCGTTGACGAGGACCTTCATACCACTGGTTCCGCAGGCCTCCCATGGGCGCCGAGGTGTGTTGATCCAGAGGTCGATTCCCTGGACCAGTTCCTGGGCCAGCATCATGTCGTAATCGTTGAGGAAGACAACGCGTCCCTGTACCTCTGGGCGCTTGATGAAGTCCTTCCATTGCTTGATCAGGTCCTGTCCCGGAACATCCTGAGGATGAGCCTTCCCCGCAAGGATTAACTGAACGGGGCATCGCGGATTGGAGAGAAGCCGCACCATCCGCTCGGTATCGTGCAGGAGAAGATTGGGGCGCTTATAGGCGGCAAAACGGCGTGCAAATCCCAGGGTCAACACATTGTCATCGAAGATGCCGGCGGCATTGGACGGATCTGCGCCTTCAGCGGCGAGTTGGCACTGGTACCGCTTCCGCATCCGTTCGATCAGGCCTTTTCGCCCGGCCGTTCGCAATTGCCACAACTGCCGATCTGAGATTTGGCGGATGTCCTGTTCCTCCGGACGACTCCCACGCCAGCGCTGCGCGCCACAAGCGGAGGTCCACAGTGCGTCGGCCGAGGCCGAATCCCAAGTCGGCACATGGATGCCGTTGGTTACGGATCCTATCGGGACTTCCTCCCTTGGCCAGCGAGGAAACAAGGACTGGAAGATCTGTCTGCTTACTTGTCCGTGCAGCTTGCTGACGCCATTGATCTGTCCGCTGCCCCGTACCGCGAGATAAGCCATGTTGAAAGGTTCCGAGTTGTCTTCCGGGTCCTGTCTTCCCAAAGCGAGCAGATCGTCCACCGAGATCGCGAGTTCATCGACCGCATAGTGGCTCAGGTACGTGCGAATGAGTGCGGGATCAAAGCGATCGAAACCGGCACTGACGGCGGTATGTGTAGTGAATAAATTCCCGGCTCGCGTAATGTTCATGGCAAGGTCGAACGGCTTCTTGTGATCCTCCATGTAGCAGCGTGCCCGCTCAAGAACGGCGAATGCCGCATGTCCTTCGTTGAGGTGACAGACTTCAGGCGCAAGACCCAATGCTCGCAACAAGCGCCATCCGCCGATGCCGAGGGCGATCTCCTGCTTCAGACGCATCTCTGCGTCCCCGCCATAGAGCTCGCTGGTGATACCCCGATGGGCCGCTGTATTAGCAAAGTCGTTGGTATCGAGAAGATACAACTTTGCTCTTCCCACTGACACTTCCCAGCAGCGAAGCCAGATCCTCGAACCGGGAAGTTGAATTTGTAACCGCAACCACTCGCCATTCGACTGACGCAGCGGCCGGATGGGCAGTTGTCCCGGATCATTGACTGGATAGAGCGCTTGTTGCATGCCTTCCGAATCGAAGTCCTGGCGGAAATATCCCTGGCCGTAGAGCAAGCCGATCCCTACAACCGGAACTCCCAGATCGCTCGCCGCCTTCATCTGGTCGCCCGCTACATTTCCCAGGCCGCCCGAATAGATCGGCAAAGCCTCGGTGAGCATGAACTCCATGCTGAAGTAGGCGATTGTTGTGAGCGCCGTGTCTCGATGCTTATGCTGGAACCACGCGTCGGCCCGATAAGAGTCCCTATTCTGCTGAAGCAGACTGTCAAGTTTATTTCGAAACTCTGGCGTGCCTAATGCAGCCTTGATTTTTTCCCGAGAGACCGTTCGCAGGATGACCCATGGGTTTTGCGTGGTTGCCCAAAGATCCTTGTCGAGCGCTTCCCACAACTCGTCCGCGGTATGATTCCAGGACCAGTGAAGATTGAGCGCCAACTCAACCAGCGAATCTACTCCATCGACCTTGAACCAATCGGATGGTGACTTCGGATCGTTCAATTTCTCCCCCTGTCAAGCGCGTCCGAGAGGCGGAGACTGATATCGCAACCTCTTTGCGACGGCGGCCCCCTTTGATTTCGACCGAATAGAGCCTAACTGTCGGTGAACATCGCCTTGCCGGGATGCCCCTTGGCAAGCTGAGCCGGAGCGGTGGCATCGCTGAAGTCCTTTGTCCACTGCCAGTTCCTGATCTCAGGCATGTCTTCCAGGTTTTCGCGAATATAGTCGTGGTGGCGTTGTAACTCCTGGTTGAAGAAGTTGATGGCTTTCTCGGCTTCGAGGCGGAGGCGCGGGATGTGCTTCAATGCATCGAGTGCAAGATGGAAGCGGCTCATTTCATTGAGAACCACCATGTCGAATGGTGTTGTAGTCGTACCTCGGTCCATGTAACCGTGCACATGGAAGCGGCCTTCGTTGGCGCGCCCGTGAACCAGGGTGTGAATGAGCCAGCGATTGTTGTGGAAGGCGAAGACCACCGGCGCTTTTTCAGTGAAGAGCGCATTAAAAGACATTTCGTCCATCCCATGCGTATGCTTGTCGGGAAACATCAGAGTCATCAAGTCGACAACGTTGACAACGCGAACCTTGATGCCCGGGACATGTTTCTGTAGCAGCCACGAGGCCGCGCAGGTCTCGATCGTTGGTACATCTCCGGCGCAGGCGAGCACTACATCCGGCTCCCCGCCTTCAGCGTTGGTTGCGAACTTCCACGTGGATGCGCCCTTTGAGCAGTGCTCAAGTGCCTCATCCATATTCAACCACTGAAGCTGTGGCTGTTTGCCGCAGGTGACGACGTTCACGTAATTGCGGCTCCGCAGGCAATGGTCGAAGACGCTGAGCAGGCAGTTAGAGTCCGGTGGATAGTACACGCGGATCACTTCGCTCCTGCGCGCCAGTGCATTGTCCACGTACCCGGTTGCCTGGTGGCTGAAGCCATTGTGGTCGTTGCGCCATGCATGACTTGTGAGCAGAACGTTCAGAGACGCAAGCGGTCTGCGCCATGGATACTCGCGGCACTGCTCAAGCCATTTAGCATGTTGTGTGGTCATCGAATCGACCACCTGCGCGAAGGCTTCATAGGAGGACCACATCCCATGACGGCCCGTGAGCAGATAGCCTTCTAGCCATCCCTGGCAGAGATGTTCGCTCAGCACTTCCATGACGCGGCCATCTGGACCAAGTTCATCATCGATCGAGACAATTTCGGCCATCGAGCACCGCTTCGTTGCCTCAAAGATAGAGTTGAGGCGATTGGAATTCGATTCATCGGGGCAGAACATGCGGAAGTTTGTCAGATTCATTCTGAAGATGTCGCGGAAGAAATCTCCCAGTTTGCGCGGAGCCTCAGCCAGAACCTGGCCGGGGCCGGGGATCTCAAGCGCGTAATCCGTGAAGTCGGGCAGCGCGAGAGTGATCAGCTCGCGCCCGCCATTTACGTGGGGATTGCCTCCCATGCGCCGGTTGCCTGCGGGCGAGAGAGCCGCCAGTTCGTCGATGAACTTGCCGTTCGCGTCGAACAGCTCCTCGGCCTTGTAACTCTTCATCCATGCTTCAAGGATCTTGAGATGTTCAGGATTGTCTTTGACCGAAGCGAGTGGAACCTGGTGCGCTCGGAATGTGCCTTCGATGGGTATCCCATCGACTTCCTTGGGACAGGTCCATCCCTTGGGCGTGCGGAATATGATCATGGGCCAGACGGGCTGCTTTTTGAATCCGTTCTTGCGCGCATCCTGCTGAATCTTTCGAATTTCGGCATAGCAATCTTCAAGCGTTTGCGCGAGGAGTTGATGCACGACCTCGGGATCGTCGCCCTCGACAAAGTAGGGCTTGTATCCGCGGCCCACATACAGAGCCTTCAGGTCTTCATCGCTGGTGCGTCCCTGGGCGGTCGGTCCGGAGATCTTGTATCCATTGAGATGAAGGATAGGTAGGACAGCGCCGTCGCGCACCGGATTGACGAAGTTGACCGACTTCCAGCTTCCTTCGAGCGGACAAGTCTCGGATTCGCCGTCTCCGATGACGCAGGCGACGATCAAGTCCGGGTTGTCGAAGGCCGCGCCGAATGCATGGACCAATGAATATCCAAGTTCTCCGCCCTCGTGCATTGAATTCGGTACGTGCGGCCCGCAGTGGCTGGGCACGCCACCCGGAGTCGAGAACTTGCGGAACATAAGCCGCAGGCCGTCCTCGTCGTGTGTGATCTCCGGATGAACCTCGGTATAGGAGCCTTCGAGATAGGAGCAGGCATTCAGGGAAGGACCTCCGTGCCCCGGACCGGAGATGTAGATGATGTCCGCATCGTGCTCTTTGATCAGACGGTTCAAATGAATGTAGATGAAGTTCTGGCCTGGCGAGGTTCCCCAGTGACCGAGCAATCGCGGCTTGATCTGCTCCGCCTTGAGCGGCGAGCGAAGCAGGGGATTGTCAAAGAGATAGATCTGGCCGATGCAAAGATAGTTTGCCGCTCGCCAGTAGCGATTCATCTTGTCCAACATTTCGGGCGAAAGCGGTCCCTTGGGCTTCGGCGCTCTTTCTTCAGTCTTGCCATCCGCCGCAATCGCGGTCGACAGGCTCACGTCAAAGATGAAACCAGAAGAGTTGCCAAACTGATCGAAGTTCTTGCTGAAGGGTTGAGGCGAGTCGTCTTTGTCAACGTTGATGGGGAGCTCGGTGGTTGCCATATTGAATGTTCCTTCCAGTTCTCCGCAATTCGTAACAGCGCGGTGAGGGCTGACTTCTGTTTGTTGGGTCTGCTTGCGCTGGATCTTCATCGCTATTTCGCGAGCAACCTTTTGATCGAGTGCAATTCAAGGCGACGCTTTTCAGTGGTTTTTGGATACGCCATCTTGAGTCCTTTGAGCGCATCAAGAACGATCTGGGAGACGATGAGCCGTGCGTTCTCTTTATCGTCGGCGGGTACGACGTACCACGGCGCATGACGCGAGCTTGTCGCCTGAAAACAATCCTCGTATGCCTTCATGTAGTGCTTCCAGTATTTCCGCTCGTGAATGTCGGAGGTGCTGAACTTCCAGTTCTTGTCTGGTTCATCGATGCGTGCTAGAAATCGCTTCCGTTGCTCCTCGTAAGACAGATGCAGAAATATCTTGACGATCTGCGTGCCGTTACGATGAAGGTGCTTCTCCAGATCCGCGATGGAGCCATACCGCTGCTGCCAAATGTCCTTCTCGTCGCGCAGTTCCTCGGGAAGCCCCTGACTGCGGAGAATCTCCGGGTGCACTCGAACGACCAGCACTTCCTCGTAATAGGAACGGTTGAAGATGCCGATGCGGCCACGCTCCGGGAGGCGGCATGTCGTGCGCCAAAGGAAATCGTGATCGAGCTCTTCTGCACTGGGCTGTTTGAAACTGAAAACCTCGCAGCCTTCTGGATTGACCCCAGACATGACGTGACGGATGGCGCCGTCTTTGCCGGCCCCATCCATCCCTTGAAATATCAGCAACAGAGCATACTTGTGAGACGCGTTGTGAAGCTGTTGCAAAGAGCTCAGTTTCTCCATGTGTTCTTGCAGAATTTCCTTATACTGCTTCTTCGACTTCGCATAGGGGGCGACGACCGTCGGCCACTTGCCGAGGTCGACCTTTTTGTCAGGCTGCACTCTATAATCTTTCGGATCGATGGTCATCAAACCCCTTCGGTGTTGTCTATGCGGCGGGCTTCTTCTTTGCCGCCTCTTCGAGGTGCGTTTCCCGCTCTGCTTCAAGCCAGTCCTGGTCCTGCTGGCTCTCGCCATGGATGCGCTCTTGATAAATCTCATAAGCCCGGGTCGCGATCTGCTGAGTATCGTCGCCTGCGACCGCCGTCTGCGGGATCGCCTTCTTGATCGGATCGAAGATGCGATAGGCAAGAAGCTTCACACGATCGTTGATGAGTGCCCAGGCAAGTGCATAGGCCCATACCAATCCCGCCCACTTCCAGCCGAGCGGCGCCATGAAGACTCCGTACACCGCAATGAGTGTCGCGATCGCCTGCGTGCCCACGACTGCGATCAGCAGAATCTTCGCAGGGCGTATCGACCAGAATGGTCCCCGTGTCCGTGTAAGGAAGATGGTCAAATGGCCAGCCACGGAAAGCTTGAGGTACATCAGGGTCTGGACGGTCAAGCGGTCCATGTGGAAGACGCGTTCACCCAGATAGAACAAGAGAAACGCAGAAACAACGCCAATAACCCCCAGCACCGTGGAGATGGAGAGCACCAGCCGCATATTCCAGGCTTCAGGCTTGTTTCTATACAAGACATTGTCATAAGCAATCGACAGAATCGCCCCGTCATTGAGCAGTGCGATCATCACGATCATGACTGCCGTCACCGGATAGAAATTGAAGACCAAGATGGCCAGTGTCATGAAGAAGAGCACGCGCAGCGTCTCCGCGATGCGGTAGATAGCATAGCTGTTCATGCGCTGGAAGATGCGGCGACTTTCTTTGATCGCGTCGATGATTACGGCGAGACCGGAAGTGAGCAGGACGATAGAAGCTGCCGCTCGGGCTGCGTCGGTCGCGCCGGAAACGGCAATGCCGCAGTCGGCCTTCTTCAGCGCAGGCGCGTCGTTCACTCCATCGCCGGTCATGCCGACGATGTGGCCGCAGGTTTGCAACACGTCTACGATATGAAACTTGTGCTCGGGGAACACCTGCGCGAACCCATCTGCCTTTTCGATCTCCTCAACTACCTGCGGAGACTCTTTCTTCTTGGTGTCGCCGAGCGCATTGGCGTCCAGGATGTTGACGCCCAGGCCCAGTTCTTTCGATGTTTCCCGGGCTATGGCAATTTGATCGCCCGTCACCATTTTGATCTTGACGCCCATTTGGACGGCGCTGGCAATGGTTTCCTTGGCATCCGCTCGCGGCGGATCGAACAACGGCAACATGCCGACAAACTTCCATTTGCCCTGCTCATCTGCCCTGGCTACACCCAGCGAGCGGAAGCCGCGGCCGGCAAAATCAAGGATGGCTTTGTTCGCCGCTGTCTTGACTTCGGCCGCGTTGGTTGCCATCTGCAGAATGACCTGCGGCGCTCCCTTGGCTACAAAGAACTGCTTCCCGTCCGCCCCTTTGACCGTAGCTTCTGTGCGTTTGTGCACCGGATCGAAGGGCATAAAGTGAAGTACCTGGCAGCTCTTTAGTTCCTTGTCATCCTTTACACCGCCAATTACCGCCAGGTCGATGGTGTCTTTGTCCTCCGCGCGGGAGGCCAGCGCGGCCCAGAGAACGATGTTCGTAGCAGCAATTCCGTCAATGCAGAAGGGATCGCCCAGCGTGAGCTTGTTTTGCGTGAGTGTGCCGGTCTTGTCCGAGCAGAGAACATCTACGCCAGCCAGTTCTTCAATAGCTGACAAGCGGGTTACAATCGCTTCCTTCTTCGCCAGCAGGCGCGCCCCAACTGCCATGGTCACCGACAGTACGGTCGGCATGGCGACGGGGATAGCGGCGACCAAAAGCACCAGGCAGAATTCCAGGGTGGTAAGGACCTTGTCTCCACGAAAGAGCGCGAATGCGAGAATCAATGCGACCAGCGCCACCGCCAAAATGATCAGGTAGTCGCCGATCTTCATCACAGCCTTTTGGAAGTGGCTGACTGTATGAGCCTCTTCGACAAGCTGCGCGGTCTTGCCAAAGTAAGTGTTCGCCCCGGTGGCGTAGACTATAGCGTCAATCTCACCCTGGCGGACGATGGAGCCTGAGTAGACTGCGCCGCCGGGCTTTTCGGATACTGGAAGTGACTCGCCAGTCAGCGCGGACTGATCTACTTCGATCGAATCGCCATCGAGCAGACGCGCATCCGCGGGAACGATGTCGCCCAGCCGGAGACGAATTACGTCGCCGGGTACGACCTCGCTCGCCTTGGGATCCTGCCACTTGCCATCCCGCTTGACTTTGGCCTTGATTGCCAGACGGGCTTTCAGTGCGGCAATGGCATTCCCCGCCTGGTGCTCTTCCCAGAATCCGACCAGCGCGTTGGAGCACAGCAACAGAAGAATCACGAAGAAATCGAGCCAGTGGCGAACGAGCCCGGAGAGGATCACGGCAGCTTCAATCATCCACGGAATGGGTCCCCAGAAGTAGGAGAGAAACTTCAGGTATTCGTTGGTTTTCTTCTCCTCGATCTGGTTAGGCCCATACTGCGCCTGCCGCTTCGTCGCCTCGGCCTGCGTGAGTCCCTCTGGCGATGCACCAAGCTTTTTCATCAACTCAGGCATGGCGAGCGTTTTCAGGGAATCGTTGTCATCCTTGGGCGCGGGCTTATATGTTTTCGATTCCATTTGCGATATGCTCCTGTTCTTGCTCGGATAGCTTGGGCGCATTGCAACAAAGAAGGAAGCACAGCTCCCAAACCAGCCAATCTGCCCGGTATAAGACGCCAGTCCGCGAAAATCCAGACGGCAAATCATCACGGTTCTTGGAAGGCCTTCCAGTCGTGCGAATGTACAGTGAGACTTGACCTTCTGAGATGGCGGGGCCGAGGGATGTCGCACGGACAAGTAGGAACGCCGGATAGTGATGATCCCGACGCCCTTCTATTTTGAAATGATTTCGTGGTTCTGATCGTAATTCTGTTCCGTATGCGATGCCTTCTCTGCGGCCTTTTCGGCAACACGCTCTATCCGTTTGTTTGCTGCTGCGTCCGAGATTGTTTCGTCTTCAACCTTTGTCACTTTTGGATTCTCAAATTGGTCCGGCATGATTGTTCTCTCCTCTCACCACGATGAACCGTGTCCCCCAGCAACATCTGGTCTGTTTTGCTCGCCCTTCGACGTCGCGGGGTGATTCAAGGCTTGATTCTGGAGAAGTGGTTCCTATTGCACAGCTATTGGCCGACCGCAGGAACAAACTGGTATTGAAGCAGTGTGCAGCACCGAGGGCAGCCGCGCCAGCTTCTGATGAGCCGAGAACCAACGCCGCACCCGCGTGCGGATTGCGATGCTCGCCATGCGTCCTTCTTCCTAAAGAGGTGGCCGATGAACGCCCTGCTGATCTACCCGGAATTCCCTGATAAGTTTTGGAGCCCCTCAATCCACTCTGAGCGATGTCTCAGGTTAAGTTGTCGGGGGTGCCTTCCCCGAGCATAACGGCCTTTGATGACCTTCTCTCCGCCGGACTACAGGCTCTCTGAACGCATTGTGACTTCCAACGCGGAGATAACAGACATCTCGCGTGAGCAATTGAGACCTTCATTCCTGTGCTGGCCGTTCGATACTTGGGACGCCGCGGGAGAATATCTTCTTCGGTCGGAAGGCGCGACCCATCGGCAGACGTTCCCGCAAGCGATTCTGCAAATGTCGTGTACTGGCCCATGGTTGTGCAGGCTGTTGCGGATCAAGGAAGAGGAGTCATGAGAGTCCTGGTGGCAGTTGACGATTCGGGGTTTGCTGAAGATCTGCTTCGCGCTGTAGTAACCGGGGTCCGGCATGAGAATGCAGAGGCCCTGGTCTTACATGTCCTGCAACCGGTTGACACCGTGCCTCCGCCTGAGATGGCTCAAGGTTATGCACCTGAATTGGAAGATGAAAAGCAGCCTGCACGCGTCCTGGTTGAGCGGATTGCGGCCGAACTGCGCAAAGCCGGATTCACGGCACAAACTGGCGTACGGATTGGAGACGTGGCAAACACAATTCTCGGCCAGGCGGCCG
This sequence comes from Occallatibacter sp., assembly GCF_049582745.1. Taxonomy (GTDB): domain Bacteria; phylum Acidobacteriota; class Terriglobia; order Terriglobales; family Acidobacteriaceae; genus Telmatobacter. Next base: position 53,500 of record NZ_JBAUUO010000181.1, read on the forward strand.
AATGGCGCGCCGATCTGATAGCGGTCGGTTCGCATGGGCAAAGGAGCATTCATGACTTCTTGCTGGGCAGCGTTGCGGAGTCGGTAGCTCGTCGAGCCGGATGCTCCGTTGCTATCGTTCGCAGAGCGGTCGAGAACTAGGGAACGATTTGGACCATGGGGATTTGTAATGAGTACGCTGCCATTCGTGGTTTTTGTGGCATTTGGCCTTACCTCTGTCGGGCAGAACCAGAACGCCAGCGGCCGGAAGATGATGTACTTCATTTCCTTGGCAAAGACCGGCGTCTGATGGTTGAGCGCCTTCCCCACCACAACATTCATCCGCAACGCTATGGTGTGATCGTCTGAAAAGACGCGCAGTTTAAAACCAGGGATATTCACCGCGACAGGCAACTGCGGGTAGTCCGCCGGAAGCCATCTCCATCGTTCAAGAGAATCTTCCAATTGGATTACACGGGCACTTAACGGCATATTAAGCTGAGCAATCGTTTCTTTGTCCAGCCGTCCTTCGGACTTCAACCCATGTCGGGCTTGAAAGTGCTTAACCGCTTCTACCAATGGCTCACTATAGGTAGTTGCGTTCGGATCTTCAACAGCGCTTTGCGGCAGGTCGCCAAGCAGGCGAAGTCGGTCACCCAATTGCTGAACACTGGAATACGCATCGCCGCTCTTCACTGTCTTTGGCATATCAGGCAACGGCTGGCTATGGTCTTGGGTCTCCAAGGCCAGATATGTCTGCAGCGCTGTCTCGGTTCGTTGGTAGCCCAGGTATTTGGGCTCTACCTTATTCAATACGTCGGGGAGATTGCTCTCTGCCAGAACTTTCTGCACCAAGAACTGCGGCAAGTCATAGTGTTTCTGATCGAGGTCGATGCCAAACTCCAAGGGCTTCGGATTTATCTTGTTGGCGGGGGCATTGCTTCTCTTGCCGCTGCAGTCTTTCTCATTCGCGACGGAGATGTCCAAGGGCACACGATCACGATCCTGGAAGAGTCTTCCCGGATTGGCGGCAGCCTTGATGCAGCCGGAAATGCGGCTGACGGCTATGTGATGCGCGGCGGTCGCATGATCGAGAGCAAATACCTGTGCACTTACGATCTTTTTTCATCGATTCCAACTCTCGATGGGGCGAAGTCGGTGACGCAGGAGATATTTGACTGGAACGAGACGATGAAGACCGCCTCCAAGTCGCGGCTGTTTCGGGACGGTCAAAGGGTCGACAGTCCCAGTTTTGGCTTGAGCGAGAAAGATATTCTCAACCTCGAGCGTCTGGCGATGGAGCCGGAGGAGTTGCTTGGACGGACCATGATCTCCGACCAGTTTGCGCCGGATTTCTTTGAGACTGACTTCTGCACATGTGGTGTACTACCTTTGCGTTTCAACCGTGGCATAGCGCAGTTGAGTTCAAACGCTATTTGGTGCGCTTCACCCACATGGTTTCCGGATTCAATACGCTTACCGGCATTATGCGCACCGTGTACAACCAGTACGATTCGATGGTCCGCCCACTTCATAAGTGGCTCGAAGAACGCGGTGTGAATTTCATGCTCGAGACAACAGTTACGGACCTTGTTCTCCTCGAAGACAGGGCCGGCTTTGCTGTCGATAAGATCGTGGTCCAGGAAAAAGGTGTCGTTAGAAGCATTCGTGTTACCGAAGACGACAAAGTCATCGTGACTCTCGGGTCTATGACCGAAGGATCGAGCCTGGGTTCAATGGACTCGGCCGCTACCCTGTTGGGGAAAACCGACGGCGGTTCATGGGCTCTTTGGGAGAGAATCGCTGCTGGCGAGACACAATTCGGGCATCCTTCGAATTTTGCCGATCACGTTAAGCAATCGAAGTGGATGTCCTTTGCGACCACACTTCACGACCCCTTCAATCCCCGCGTCTTCCTAGACGCTTTCCTAGCCTTGCACGAAATCGGCGTCTAGGCCGGGGGACTTGGCAGGAGCCGATAATTTCCAGGTCAACTCTGGCTGCGGCCGAGAGACTGAGGCCATAAGTAAGGGGACTGAGGTTGCTCGTTTGGAAGTCGTTTCTTATCGCCTTCAGTGTGCTTTTGCCGCTGATCAATCCGCTTGGGTCGGCTCTCGTGTTTCTTGGGCTCGCCGGCGAGGCGCCGCCAGCCGTCTATCGATCTTTGGCGCGCAAGATCGCAATCAACAACATCATCTTTTTGGCCATCATTGAACTTCTGGGCGCGGCCATTCTCAACTTTTTCGGGATTTCTTTGCCTATCGTGCAACTCTCCGGTGGCATTGTGATAGCAGCGATGGGATGGTCGGTACTGAATGAGAGGGATGCACGCGCGATTGTTAAGAACAAGGAGGAGGAGAGCGAGGTACGTGCCGAAACCAGGACAGAGTACCTTGAGCAGGCAACGTTCTATCCATTCACCTTTCCCGTAACCTCAGGTCCTGGGACGCTTGTCGCGCTGCTGACACTCACCGCACACATCTCGAATCGTGAAATGTCGAGGGATGTTCAGGCCCATATTGGCGTTTTTCTTGCTGTGGTGGTTCTCAGTGCGCTCGTTTATTTCTGCTACGCGTATGCTCCAACGATCACCAAGATCATTCCCCCGTCTACTGCGCACGGCATTCTACGGGTCGTTGCATTTATTTTGCTTTGCATCGGTGTGCAAATCGCTTGGAACGGACTCGCCGTTCTGATTGCCGCGGTTATCAGACCTTGAAGACGGACAGAATGAGCAAAGGAGAGTGGCGATCTCAATCGCACGTTGCCGCGCATCTGTCGGTGATGTGCAATAGCGGTCGGAAGTGCCGCATGCGAGTTCAAGCAGAACGATGCCCCGGTCTACGTGCATGCCGAGTGGTGAACTAACTCCTCGATGCCCCAATTGCTAGCTTTCGTTTAATCGCCCCGACTATAGGGACCACCGGCTTCAGGACCGTTTCAATAATTGGAATCACCGGCTTAAGGATTGGCCCAAGGAATGGAATGAGCGGTTTCTGAGCGTTATGCTCGGACAACTGATCGAGAAGTACAACGTTGAGCAATGACTTATTAACCTGAATGCGACCGTTGTAATTAATGAAGCCAAGTTTGCGGAAGCGGTTCATAAAGAAGCTGACACGGGAGCGAGTCGTGCCGATCATTTCCGCCAATGTTTCCTGGGAAACTGGAGGAATGAAGGTGTCTCGTTCTCCTGGCTTGCCAAACTCCGCCATAAGAAGGAGAATCCGCGCCAGACGCTTCTCGCTTGAATTAAAGAGTTGATCAACCAGGTCTGCCTGAGTGCGCATGCTGCGGGCCAGGAGGAATTTGAAGAAGAGATCGGCGAACTTCGGCTCGTCATGCATCACGCGCGCCATCTCTTCCCGTGTGATTTTGAGCGCAACGCAAGAGTTGACTGCTGAAGCTGTTGCCAGCCGCAGTCCAGGAATCGACGCCAACGACTCCTCTCCAACGAAATCGCCATCGGACAGAAGAGTGATTGTAGCCTCTTTCCCGTTTTGCGAGACGACGGTCAGCCTCGCACGTCCTCTTTGGAGATAAAAGACAGTGTCTGCCGGGTGTCCCTGGGAAAAGAAGGTTTCTTTGGGTTCCAGTTCAACAATCTTGCGACCAAGGCCGGCCTTCGCGAGAAAAGCGGCGCAATCGAAACTACCCTTAGTGATTTGACTGTTCAATATGCAGTTCCGTTCAAAACGGTTTGCCGGTGTGCTGGATGAAGGACTAGACAGTCACATCGAATTGGGAATCTTAGAAACTTGTGGCGAATCCAGGAAAGATCGCACGATGATCGCTTTAGAAAAGGCGATCACGGGCAAACTTTGGTAAAGCATCGGCAAGCGGTCTCGAGCGGCTCAAAAAGAAAAGCGTCGCGCTTTGGGAGAATACCCCGTGCTCCCAGCGTAGTTATACCGAATACCTTTCTATTATGCGCCTTCGCAGGAGGTTGACGTCTGGTCAATAGTGCTCAGACTGCCCTTCGGGTCTGCATGTGGAGCAAATGTGACCATCTATTGCGCTCCCGAACTGCCATCCTCTCTTTAGGGATTGACTAAAGTCCCGAATCGCGGCCCGCAGTTTTTGGGAGAAGGGATTCCCAATGGAGCAAGTGTTGACATCATCTGTAGAGAGACTGGAGTTGTGGGTGCGGCGGTCGCAGGACCGGCTCGCGCGCGATCGAAAGTATTTTGGCGAGATTGGTTACCGGCAAAGTTTGATATCTCGAAGCGCGACGAAGCTTTGCCGCTCACGAATTATGCAGCCTTCGCTCTGGCTGATAGTTGCTCTTGCCATGGTCCCAATCGCGGCTGTCTCCCAATCGCTTTCCAGCACGAGCGATCCGTCCGCGTATTTGCCGAGCGCAACCGCCACAAACCCGGAACTCGCATATGAACGGCCGACGGAGAAGACAAAGGTAAGGAACTATACATTCAATGCTTATGGGCCCTATCCGTTTGTTGGTGCCGGACTAGCCGCAGGCATCAACCAACTCAATAATGCACCGCCCGAGTGGCACCAAGGAGCCGAGGGTTTTGGCAGAAGATTTGGCTCCGACTTTGCCATCGCGGCGATTGGCACCTCGGCGCGTTATGGACTGTCAGAGGTCTTCAGGGAAGACGCGTTATATTACCGCTGCGAATGCAGAGGTGGGCTTCCGCGTTTGAGCCATGCGGTGCTTTCAACATTCATTGCGCGGCGCGGCATGGACGGCCATCGCGTATTCTCTTTCCCTGCGCTAGTCGCTCCATACGCGGGTTCTTTCGCGGCGGTCTATGGCTGGTATCCTGACCGTTTCGGCGCGAAGGACGCATTCCGCGTTGGAAACTACAACCTGCTTGCATATATGGCAGGAAACATCTCATTGGAGCTTCTTTATAGCAGTCCTCACTCACTGCTCTCCCGGATGCATCTGAACAATGCGCATGGGGCGCCGGTTCAAGGTCCGAATCAGTGAGCGACGGCGAAATCACTTCTGTTTCAACTCTCGCTCCACCGATAGCCGGCCGGAGCAACACTCCGTCATTATTCGCTGCCGGCAGCATGATCCGGCTGGTGGGCGGCTTCCTCGCGTGGTTCGGAAACCTGGGGATGTTTTCCTGGGCGGTGCTGAAGGCAGCGCTTACGCCGCCGTATGAATGGCGCGAGCTGATTCGCCAACTGGACGAAGTAGGGTCAAAGTCCTTCCCGTTGGTGACACTCGCGGGCGCGGCGGTGGGCGTGATCATCTCGCTGGAAGCGCGTTATAGTCTGAGCCGGTTCGGCGCGAAATCAATGTTTCCGGCTACCCTTGTTTACTCCGTGATCCAGGTGATGGGCCCCATCATCACTGGCCTGGTTGTCAGCGGTCGCGTGGGCGCGGGCATTGGCGCGGAACTTGCGTCGATGAAGGTCTCTGAGCAGATTGACGCAATTGAAGCCTCAGCCGTCAATCCCTACCGGCTGCTGGCAGTCACGCGCATTCTCGCGTGCATCCTCATGCTCCCGCTGCTTACCCTTGCCGCCGATGCAAGCGGCCTTATGGCAGGGTGGCTCGCGCAGAGGCTGGTTGAACCGCTCTCCTTCCATCAATTCGTGTCGAGTGGATTCAGCGGCGCCACTTTTGACGCATTCTTGCCGCCGACCTTTAAGACGATGGTGTACGGGCTAATTATCGGGCTCATCGCAAGCTTCACAGGTATGAATACGCGCGGCGGCGCCGAGGGCGTGGGGCGTGCGGCCACCAACTCGGTCGTGCTGGGTTCGCTCTTTCTTATCCTGGCCGATGTTGTGCTGGTGAAATTCATTCTGGTCGTCTTTCCATAATGAACGACCGAACAAGCGAGGCGGCAGCATGGCTACGACCGTTGAAACTGCGATGAAGAAGGCGGATCACGACAACTGCGGGAGGGTGCCCGTTGTGGCGGTTGAGCGCCTGGAGAAAACCTTTGGCAGGCATAAAGTTCTGAATGGGTTAAGTCTGGCCATAAATCGCGGAGAAACGCTGGCTGTGCTTGGCCGCAGCGGCACCGGCAAGAGCGTTTTGTTGAGGGTCATCATCGGCCTCGAACAACCGGACGCCGGATCGGTGCGCATTCAAGGGCGGGACATCGCGGGTCTTGGCCTTGATGAAATGGGAGCCATAAGAATCAAGATGGGATTTCTCTTTCAGCATGCGGCGCTTTACGACTCGCTGACCGTGGGCGAAAACGTGGCGTTTCCGCTTGAACATCATCGCAAGGACCTATCGAAGCGGGAGCGCGGCGAGCGGGTGAGGCAATTGCTTGCCGAGGTAGGCATGGAAAATGACTCAGCCAAGATGCCGTCCGATATCTCCGGTGGGATGCAGAAGCGCGTGGGCTTGGCGCGCGCGCTGGCGCTGGAGCCCGAGATACTGCTTCTGGATGAGCCGACGGCAGGGCTCGACCCAATCAGCTCGGGAGAGATCGACAGCCTGATTCTGAAGTTGCAGCGCGAGCACCAGATGGCCTCGATTGTGGTGACGCACGATCTGCATAGCGCAAGAACGATCGCCAATCGGCTGGCCCTGCTGGATCTCGGCAAGGTTGTGATTGAGGGGCAGTTTGAGGACTTGCAGCAGAGCGATATCGGGTTTGTGAAGGAATTTCTGAACCAGTCGTAGGAGAGCATATGTCTAGAGCTGTACGGCTCGGAGCTTTCATCGTTGTGACACTGGCAGTTCTTGCGGCTGGAGTCTTCGTCATAGGGAGCAAGGAGTATCTCTTTCGGTCGAGTTATCGGTTGAAGGCGCAGTTCGACAACGTTGCCGGTCTGTCGGAGGGTGCTGATGTCCAGGTGGGCGGCGTCCATAGTGGCATTGTGGAGTCCATCGCTCTGCCTCACAGGCCGGGCGAGAAAGTAACCGTCCTGATGGAACTCAACAAATCAACGCACGAGATCATCAAGCAAGATTCGCTCGCCTCGATCGAGACAGAAGGAGTGTTGGGCAATCAGTATGTCGCGATATCTTTCGGTTCCGACGGCCACGCCGATGTGAAGGACGGCGAGTTCATCCAGAGCGTTCCGCCACTGGTCATGGGCGACATGCTCAAGAAGGCCAGCGGTATTCTCGACAGCAGCCAGCAGGCCATTGACAATGCAACAATGGCGACGGCGCACTTGAATTCGGTGAGCGCAAAGATCGATTCTGGAAAGGGAACCGTGGGAGCATTGGTAAACGACAAACAACTGTACGCCAATCTTGAACAGACCACAGCTACGCTGCATGCCACAATGCAGCAGGCCCAGACCGGGGTGACCGACTTCCAGGAGAATATGGAAGCACTAAAGCATAACTTCCTTTTGAGTGGGTATTTCAAGAAGCGCGGTTATGAAGATGCAGACGAGCTTAAGGCCAATCGAATTGCCAGTCTTCCGCAAGGCGATCCGGAGAAGACGTTCACCTATGCGGCGATGCAGTTGTTCGATGGCCACGACTCGGCGAAGCTTAAGGATCTGAAGTCGCTGAAGGCTGCGGGCGACTACCTGGCACAGAATTCATTTGGTTTCGCGGTGGTTGTTGTCTCTGCCGGCTTGGAAGGTGACTCGCAGAAGGACCAGCTTCTAACCGAGGCGAGGGCGATGGTAATTCGCGAGTATCTGGTTGAGAACTTCGGATTCGACGACCGCCAGCTCAAGACGATGGGAAGGGGCAAGCAGACTGGAACGAAGCCCGGTGACGAATGGGGCATGATCCAGATTCTTCTGTATCCGACGGGCGTCACGATTCCGCTTGCTGGGGATCTGCCGGCACCCGTTGCCGAGCTGATTGACACGAATGCGCCCGCAAAGCCTACGGAACCAGTTGCGAAGAAGCCATAGCCCTGCGCAGAATCTGTCCCGCTGGCCATCGCACCTGCGATTCGACCGCCGCGAATCACCTGAGCGGATTTGATCAGTCTTCGTATGGGCTGCGGCCTACTCTTAGTACAGTAACTTGCCCGTCCTCGACGGCACGGAGAGAATCCAGTGCTCGCGGGTGCTGGCCAGGAAGAGCTGATGCCAATGATGCCTGGCTTGACTCAACGTAAATAGGCATGATGTTGGGACGTCAGGCTGTCTATCCGTCCCGCGCATCATCATGGATTCGATTGGAGAACATCAAATGCCACTTGTCACCATCGTGCTTACGCTCGCCGTAGTTGGTGTGCTGTTATGGCTTGTCAACCGTTTCATACCCATGCAGGGCCAGATAAAGGGAATTCTCAACGGCGTCGTAGTGATTGCTGTGGTGCTTTGGCTCCTGAAGATATTCGGAATGTTCGGATATCTCTCCCAGTTCCGCGTCGGCCACTCTTAGGACGCGATCTCTCAAGTGATAGCATGACCAATCAATCGGCCCCAATCACAACATTTCAGAGTACTGCCCAAAGGAAATTTCATGAGAAGCATGCATCTGTTCGTAGTTGGAGGCGCACTCGCTCTGAGCGCGCTTTCTCAAGCCAACGCCCAGACAACGATCGCTGTCGAATCCCCAGGTCCCGCGCCGATGTATCGCGTGGTTGTAACTAGCCGTACGGTTCAGGCAGTCAACTATGGCCATCGCAATGGCGCGTCGGAGGTGGGCTTTGCAGGAACTGCTCTGCTTCCTTCTGCCGAAGGGACAGCCAAGGTGCGAAGCAAGCGCGGTACGTTGGAAGTAGAGGCAGAATTCGGCAGCCTGCAAACTCCAACAACGTTTGGCGGCGAGTATCTCACCTATGTACTGTGGGCTATTTCACCCGAAGGCCGCGCCGCGAATCTTGGAGAAGTGCTGGTGGGCGACAATGGACGGAGCAAGCTGACGGCGACGACAGATCTGCAGGCGTTCGCATTGATCGTTACCGCTGAGCCCTACTTCGCCGTTCGAGAGCCCAGCAATGTTGTCGTGCTTGAGAATGTGGTTCGTGCAGACACCAAGGGCACCAGCGAGGAAGTGAATGCCAAGTATGAACTGATGGAGCGCGGCGGCTATCTTCCCACCGGCTACAAGTTCGACCCGGTGGTTCTAAGCGCCAATTTGCCGCTGGAATTCTACGAAGCGCGAAACGCATTGCACATCGCCAAATCAGAGGGAGCTGAAACATACGCAGCGGAGAGCTATGGGCACGCAGTCCAGCTGATGAAGACCGCAGAGGATTATGCTATCAGCCGGCACATGGAAAAGAAACCGCTGATCGCTGCGGCGCGGCAGGCAGTACAGACTGCGGAAGATTCCCGTGAAATCGCAGTGAAGAGGATCGACGAGGTTCGCCTGGCGGACGCAAGTCAGGCATCAAGCGAGGCGCAGGCAAGATCGCAGGCCCGGGCCGAGGATGCAACTCGTTTGAAGGAACAGGCGCAATTGGATTCAGCCAAGGCGCAGTTGGACGCCGCCAGGGCGCAAGCCGCTATGGCGACGAATCAGGCCGAATCGGCGGCGGCAATCACAGCGGCCCAGGCCGATGCTGACAAAGCACGCTTGGCCGCAAAGCAGGCGCAGCAGAACGAACAGACGGCCGTGAGCGACAAGGCGGCCATGCGCGCGCAGCTCTCGGCGCAGCTCAATAAGGTGCTCGAGACGCGCGACAGCGCACGGGGTCTCATCGTCAGCATGTCCGATGTGCTGTTCGACACAGGGCAATACACACTGAAGCCGGGCGCCCGCGAAAAACTCGCAAAGGTGGCCGGCATCCTCATCGCCTATCCGACTCTCAACATCGAGGTTGGCGGATACACGGACAATGTGGGCGGCGACGACATGAATCAAAAGCTCTCTGAGAATCGCGCAGGTGCAGTTCGAGATTATTTGGTTCAACAAGGCGTGGGCACGAGTTCGGTCACCGCAAAGGGCTTCGGAAACAGCGTTCCAGTTGCCTCGAACGATAATGCGAGCGGACGCCAGGAGAACCGGAGAGTCGAGCTGGTTGTATCCGGCGATGCTATTGGCACACCAGCCGCAGTGACGACGGGAAGCCTATAACGCAGGCGTACTTGCTGCGGCCTTATGAAGGCCGCAGCAACACGCGGGATGCTTACCCTGGGCACTTGACCGAGCAGTGCCCGAAAGCAAGTGAAGCAGAGATGGCTTGCGCGATGTCTCTACAAGCTAAGGCGGACCATGATGTCTAATGCTGCACCGAACCATGTGGAAGAACTGCAAAGGGTTCCTCAATCTTCGCCTCTTGGGACGGTTGTGCCAAGGACTTGCAGCTTGCCTTTGCCCACTCGCATTGCTTTTGTGGGAAACTACTTGCCGCGTCAGTGCGGGATTGCGACCTTTACCAGCGATCTGTGTGCGGCTCTCACTGTCGAGTACGGGGAGGGGCGCTTGTTTGCCATTCCCGTCAACGATCCGGAGTCAAGCTATCAATATCCGGAGCAAGTTCGCTTGGAGTTGGAGCAGGAAGATCTGGCCTCGTACGAACGGGCAGCGGAGTTTCTCAATTTCAATGGCAACGATCTGGTCTGTTTGCAGCATGAATATGGGATCTACGGTGGCGTGGCGGGACGCCATGTGCTCGCCTTGCTGCGCAAGTTGAAGATGCCCGTTGTGACAACGCTCCACACCGTCTTGCGCGACCCGAATCCAGACCAGCGTTCTGTGCTTGAGGAGATTGCGCGTCTTTCCGATCGGCTGATTGTCATGAGCGAACAGGCGGCGCAGTTCCTGCGGGATGTATATTCAGTTTCGGGTGGAAAGATCGATATCATTGCACACGGGGTGCCTGACTTTCAGTTTATGGACCCGAATTACTTCAAGGACCGCTTCGGCACCGAGGGAAAGTCGGTCTTGCTGACTTTCGGCCTTTTGTCGCCGAATAAGGGAATCGAAAACGTCATTCGAGCATTGCCCGCGATTCTCGCAAAACATCCAAACGTGGTCTACATTGTCTCCGGGGTCACGCATCCACACATACGTCGGCGCGACGGCGAGAGATATCGGGAAGATCTCCAAGCTTTGGCTGTGCAGCTCGGCGTTTCATCGAATCTGATCCTCGTGAACCGCTTTGTGAGCGCGGAAGAACTTGTTGAGCATGTTGGTGCGGCGGACATCTACATTACACCATACCGACAAGAAGCGCAGATTGTTTCCGGAACTCTCGCGATCGCACTCGGAGCGGGTAAGGCAATCATTTCCACGCCGTACTGGCATGCTAAGGAACTCTTAGCAGACAAGAGAGGCGTTCTCGTACCATTTGAAAACCCCGGCGCAATCGCAGAAGCGGTGCTTCAATTGTTGGGTAACGACGCGGAGCGACATGCGATGCGCAAACGCGCATACCTCCATTCACGCGAGACTATATGGCCCAAGACAGCGCGAAAGTATATGGCAAGCTTCCAGCGCGCGCGCTTCGAGCGCACCCTGCAGCCGAAGGCAGCGCGGAAGGACGATACGGCGGCAGGCGCTGTCGACTTCCTTCCCGCGTTGAACTCGGACCACATGTCGAGGCTCACTGACGGTACGGGTATTCTGCAGCATGCGATCTTCAGCGTACCAAACTCAGCCGAGGGCTACACGACCGACGACAACGCGCGTGCGCTGATAGTGTCCACCCTCATGGAAGCTTCACGGGGGGATCTGGACGAACAGTTTAATCTAAGCCACTCCACTCGTTACCTCGCTTTCTTATGGCTGGCATTCAATACGAAAACAGGCAGGTTCAGGAATTTCCTCGGCTATGACCGCCGCTGGCTTGAAGACGTTGGGTCGGACGATAGTCACGGCCGTGCTTTGTGGTCGCTGGGAACTGTGCTCGGGACATCACGAGATTCAGGTCTGAGAGGGGCGGCGGGCCGACTCTTCGAGGCCGCTGTCCCTGCAACACTCGACTTCACCAGTCCGCGTGCCTGGGCATTCTGTATTCTCGGAATGCAAGCCTACCTGGACTGGTTCCCCGGGGACAGGGCCATTCAGAGGATGCGCAATACACTTGCCGATCGGCTTCTCGATATATATGAGCGCAGTCATTCCTCATCTTGGCGATGGTTTGAGAAGAGCCTTTCCTATTCAAATGCCCGCTTATCGCAGGCGCTGATTCTGGCCGGGTGGCGAAGCGATAATCAAAGGATGGTCGAGGCCGGTATAGATTCTCTCAAGTGGCTGATCGCCGAGCAGCATCGCGATGATCAGGAGATGTTTGTCCCTATTGGCTCCAACGGATTCTTTATTGAGGGAAATGAGAAGGCGCGATTTGACCAGCAACCGGTGGAAGCCTGCGCAACTGTCGCCGCATGCCTTGAGGTATACAGATTGACTGAGGAAGAGTATTGGCTTGAGGAGGCGCAACGCACCTTCCGCTGGTTCCTCGGCAACAACGACTTGCGAGTCCCGCTTTACGATGCCATAACAGGTGGATGCAAGGATGGTCTGCATCCCGATCGCATCAACGAAAACCAGGGGGCGGAATCCACGCTTTCGTTCCTGATGGCTCTGCTCGAAATGCAGACGGCCAGGGTAGCAAACGCAGAAGAACTGAAACTTGAAATGAGCTCCTCTTCTTGAATCCGAATGTCTCTACCGTTGCAGCAAAGAGTCCCAACGCCAGTGAATCTCACGTTGAGACACATACAGGTCTGCCTCTGTTTACACGTTATTCGGGTAACCCGATCCTGACGCAGAGCAATTGGCCATATCCAATCAACAGCGTCCTCAACGCGGGAGTAGTGCGGCTACCCGATGGCGACACCCTTCTGCTTTGCCGGGTCGAAGATAGGCGTGGTCTTTCGCATCTGTGTGCCGCGCGTTCGACAGATGGAATAAAAAACTGGGTCATCGATCCTCAGCCAACCCTGCCGGCGAGTCCACGCGATTTCCCCGAGGAGATCTGGGGCATTGAGGATCCGCGTATCACCTACGTCCCCGAACTCGGGCAGTATGCCGTGGTTTATACGTCGTTTGCGCGGGGAGGCCCTGGAGTGTCGCTCGCTTTGACCAACGACTTCAAGAGCTTTGAGCGCTATGGCGTGATCATGCAGCCGGAAGACAAAGATGCGGCACTTCTGCCCAGGAGAATCGGTGGCCGCTGGGCACTGATTCACAGGCCGGTTACCACGCTCGGCGCGCACATGTGGATCTCCTACTCACCCGATCTTCGCCACTGGGGCGGTCACAAGATCATCCTCGAGGCGCGTCGCGGGGGATGGTGGGACGCGAACAAGATTGGCTTATGCTCTCCGCCCATAGAAACGGCGAAAGGGTGGCTGACCATATATCACGGCGTGCGGCAAACAGCATCGGGAAGCATCTACCGACTGGGCTTGGCGCTCTTTGACCTGGAGCAGCCAGAGATCTGCTTGCAACGCGGGGACTCCTGGGTGTTTGGGCCGGAGGCGTGGTACGAGCGCAACGGTGACGTCAACGATGTCGTCTTTCCGTGCGGGCAGACGATCGGGGCGGACGGAGATACCATCAATCTTTATTACGGCGCCGCCGATTCGTCCATGGCGCTGGCCACCGGCAGCATATCGTCGCTGCTGACGTGGCTGGAATCCAACTCAAGCCCGTCTGAAGGAAACACACAACAGCGCGATCTGGTTTCTGGCCGCTGAAGGGACTGCACATGAACTTCTCTAACCGAACCTGGCCCACGTGGGTGCCGCAGTTGATGTGGATACGGCGCGAGTGCCCTCGTTGTAATTCGCTCATGTTCAAGCCAGCCGAATTAAGGTCGTTCGATGGCCTGCTAAGCGTGTTCGCGCTTCGCCCGGTTCGCTGCATGTTTTGCTGGCGACGATACTACTGGTTCACTTTGCATAACGAAGGTGCGCAATAGCTAAACCGGCAATTAAGAACGGAAGCATCCAGGCGCAAGAACGAGGAGTAGTCCGAATGAGCATATCAATTTTTCCAATTGCTCAATCCTATCTCCTCCGGGTGAAACCTGCCGTGATGCCGCTTTGGCTTACACACTTGGGAGTTTTAGGTCTGCTCTCGGTTGCGGTGATTGATTCCTCGGTTATACCTCTGCCGTTGCCGGGGAGCACTGACCTGCTGCTTTTGTGGCTTGTGGCGCACGGCGGAGATCCGTGGCTGCTGACGCTGTGTGCGATTGCGGGTAGCATAGTCGGCGGCTATACAACGTGGCAAATTGGCCGTAGCGGCGGCCAGGCAGCAATGCGGCATTATGTCCCGGCAGGCCTCCTTCGGCGTGTCGTCAGCTGGGTCGAGCGTCACCCTGTCCTCTCCGTCCTTGTCCCTGCCATGCTCCCACCGCCGATTCCTCTTTTGCCATTTGTGCTGGCGTCGGGCGCGCTGGACGTCTCGCGTCGGCGCTTTCTGACCGTCTTCAGCGCAGCTCGCGCGCTGCGATACTCCCTGGTTGCATGGCTTGCAGTGGAGTATGGACGTCGCCTGGTACGGATCTGGTCGGGCAGTCTTCAGAAATGGTCCGCGCCGCTGCTGTGCGTGTTTGTGGGGCTGATGGTGGCTGGGGTCGGTTTCGGACTATGGAAGATTCGAAGCCTGCGAAAGGTTGATGCAGCTGCGAAGCTCGCACTGTATGGCAATGTTAACGAGCCGGCGTAAATCCGAATTCCACATTGCCTTTCAATGTTGTATGTTGGGCCAGGCAGATGCCCTTCAGAGTTCAGCGCGCAAAGCAAAGAAGCAATGTGAATGCGTGTGCCTTCATGTCATACCAAATGACGCTCTGACGCGCAGAGAGGCGGGGAATTCGTTCAAACATCTTCGAGGCCCGCTGCAGAGGCGACCGCCAGTTAAACGTGCGGCTGAGGCTCTGCTGAGTCTTCCTTGTTTGCATTGTTGACCGCATCCTTCGCCTTGCCCCAGGTATTCTCAACCTTGCCCTTCACCTGCTGAGCCATTCCTTCCACCTGGAGTTGGACATCATCGGTCAACTCGCCTGCTCTGCGTTTGACACTTCCCGCAACTTCGTCAATCGTGCCCTTCACTCGATCCATGTTCATCAGTCCACCTCTGTGCATTCGGCGTGTTCTGAGTTGGCCGAGCCCTATATATCCCGCTGGGTGTTCAGCCAATATCGAACTTATACCGTGCTTCACAGTAACGCCCAGCATCAGCAATATCTGAGCAGTTTGAACCACGCTCGTATTCCCTTGCCGTGCTTTGCTCCATTCTGCACTGAGCTTTCCTGCTCAGACGGCACAACTCCGCCTGCCTAGAGTGGGAGTTACCTAGTGCGCCTCAGTGCGCGGAAGGAAACTGACGCTGCGCATGGGTAGAAAAAGGACGAAAAAGATGAAGAAGCTTATGACGTTTGTGGCGCTCCTCAGCGTAACCAGCATCGCTTGGGCGGGATCCAATCGCGAAGCAACAAATGACCGGCTGGACCATGCGGGACGCGTTTTGCACGAGATCATGTCTGCGCCTGACAAAGGCATTCCCGAGGAAGTCCTGGAACACGCAAAGTGCATCGCAGTTGTACCCCACATGCTTAAGGGCGGCTTCGTTTTTGGAGCCGAAAATGGCCGGGGTGTCGCCACTTGCCGCACGCCCAACGGATGGAGTGCACCTGCATTCTTTACCATCACCGGCGGAAGTTGGGGATTGCAGATCGGCATCGAAGGCGTCGATTTGGTCATGATTATCCAGAACGAAAACGGGATGAAGCATTTGATCAACAGCAACTTTGAGCTGGGCGGCGATGCATCTGCGGCGGCCGGTCCGGTTGGGCGTCACGCCTCCGCCGATACTGACTGGAAGCTCAATACTGAAGTGCTCACCTACTCACGCGCGAATGGCCTTTTTGCCGGACTCACCCTCACTGGCGCAGCGATTCGCCGCGACGATGACTCAACGGAAGCCACCTATGGCCACGATGTCTCCACTCGCCACATCCTGGACGGCGGGCAAGCCGCGCCGGCCTCAGCACACTCATTCCTGGACGCAGTCATGAACGCCAAGGCGCAGGCCATCGCCTCAAACTAGAGTCAGGTTTTGAATGAATTGCGGGCACCCGGAATGACTCTTGTCTTCCGGGCATCCGCAAGACGAGAATTGCCCTGGACCATGCGTAATTGTAGAGGCCGGGTCAGGCTCCGCCTCCGCAGCCTGAAGAGACTGAGTATTCATCGTGGGCACCACGGGGGTACGGTCTGCAGGCTGCTGAGAGCAGCTCCTCCCACCGGTGAGAAAGGATACCGGGAACTCAATTGTCCGTGCGGTTGTGCGCAGTTTTCGATCGGCGAACGAATAGCCCTGTGCTCTGGAGAGGGAAAGGACATGGGGAACTCGGGATTAAGGCGGCTCGGTGTCATGGCGAAGACAATCACCGCGACGCGCCTGAACCCCTATCTTCTTCCAATTCATAAAGAAATACTAAGCTCCCTGATAAACTTTAAACATGGGTCGTCCGGCAGTGGACATGCGCGGCGCGGTCGCAGTTCCGGGAAATTACTGCCTACCAAAATATCCAGTAGATGAGGCGGATTGAAATGATTATCCAATCGTTTCCATAGTATGCGGCCGAACCGACTGCAAATCGCCCGAGAGTTTTCTTCAACAATTCGGAGCCGTAAACCGCCCGCTCTCACCGCGCTGTTCCAATTCGACTAGGCACCTCCCAACCAGCCCGTAGGTTGTCGTCAAGATTGCGTGCCAGACCTGGGCGATTCGGTCCTGATCGCTAGATAGTCATCAGCTGGCGTAACGCAAGCCCGAGCCATACACAGAATGGAAAGCGGCCAGAATCCAGGTCGTCCTGAGTCTAAATAGGGCTCAGAAAAATGTAGTCAAATTTGTCGTCAGCCCATTTCAAAATCGGTCATAATCGGGGATGTACCGATAGCAATCCGCGAATGGGAGGTGGAGAGGGAACCGCAATCATTCAGACCGCAGGCGATGCCGAAAGTCCTTCATTTTTCAGCGCTTAATTGACCGATTCAACCGTCTTTGCTATGAAAGAGTTAACGAACGGCGTACCTCAAAACGAGCTTCAGCGGGCGATTTTGAGTAGCTCAATGGCAGAGCATTCGGCTGTTAACCGAAGGGTTGTAGGTTCGAGTCCTACCTGAGGAGCCATAGAATCAATAATTTATAACAATAATCTTCAAATCCGTTTAGCAAATTGTGCCCATTTTTGTGCCCACCACGTCGATGGTTCGATCGCAGATTTTCGTCGAATTTGAACTTCCTGCGTGGAGTGCCCGATTCACGCCGGTCTGGCCATCTCTCGTTATTCGAATGGTTTACGCAGGCAGCGTGATCCGCGAAGCTTACTGAGATCTGTCTCTATCTAGGAGTCTTGCTTCGGTGGTATGCCGAACGGGTTGCGGCGGGAGGGTGCCCAGCACCCATCAATCTATGTTGCGGAAACTTGACTGTCTGAAATGCGCTGAATCTACCTGTGAACCGATTGAACTTCGGAGCGGCGAGATGCCGAAAGAAAGGCGCAAATCGGGAATGAGTCAGAGGCCCTGGGGCCTGGCGGTGGATCGGAATCGCTGCCGTCCTTGTGTGCTCGTCTGAGCGAATCTTTAAATGAGTCACCTCGCCCTGAGCATGAGAACCGGCACGCTGACACTATGCCGCACTTTCGTGGCTGTGGTGCCACGGAACAAGTCATCGAGAAAGCGATGGCCATGAGTGCTCCTAGCCACCAGGTCGCAAGACTTCTCACGTACCCATTTGATGATCTCCTTGTCCGGTTCGCCGAAAGCGAGTTCGGATTCGGCAGGAATACCTAGAGCCTGAAACTCCAGTCGAACTCTTTCTAAATAGGCGGTGTCTTCGGTGATTTCGGGACTGACCGCGTCAGGTCCATAGGTTCTGGCTGCCCATCCATCGGCGACGTGTAGCAGCACGATGCGGCTGCGTGCTAGCTTTGCCAACTCCTTCACGTGTTCGATGATCGCCCTATCTGTAGGCGTGCCATCCAATGTCAGCAGAATCGTGTCGTACATCCTTGTTCCGTTTCTGGCGGCCTTTGTTGCATATCGTCATCCGCCGGTGACAACATGCCAGGCCGACTTCAGCGAGTCAGGTAGACCGTAAATGTCCATAACGGTGATCAGGATAGCACTGCCCCAACCTGCGATCAGCAGGAACCAGCCGAGCTTCCAGATACCCATGCGACGGCGCGAGCTTGTGAAATGCAGCAGAGGAAACATGGCGAAGGGGAGCTGTAGCGCGAGCACCACTTGACTGAGGGTGAGCAGATCGGTCACGCTGCTCTCTCCTCGCAGCCCAATGATCAGAACGGCAGGCAGGATCGCCAGCGTGCGGGTGATTAGGCGCCGGACCCATGGTTTGATTCGCCAATGCATGAAGCCTTCCATCACGACTTGGCCGGCGAGTGTCCCCGTAATGGTGCTGCTTTGCCCGCTCGCGAGCAGCGCCACGGCAAACAGCGTGCTCGCGACGAATGTTCCCAGCAGCGGCGCGAGGGTTAGATACGCTACCCGTATCCAATCACTGTCGGGGCTGAAATGGACCACCAGTCCGCCTGACGTAGTCACGCTTTGCTTCCCGAAGAAGACCGTGGCTGCGAGCACCAGTATCGCCGCGTTCACGAAGAAGGCGACGGTCAGAGCTACTACGGAATCAATGGTATTGAAGCGAAGAGCGCTCCGGACGGATGGTTCGTCCTTCTGCAGCATTCGGCTCTGCACCAGCGCCGAATGCAAGTACAGGTTGTGAGGCATCACGGTTGCGCCAATAATGCCGATGGCGAGGTATAGGATCCCGGATTGATGAAAATGAGGCGAAATCAGCGCTTGGCCCATTTCCAGAAAACTGGGCTGGGTCTGGGGCAGGACGAAAATCTCGATGTAGTAGCACAAGCCAATCGTAGCCACCAGCAGCAACACAATGGCCTCGATGGTACGCATGCCAAACCGCTGCAAGCCCAGGAGCAGTAGTACGTCCAGGCCCGTGATGATGACCGCCCAAAGCAGAGGAATATGAAACAGGAGGTTGAGGGCTACGGCACTTCCGAGCACCTCCGCAAGGTCGCAGGCGCCGATGGCGACTTCGCTCATCAACCAGTTAGGCCAGCGCGTCCACTTGGGATACCAGTCGCGGCAGCATTGAGCGAGGTCCTTCCCCGTAACTACACCGAGCCGGGCGGAAATCACCTGCATGAAGATCGCCATCAGGCTGGCAAGTCCGACCACCCATAGCAGGCCGTACTTAAATTGAGCGCCACCTTGCAGGTCAGTTCCCCAGTTACCGGGATCCATGTAACCGACACTTACCAAAATCGCGGGACCGACGAAGGCTCGCCACTGTTTCCAGAATCCCGCAAGATGATGTGGAACCGAAATAGAACCGTGCACGTTCTCGAGCGAAACGTGGCTTTCCGATACCGATGCGGCGGATTCGGCTTGAACGGCTGTGCTCGTATCTCTATCTGTTCGGTTCATCGATGTTCTTTCCGAAGCTAGTTCTGTAGTTCAACTTATCCCCGCTCATGAGACGCAATTGTCAAAATTCGATCCTTCCCTGAAACGCGATCATGCGCGGGGAGCTATCGCCCCCCAGCCCAACGCCCAGCAGACCCGTGGGAGGCGAGATCGTGCTTTCAAGCGTTCCGAATCTCGCCGGAACCGATACACCGGGTACACCGGCTTCGACCTCGCTTGGAAGCGCGAAGTTGGGATGATTGAAGGCGTTGAACATTTGGGCGTCGAAACGGAATGTGATTCCTTCTTTGATTGGGAAAGTTTTGGTGATGTAGATGTCGAAGTTTGTGTAATGAGGGCCGCGGACAGAGTTACGTCCAGCGTCGCCAAATTGGCAGGTAGCCGGTGAATCGCCTCCCGCGCATGTTCCACTTGTGGGATCGACCACCGAGATGAACGCATTCGGGTTGAGCCATTGTTTGGTGCCTGCCACGGTAACGCCGGCGACCGAGTTCTTTCGATACACCGGTACGCCCGGAACCCGATTGGCATATGCGGGCGCATTGAACTGGACTGTGCTCGCTCCGTCCGCCTGAAACACGCCGTTGCCGTTGGCGATGTAAGGCTGACTGAGCACGCTGAATGGAAGACCGGAGTGCAGGATCGCAGTCTCCGAGATCGACCATCCTTCAAACATTTGACGCAGGAACGGATGGCTGGAGTGAAACGGGACCTGGTACAAACCATACGCGGAGACGTTATGGCGAACGTCGTAGTCGCAACTGGCATATTGCCGGCTAAGCTCTCCAGGCAAGGGCGACATCAATCCCTGCGTGGAGAACGCCAGCAAACCACCGTTCGATACCTCGTCGAGGCAGTGACTAAACGTGTAGTTGGCGCGCAGCGTCAGTCCCCGCCATTGCTGGGTGTAGGCGGTCTGAAGACCGGCATAACTGCTGTTGGCATCGGTGCGAAACTCATTGACGTTTCCAAAGCGCTGATCGAGCGGCCTCTGGTAAGGGAACGGCGCAAAACACCCATCGCACACCGTCTGATAGCCATTGAGCTGCACCTGGTAAGGCTCGTGGAGCCCGCGTGTACCCACAAAATCAATCCGGAGGCTCCCACCCGAACCGATCTGTTGCTCAACGCCTAAGTTGTATTGGTAGTAGTACGGTGTCTTGAGCGTCCCGCTCGGGAAAGTATTCAGGCTGACTGCTAGCGGACATGTCGGGGCGCCGGACTGAATTCCTGTGCACGGAGGGCCGCCGGCACGAAAGATTTTCTGGAAAGAATTGTTCGCATTCACCGCGGCATCGACCGCACTTCCAGCAACACCGGGAGCGATACCGATGCCGCCAACCTGGCCACCGATTCCACCAACGAAGGTCGGATCGTTGGGTGCGTTCATGGCGGCAAGATCGGCGATCTGCATCGGAATGATGTCATTGAAGACTCCAAATCCACTATGAACCACCACTCGCGGAGACAACTGATAGGCAAATGAAACTCTGGGCTGATAGACGAACAGCGGCGTGGCGGGAAACAGGTTGTGGACATTTCCCAATACGACCTGGTTCAGCGGTTCATCAGTGTCATGGAAGGCATCGAGGAAAGACCCGGCCGTGCGCGCGAATAGATTCTTCCCGCTGGTGACGTTAGTGTTCCAGGTTACGCGCATGCCGTACGTGATCGTGGCCCTCGTGACGGGTTTATAGGTGTCCATCGCGTAGTATTCGAGATTGCCCGACGAAACCCTCTCCTTCAGTGAGACCGGAAAGCTCTGGCTGGCGGTGTATGCGGCACCGTATGTGAACTGCGCCAGGTCATTGAAGGTCACCGTTGGCACCGTTCCTTCGCCGAGGTCGTAGTTGCTTACGTCCAGACGCCGCGTGTTGACGCCAAACTTCCACGTATGCTTCTCATGCGTCCACGTCAGGTTGTCATTGATCTGCCATTGGGTGACCTTGCGGCCCTGCGGGTAGGTATTGTCATTGCCGCCGATCGACGTGAACGGAACGCTGTCGCTGCTTGAAGCCAGCACAATGGGGAAGGTCTTGCGAACCTGAGAGTAGTTGTTCGGCTCGAAGATGCTGGAGTACCAACTCGCGCCAGGATTGAACTGGTTTACCAGGGTCGAACTGAATACATGGGTATACCCCACGACGAGAGTGCGCTGCGGCTGAGGCGAATACGAGTTGAAAATAGGATTGACGGGATCGGTATACGCTGCCTGGAGTCCAGTGTCCTGTTGGAAGCGATACCAGATGCTGTTGTTAGCGTTGATGGTGTGATCGATTTTCACCACGATCAGGTTTTCGCTGTCGCTGTTGTTCAGCGAGGCTTGGCGCTGGCTGGCGCAACCATCGCCATTTTTTCCAAGCGGGCATCCGACAATTGGAACCGGTGAGCCGCCCGATGCGGGCAGCAGGGAGAACATCTTCTGGTAGAAAGGGATTTCCGCAGGCTGGGCCGGAAGAACCGCACCGGTGACCGGGTCCGTTCCGCCTGTTGCCAGTGCACCCAATACATATTGCTGGTAAGCCGGCGTTGGCAGTGTGATCTGGGATACGAGGGGAAGAGCGATACGAATGCCCTCGTAGTGCCCGAAGAAGAACAGTCTGTCCCTCCGAATGGGTCCGCCAACGCTCACACCGAATTCGTTGACGGTAGAACGGGGCTTCTTCGCAATGCTGTCCGCCGTATCGTTCGAGTGTAGAAAGTAGTTCTCCGCGTTGAAAAGCGAACCATTCCATGTTTCATAAGCGTCGCCGTGAAATGCGTTGGTGCCCGATTTCGTGAAGTAATTCACCTGCGCAACGGCGTAGCGCCCTTGATCGACCGAGAATGAGTTGGTATTGACCGTCGCTTCTTCGACGGCATCGAGACCGATGACGAGGTTCGTGGAGAGACCGATGTTCAGACCTAGCCAGGGATCGTTCGTATCATAGCCATCGAGGATGTAGCCATTCGATGTGGCAGGCAGCCCGTTGAATTCCACGTTGCCATAACCGCCCGGCGCCTTGGCATCGTTTGATGAGCCTGCCGTGTTCATTAACGCTCCCTGCGCGAATTGTGCAATATACGTGAGATCCTGCCCGGGGTTCGGCAGTTTCTCGATCGTCTTCGCCTCCAGCGTCGTCGATGTATTCGGATTTTCCAGGCTCAGCAGGCCGTTCTGGGTTGTTACCTCGACCGTCTGCGAAGCGGCTGCGGGCGACAGAGTGAAGTTCACGGCAATAGTCTGACCCACGGCGACGGACTCAGGTTTCGACTCTGCCGGCCCAAAGCCTTCGGCCACCACGGAAATCCGATAGGCGCCCGGATTCATCTGCGCGAAGAGGAAGCGCCCTTCGGCGTTGCTCCGTGCGGTTCGAGTCGCTCCCGTGCTTACCTCTGTAGCCTTCACCGTGGCATCGGGAACAACGGCCCCTGTGGCATCGCTGATGGTCCCGGTGAGCGCGCTGCTCGTTCCACTTTGCGCTCGTAAACTATTCAAGTTAACTACTGTTAATCCCAGAAGAAATGCCAGGAACATCGCAGTTCGAATTCGCATTGACAATGACCCTCCTGGGGTAGAGAACGACTCCCCTGGGTAAGCGCGCGGGACGCGGCCACCGCACAGAGGGAAGCGGGAAAAGAATTTTCCAGGCTACGCGATATTTAGGCGTGCCTAAAGTATTAGGTTCGCCTAAAATAGCCGAAGTGTCAAATCGTTAAGGAGAACACCGGCCATGCCGCCGAGCCGCCAGGGAAACGTCAACACGGAATCAGTGGATAACTACTTGAAGGCCATCCTCGCACTCGGCGGACCTGACGAGCGGCGTGTATCGAGTACCTCGCTGGCCGACCGATTGAATGTTGCACCGGCCTCAGTCACCAATATGCTGCAAAAGCTGGCGGCAGCTTCAGTGCCATTTGTGGAGTACGAGAGACATCGCGGAGTTCTCCTCTCGGCGGCAGGCAAACGGCGGGCTCTGGAGGTGGTACGTCATCATCGCCTCCTCGAAACCTTTCTCTTCGAAGTGCTGGACTACCCCATCGAAGAGGTTCACGAGGAAGCTGAGCGCCTTGAACATTTTATTTCGGAGCGGTTCGAGGAACGCATCGCCGCAAAGTTGGGCCACCCGAAGTTCGATCCGCACGGCCATTGCATTCCCGCCATGGATGGGAGAATGTCGAAACAGATCTCGAAAACACTGACGGAGCTCAAGCACGACGGTGAATTTCTAGTGGACAGCGTTTCGGATCGAGATGCCACTTTATTGAAGCGGCTCCGGACCCACGGTATCACTCCGGGCGCGCGAGTACAGGTCATAAGCCGGTCTCCGGATGATTTCGTTTTGCGCACCGGCAATTCGAAGGCTTTGCGCCTCAATCGAAATCTTGCAACGGCGGTTCGAATCCGTTCTGACCACTAACAAAGAAGTCGGTGACAGCACGCAACCCATAAAATGCGTTGCTGGAGCAAGCCGGTGAGAAGTCGTAACCTGGATTCCGAACTCTGCATCTTAGTTTTCATGGCAAGTCCCCGCTCGGCGTCAGTGGGTATGGTTTTGTGCATTCTGCTCCTGATCTTCCCCGCACCTTCCGCTGCCTACTCTCTTCTCACCCACGAGCAGCTCATCGACCTGACTTGGGACGACTCCATCGTCCCGCTGCTGCTCAGCCGGTATCCGAATCTCACTCAACAACAGCTTGAGGAAGCGCGCGCCTACGCCTATGGTGGCTGCGTAATCCAGGACCTCGGCTACTATCCACTCGGCCAAAGGTCGTTCTCAAATCTTATGCACTATGTCCGCACCGGCGATTTTGTGGTGAACCTCTTTCGTGACGCCCACAACGCCAACGAACTTGCCTTCGCGGTTGGTGCTCTTTCGCATTACATCGGCGATACCTACGGGCATTCGCTCGCCGTGAATCTCGCGGTCCCCGATGAATATCACAAGCTTCGCCGCAAGTACGGTCGCGTAGTGACTTTCGAAGAGGATGAGCACCGGTATGTGGCGGCCGAATTCTCGTTCGACATTGACGAGGTGGCACATCATCGCATGGCGCCTCTGCACTATCTGCGGCATATCGGATTGCGTGTTTCCATGCAGCAGCTTTCGCATGCGTTTTACCAGACCTACGGGCTTTCGGAGCGATTCGAAGGTACACGCCGTGAGCGCGTGAACGAGGGAGGCTACCGCTTTGCAGTGCGCGCTTTCATTCCGCGCATCGCATACGCGGTCACGCTGTTGCATCGCCATCACGAACCACCGGATGTTACCACGCCGGAAGCCATCGAACTCCATCGCGAGATCTCAGAGATGGCGGCTTTCAACCACTGGGATGCATATCGCCGCCACGCGGGGATCGGGACCTGGTTACTGGCAGGATTCTTGTTCACCGTGCCGAAGGTGGGGCCGCTGCGGGAGGTCGCCGTCAGAGGACCTACCGTAAAAACCGAAGGCGAATATGTACACAGCGTTGCAGTGTCAGTCTATGAACTGCGCCAAGTGTTGAGGAGGTTTACGCCCCCGGCTGCACGCAGGAAGACGATATTGAGCAGGCGCGCGTATCCCGATGTGCCGGTCGATCCACTCGATCCCAATCACCCGTTGATGAATCGCGATCTGGATACGGGATACGTGGTGCAGCCGGGCGACTATCGGCTCACCGACAAGACCTACGCCAACCTGTTGCACGCTCTGGCAAGCCAGCCCAAGGTGCCCATCCCACTGGGGATTAAGGAGGATATCGAGACGTTTTATTCCAACCCCGAGGCACCCATCACCACCAAGCGGGATCCGCAGAAATGGGCTCAGGTCGTGAGGGATCTGGAAACGCTAATGACCATGCCCACCAGTTCCACGCCACAGCCGTTCCCCACTTACGACGACGAGGCGGCGAAGTCTCAAACTGGGCTCGCGGCCAAGCCCTAGCAAGACAGAATCGGGAGTTTTGGTATAGCCAGCACACCTCTCGCTTATTGAAATGATCCCAAAAACCTGGTCAGGCAAAAGACGAGGAGAAATCCGGCAATGCCCAGCCATGGAACAATCGTCCTGCGGCCAGCGCTCCAGGCGTCCGGCAGCAGACCAAAGAACGCAGTGAAGAGGAAAGAGCCTGCTGCCAGACTCAGAAAGAACATGACAGCCGAGGGTGAAACGGTAAAGAGGTGCGCAGCAATCAATCCGCCGGCGATTGGGGCTCCAGCATCGAGAGCGAGGAATGCATAATCTGAGGATCGCGGTTTCTGTCCCGCGGTCGAGAGAAGGACCGTATTCAATCCATCGCAAATGTCATGCGCGACGATCCCCAATCCCACGATAAGGCCCATTCGCAGCGAAATTGTCGAGGCCGCGAAGATCGCTGTTCCGTCCAGCGTACTGTGAACGATCAGAAGACAGGCATTCACTCTTCCTGCTGTGCGGCTGGCGCGACGAGTCGTCGAAAAGTGCGAAGCTGTCTCTCCCACGGAGAAGATCAGGAGCCCTCCTAGCGCCGCAATGAGAAATACGAGCATCTTTGGCCCACCCGTATTTGCCGCCGCAGAAAGAGCAGATGGAAGCAGGTCGAGAAAGGCGGCCCCGACAAGCACTCCCGCCCCGAACGCCATAAGGAGCTGGACCCTACGGTGAAGCAAGACTGCGCAATAACCACCGACCGAAGTGGAGACGGCCGCCATTGACGTTAGAACCAGGGGGTTCATTCTATGATTCCCTCGATCTGATAGCGGCACCGAGTCATTACAAAAATCTCCGAATTCATATGAATGCTAATGATATACCATTATCATTAATGATCAAGCCGCGTGGATGTTCTTGCGAACCTCCCGTGGTCCAAGCCGTGTCGCGTCGAGGTATCAATCTGCATCATGGAGGCTGATTTGGAAAGAGAGGATAGGCGCAACACGCGACAGAAGATGGTAATTCGGGAAGCGTTTGCTCGAGCCAACCGGCCGCTGTCACCGGAAGAGGCTCTCCAAACGGCGCAGCAATATCATCCGACTATCGGAATCGCCACGATATACAGAAATATTCAGGCCCTGGTTAAAGGACGATGGCTCGAGCCGGTCGAAGTGCCCGGCGATGCCACACGCTACGAAGTGGCGGGCAAAGAGCATCATCACCACTTTCAATGCAACGACTGCGGGAAACTGTATGACCTTGAAGGATGTGTTGCCCAGAGCAGGCCGAAACTACCCAAAGGATTTCGCGCCTCAGGACACGAATTCTACGTCTACGGTACCTGTGCTACGTGTGGTCCCCGTCAGTCCTCGTGATCCGCCGAGCCCCATTCGGCGACAGCTTTGGGGTGGAGAGCACGTGTTGTGACCCGTACTCAGTGATGCGCCAAGACTGCTCGAAAGGCGACGATCGAAATGAGACCGACCACGATCCATGTCACGACGGCAAGAATCACTCCGATGAGATCGGAATATGCGATACGCCGCATACGTTTCAAGTCATCCTTCAGAAACTGCAACCTGGGCGCCCGACGCCCTCACTTTCTCTCTGGGCGGAAGCAGGCGAGTGGAGTTGGCAATAAAGGTCAACTCCGAAGCGACGTGGATAAAGGCTGCGAGCAGCGGGTTGAGGTAGCCGGCGGCGGCGAGACCTATGCCAATCGTGTCGACGATCAACGTCCCATAGAAGTTCTCCAGGATAATTCGTCGACAGTTACGGGCGATCCGGACGGTTTCCACAAATTTCATCAGGTCATTGCCGATGAGAACTACGTCGGCACTCTCGCGCGCGACATCGGTTCCTGCACCCATGGCGACTCCGACCGTCGCTGCGCTCAGGGCTGGAGCATCATTGATCCCGTCCCCCAGCATTGCCACTACCTCCCCGCTCCGCGTCTTCGCGGCGATTTCGGCTGTCTTCTGTTCCGGAAGCAAGTCAGAGTGAACGTGAAAAATGCCGAGTTCGTTTGCTACGGCCTCTGCTGCCGCACTCGTATCGCCGGTCAGCAACACGACGCGAATCTTCATGCCTTCGAGAGCGTGTACCGCGGCTGCAGAACCAGCTCTGATTTTGTCGTCGATGGAGATTAGGCCTGCATATTGCCCGGCGCGCGATACATGCACCTTGGTTGCGTTCGCCTTTCGATCGAGAGGCACTTCGACACCCAGGGATTCGAGGAAATTGCGATTACCTGCTGCCACGTGCTCGCCGCCAACAAAAGCTGAGATGCCGCGTCCGATCTCGTATCGGAAGCCGACGGGCTCTTCGGTAATGACTCCGTGTTCATTGGCATAGCGCACGATCGCTTTCCCCAGAGGGTGTTCAGAACCCCGTTCGGCGCTGGCAGCCGCAGCTAGAAGAGTCTCGGCACCGGTTCCAGGCGCTGGCTCGACCTCGGCGACCGTCGGCGTACCCATGGTGAGGGTCCCTGTCTTGTCGAAGAAGACAGTATTGAGTTGGCCCAAGGCTTCCAGGTAGATTCCGCCTTTGATGACGGCTCCCGTCCGCGCGGCTCGTCCGATGGCGCCAAGAATCGCGAGAGGCGTACCGGCGGCGATCCCGCACGCGCCAGCCACGATAACCACGGAAATAGTTGAGCGGATATTGTGCGTGATGAGGAATGTAAGTACGGCGGCGCCAAGCGCGAAGTAGACCAGGTATCCTGCGAGCCGGTCGGCCATCTTCTGGATCGGGGCACGAGAGTGTTCCGCACGCTCCACG
The DNA here is from genome assembly GCF_049582745.1 of Occallatibacter sp. Classification (GTDB taxonomy): domain Bacteria; phylum Acidobacteriota; class Terriglobia; order Terriglobales; family Acidobacteriaceae; genus Telmatobacter. Next base: position 81,431 of record NZ_JBAUUO010000181.1, read on the forward strand.
GCTTCGATGATCTTGCCGAAAGTGGTCTCTTTGCCCAAGCGGGCGGCCCGGACTTGCAACGTGCCGGCTTGATTCATTGTGCCCGCGTAAACTTCACTGCCGGATGATTTCTCGCTCGGCATCGGCTCGCCGGTGATGGCCGCTTGCTCCACAAATGAATGACCGCTCAGGACCTCGCCGTCAACAGGAATCCGGCTCCCCGGGCGAATCAGCACGACTTCGCCTGGAGCGATGGACTGAGTTTCGACTTCCACAAAGTCCCCATTTCGAAGCACACTTGCTGTTTGTGGGAGGAAGTCGAGCATGTCCTGAATCGCGCGCCGGCCACGCCCAACGGTCAGGCCTTCAAGGATTTCGGCAGCAAGGACGAACGCCGTGATGACTAAAGCGGTGAAGAACTCACCGATCGTCAGAGCTGCAACGAGCGCAATGGTCATCGAGAGCTCCATCGTCATCCTGCGCTCAATGATGTTCTCGAAGGCTTCCTTGAAAATCGGGTACCCGCCAAGCAACGCGGCGGCGAGCCCAATGACGCTGACCCGATGAAATGGCTCCCACACGTGGAACCACACGGCAGCCGCAGCTAGCGCAACGAACAGGACACGGGCAACATCCAGCCACGCAAAGCCATGCTCGTGGTCGTGTTCATCATGGTTTATTTCGGGTTTGTTGTCTGCATCCTGCGGATGCGCGGTCGAACGTTGGTGCTCGGGAGACTTACTCGAATGTTCTGCAACGGGGCTCATGTACGTCTCCTAAGAGGATCTCGGGACGGAAGCACGGATCATTTGAAATAGCGCTTTACCACCGCAATCAAGTCGTCAGCGGCTTCCAACTGGGACGGAAGCGTTTTCTGGCCTGGCACGAGGACGTGGTACCGCACCTGGCCCTCGATCAGTTCTGCCATCAGTCCGTTCAGTGCCCCACGACAGGAAGCAACGAGCTGCAAGATCTCTTCGCATTCGTTCTCTTCTCCAGTGAGCGCTCTTTCAATGGCCTCGACCTGGCCTTTGATACGGCGGACCCGTCTCAACATCTGTTCTTTGTTTTTGCTGGTGTGGGACAAGCTGGCCTCTTGAAGGAGTAATATACTCCCCTAGAGTATATGTCAAGATTGGGAGACTAGGAGACATGCTGGAGACAAAGCGACGGGTGATCGGCCAACTAATCATTTGCAAGGGTTGCTGTTGCGGCGCTACGCAGAATGGCCGCCCGGAAGTGCCTGTGGAATGGCTGAAGGAGGAGTGGCGCAAGCGTGGGCTCCTGAAAAGATTCCAGCTCTCGGTCAGCGGTTGTCTTGGTCCCTGCGACCTGCCGAACGTTGTCGCAATCAATTCAGAATCAAGTTCTCAGTGGCTAGCTGAGATTACCGATTTCAATCAGTACAGAACTCTGGTCGAATGGGCTGCGAGATCAGTTGAGGCAGGCGGATTGCTCGACCTTCCGAAAGAATTCAATCAGCACAGAATTCACCCATGGCGTTGAGGTTCCCTCAGATGCGCGAAAATGAACTGCGCGTACAGTGAGCTAACATCTCACCCGGTCTTTGCTCTCCACGAATCCATGACGCTTAGATCTCTTCTTCGAGCCGCAATGATTGCCGTATGTGCATCGCTGCTCTTTTTCGTGAATCGGCCGACCACTCACCATCTACCTCACCCGTATCTAGCACCGGAGTTTGAGCTGCGAGACCTCAATGGCAATCAGGTACACCTGTCCGATTTTCGTGGAAAGGCGGTTGTTCTCAATTTTTGGGCAACTTGGTGCGCACCGTGCAGGCGAGAGCTGCCCTGGTTCGAGGAGTTCCAGAAAGAGTATGGTCCGCGAGGACTGCAAATCGTCGGGGTATCGATGGACGACGGAGGCATAGAGGCAATTGCGCCTTTCGTTCGGAGAATGGGCATTGACTATGTCGTTCTTCTTGGAGACAGCCGCGTCAGCTCTCTTTATAGAGGGCTTGAGGTCCTGCCGACAACCTATTACATCTCTCCACGTGGAGATGTCGTTGCATACGTGAATGGCGTGGTCAGTAAGACCGATGTTGAACGCGACATCAGAGAGACGCTTGCGTCAGGTGTTCCGAATTAGGGCTTGTTGATTCCGGGTACTTAGTCTCGCTAGAACAGAAATTGGCTTCGAAGAATGCAGTAAACCAGGGCGCTAAGGTTCTGCGGGTTCGGCATCCCTGAACTGGTGCTCCTTGGTCGGCTCTTGAAGGGGATGCTCGTGCTTTAGCTCCCACATCAGGACAAACAAGCTCGTTGCGAATAGAAAGATGGCGAGCAGCGCCAATGTGAAGATCTCGATTAGCTTCCATCGAACCTGCCTAAGCCGCCGCTTACTGCCTTTGTCGAAGGTGATCACCTTTCGCATTGCAGCCTCCTTCGGACGCACAACCGGGGCAGCAGATGAAACTAGCTGCCTGGCTGTGTGGGAGTGACGGACTGCCGCTCGTCAGAAGTGGAACCCCACTTCTGCGGTGAGCGCGCGTGGAGTCACATAGTGCGTTCCGCTGAAGGTCGAAAGGAAGTTGTAAAGTGCAGTTTTGTTCGCAACATTGACTGCGGTGAGACGCAAGCTCCATCGACGTTTATCGCCGTGAAACAGATTGTCATCGCCGATAGAGGCGTCGAACAGGTTGCGCGGTGAGATACGTGGCGGCTTCTTGTCATCATCCTCGGTGCCGGGGGCCGGGATACTGACTAGCTTCGAAGTCAGGCCGCTGGCATCGCAGCTGGTGAAGCCGGAAGTGGGTGTGGCGCTCACGCCGTCGCAAGCCAACCCTGCCTCGTATTGTTGATCAGGCGTGAGACCGGAGAGGTCAATGCCAGGTGTTCCATCGGGTAGGGTGATTGATGGGCCGCCGTTAGCTGGGTTGCAGAGGCTGTTGGGATCGGTGACGTTGTAACAGGGAACCGATCCGGCGACCAGTCCGCTATCGAATCGCCAGTTGAAGCCGATCCAGGCGCCAAGGCGGCCAGGTATCTGATATTGAACGTGAGTCGTCTGATTGAAGTTTTCATCATGGTCGATCCGGAACGGCAGACCAGCCTGACCTACCGTCGCGCCTGCACCGGCATTTTGCGGAGGGAAGAAGCGGGCAGCGACGGACGACATCACCGCGAAGGCGGACAGGCCGTGGAAATTCGGAACATCGGCGCGGAGCGTGAATCCTGGGATCTTTGAGTTATGCCAGTCGATCGGAAAGAAAATCGGGGTGTTCCCCAGGATACTGAAGTCGAAGGCATTGTGTGTGTACTTCCAGATGTAGTCGCCGCTAATGACGAAGTTCTTTCCGAATGCCTGCTGCAATCCGGCATGGAATTCGTTCCGATAGCCCGGCTCTAACGTGCCGGACACGCCTGGCGTGCAAGCCAGCAATGGAGAGAGCACATCGTTGAGGCATCCCTGGCTCGAGAGCACCAGGTTTTCGTTGAATGGCGTTTCGAGAGTTCTCGCGTAGGATACGCGCAGAACTGTGTTGGTCTGTTTTACGTTGTATGCAATTCCAAGGCGAGGCTCGGCCTGCCGCGCGATAGCCAGACCGTTATAGAGGTCACCGCGGATACCAACGTTGAATACCCAGTTTCCGGCCTTGATCTGATCCTGGATATAGAGGGCGAGTTCCTTCACGTCAGTGTGACCGAAGTAGTGGTAAAACGAACCGTTCCGGGTCAAGTCGTATGGCAGAAGTGTGGGATCAAAGGTGCCATCGACAGAAGGGTCGTTCGACACAAATCCGGCTGCAGCACACTGCGAAGGATCGGTGAATCCGGGTTGAGGGTTTCCGTCTGCATCGACGCATGGGGAATTGAACGTCGCATCCACAACGCCCAGGTTGTCATGCTCCCGCAGGAACGTGTGTTGATAGATTGTCCCTGCCTTAATGCTGTTGATTCCTTTTTGGATTGTCAGTTCAGCGTGAACTCCAGTGTTCAAGAGTGAACGCTCTTGTGAGATCGATTGGCCCTGGATGGGCCCGAGGTCTGCCAGCGGTTTGTTACTCGGATAGTAGTTGTACCCGTCCCGACGCACGAAGGCGCCGACATTTAGAACTGCATCTTTGTTCAAGATTCGTGTGTAGGTCGGAGCGATGTTGTAGGTACCGATCTTCGACCGCTGATCCGTGTCTCCGACGTTATCGAAAACGGGGCTCGCAGATGTCCCTCCGCTCACCACGTTCGAGATATTGAGGTTGTCATACGCGTTGGGATTCTGGAACCAGGAGCGAGAGTAATTGAAGTTTGTATGAATCGAATCGGCCGCTGAAATCTGGTAATCCACACGGTCGAATACGTTCTGCTCGTTTCCCTTGTCATGAAACACGGCAAATTCGGGTGGATCGAGGAACCGGCCAGAGTTCAATCCATCGATCTCGAAGAAGTTGCCCCAATTCTTTCCACCGTAGCCGAGATCAACTGATCCCGTCGCCGTTCCGAATGAGCCATAGGAAGTGGTGATGTTGCCAACAGGTTTCGTCAGGCCCATGCCAGACCGGGTGGTCACGTTAATCACCAGGCTGGTCTTGTCCCCGTACTCCGCCGGCGGGGCGCCGTCGATTACCTCCAAAGACTGGACGGCGTTCGAGGGCAGTTGGTTGGAAAAGACTTTGCTCTGTTGATCGCTGATGGGTTGGCCGTCAACTGAGAAGGAATTGGACGCGTGATCTCCCAACCCGTGGAACAGCCCGTTCGAGTCGGCTGCGACTCCAGGAGAGGCGAGCGTTACCAGCGAACTGAGCGAGGATGAGGCGCTCTCAAGAGGTAACTTGTCGAATAATCCCCTGTCTACGTCGGTGTGGTCGGTCGGATCGTTTTCGATCAGGTCGGCGCCTCCTTCGACCGTAACGGTGTTAACGGCAGTACCGACTTTCAACTGAATATTGGAAGTCACAGGAAGAATCGAGTCGACGTTCACGTCTTGAGCGAAGGCACCGAACCCTTGTTTTGTGACTGAGAGGTGATAGGGATTGAAGGGCACATTCGAGAATCGGAAATGGCCCGTCCCGTTGCTTGTTGTCGTTCTGCTGTAGCCGCTGACCGGATTCTGAATCGTAACCGAGGCTCCTGGAATCACCGCTCCCGATGGGTCGGTAACGACGCCTGCGAGGGAACCTGAGTTGGATTGGGCATGCATCAATAACGCCGATGAATATAAGAACGCGAATAGGCAAAAGAGAATGTTGCGCGAAGACGTGCGCATGGACTGACCTCCTGGTGAATCACCAATTGTTTGAGATTGCTCGCCTGCGAGAATTTCCGAATTGGCAAAAGGGGAAGGACAAGCCCACTTTTCCAAAATAGGAAAAGCGCGTGTGCAGCGCGTCTGCTGCTCTACGCGAATTCGGAAACGGTTCTAAGCGACGGCAGTTTGGTCAGGAGGAGGTCGGTTCCAATGTGAGTAGGAGAAGACGTGTTCGCGGTACAGCCGGGCCGAAGGCGGGGCGACGCGACGAACAACGAGAAAAATGGGCCGTACGCAGGGAGCTGCGGTTGGCCGAATGACGTTATGGGCGTTTTGGCAAAGCGCGCAATCCGCGTGCCCGGTACCGTCCGGGTGGAAATGCATTAGCTGGACGGTGGTACCGAAGACCAACAAAAATGCAAAGAGTGCAACAAACAGAATTCGAGTCACGGGACTCGATGTCCGAATTCTGTCGCCCAACGCCATAATTAATCATCACTATATACCAGGTTATCGAATCTGCCAATTATGAGGGTAATCGACGAGCAAGCTAATTGGCATAGGTTTGGTCCATCCTCAGATCGTTGTGGATCGTGTACGCAATCAGTTAATTTCCGTAGGACTCCTGGAGGATCGACAATGAGATCAGAGGTCTCTGTCGCATTGTTCCTGATAGCGGCGTTCGCTATGCCAGCACGAAGTGTTTCGCAGTCTCCGCCTGATAATGATGCACGCGAGTTGACGCATCTCGAAGATGTGTGGAACCAGGCTCATGTCGCTGGCGACGCGCAGGCGCTAGACCGCCTGTGGGCTAACGACCTGGAGGTCGCTGTTCCGCATATGGCGGTCATGACACGAGCTGAGTCTCTAGGGTTCGCCCGATCAGGACACATGAAGTTCCTGCGCTATGAGACCTCGGATCTGCACATACGCGTATATGGGGACGCGGCTGTGGTCACCGGTCATTTATTACGAACCCGCACATTGAATGGCAACAAGGTCTCCGACGACTGGCACTTCACTAAGGTGTACGTCCGCGAAGCGCACCAATGGCGGGTGGTTTCCTTTCAAGCCTCCGATTCACCTGCGCCGTGACCTCCCGAGCGTTTTGTCACTTCGCAGGCTTATCCCATTGACCTGCATCACGGGAGATTTCGGCCTCAGTTGTTGAATTCAGGGCTCAACAAATGTCATCTCCAACCATTCCGAGGAGAACTCCAAGTTCTGTCTTCGCGAGCACATCATCAACCGCATCATTGTGCACAAGTATTTCCAAAATCACCCTGACATTACGGCTGCATGGTAAAAGGTGCAACTGACAGTAGCGCCGCATGGGAACTTCAAACGGAGATCATTACTTGCCGAATATCTGTGAGCCAACCAGCACTCATGCTAGCGGACTGCGGATGAAAGCCTGATGCGCCGTCAGCTCAGCCGCCTCTTCGGGGCGCAACAAACTCGATTAAGTCCTAAGCGAATTGCTTCCGCTCCATTTCTTACATGTCGGCGGGTGGCAGGTTTGCAAGCCATGCCGAACTGACAATGATGAGGAGCATGAAGAAAGCTTCAATCCGGACCCATCGCCTTATCTTTGTTGTTCGACTCCGGTTCCAAGGTTCACGTGCCTTCAACAGAAGGCGTGAACGTAACCCATGACCGAAGGCGATGAGCACCAAAGATAGCTTGATTAGCAGCATGCGTCCCCAAGCCGAGTGAGGCAGCGGAGAAAGCGAACCGCCAAGCCCTTTCCACGAGTTGTAGATGCCACTCAGAATCACGATTGCGACCGCGACGGTGACGGTTCGCGAAAGACGTTTTCCGAAGTGCTCTACGCTGCCCGGTTCATCGAAACATGCCAGTCGGGGTAGGGTGAAAAAGCCGGCAACAAGGATTCCTCCTCCCCACGCGGAAATCGAAGAAAGATGAAGAAACTGAATTCCTTCGCGAAGGCTGAAGTCGCCGTCGGAAGCAGCGTGCCCGCCAAGCGCCCGGGAGATGATTAGACCGAGGGAAAGGACGACGCCAATTAAAATGTCTTTCCTCTTTTCGAGAGAGTTGGGAAATAAAGAAAGAGTCAAGAAGCACGGAACAAAACAAAAACTCGCCATTATCACATGACCGGAGTGTGTATGCGCGACGTCGGGTATCGCATGCCATGCATCTGTCCAAGAAGTGTCTCCTATCATCGATGCCGAAAGTAGAAGAAACTGCAATGGAAGATCAACCAACAGGATGATCGAAATCACACGCAGGCATAGGCTGAGCCCTCGGTCACAAATGGTGGTTCTCCCCAACCAGAGGCGGTTGAGCAGAACACCCGCCAAGGCTACATACGCAACGTCACAGAGCGCGGCTGCGCAAATCCGCATGGTTGGGAAGTGTGCCATCATCTGCTAGCGCACCGTGAACTTGTAGCTGCCCTCGAGACGATGCCCGTCGACCGATACGTTAACCCAATGGACCACCACTCTTGTCCAAAACAGCGATTCTGTAAATCCACAGGGCTGATTTCAGAGGACATGGGGATATTCCCTCGCCGATAGTGGCGGGTTTGGTCGAGGACTCGCGCTGGATGGATTTCTAAGTGCCGG